>LXQD01000054.1 GCA_003326215.1 Nostoc minutum NIES-26 | reverse complement strand
ATAAATTTTGATAAAAGGGATTCCGTCGTTTTTGTTTTAGATGTACCATGCCTGGGTGAGGCCAATAAATCTAATCTCTCAAACGGGATAGTAACAATCGTTACTTCACCAATATTTCTGCCAAAATCACCCAGAACCAGGCTCAAATTCGGGCGAATAATGCACCATTGATCGGACGGTTTTTGCTGTCATGGTACTACTCAAGTGTAATATTTATTCGCTTTAAAACATTCGCTAGACTGTGTTTCTTCTATATTTTGCTAGTGCGTCGCCGCGCTAGTTAAAGGCTCAAATCTTGCGGTTCATGCTGAATATCGCGGAAGAGGTATCGGTACACAGTTACTGTTGCAGTGTATCGCCGATGCAACAGCTGCGGGGGCAAGCACTGTTTTTATCAGCGTAGATATTGAGAATTCCAGAGCCTACAAGCTCTACAAATCTTTGGGCTTTCAAGTTGTAACAACTAAAACAATGCGTCTTTTTGAGAGAACTATCGGTTCTCGCGTTCTGGCATTGTCAATACCGTAAGGGTGTAGGCGAGCAAAACCCTTATACCCCTACACCCTTGCGGTCTTAATGATAAGTCTTGAACTGGACACGGCATCGCAGTAGCCAGCGCAATGTTTTCATCGTTTAGATAGTAAATGTAATACCAGGAGTTATCGTAGTCAAACTCACATCTTCAGCCACAGCAATCACGTCGCCGGAAGCAGCAGAGCCGAAGTAGATGACCGTATCTAAGATGGATGAGTCATTAGTCAAAGAACGAGGAGTAAAGTTTTGCTTGACGAATGTGTAATCGCTAGCAGAACCGCGAAGATTGAGCTTATCCCCATCTAATAGCGAGAAATCCGTGATAATAGCATGACCAGCTTGTCGATAGGAACTATTTAGGTTGAATGTATCAACAGATTGAACCCCTTGAAAGAAAACTCCTCCTGTTAAGGTATCTATCTCTCCGCTATTAAAGCCACCACTACCAAGGAGGGTATCATTGCCCTTGCCTCCGACAAGAGTATCATTACCTAGATCGCCATCTAGGCGATCGTTACCCGCGCCTCCATCAAGGCGATCGCTACCAAATCCACCAGATAGGTCATCGTTACCGCTGCCACCCAGGAGGATATCACTGCCATCAAAACCACGAAGAACTACGTTTACATTTTGATTAGCGCGACTGGCATCTATACGATTGCCGCTAGCGCCTCCATGAATTTCAACGTTTTCAATACCTTCGAGGGTATCAGTACCTGTGGCTGAGTCGTCTAGATTAGCAAAGGGGCCAAATTTGCCACCTTTGAGTTGGCTTTTGTTTGGCTCATTAACAAATGAGAACAACTCAAAGTTATTGTCCCCTTCTATAAATAGGAAGTCCTCTCCTCCTGCTCCGATATACTGGTCATCACCCGCTCCATCAAAAGCACTATCGGAAAAACTATCCCTACCAGTTCCACCTTGGAGGAAGTCATTCCCTGCTCCACCATTAAGATTATTGTCGTCATTCCCACCTATGAGGGTGTCATTGCCATTATTACCACGCAGGAAGTTAAACCCCGTTCCTCCTACGATGCTGTCATTACCATCACCACCGTTAATCTGGTCAAGACCACGACTACCGATGATGGTGTCATTACCTGCACCGCCGAAGAGAAAGGTTCGCCCTGATAACAAAGCTTGAGATGCATTAATCGTGTCATTACCCGCAGTACCAGTGAGCCTGACATTCTCCACCTCAGAAAACTGGTGGGCTAAATTACCGACAAATAGGCGATTATTAGTCAAGAAATAATTTGAGGCTCCCTCAACACGCAACTCGTCATTACCTGTACCGCCAATCAAAGTATCGCCAATATCGCCGACACCAGGAAAGTTCCCATTTTGAGCAATGAGAGTATCGTTACCTGCGCCGCCATTAACAAGATTGTTCCCAGTCCCACCAGAAAGGGTATCATTGTCATCGCCGCCGTTGAGAGTATCGTTACCTGCACCACCATCAAGGGTATCTCTGTTGAATCCACCATCAAGCAAATCGTTACCAAGTCCCCCCAATAAAGAATCATTGCCAAAGTTGCCTATAAGAGTATCGTTGCCCGCGCCACCATTAACTGTGTCGTTACCAGTCAAAGCATCGATTTTATCGTTTGCCCCATCAGCTATGATTTTGTCGTCAGCAGGGGTTATGGTTCCACTAATAATCGCCATAATTTTGTGTTTCCTTTGATTGAGTTATGAGTTTGTGTATTATTTACCTGGTTTGGAGTTTGGACATTTCAACAAAGCTAGATTTGTCCAAAGCCCAATAACTGCTATTGCTGTTATTACTAAGTTGCCTTTTACGCTCAGAAACGTAAATATGGATAATTTAAGGAGTTTGATTCCACAAAGTTGAACGACAAAAAGGTCAAGTAAGGTTAAGTAAGAAATTTTAAGGAGAGTAATCTTTGCTAAACTAGACCATGCCTGGATTTCATTGATTTAAATATTGGTTGGGAAAAAATCTGGAAAGTTAAAAATTCGGGCTGTAGCTCAATATGCAGATAGTTGTCATTCATCCCTGAGCAATGGACTTTGAAACAGCATTCAAAATATTAGATGCAGCAGTTGTTGCCCAGACAAAAAGACATCTGAAAGATATTGAAGTGACCATACTTCGTAGCTCTTGGCAAGGGAAGAAGTATGACGAGATTGCCCAAACTCATGGCTACACTACTGAATACATACAGCATGATGTTGGTCCTAAGCTATGGCAGATGTTGTCACAAGCAATTGGCGAAAAGGTTAGTAAAAAGAATTTTCAAGCAGCACTAGAGCGGCAGCGGCTTTCGCACACTGCGGCTTCACCAGAGCAGTTAGAGGTAACTTCACAGACCCAAAAGCTGATGTCATCTTCACAGTTAAATATGGAGGAAATGACATCCAACAATTCAGTTTCTCAAGGAAATGAGGAAGCATTAGTAACTGTACTCGCAGAACCAGAATTCCCGGTAGGTCAAGTCCCTCTCGCTTCTAGCTTTTATATCAATCGCCCTCCAATTGAAGAGCGCTGTTATCAAGAGATTTTGCAGCCAGGTTCCTTAATCCGCATCAAAGCACCCGGACAGATGGGCAAAACCTCGCTCATGGCTAGGATTCTCGATGAAGCTAGAAATCATGGCTGTCAAACAGTATCCTTAAGTTTTCATCTAGCAGATAAAGCAGTTTTTACCAGCTTGGATACATTTTTACGCTGGTTTTGTGAAAGTGTTGGGAGGAAACTGAAGCAGCTTCATCAGTTAGATGATTATTGGAGTATTTATGGCAGTAAGGATAAAACCACCGCTTACTTTGAAGAGTGTTTGTTAGAAGAAATCGATACCCCATTAGTAGTTAGTTTAGATGGAGTCGATCGCATCTTTCCATATCGCGACATTGCCGAAGACTTTTTTAGCCTGTTGCGGGCTTGGTATGAGTATGCTAAGTATGGCGATCGCAGTAGCGAACTCTGGCAAAAACTCCGGCTAGTTTTGGTACATTCCAAAGAAGTTTATATTCCGTTAAATATCAATCAATCTCCCTTTAATGTAGGGTTGAGCGTTGAATTGCAAGAGTTTAATCCAGAACAAGTCCAAACTTTGGTTGAGCGTCATCAGGGACTAAATTGGACTGATGCTCAAATTGAAAAATTGATGGACATGATAGGAGGACATCCCAATTTAGTCCGGTTGGCTCTTTATCACGTTCAACACCAAGACATTACACTTGAGCAGTTGTTGCAAACAGCCCCAACTGAAGCGGGAATTTACAGCGACCATCTCCGAGGACATTTGTGTAATCTCGAACATTATCCAAATTTAGCAGCAGCTTATAGCCAGGTTGTGAAAAGTTCAGTACCAATAGAACTAGACTCGGAGTCAGCGTTTAAATTACACAGTATGGGTCTAGTAGTATATTGTAATGAAAACAAGGTAATGCCACGCTGCGATTTGTATCGCCAATATTTTCAAAATCGCCTCGTTAGTTAGGGACAAACAGACGCGGGGAAATAACAAATGACAAATGACAACAGTAGAGACGCGATTAATCGCGTCTCTACTACTGACAACTGACTCTTGCAGATGAGCAAAGCAGAAAACTCGGCTTACAAATATCAAGTCGGAGGGAGTCTACAAATTGATGCTCCCAGCTATGTGCAGCGGCAAGCCGACAAAGATTTTTATGATGCGCTCAAAGCTGGGGAATTTTGTTATGTCTTCAACTCGCGGCAGATGGGTAAGTCCAGCCTGCGAGTACAAACAATGCGGAAACTGCAAGCAGAAAATATTGCCTGTGGTGTTATCGACATTACGGCGATTGGAAGTCAGGATATCACTGCATCTGAGTGGTATTTGGGCGTACTACGCAGGTTAGCACGTAGTTTCATCCCTAAATTCAAGGTATTGGCTTGGTGGAGCGATCGCTCTGGACTTTCACCAGTGCAGCGCTTGAGTGAGTTTATTGAGTCAGTGTTGCTGGCAGAAGTCTCGCAAAACATTGTAATTTTTGTAGACGAAATAGATAGCATTCTCAAATTAAACTTCAAGGATGATTTTTTAGCTTTGATTCGGGCTTGCTATAACAAACGAGCTGATAATCCAGCTTACCAACGCCTGACATTTGCACTGCTAGGGGTAACTACTCCTTACGATTTGATTCAAGACAAACACCGGACACCTTTTAACATTGGTCGGGCAATTGAACTCAACGGCTTTCAATTGTCTGAAGCTCAACCATTAGCTGAGGGATTAGTGGATAAATTTGTTAACCCTCATAGAGTGTTGAAAGAGATATTAGCTTGGAGTGGCGGTCAACCTTTTCTCACTCAGAAGCTTTGTCAGTTAGCGATGTCTAGCGACAAGCCGCAAAGCGGCTACGCATCTTCTTCTGCCATTCCACCAGATGGTGAAGCAGAGTATATTGAGAAACTGGTGCGCTCTCAAATAATTGAAAACTGGGAATCCCAAGATGAACCGGAGCATCTGAGAACAATTCGCGATCGCCTTTTTTGCAGGTGCGCTGATGGGAATGGCATTTTGAGAAGCGAACAGCGCATTCAAAAGTTACTGAAACTTTATCAGAAAATTTTACAAACAGGTCAAATAACATCAGATAATAGTTCCGAACAAATGGAATTGCGGCTATCAGGATTGGTAGTTAAGCAACAGGGTTTATTAAAAGTTTATAACCGCATATATGCTGCTGTTTTTAATCAAAATTGGCTTGATAAAGGATTATCAAGCTTAGAATCAGCACAGACATTGCCCAGCAAGCGCCGTCTGCAAGCGGTGATGATTTTTGCTGTCGTTGTAACAGCTTTAGTAATGGGAGTGCGGCATCTAGGACTACTACAACCCGCCGAGCTAAAAGCTTTCGACCAACTGCTGCGGCTGCGCCCTAACGAACAACCAGATCGCCGCCTGTTGGTAGTTGCGATCGCTGAAGATGATTTTCAGCTACCAGAACAGCAGCAAAGAAAAGGCTCGCTATCAGATCGCGCACTTGCTCTACTTGTGCAGAAACTCGAAAAGTTCAAACCACGAGCCATTGGTTTAGATATTTATCGCGATTTTCCTGTAGACCCCCAGGAATCACCTCTAGCTAATTGGATGCGGCGCAGCGATCGCTTCATTGCTATTTGCAAAGTCAGCGAACCCCAGATCGATGAACCAGGCGTTTCACCTCCTCCAGAAATTCCTCTAGAACGTCAAGGCTTTAGCGATTTTGTCAAAGACAGCGATGGTATTCTCCGCCGCCATCTAATTGCGATGAAACCAGGCGACTCATCCCCTTGTACTACATCCTACGCCTTCAGCGCTCAATTGGCATTTCGTTACTTAGAAGCAGAGGGCATCTCTACACAGTACACCAAAACCAAGGAGTTGCAGATTGGCAAAGTTGTATTTAAGCGATTGCGATCGCACATGGGTGGCTATCAACAACTGGATGACTGGGGCTATCAAGTATTGCTGAATTACCGTTCCTTTAACTCTCCCTTAAAAGCTGTCGAGCAGGTCACATTAAAAGATGTGCTTAGGGGTGCGATCGATTCCAAGATGGTGCAGAATCGGCTCGTACTCATTGGTATTACTAACCAAAGTGCTGGTGATTATTTTTCCACGCCTTACGCTACCGACCAGAACCAGCAAATGCCAGGAGTTGTTGTTCATGCTCAAATGGTGAGTCAAATTCTCAGTGCTGTTTTAGATGGGCGAACCCTGTTGTGGGTTTGGCCTGTTTGGGGTGACGCTTTGTGGGTCTTTTGCTGGTCTGTTTTTGGAGGGTTATTCACATGGCGCATTCGTAATTTCTTGCTTTTAGCATTAGTAGGAATTACTGTAATTGTGGTTATATCTGCAATGAGCTTGGTTATCCTTTTGGCAGGCATTTGGATACCGCTAATTCCTGCCGTGCTAGCCCTTGCCGTTACAGGTAGTAGTGTAGTAATCTACACCATCTATCAAGGCAGTAATAGTAATTCGTAATCAGAAAAGACAGAAAGGGGATAATTTCCGAAAATATCTTTTATACTTTTGATGATCTAAATAGCCTTCATTAGTCCGTTTATTATATTTATTTTAGAACTGTAAAATTGGACAATTACCAACAGAAGGATGTAAAAACTTTGAGTGACTGTTGAAATGAAGATAACTCTTCGAGAGCTTAAACTAGTCTGTACGTTCGTCGCAGACCTTGGTGCAGCCATCGCTTTAATCTTGCTTTGCTTCACACTAGTACCAACACAGCTCGTAAAATCTCAGGTTCCTGAAAAGGGAATTTTTAACGCACCTCCTCCGCCAGAGGACATTAACGCACCTGGTAATCGCACAGCAGGAGGAAAGCGCGGTTGCAAGACCATAAATAAGCAGTTTACTGCATCCCAAGAAAAGAACTTGACAGCGTTAGTTCCGGTTTATCAGTCTCCAAATGCAGAACTAGTCTTTGGATTAACGACTATCTCTCATCCAACTTTCTGGTTTTACGTTCCTTATGTAACCACAGCTTCCGCAGAGTTTGTGCTACAGAATGAAGCGGGAGAAATTGTATACCAAAGTCCTGTTTCCTTGTCTGGGACACCAGGGGTTGTTAGCATCTCTTTGCCATCAACAGCTTATTCGTTAGAAACTGGCGATCGCTATCATTGGTACTTTAATATTTACTGTAATCCACAACAACCACCTGTTTTTGTTGATGGTTGGATAAAAAGAGTTGAACCCAACACTGTTTTGAAAAATCAGTTAGAGAAAGCAACGCTCAAGCAGCGCGCTGCTCTTTATGCCACTTATGGTATTTGGTACGAGTTAGTGAATGCTTCAGCCGAACTTCGCCGCCTAGATGCGAGACGAAATGATTGGGCTAACATTTTGCAATCTGTTGGTTTAAATAATATTACTTCAGAACCGATAGTAGACTGTTGTAATTGAAAAGCATCAACCTTTTCGAGGAATAGGTCGTTTTTTCAAAAATCAAATTGGAGTCCTATATAAAATTAAAACTGGAAAATTGCACGAATTAACATAATTGCTAAAATGCCAAATCCCAAAACAATGAATGCTAGAAGTATCGTAATTCCTATTACGAACAGAGGGTTAGCTTTCCGGTTTTGAGGAGTAATATTTATATGTTGGTCTAATAAAGCAATGTTTCTGGAATTAGCCTTCCAAGTAAAATCTAGAAGATCGCCCACTGCTGGAACTAAGCCGACCAAGGAATCAATTAGAACGTTACCTACCATTTGGAATATCACATTACTAGGTAAGCCCATTCTTGCTGCTTCTACAACAATATATGCTGCGAATAAACCACCAATAAAATCTCCACTACCTCCTACTATTCCTAGTAATCCTAAAACGGGATCTAATCCAATACGATAATTAGTTCCTGGTATGGGGATAGATGTATCAAGTAAGTGAGCGATACGGCGTAGGTGTTTGACCTTATTAGGATCGTATTGAATCTTCATAAACTGCAAGTATAATAAGGTGATGGCACGGGTTCCCGTCAGTTTTCCAGCTCATCCTTGGTTTTTGATCTGTTTATTTAAACAAATAAGTAGCCGTCATGAACTACATACACCAGGACAGATGAAAAAACTTTCTTTCCTTCTGCCTTTTGCCTTTTTCAAGTCAGGGTTGGTATGGTAGTTCTTTGGCTAATTTTTGACTATACCATAAACAGACCCACAAGTTTCATCAGTTTGAATCCGCCAGAGCGTCTATTTTTTAAGTCTTTTGAAACCAATCCAAGATTAATCTAGCAACAGCGATCGCGCTTTCGATTAATTGATAATAGGTCAATCATCTCTCAGGCGGTGGTTGCTACTTGATTAGGACTAACGACTCTTAATAGCTATAACCAATTACCCAGTAGGACGTAAGGTGCCCAAAATATCGGATGTTGGTACTTAGGGTTTTTTAACAAAGCTAGTTGGGCTTGACGGAGTGCTTCGGCTTTAGTCAACTGTTTGCTAATTAATTCTCGGTAGAATTGACTCATCAACTCTGCGGTAGATGCATCATCCAAATTCCACAAAGAAGCAAGGGTGCTGCGTGCGCCTGCCCGCACAGCTATGCCAGCAAGTCCCAAAGCAGCCCGCTTATCTCCAGCAGCAGTTTGACAGGCGCTAAGAACGAGTAATTCAATGGCATTAGGTCTTTCCGTATCTCTAATACGAAGTAAGGTATCGAGCTGATTGACATCGATCCGACCATCCCAGGTGAGAATAAACGTCTCGTTTGCTTTGGAACTAAACTGACCGTGAGTTGCCAGGTGTACTACAGGGAAAAGAACAGAATTGATTTCTGTTTGCAAAGTTTTGCTGGTAAATTTTTGATTGAGTAGCACTGTAGTGGGTACTTCAGATTTAATTTCATTCAACTCAAGCGCCACATTACTTAGGGCAGAAAAGCCCTGGCGTGCTTCAGTAATGCCGGCAGTCAAAACTTTTATTTGTTGCTGTGACAAAGATTTGGGAGCTAATAACTGCAACCCTGGAGTCAAAGCGATCGCATATTTCTCGATAAGATAATGTTGACCGTCATAAAGGGCAGCCATAGGAATATTTCGCAAGGAACCATCCAAGACAAACACCAAAGTCTTGATTTGAGATTTGGCTAAGTATTTCTCAGCAGGTTGCAGCAGCCAATTATATACCTGCTTAGATAATGCCTGAGTCTGTTGCAGTGTATAAGGTTTGATCAGTTCTTGTCGCAATTGGTCTAAAATTTTTTCTACCTCACTTGCAGTAATACTGGTTTTGTAATGACGCAATGGTTGTTGAGGTAACTTGAGAATAACTTCTAGTTTGTCGGCCAAGATAATTGGATAAATAACTGCCGCAGTCCGATCTTGTCGATCGATCACAGAGTCAACTTGTATTGGTCTTCCTTCCAAGCAAGCAACCCGAAAGAAGTTATCCAGTTCAGCTATTTGTAGGGATTCAATAACAGCACGGGCTTGAACTAGGTTGTCTTGACTGAGTTGGGAGTTGCCCTCCGATCGCAAAAGCAAATTTACCAACTGCCGATAGATTGGCTCTACTTCATCTCGGAAAGAAAACTGCACCTCTGGATTAATTGCAACTAAATCGTTGCGGAGGGATTGAAGGATTTTAACTGATTCGCTGTAAGCTGCGATCGCTCCCTTGATATCTCCCTTAGCTTTCAGCAAGCGTCCTAACTGCCATTGCCAACGATAGGTAATATCTGGCACATTGATGGCTTGGGATATAACTAAGGCTTGTTGAGTGAGGTCTTGGGCGCTATCAAATTGTTGCGTCTGTTCGTATAATCCTCCGAGATTTCCCAAAGCATAAACCTCTGCTCGTTGGTCTTGTAAATCTCTGGCTTGTTGGACTGCTATAGCCAAAAGCTGGGCAATCTCCTTTACCTCGTGCTTTACGCCTTTTGCTCTTAATTTCATGAGACTTTGAGCAAAGTTAATGCAAGCGTAAACCGCCTTACGACTGGCAGGCAAGTTAGGGATTTGAGCTTGGATTTTAGACACTAACGCTTGAGCAGCAGTCAGTTGATTATCATCCAACAATAGGCGAAGTTGATTTAAATCGGCTTGGATGCGTGTAGTAGACGAAGTAGACGTAGCGGCAGCCTGTTGATAGTAATTTAGAGCGGCTGAGGTATCCTGCTGGGCTGTGGCGGTGTTACCTAAACTTAACCAAGTTTCATTGATAACTTGAGGCGATCGCATTCGCGTTGCTACTTCTAAACTCTGCTGCAAAATCTTTCGGGATTGTTCTAGATCCCCAACAACTCGCAGTACATTGCCAAGGCTACGCAATCCTGTAGCTTTGAGAGTTGAGTCTGGTTGGTTTTGCAGGTTTTGGTTAATCTCTGTTAATCTCTTCTGGGCTTGACGATAATTTCCTAAAGTTTGCCAGGCTTGAGCAGAGTTAATTTTGCTACGGATTAACCCAGTCTTATCGTCTATTTTTGCATAAATTGCAGCTGCTTGTTGCCAAGTATTTAGAGCTAATTCAGCTTTTCCTTGTGCTAACTGTAGCCGACCTTGAATATCTAAAGCTTGCGCTAGGATTTGCGATCGCGAGTCTTGGTCGGTAGAGATATCTTGTAACAGATTCAGACTTTGGGCGATCGCTTGACTGGCTTTAGACCACTGTCCTAATTGCTGATAGGCTAAGGAGACATTACTCAAACTCATGGCTTGCCTTAGTCTATCTCCTTGAGCTTTGAAAGCAACAGATGCCTGTTGAAAAACTAAAGATGCCTCATTAAAACGTTCTGCTTCATATAAGTTTCTGCCCTGTTGAAATAACTCTTGGGCATTAGGTACACCTTGAACAATGGAATTTTGGGCAGCAACAAAAGCAAAGGTGGGTGGCAATACACCTATGGCTAAGAACATAGCTAAAAGTATCAGTATTCCACAACGGTAAGCTTCTCTGGACAAATACTTCAACAGATAGCGGACTCTACGGAAAAATAAAAATCGTTTTCTTTTCACGTTCTTGCCCTCAATGTGCTTTGCCGCTCCTACCCGTATACCTCATTCAAACAAGAATTGCTATATGTAAGTTTTACTTTTATTAAAAGCTGATATCATACCTTGGCTTTGTAAATAGTGAAGAACTTGGTTAACACATTGTTCAACCGTGAATCTATCTGTTAAACAGATAATCTCTGGATTTATTGGTTCTTCGTAGGGGTCACAAATGCCAGTGAAATGTTTTATTTGCCCGCACCACTTAACCCAGTCAGCCAGAGAATTGCGCCTTGTTGTTTCATGTAAAATTTAATACTTGATAGTATTTCTGTTGAAGCAAGTAGTGCCATGATTAACAAGGATAAAGGGAAAGGGGAAAAGCAAAAAACCTTTACCCTTTAACCTTTCCCCCTACAAAATTTTACATAGTTCAGTTTAATTGCGCCTACTTAATTAGGCAAAACCACGCTTTGACGTACAATACGCTTGCGATCGCTTTTCCGAGTACCTCCAGCCATCTGATACTCGTGGCTATTATTACCGAATTTATAAGCAATACCACGCAAAATTTTATCAGAATAATCTGCCAAATCTTTTTCATTTTCAACGATCTGGGTTAGTAAGACATCGATAGTAGAGAGAGTGGTATTGTATGCTTCTATAGATTGTCGCAGGCTTTCAATTTTATTAGTATAATCTTTGACCGTCAAACCTTCTCCAACATCGAGACTTTGACTGATAGATTTAATGCTTGCTAGACGGACTTCAGCCTTGTCAAGAGTACGTGAACTGCGTTTTTGCCTTGCCATAATTAATACTCATTTTCCAAAATTCTCATAACTCTATGGTGGACAATTGTATAAAAAGTTGTCATACGTAAAATTGTTGATTTTTCGGAAAAAACTTAAAATTTAAGTGACTTACAGTAGTGTTTACATCTTTGAACCACATTTATTGTAGGGGTACAGCTATTGGTGTTAACCTAAGCTTAAACGCTTACGCAACACACTTTTTACCCCTCCCTAGCCCTCCCCTTGCAAAGGCTACGGTGTACACAAGTGATTTAATTACCCCAAATTCTTTAAAAGTAGTTATGCCGGAGGCTAACGCACCATCCCAGATTTTCGGTGCGTTAGGACTAAAGTCCATAACGCACCCTACCAAACGAAAATGAAGGCGGGTAAGTTTTTCCGACTTGTGTGTACATGGTAGTCTTGCAAAGGGGAGGGAACTGGATTTGTTATTTCCCCCCTTAGCTAAAAGGGATTAAGGGGGGTGAAAATTGGAGTCAGTTTTTGATAATGTCAAAGCGGAAGCTCTTACAGGCTGCGCGAAATACGGAAACGTCGAGGCTGTAGCTCTTACAAGGACGACGGAACCTCTTACAGGCTGCGCGAAACACGGAAACGTCGAGGCTGTAGCTCTTACAAGGATGACAGAACCTCTTACAGGCTGCGCGAAACACGGAAACGTCAAGGCTGTAGCTCTTACAAGGATGACAGAACCTGAAAACGTCAAGGCAAAAGAATTTGTAGCGACAGCATAACGCACCTAATCTTTAAAAATCGAGCGATCGCCTTTGCAGTTTACCTCAAATGCGATCGCGCCATCTTGACTACAGCCGATTGGTTTGATAGGTAGTGAAAGCGAGACTAAGAAGCTGGGTTTGCAGCCAAGGGACAAAGTGTGGTGAGTAAGCAATCTACAGTTTAGGCGCACTGCCCTGCCTCCCCTGCCTCCCCTGCCTCCCCTGCTCCCCCTGCTCTCTTATTTCCCCTATTGCCCCACATTGCACGATTCTGGGGTCAAACCAGGATTATTGGGAGTGACGGTAGGCGCAGAGGCTGTGAGCAACACCTCACCATTCTTAGCTATTACCCACCCCTGAGCTTCTACTATAGGAACTGGTGCGGGAATAGGTGCGATCGCGGAAACGGTACGGCTAGAGCGACTTGCTTTCGGGTCAAGAGTAACCAAATTTACCTCAATGGCATCATCGGTAAGTATGTTGCTGGGACTGTCTGGCAACCCGCCGCGTCCTGTGGCAACAAAACTGCCAGTTTGCTCGCTGGGAGTACAGCCCTGAGCAATTTGCTGGGAAGCATCAACTAAATCGAGCGGCAGTTCTACTAATCCTCTACTAGGGTCAGCATTGAGTGTATTAAGTTCTACAGTGCCACTTAAGTCAGGACTTGCTCCTGTAGCAGTAATGTCGCTTTCTGGAGTAAGTACATTCCGAAACTGTGTGCCAAAAATACCAGAGGCTTCTATTATCACCCGACCTCCACGGAAGTCAGTTGAATTAGCACTAATATCACTATTTTCTCTAGCTACTAATACGTTAGTGTCAATGTTGATATTACCGCCGATAACATTGCTGCCAGCAGCGTTAGTAGTAATGTTACTGTTACGACGCAGTGATATTAAGTTTTTCGCACGTAGAGTTATTGTTGCTTGAGGGCGATCGGGGTTAGTGTTGGCACTACGAGTATCAGCCGTCAAAGTGCCATTATCTAAACCAATAGAACGAGCATCGATAGTTAAATTACCTGCATTCCCTGTTCTACGACTTTCCACAAATACTCCCGCCCCATCCCTAACTAAAAATTGTTGGGCGTTAATCGTTATGCTTCCCGCATCCCCTGCGCTTCTAGCTTGAACAGACAAGTTACTGGGACGACCACCAACGGAACGACCAATTAGTTTTACAGAGTCAGCAGTGACAGTCAAATTCCCTCCCTTGCCAGCACTAAATGTGGCAGCACTTACTGCTGCTCCATCTTGAATCAGCAATTCTTGAGTGTTAATTATTACTGAACCTGCATCTCCTACGCCTTGAGTCAGGCTAGCTAAGCCGCTAGCACTAAGATCGTTAGCCGTGCGACCAATCAGATGTATTTTGTTAGCAGTAACACTTACATTTCCACCCTTGCCACTATTACGCGTACTAGCATTTACTTGTCCTCCTGCTTGGATAAGCAATACAGGAGTAGTAATTGTCACGGAACCTGCTTGTCCTTCTCCATCAGTTGCAGAATATAAGCCGCTAGCAGATATAAAGCCAGTACCAATCAATTCTCCAGTCAATTCCACTGATTCTGAGGCTTTTATAGTTAAGTTTCCTCCCGAACCCATGCCAAAGGCAGTAGTTATTACTTGCGATCCACCCCGTACGATCAATCGTTGGACATCAATGTTGACATTTCCACCTGCTGCTGAAGTGAAGGTATTGGCTCTGATAATAGAGGATCTTTCCAAGTCTAACTGCGAGGCTCGGATAAAAATCGCACCACTTTCTTGTTGATTGGAAATGCTACTGTCTTCCTCAAGGGCAATGTCTACAAAACTTCTAGACAACTGAATATTTCCAAATTTACTAGCGTTTTGATAGTCTAAAGTCCAGCCTTGGTCTGTTGGGCTGAGATTAACTTGACCAACTCCCGTAACGCTACCTAGTTCAACTCGCCCGCCTGGTGCATTCAGAAAAGCACCCTCTAGGGTTAAATTTTTGCCTACTAAAGCCAAGGTTTTATTTGATGGTACTACTAACCCAAGCCCTTGTTGGCTAGCACGGGAACCACCAATTCCCTGTACGCGAATATCTCCAATTTTTTCTCCATATTGCAATCCAATAGGAACATTTACACTTAATAGAGGCGTAGTTTGTGGAGCAATAGCACTAAATTCCAAGCCATCGGCAAATTTCAAGCTACTTGCTGTACTAGCGACAAACGAACCACCAATATCTAAACGAGCATTTTGCCCAAAAATAATTCCATTGGGATTGATGAAAAACAGATTAGCTGTACCGTTGGCTTGAATCAATCCATCAATGTTAGAGATAGACGAACCTGTTACCCGACTAATTATGTTCTGAATATCCGCAGCATTGTTGAAAAAAGCTGTACGTCCTGTTTGAACGGAAAATTGCTCAAAGCTGTGGAACAAATTTGTGCCTCGCGTTGCCCCACCTGAGATCGCATCCACGGAGGAATCAGGAGTTTGAGGTATAATTACAGAATTTTCAACTCCCAAAGTACCATCGGGTACAATCTGGGCTAATGCAGAGTTACAACAAGCGATCGCCCCACTCATGACTAACCAACTCGTCAAGTAGGATTTCCACGTGCAACTGCGATCGCTTGTAGTCATCCGAGAATTTACCTTTTGAATATACTGGATATAGGAGGAATTTCTTTCTTAGGGACTTCCAGAAATTAAATTATTCAATTGTAAGAGCGAAGACGATTGTGAGATTCTTGCTCCCCTGCTCCCCCTGCTCCCCCTGCCTCCCCTGCTCACCAAAGCGATGGGATATTTTTTTAGTTGGAAGTCCCTTATCCTTACCTCTAACGAATTGCACTAACCTCACTTAAATGTGCAAGTTTGGCAACGATCGCATCCAGATTTTTCTTGGCATCGCCAAATAACATGCGGGCGTTATCTTTATAAAACAGAGGATTCTCAACTCCAGCATAGCCACTGGCCATACTACGCTTCATTACAATGACACTGTCAGCCTTCCAGACCTCTAATACTGGCATACCAGCAATGAGACTTTGAGGGTTTTCCAAGGCACTGGGGTTAACAGTATCATTTGCACCAATTACCAGGACTACATTAGTTTTGGGAAAGTCTTCGTTAATCTCATCCATTTCTAGGACGATGTCGTAGGGCACTCTAGCCTCAGCTAACAAGACGTTCATGTGTCCGGGCATTCTACCAGCTACGGGATGGATGCCAAAGCGAACTTCAACGCCGCGATCGCGCAACAGCTTGGTGAGTTCCGATACAGCGTGCTGGGCATGAGCTACCGCCATACCATAGCCAGGGACGATAATCGCACTCTTAGCTGTTTGCAGGAGTTCGATGGTATCCTCAATCGTTGCTTTAGTGACATTGCCTGCAAGCTGTTCGCCACTAGGACTTGCTGCAACCGCCTCTGCACCAAAACCGCCGAGAATGACGCTGATGAAGGAACGGTTCATGGCTTTGCACATGATATAGCTGAGGATGGCACCACTACTACCCACCAGCGCACCCGTGATAATTAGTAGGTCGTTTGATAACATAAAGCCAGCGGCGGCAGCTGCCCATCCAGAATAGCTATTGAGCATTGAGATGACAACTGGCATATCAGCACCACCGATGGCCATTACTAGATGAATGCCCAAGACTGAGGCGATCGCAAACATCGCCAACAGCGATTGCAGTCCAGTCAGATGTGCTGTTGTCAAGAACTCGATGCCCAACCATAAAGAAGCCGCAATCATCCCCAGGTTGAGCAAGTGACGACCCTGTAACAGTAGAGGTTTGCTGCTGATGAAGCCCCGCAGTTTGCCAAAGGCAATTATCGAACCTGTGAAGGTGACAGCACCAATAAACACGCCCACAAAAATTTCAATTTGGTGAATTGTGAATTCAACTGGAGTTAGCGATCGCGACTCTTGCAGATAATTGGCAATGCCCACTAAAACTGCCGCAATCCCCACAAAGCTATGCAGAATCGCAACTAGTTCTGGCATCGAAGTCATCGCCACCCGAGAAGCCACTATTGCCCCAATAACGCCTCCTGGAATGACAACTGACGCTAGGATGCCGTATGTAGTTACGTCTAGGGTGAGTGCAGTAGCAACTAGAGCAATCAGCATCCCAACTATCCCGTAAACGTTGCCTTTGCGAGCAGTTTCCTGATTGGAAAGTCCCCCTAGGCTGAGAATGAATAAGGCACTAGCCACTATATATGCGACTGTCAGTAGGTTGTTCGACATAATTCTTCTACTTTTGGAACATCCTGAGCATCCGTTGAGTGACTAGGAAGCCACCGGAAATATTGATTGTCCCGACGAGGATAGCGATCGCTCCCAGGATGGTTGATAAACTTGATACCCCATAAATTTGGAGCATACCGCCAATAATAATGATGCCGCTAATGGCATTAGTAACACTCATCAGTGGTGTGTGCAGAGCAGGCTTGACGTTCCAGATTGCTTGCCAACCCACAAAGCAAGCTAGGACAAACACAATCAAATGAGATAAGAACGAAGCAGGCGCACTAATACCAATACCGACGAGAGCTAAACCAATCAAGAGCCAAGGAAGATAAGAGGACGCAGAGACGCGGGGACGTGGGGACGCGGGGATATTCTCTATGTCTTCCCCTGCTCCTCTGCTCCCCTGCTCCCCCTGCTTCCCCTGCTTCCCCTGCTTCCCCTGCTCCCCCTGCTTCCCCTGCTTCCCCTGCTCCCCCTGCTTCCCCTGCTCCCCCTGCTTCCCCTGCTCCCCTGCCTTCTTCGGTGGCGGCCAGGTAATCTCTCCGTCATGAACTACCAAAGCACCCCGAATCACCTCGTTTTCGCGATCGACTTTATAGTCTTTAGCGCCACCCATTTCTTCGAGGATATGGTAAAGATTGATGCCATAAAGTTGACTTGCTTGTTGGGCCATACGGCTGGGCAAGTCAGTCAGACCGACAATTGTCACTCCCTTGTAAGAGTAGACTTCACCAGGGTGAGTACAGGCGCAATTACCGCCCTGTTCTGCGGCCATATCGACAATTACCGATCCCTCATTCATACTCTCAACCATTTCCTGTGTGACTAGCACAGGCGCTTTCTTGCCTGGAATGAGCGCTGTCGTAATGATGATGTCAACTTCTTGAGCTTGAGCGGCGAACAGTTCCATTTCAGCCTTGATAAATTCGTCACTCATTACCTTGGCGTAGCCGCCCTCACCTGTGCCGTCCTCAGCAAAATTGAGTTCCAGAAACTCTGCGCCTAGGCTCTCTACCTGTTCCTTAACCACAAGGCGCGTATCAAAACCGCGGACAATTGCACCTAGACTTCTAGCCGTACCAATAGCTGCCAGTCCAGCTACACCAGCACCAATTACCAGCACTTTCGCGGGCGGCACCTTTCCCGCTGCTGTAATCTGCCCGTTAAAGAAGCGTCCAAAGTGATTAGCAGCCTCAATTACAGCCCGGTAGCCAGCCAGATTTGCCATTGAACTCAGGGCATCCATCTTTTGTGCCCTAGTAATGCGCGGCACTGCATCCATGGCTAACACTGTGGCTTTGCGTGCTACCAATTTGTCAAGTAAATCCGGGTTTTGGGACGGCCAGATGAAGCCGATTTGCGTACCTCCTTCGCGCAGCAGTTGGGTTTCATGTTTGCCAATTTCCGGGTGCATTTCTGGGGGACGCACCTTGAGTACGATATCTGCCTCTGTCCAGAGAGTAGAAGCATCGGACACAATCGTACATTCAGCCTGCATATATGCTTCATCCGCAAAGTTTGCACTTGCGCCTGCACCGGACTCAACAAGCACATCGAAACCAAGCTTAATTAGACGTTTGGCTGTGTCCGGCGTAGCTGCTACACGACGTTCGCCAGGGTAGACTTCCTTTGGTATACCAACCTTCATCCGTGTTCTCCTTTTTATGTAGCTGAGTTACTTAGGTAAAGAGAGACACTAATACCAATTCGCAATTAAGAAAGCCAGATTCAGTCTGAGTTTCCACATGCTTGAATCTGTAGCCTTCTTTTGGAGAATTGGTCTTATTTAGAGTTTGGGTTTAAACATATCATCAGGAGTAAGTCTTTATATCTATGGCTGTCTTAATTCTTCACAACAGCAGGGAGGAGGTAAGAGGATTTAAACGCAGAGTAACGCGAAGGTAAGCGCAGAGTAACGCAAAGTGTTTTTGAGGAAATTCGCTCTTGAAACTTAGTTTTTTACCTTCTGCCCTCTGGAGACAGCGCCTTGGGCGGCTTTGCCACGCCAGTCCGCACAACGGGGGGAACCCCCGCAAGCGGCTGGCTCGACTTGTGGCGACTGTCGTCCTCCTGCCTTTCCTTGTCCGCCAAGCTTTGACTGCTTTGTAGATATTCTTCTAAAGTGAATGAATCTACTTGAATAGCATCGTTGCGAGCGAACTCTGCTTCACAGATTAACTCAACATCTTTGTTACTAATTACGCCAGCTTTCAGAGCTGCTAAAATCAATTCGTCAGGTTTTTGCTGTGGTAGTTTCCCTGCATGGCTAGCGTTTTTGATAGTTTTGATTATTGGTTCGGCTTGGGATAGCAACCTGAAAGCTTTTTCCAAGCGTCCCAATGCTTGATCGTTCGTGCTAGGAATATGAATACCTGCGGTGAGGCGATCGCGTGTTTGTCCTGGAGTTTGCAATTGATGGGCAACTTTACTGCCAAGTTTGTCATTGGGTAGGGAACCTATTGGATTTAGTCGCCACCACCAGCTTACAGGCCCGGCAAACAATGTACCTAGAACTGGTACGGAAAAATTGTGGAAAATGCCCTCAAAAGCTTCCTGCATCTGAGCAAAAGCATATTGCATTGTCCAATGAACAAAAGGTAAGTCTTCCGATTTTCGGCCTTCAGCTTCAAAGCGTCGTAAAGTTGCAGTTGCTAAGTACATCCAAGTGAGGATATCTGCAAACCTGCCTGTCAGCTTCTCCCGTCGCTTCAACGTGCCACCAAAGGAAAACATGGCAATATCAGTTAGTAAGGCAAAAGTAGCAGATGCCCACTCTAGTTTGCGGTAGTATTTAGTTGTCGCCCCTGAAATAGGAGAGTGCGCCAAATACCCACGGGTAATATTGAGAAGCAAGGCTCGGAAAGCATTACGTACAGTCAACCCAATGTGATGCCAAAAAGCGCGATCGAAAGCTTTGACATCTGATTGATGCAACGCTGTAATTTCTTCATATACATAAGGATGACAGCGAATTGCTCCTTGTCCAAAAATCATCAAGGTGCGAGTGAGAATATTTGCGCCTTCGACGGTAATCGAAATCGGGGTTGCTGTATAAATATTTGCCAATAAATTTCTGGGACCGCGACATATTCCCGCGCCGCCCATAATGTCCATGCCGTCGTTGATAATTTTGCGGGAAAGTTCTGTCAAACTGTATTTGGCGGTCGCCGAAATTACCGCTGGTTGTTCTCCTTTATCTACTGCACCGCAAGTATAAGTTCGAGCCGCTTCCATTAAGTAAGTCAGACCACCAATTCTTGCCAAAGGTTCTTCTACACCTTCAAAACGACCAATCGACAAACCAAACTGCTGCCGCACTACTGCATGAGCGCCTGTAACTCTGGCTACTAACTTCGCAACTCCCGTACAGCTAGCAGGGAAGCTAATTCCTCGACCTGCGGCTAGACTCTGCATCAGCATCTTCCAACCATTACCCGCCTGTTCTACACCACCGATAATTTGGTCAATGGAAATAATAACGTTATGTCCTTCCGTAGGGGAATTGTAGAAAGGCACACCCATCGGATCGTGCCGTCTACCCATGATGACACCAGGTGTATCGGTAGGAATTAAAACGCAAGTAATGCCAACTTCTTTACCTTTACCTAAGTAATTTTCTGGGTCGCGTAATTTGAACGCCAATCCTAAGAGAGTTGCGATCGCAGCTAAGGTAATATATCGTTTCTTCCAATTCAATCGCAGGTATAGTTTGCCATCCTCACCTCTAAACACTGTTCCTTCTGACTTGATACTGGCTGCATCTGACCCCGCAGTGGGTTCCGTCAGCGCAAAACAAGGAATTTCTTCACCACGTGCGAGGCGAGGTAGGTAATAATTTTTCTGTTCTTGTGTACCGTAGCGTAGTAGTAATTTTGCCGGGCCTAATGAGTTCGTCACCCCAACAGTAGCAACATGGGTAAAAGAACGGGATGCTAACTTTGTCATCACGTTGCTGTAGGCAAAGTTAGAAAATCCCAAACCGCCATATTCTTGGGGTATCATCATTCCCAAAAAGCGTTCTTGTTTGAGATAGTCCCAAACTTCCGGCGGTAAATCCTTGCGGCGGTAAATTTCCCAATCAGTCACCATGCGACAAACTTGTTCGACTGGGCCATCGAGAAATGTTTGTAGTTCTGGTGTAACTAGAGGATATGGTTCTTGATTGATTCTTTGAAAGTTTGGTTTACCAGAGAAAAATTCTCCATCTACCCAAACATTTCCAGCTTCAATTGCTGCTCGTTCGGTATCAGATATTTTTGGTAATAAATTAAAAGCTTTAATAGCTTTAATTAAGGGTGATGTAATGATAGTTTGCCGCAGAATTGGGATGTTTAATGTGAGGGCGATCGCACCAAAAATAGCCCAAATCCAAATAGGGGCGTGAAAATATACTAGCAATGCTGCGAAATAAAGCGACCAAACCCACAACGGAACGCCAATGTAACCGAGTAATAGTAGTAGGAAAATGAGTGTGGGAATAACTATGGTTGGTTGAAGAAAGTTCATTAGTTTTACCCCAAATTAGAAAAATTTCATGCAGAGGCCCAAAGGCGCAAAGAGGAATTTCCTCAGAAACACTCTGCGTAACTTTGCGTTATCCTTTGCGTTCCTCTGCGTTTAAAAAAGAAAATTAAATTATTAAATTCTCAAACACCGCCGCTGCACCCATTCCGCCGCCAACACACATCGTCACCAAACCATAACGAACACTACGCCGTTTCATTTCGTGGAACAGGGTAGCTGTGAGTTTCGCACCAGTACAACCAAGGGGATGGCCGAGGGCGATCGCACCACCGTTAACGTTGACAATTTCTTCGTTGAGTCCGAGTTTGCGAATTACAGCCAAGCTTTGGGCTGCGAAGGCTTCGTTGAGTTCAATTAAGCCAATGTCGTTTAAGGTCAAACCCACCTGTTTCAAGACTTTAGGTATAGCTTCCACCGGGCCAATACCCATCACTTCTGGGGCGACACCCGCCACCGCATAACCTAACATCTTACCCATAGGACTGACATCGAGCATCCGAATCATGCGATCGCTCATGACCACTGTTGCGGCTGCACCGTCTGACATTTGCGATGAGTTACCCGCAGTTACACCACCACCAAGACGAAATACAGGTTGCAATTTCATCAAAGCTTCCATACTGGTGTCAGGACGCGGCCCTTCATCTACTGCAAACACTTTTTCTATCGGTCGCGGAGTGCCATCAACATAGAGTATTTCGCGGACTTGGATAGGTACGATTTCTTCTGCAAACCGACCTTGCCTAATAGCAACTAAAGCTTTTTCATGGGAACGCAGCGCAAAAGCATCCTGTTCTTGGCGGGAGATTTCGTAATGCTGCATGACGTTTTCGGCTGTAATGCCCATCGTGCAGTAAACCTTGGGCATTTCATCCATCATGTTTGGATTGGGAGCCAAATAATGTCCTCCCATCGGAATCAAACTCATAGATTCCGCACCACCTGCAACAATGACCTCCGCGTGTCCAGCCATAATTGCTTGAGTTGCCATTGCGATCGTTTGCAGCCCAGAAGCACAGAAGCGGTTCACAGTCATACCTGCCACAGAATCAGGTAAACCCGCACGCTGGGCAATTAACCGCCCGATATTAAACCCCTGTTCCGCTTCCGGAAAAGCACAACCCATAATCACATCATCAATGTAAACAGGTTCTAAGTCTTTAACTTTTTCAATTGCTGCTTTAACAACAACTGCACCCATATCATCAGGACGCATATTATGTAGCGTACCCCGTGGCGCTTTTCCTACAGGTGTGCGGACACTACTAACTATATAGGCTTCTTTCATATGTTTTCACCGATTTTTAAATGTGTTGATAAATAGGGCAGAGGGCAGATGGCAGAAGGAAGAAATTAAGGCAGAGGGCAGATGGTAAGGAAAGAATGAAGGTAGATGGTAAATTGTGGGGATAGAAGGGAAGAATTAACGAAGAAGATAAATAGTTGAAGAAAGAAATTAGATGTCACAAAATTGATTTCTAATCATTTCTGACTTCGGAATTTGAAACCCTTCTGCCTCCTGCCCTCTGCCTTCTGCCTTATTTAAAAACTTATGAGTTACAGAGAACAGTTTATTTGGAAAAGAAGTGTTGAATTAGCAGTTAAATGCTATGAATTAACACAAAATTTTCCTCAATCTGAACTTTATGGTTTAACAAGTCAAATCAGACGTTCGGCTGTTTCTGTTGCTTCAAATATTGCAGAAGGATATGGACGAAAGACTAAAACAGAATATATTCAATTTCTTCACATTGCTTTAGGCTCCTTACGAGAATTAGACACACAACTTATAATTGCCCAACAAGTTAAATTAACTGACCAGCAATTATTTAGTCCTCTCATCCACTCTGTTGAAGAAATGCAGAAAATTATGGTTGCATCCATCAACAAACTCAAACATTAAACCTTAATAATTCCCTTCTGCCCTCTGCCTTCCCTTAATTTCGCAGGGGCTTTTTCGTCTTCAACATATAAGCAATCCTTTCCTGAGTTTTCGGTTGCTGTAACAGTGGTAAAAACGCCTCTCTTTCCAATTGCGCTAAGTAATTTTCATCAACCAAAGCAGGCGCAGTTAATTCCCCGCCAGTCATCACATACGCCAAGCGGCTAGCTAAATAACTGTCATACTCCGAAATGTAACCTCCTTGCTGCATGACATAGGCGGCGTATTCCAACATTGACCGCGCTGGACGACCTAACACCATCACGGCGTTACGTTCTGGCGGTGGCGCGTAACCTATGCGGTCTAGACATAGCACTTCCTCTTTCGCCACAGTCAAAAGTCGGTCAGCATTCATCACAATCTTGGTTGTCGCTGAGAGGAATCCCAATTCCTGCCCTTCGTGGGCGCTACTAGAAACCTTCGCCATACCAACAGTTTCAAACACTTTCCGCACGAAAGGTTGGATATCTTGCGGTGATTCGCTGGCGGCTTTGTCAGCTGCCCATGTCACCATCCGCATAATGCCGCCAGCCCCAGGAATTAAACCAACGCTGAGTTCTACCAGTCCGATGTAAGTCTCTGCTGCTGCTACTACATAAGGACAAGCTAAGACTAATTCACAACCTCCTCCTAAAACCCGCCCGACAATTGCGGCGACAATTGGTTTGGGGAAATATTTGATTCGTTGCAGTAAGGTTTGAAATTTGACGATTAGATCGGCAATACCTTTACCGTTTTCTGTTTGGGCTAACATGGCCATTTCTGCCAAATTCGCCCCACCAGAGAAGTTTGCACTGTCGTTACCAATGACTAATCCTCGATAATCGCTTGCTTCAATCAGGTCTAATACCTCTGCTAAACCTTCTACGACTTTTAAAGTCAAGGTATTGCCTTTGGAACGAAACTCATATACAACAACTCCATCGCCTAAGTCCAACAAAGCTGCGTCGGAGTTTTGCCACAAGATGTTTTTGGCATCTTCTTTAATACTAGCTAGATGAATTTCATCTGTTGCGGCTTTCGGATGTTCGCTGATGCAGACTGCACAGGCATCAATTACTTTTTGTTCGGCCCAAGATAGTCTGTCTTTTTGATAGAAACTTTGCACGTGAGAACTGTGCATTTTTTCTACCCACTCTGGCACAGCTATACCAGCAGCTTTCATGTCTGCTAACACAGTCTCAAAGCCTAGAACATCCCAAATTTCAAATGGGCCGAGTTCCCAACCGAAACCCCAACGTATCGCGCGGTCAATATCTGCGGGTTTGTCAGCAATTTCAGGAATGCGACGGGCGCTGTAACCTAAGATTTCTAGGGTTGATTTGCGGAAGAATGCACCTGCACGGTCTGGGTTATGGTAGAGTTTTTGGAGGCGATCGCCTAAATCGCTAATCTTCCCAATTGCCTCAATATCCCCTAAATCAAGCGGTTTAGCTGCTTCATAAGCCAGTGTCGTAGGATTAATTGAGAGTATTTCTTTACCTTGCTTTTTGTAAAAGCCTTGACCTGTTTTTGCTCCCAATGTCCCAGTTTCTACTAGTTTCTTCATTAACTGTGGGACTCGAAAGACTTCTCGGCTTTCATCGTCGGGAATGGCTGGGTAAAGGTTGTGTGCGACATACATCAAAGTATCTAGCCCTACCAAATCAGCCGTGCGAAATGTAGCTGATTTTGGTCGTCCAGCAATTACCCCCGTTAATGTATCAATTTCTTCAATTGTGTAACCTTGCTCAGTCACACCCCGCAGTCCCAGCATGGTTGCATACATACCTATGCGGTTAGCAATAAAGTTGGGTGTATCCTTAGCTACGACTACGCCTTTACCGAGGTGCATCCAGGCAAACCACTGCATTGTTTCTAGAATTTGCGGGTCAGTATCTGGTGTGGGAATTAACTCTAGTAATTTCAGGTAGCGCGGAGGGTTAAAAAAGTGAGTCCCTAAAAACCGCTTGCGAAAAGACTCAGAACATCCTTTTGCAATTTCATGGATAGGTAAGCCACTAGTATTAGTAGAAACTACAGCATCATCACGAATAGTACTTTCTATCCGCGCCATCAAATCTTGTTTAATAGCAAGATTTTCGACTACAACTTCTATTACCCAGTCAACATCAGCAATGCGGTGAAAATGCTCGTCAAAATTGCCCAAAATGACGCGCCGGGCTGTTTTTTCTGTAAATAAAATCGGTGGAGACTGCTTGATAGCTTTTTTAAAAGCTGTTTCTACGACATCATTTTTATTGTCGCCTTGGGCCGCAATATCTAATAAATGAACTGTTAGTCCCGCATTGGCTAAATGTGCGGCGATTTGTGAACCCATCACCCCCGCACCCAATACTGCGGCTTTCTGGAACGGCTTAAACATATATCACCCTTCCTAATTTGATTTTGGATTTTAGATTTTGGATTGAATAAATACCTAAGCGGAACTGAGAGCATCTCAATTTTTCAAAAATTCACTGAACTGACGCAAAAAACCTCTACAAATTTCTTACTTTGCGCTCTTTGCGTACTTTGTGGTTCGTTAATTATTTACTCCTTCAAAAGAAGTCTAGTCGCTATGAACTAAGAGACTGAGCAAACGCAGGGCATGAGAATGTCTGATTTGCCGGACATAAATCATTTATTTGTCCTATTGTGACATTCTCACGTCTTTGTATCCTCTTCTCTTCATATATTGCATTAATTTCTTGAGCAAACACCTCTAAAACTTTGGCTCTATTAACCTCCTGAGTTAGTGTTAGCAGTTCATTCTCAATCGTGAGGCTAGCATTAATTAGCTGGAATCTTTTTACCGTTGACCAATGAGGCAAATGACAATTCGCTTCATCTACCAATGCTTGATATAAAGCAATAATGCAAGGATGTTTGAGCAAGTCTTCAGTTGGTAAATTAATTCCTATTGATAAAGCCTGCTGATGTAAGTTATCTAAATCAGGGAAAATCAGCATAGCACAAAACTTACGATCGGCACCTATAGCAACAGCATTCGTTACTAAAGGAGATTTTTCTAACCTGTTTTCTATTGGTTGCGATGTGACATACTTACCTGTAGAAAGTTTAAAACGGCTTTTTTTCAGACCAGTAATCTTGAGAAAACCGTCAGAGGTAAATTCACCTAAGTCGCCTGTATGCAACCAACCTTGAACATCAATTAGCTGCTGGGTAGCTTCTGGGCTTTTGTAATAGCCTTGAGTAATGTAAGGACTTCTGGTGAGAATTTCCCCATCTTCTGCAATGGTAACTTCTACTCCAGCAATTAGTATACCTACAGTTCCTGCACGGTTGAATTGACCGCGATTGCAGGCTACTGCTGAACCGGTTTCAGTTAAACCATAGCCTTGCAAAATTTTTATTCCCGCAGCAGCAAATAAATTTACAATTTCTGCTTTTAAGGCTGCACCTCCACTAAGTAAGTATTTTATATTGCCACCAAAAACAGCACGCCATTGCGAAAATACTAACCTATCCACCAACTTCAACATCAAAATATATTGACGTTCTGGTGTTTTTCCCAATTCATATTTTTGGGCTAATTTTATTGCCCAACTCATCATTGATTGGTATAGGGGAAGATAAAATTGACGAGGTGAGATAGCGTTGCGTGGGGAAAGTAAATGTGTTCTTAGGGTTCTCCCCGTTGTAGACAACTGGAGGGTAGCTTCTCGCAGAGTTGCAAGTGAGGTTTTTCTAACCCAGCTGGTTGAGAATTTAAAGGATGACAATGTAAAATGACGCGGCAAATTTACCCATCTATTTGTTTGTTTTTGACTCTGTATTTGATTTTTATCTCCTTCTTCTAAAAGTTTGCTATAAACTTTTTCTAATAGCAAAGGAACTGTAGCAAATATTGTTGGCTTAACTTCTTTCAGGTGTTTTAATACCCGATTAGAATTACTGAAATAAATGCTATGACCATAGTTAATATGACCGTAGACAAAGACACGCGCTAAAACATGGGTTAATGGTAGAAAAGAAAGAACTACTTCCTGCGCTCCTAATGCCAGATCGGGGATTCCTGTAAACATTGCTAGTGCATTAGCGGAGAGATTTTCATGGGTAAGCATTACCCCTTGAGGTTCTCCAGTAATTCCAGGAATATAAATAATAGTGGCAAGGTCATTAGCTATCAGTTGGGAATTAAGTTCCTGAAAACAAGCTTCAGAATTTTTTCCCCGTCCGCGAGAGCGAATTTCCTCCAGTGAAAATACTTCAGGTAAAAGACGCGGTGATGTTTCAGAAGAAGATTTAAGGGGATGTGATGATGAGGTAACGCTGAGACACTGAGAATTATTTCTCCATGTCACCGCGTCTCTATGTCCCCGCGTCCCTATATCTTCTCGTTGATGCCAATCAATAGGAACATCAACAACTATTACTGTTTTGAGATAGATTGCATTTTGCAGGTAAGGAAGAATTTGAGATAGCAAGTCGAGATTAGAAATAATCAGCGCTTTTGCTTCTGTATGCTGCAAAATGAAAATAATGTTTTCAATTGTCTGGGTTAAATCAATTGGTACATTCACCAAACCTGCAAGTAAAGAACCCATGTCAGCAATGCAAAAATTGACATCGCTGTGCATAAGTAAAGCAATACCATCGCCTGCTTCAAGTGGTAAATCCAGCAAACCCAAGGCTAATTCTGCCGCAGCCGTACGAAATTCATGATTAGATAAAGGTTGCCAGCTTGTATCTGTAAACTGGTTGAAGGCATGGGGATTGGGAAAGCGATCGCACGCTTCATCTAATAAGGAAGGCAAAGTACGCCCTAAAACGACTTCTCCAGAGTTGGGAGGCGCTCTATAGACCTGATTTGTAGATAACATTTTCTCCAAGAAGAGTTTCTAACTCTACCCCTCGTTATTAGTTATCAACTAAAGCAATCCTAAGTATTTGGGTTTTGGTGGTGATTGCCCACCTTAATAAATTTTCACTAATCAAATAGAATTGCTATGTCAGTTATCAGATGTTAGTGTTCGCTATTCACTGATAACTGAATATGGGTATGAGGAAAATATTTTCCTCGCTCCCAATTTGTTCTTTTCTTAAATTATCTCAAGATAGTTGGGCTAACCTTAATGCCAGACTAGGTAATATTTAAGATGCTGACTTCTAATACCTAAGTTTTGAAGACTACCAAATGTCTCCTTTCCAGTTTGTATCTATCAAGTACAGAATTAATCTTTATTTAAGACTTAGGGCTATTTCATAGCTAGATGTCTTAAACTAAGCTCTTCTCTACTTATAATAATGTAGATCATAGTGGGGATCAACGACAAGCTTTGTATCTTTTTCGCAAAGAAACCCATCTAATGAGTAAAATTTTCAGTTTTTAAAGTTGGTATTTTTATCCGACACGTTGATGATTGATTGTCTATTTCTCCAGCTAAATGCTTTTCTAGCCAATTCTCCAAATCTACAAGTATTTTTTGGTAATTGAGATCCAAATGAAAGTCGTGGTAATCGCCAGGATACTCATAGCTTTCTTTGTCGGGGAAGACTACCTTTTGGAAAAATGCCACACTGCCTTCTGGCGGTGTAATCTTATCGCCACTGCTATAGAGAATTAGCAAAGGAACTTGTAACTCACAGGCATGACTTGCAACCCATTTTTCAGTGGCGAAAAACTCTGCGGCAAGTCGCGCACTACCATACTCGTGCCTTAATGGGTCTTGAATGGTAATATAATTCGGGCCTCGCAAACTTGTGCCTTGATCGAGACCTACTTTCAGACTAAAGTTTGGCCAGACTTGTGAAAGCATTCGCCCCAATGCAACTTTTAATAGGGGAAGCTTCACTTTTCCCAAAGCAGGTGCTGTCAAGATTAATCCTTCCAAGCTTTGAGGAAAGCGCAAGGCGTAATCTACAGCTATTACTGCTCCCAAACTGTGACCCCACAAAAAACATGCACAGCCAGGGCCGCGTTCCTGAATGCGTGTCAAAAAGGTATGCAAATCTTCTCGCAACTCTGCCCAAGAATTAATATGGCCTCGTTGTCCAGGCGATCGCCCATGTCCCCGCAGGTCAAAAGCGTAGACAGCATAACCCAAAGGCAGTAAATGCTGCACGGCATCATTAAATAATCCGCTATGCGCTCCAAACCCGTGTACTATAGCGATAATTGCTCGTAATTCTCCCTCTGGCTGCCAGCTTTGGTAATAAAGAGCAAGTCCTCCTGCTCCTGTGAAGGTGCCTTCGATGTGTGTCATTGCTGTACCTACCAAATGCGTTTTTCTACAATTCAGGCTTCAAGACGCAATTGGAATTTTTCGGGTGTAGTTTCTGTAATTAATAGCCTTTGTGATGTAGAGAGCGCTAAAATGCTGACTACAAACTATTACAACTAATCGGCTATTGCTTAGTTAAAACTTTACCCTAAGTAGATATTGTCTTGCCCACTTGGTTACAACCTTACGGCGTTTGCCAAATCAGGCATCGATTTAACCCAAATAAAAATGTTGATATAAGCAATCTACGTCTTGAAACTTTGATACAAATTGTTAAGAAATTTGTTAGGTTTCAAAACCTAGGTTTTAAAAGTCATTGTGCATCTCTTCATATCAAATATAGCTCACTTGTATCGAACAATCGCACAAGATATACAAGATACAACCTTATGAGATAAGTAAGTCGGCGTAGATATTTATCGTTGAGATAAGGCAGAAAGTAGAAGGTAAGAGGTTTGAGCTAAGTTTATCACCAAGCATGAAAGTGGTATTTTACCCTACACTCCAAACTCTTTTTAACCCAATCGGTAGAGTAATTACGCTTGACCAAGCGCGGCTTATGGAGTTTCCAACTAATCCGATTTAAGCCAATCGGAAGAGTCTTCAGCGTTCCCGGCTTTGTTGCTGCTCTTACGTTTCCAACTAATCCGATTTAAGCCAATCGGTAAAGAGTTTGTCTAGTAAGCTTTACCCAGTAATGGTTTCAGCCGCCGAATCGACACCACTACTATAAGTATAGTAAATCCTCCCGAAAAAAATACAAAATAGCATCTTCAAAGTCTCTCCCTGCAAGCAATCGACACCACTAAACGAGAAATATAGGGTTTTACAGATTTAGCGAGTGGTGTCGATGCACCATCCACTTGGCGCAGATCGTCGAGAAAGCTAGACCCCATCAGCTACTTGAGAAACAGCACTTTTAATAACTCTGTTTGACCTGGGTTAATATCCAAATTCTTGATGGATAGTCCGACGATTTTTCTTTGAATGTGGGTGATTGCGATCGCGCTAGAAACGACAACGAAGAATGCAACAACAAAATTGAGATTAATCTTGGCAAGTTTCAGACAGTTTAGAACAAACGTATGCCAGAGATAAATCCACAAAGTATTACTACCAGTAAAGATAAAAAATTTGCTTAAGACTTTATTTCTAGTGATTTTGTCAGAAAATTGAGCGACTACATAATATAGTATCAACGACACGCCTAGTGCGTATGAAGTGTAATACAGTTGCGGTGGATATTTGTAACTGTGACCTGCTTTTATCTCACCCAATGTTAAATACAGATAGATTCCAGTGGCAATAAAAACCACTAGGCTAGTTACCGATATAGCTATAATTTCTTTTTTGCTTAACTTGGTTAAAATAATCCCTATTCCCAGTAGACAAGAATAGGGAATTATATAAACAAGATAGGTGTTGATAAAATACGTGAAATAGGGTATTTGCCTGATGGCTCCTAAAGTGACTTCGTGTAATAAATAAGCCGTAAAAATAACTGCTAAAAACTGAGTTTTTGTAAGAACACGGCTAATTCTAACAATTAAAGGTGCGACTATGGCAATTATCAAAAAAATGCGGATAATCCAAACATAACCGACTGTTAACCCAAAGGTTCCTATAATTACTTTTTGTGTAAAATTTTCTCCCGCTAAACTGAAGATAGTAAAATAAAATGCCAGGAAAAGCCATGTAGGGGCAATAAGCCTTGGTATTCGTTTTTTCAAATAGTTAAAATATGATGGTTGTTTTTTAGAATTTGTATAAGATAGCAGTGCGCCTGATGCAATAACCATCAGCCCTACGTCAAAATTCCGCAACTGATACAACACTGTTGGCGGATTAACGTGTGCGAGAATAATTCCTAGCAATCCTATAGCCTTGAGAACATCAAATTTTATATCTCTGTCTTGCATGGTGTATAAAATTACTTGTATGCCGAGAGTTCAAGGAATGTAACATTGAAAATGATACCCCCGCAATAGAATACCCCGATCGCCAAAAACGAGCAAGAAGCTTCGTCATAAGTAGCTGGACAAAAATATTTACTGTCATTGCGAACAAAGTGAAGCAATCGCAAGGGTTTGGGATTGCTTCGTTTCACTTCGTTGCACTCGCAATGACATTGTGTAATTAATTCTGTCCGATTACTTATCTTTTTTTATAGTCAATAAAAAATAATACTTACCCAAAGTGATACTATTGACCCCCGCGTTGGTATAGTGGGGGTCTTTGAGTATTGGTACAGCGTTTCCATGCTAGTGCGATCGCATCCTTTACACACGCTTACAAGACTTTTATTTCTCCACTCGTAAAACATCAGGAGGAATCTCCCTGACGAGGCGAAATGGAAATTCTTTAGTCGAAGCCACTTGAGCGTAATCTGAGGTGAGAAAGACAGCATATTTCTCAGCTTCTGTTGTTAGCTGTGCTGCCATTGCCAAAGTTATAGCTTTCACAAATTTGCGAACATCAGCTGCTTGTTCGCCTACAACTTCACCACCACTAAAAGGTGTATTGGGTTGTCCTATCTGATCCAAAGTATAAGCGGGGTCTTTTACACTCAAATGAGTACCCCCAACTATACCAACTAACCATTTTGGGGATGGAATTTTCGCAAATGCCATAATCTGTTCGGTTAAGGCTGGGGTAGTTTTATCTGCGGAACCTGCCAACACTAGGGTAGGTACTTGCACCTTAGTTAAACCAGTTTCGCCAAACATTAGAGAAGCCGTAGGATTGAAAGCGATCGCCTGTTTTATTCTGGTATCCCGTAGTTGATAGCTGTTTTCTGGAAGTTCTTGGGCAATACACTGGAGAGTTTCCCCTGCACTCAAAACAGTTAAGTTATTTTTACAGCGTCGTTTGAGTTGTTCTAGTTGTAACTCGCCTCCTGCAACTGATAAGGCTGTACCACCGCCAAACGAATAGCCAACGACCATCACATTATTAGTTGCTAGTTTCCTTTGCAGCGGATTATTAGCTGTTTGATTCAGCTTTTCTAGTTCATCGAGGACAAAACTAATGTCTCTGGGACGTTCCAGAAATTCCTGAGGTTTCAAAAACCTGGTTTTACCTTCTAATGCCGAGTTGACATATGCGGTATTACTACCAGGATGTTCTAAAGCCACAAATATATAACCATAAGATGCTAAATGTTCTGCCAGATAGCGTAAGTCACTGCGGACTGACCCCATACCGTGACTATATATAATAATGGGTTTGTCAGCAGTTATAGCAGTTGACCAGTAAATATCAACAGGAATATTACGCTGGCGCTTTTGGTCATTCAAATTCAAGTTAAGTACTTGTACTTGAGCGTTTCCCGGTTGGGAAGGGTCAAAGGGTAAAGAAATCTGCGGTTTATAGGGGTCGATTCGGGGAGCGATCGCCAGCATAAACTGCTGAGTGCGCCAAAAACCCGCATTAAAAGTACTCGCTACTGTCAATGCTTGCGGCAGATTAATTTCCAGACGTTTACTAGGATAGGCAGCAATAAAACTCAATACGGAAAGACCCTGCTTTGCTGTAGAGCCTAATACCAGTCCGGCTCTGATTGCTTGTACTCCAGCTTTATCTTTTCTAGCTAAAGCTGTAGAAAAATCACTGAGAATCGTTGTACCAACTTGGGTATTGAGTAACCGATTGAGAGTAACCACATTTATAGGTACTTTCATTCTCAGTGCCCCCACAAGAAAGCGGCGTTGGTCTTCAGATAATTTATTAGTGTAAGACTGTAAACTCGGAGGAAGTTTTCCAGTTTCCGCAGCTTTTTGCAACTCAGTCAAGGACACAGATTCTTCAAAAAGACCAACACGTACGACAACAGTATCAGCCGCTTGTGCAGTAGTGTTTGCCCCGACAAACTGTGTCAAAGCGATCGCCAAAGAGAAACCTGTAAATAACTTGAGACTTTTCCAGCTTATTCCCATAAAAATCCTCACCATTTTATCCTTACGGGAATATAGCCGATATTTTAAGAATTGACTAACTAATAGGATTTACACAGCAATACGAAAAATTAAGGGTTTGCACAAGGGACATCCAATAATTAAATTACTCAATTCCTGCATCCAATACCATTGAGGGCAAAAAATGGCTTGTCGGACATCGCTGGCTTCTTGTATAAGGAGCTACAATTTGGTTTACGTGCTGCTGTTGGCGAACGAACTTTAGATGGATTGTTAGAAGATAAAGGGGTGATTGATATAAGTGTTGCTGAATATATTCGTTAGAAAACCGCAGACTATGGAATTGGAGTAGATTCGCTTGGGGTTAAAGATATTATTCTCCCTGGTGAGATTAAGTCAATTTTGAGCAAGGTCGTAGAAGCCGAAAAAGCAGCCCAAGCCAACGTAGTCCGCCGTCGTGAAGAAACTGCTGCTACTCGCAGTATGTTGAATACTGCCAAGGTAATGGAAGATAACCCTGTAGCATTGCGCTTGAAAGAATTGGAGGTGCTGGAGCGAATTGCAGAGAAGATTGAGAAAATTCAAGTTCATGGCAGCTTAGATAGCATTTTGACGAAGTTGATTCGGATTAATCGTGAATAGGAACTTCTGTAATTGTTGACTGTTATCAGTCAACAACTTCAAGCGGGATAATTTATTGCTTGGAGTTCCCATTGATAATCACCAAACCGATGTACTATACAGATAGCTTTACAAAAATCAACCATGGTAGAACGTCCAATCAAAAAATCGGAACGTCAGTCCCAAGCAAATACTGACACTAATTCCGAAAATTCGGATTCTGTGCCTCCTATTGAATCCAATCCTAGAAGCTCGAAACCAAGGGGTAATCGCTCGTCTGGTAAAGGGAAAAAAGCATCATATGGGGATGAAAACAAGCAGCAGGTTAATCCTGCACTAGCGCGTGGACCGAAACCCGTTAAACCTAAAATCAATGTCAAAACAGAGCCTGAAACTGAATCAGAACCTATTTCTGAAGAGTCTCAAGATTAACATTTTGCCGAAGTTTATACTTTAGGAAGTATGACATTCTCTTGAGGTTTTAAAAATTCTGCTAAGCTGTTGTGTTTCTTTCCCAGACCTCTTTTGTTGAGGGTAGCTTAACCAAAAAAAGCGATCGCAGTTCCATAGATTCTCTACTGTGTTAGTTGCGATCGCTACAGCTAGTTTTGATAGCTTTACTTTTTACTTGTGACTGGAGAATTCCCAACTCCATCGTTATCAATCGCACTATAACTTTCACTACTCATCAACCCCAACCAAGGGTCAGAGCTAGGAGTTAAAAACAGTTCGGCGTAGACTTTTTCGTTTAATGAATTCACTTCACTTGTTCCATTTCCTTGGATAAACCATTGATGAATTTGTCTATGTAGCATATATTCATTTCTGGCAGTATCTAAAGCCATTGCTGTTTCAAAATTGCTCACAACACGCTGCAAATCAACATTTCCTTTTTGGAAGCGTTTAGAATTTATTAAAGCAATGCTATTTTTATCTAACTTTGCATCATTTCTATAGAGTTGGGCAATGCGCCGCCATGTCGCTTCATCAGTAATTTCTCGTAAAGCTGCTGGATTACTAGTAGCAGGAGACATATTGCGTAACATGGGACTTTCTACTGCCATTTTAGTCATTGCGATTGTTCCCGCAACTGGAGCGCTAGGTGGTTCATTGCTCGAAGTCGGTATTTCTACTAAACGCGGCGGATTTTGGATGTCCAGTTTTGCTAAATCTGCATTCCATTGGTCTTGAATTAATGCTAAACGCTGACGATGGCGATCGCGCAAAAAGTTTTCCCGTGCTGTACCTTGGTGTTTGCTATATTCTTTAATTGCTTTTTCACCATCCACTAACTGACGCAGAAAAGCTTGAGGGCCATATAATCCTGGAATTGCATCAATAGGACGACCGGAACTATCTAAAATATAGTGAATGCTATTGCCTGTAATAGTACGTTCTAGCTTGCGCCCATCACCAAAATCTACAGTCACTTTCGGGGCTGAACGCACAGATTGCCAGTGTAAAATATAGTTTTGCCGCAAGTATTTAGATATCTCTGCATTAGGATACAAAGCGACGCGGAAAAAGCGGCTGTTAGCGCAACTTAAATCTTGGTCGAGTCTTCCCAGTAATCGCAACGAAAGAATGGGTTTATTACTTGCTTTAGCTGCGGCTTTAGCTTGTTCTAAATCAGTGTACCAGTAAAGTTTTGAGGCGTAGCAATCCTTTTGTTGGCAAAGTGCATCTAATGCTTGATGCATTTGAGGTGAGGGATTCGTGAGTTCTTTTACATAAATACTGAGAAATTTATCTAACCCGTTTGGGCCTTGAGTACGGAGTTGAGTAACTTGTTGTGCAAGTTGTGCGGGTTTTGTTGCAGATGTTTGAGTCAAGGCTGTTAGCACTAATCCCGTACCTACAACAGAAGTTGTAATAACAGATGTAATGAGTTTTAAATTCATATGCTAATTAAAAATAGTGTTGTTGTGATTATACTTTTTCTAGAATCATAAGTCATCAGTTTGTAATTATATGTAGCTTTACATTAACCTGCGCTCTAATTAAAAATTTCAAATGCTCTTTTTCTAAGATTTGAAAGCATTTTATAGGCGCGTAGCATATTGTCACGGGATATATTATCCTGATTTTTTACAGTGAAATAATATTAATATGCCCTTGTTTGTAGTTACTTGCTTGATTGACGAAGGTATCTACAAAAAATGTTTTTCATGTTGTTGAAGCGTCTTCCAAGCTAGCGATCGCTCAACATATTTTTGATATCAAGTCCGAGCAATGATTTATTATTAAAATTTCTCTGCGTCAGCCCTAATGATAAGTCTTCAACCGGACTTGATATTAAATGCTAACTAAAAGATTGGCACTGATTCAACTTTGTGTTATGGTGTCGTTTTACACAAATTACCCAGTCAATGTCAATGATTAATCGTCATCAATTGTCAAAGTATCTGACATTTTTATTTTTGTCAGGAGTATTAGGATCTGATTTAGCAATCTCTCAAGTTCTTGCCCAAAGTGGCGTACAGTCATCTGTTAGTAAAGGTGTGACTTTTACATGCAATGACAGTGAGGCAACCATCAAAGCTAAAAATGGTCCTAAAGTGGCTATTGGGCTAACAACTATCTATATTGGTTATCAGCAAGTATCATCTGCGAACAAAGACCCTCGGATCGTTCGTTTCGATAATGGTGTGAAAAAATGGTGTCGGAGTGACTACGAAACAACGAATGACGATGGCACAGGCTACGGATTGCTTTGGGATGGAAGAAACGTTTTGTATGGTGTTTTCTCATCCACTGGTAGCCAGACTGGTAATGATTTTCGACGCTTTGCCACTAGCAGTTGGTTGTCTAGCTATGGCAGCGGCGGTGGTGCGAAAGTAGCAGTTATAGCCCGGATTAATCCCACTAATGGCAATGTTGACTATGCCACATTTTTATCTGCGAAAAAAGTTACTGATGGTAAAACTAACTCTTTAGTTGTCACAAACTTATCGTGGAATGGCACAAATTTGACTGTCAAGGCCGATTCGTGGTGGTCTCCTCGTCGTCCCGATCGCAATCCCATGATTTGTTCTGGTTCATCACCTTTTAAATACACAGCCACGTTTACTGGCGATTTAAAAAAGGTCAACTCAGCTTCAGCAGTTAACTGTACGTGAATTGCCCTAGTTTGATTTTATGTAGCGTCAATCACCCAACCCCTTACTGGTTTGTATTGTGAGAAACTCGTAAGACGCTATTTATGGCTTGTTACCTATACCCAAACGAAAACCCTTCTAAGCATGTGCAATCGCGTTTCGGATTAATTGAGAATAGTATCAATAGATCGCTTTCGCTAGGAAATACTTAAAAGCTGTGCCGTGTATGGCACAGCTCGCTGGCTGCAAATAAACTTTGTTACTCAGCCGACACTCGCACTTAGGATAAATTCCAGCTAACCGTTCTCCTCCACAGTTCAAGCCGCACGGATACCAAAGTAATTATTGTGCCCAAACCGAATTTAAGATACGGACATTGAGATTTCGCAGTCGGAGTTAACTTACCACTCTTTATTATCAACATAGCCTGAGATAGATAAAACTTTGTATCCTAAATTAATAGGTTTTAATAGTTCTTTTCAAAACTTGTGCAGGAAGATTTTAGGCTAATTGTTGATTTAGTATTAGTTCTCGCCGTCGCAGCCTGTGGTGGTCTTTTAGCATCACTTTTACGGCAACCTCCGTTACTGGGATATCTCATCGGTGGGATGATTGTCGGGCCAGCCGGACTGGGACTGATTAAAGAGGTGATTCAAGTAGAAACTCTGGCACAGTTCGGGGTTGCCTTTTTGTTGTTTGCTTTGGGTGTGGAATTTTCCTTTGCGGAACTCAAGAAGGTAAAAGCGATCGCTCTGGGAGGAGGCGGACTCCAGATTTCCCTCACGATCGCAGTTACGGTTTTAGTCTGCGGCTTAACAGGAGCTTGGGGAGCCTTACCTGCTAAGGGCGTATTTTTGGGGTCAATTTTGTCTTTGTCCTCCACAGCGGTTGTCCTGAAATGCTTAATGGAGCGGAACGAAACAGAAACGCCCCACGGACAAGTGATGCTGGGTATTTTAGTGGTGCAGGACTTGGCCCTGGGGCTGATGCTAGCAGTATTACCTGCTCTCCACGAACCAGGGGAAGTCATTGGTGTAGCAGTGTTGACAGCCTTGGCGCGGATTGGATTATTTGCCGCCGGGGCTGTGGCAGCAGGGCTTTGGCTAGTACCGCCTTTGTTACGACTGCTAGCCCGTACCGAAAGCCGAGAACTATTTTTACTAGGTGTCGTAGCGCTGTGTTTGGGTATTGCTCTGCTGACCGAGTATTTGGGACTCTCGATTGAAATGGGAGCATTCGTTGCTGGTTTGATGATTTCGGAGGTGGAATACGCCGACCAAACCCTGACTTATGTAGAACCGCTGCGAGATATTTTTGCCAGCTTGTTCTTTGCTGCCATTGGCATGTTAATTGACCCAGTGTTTTTGTGGAAAAACCTGGAATTAATTTTGGGGCTAGTGGCGATCGTTTTCGTAGGTAAGTTTTTAATTATCACGCCTTTGGTGAAGCTGTTCCGCTACCCTTTGAAAACTGCGTTAATCGCTGGGTTGGGACTGGCTCAAATCGGGGAATTTTCTTTTGTTCTCGCCAGTGAAGGGCAAACGCTAGGGTTGGTATCCCGACAGATATATTTACTAATTTTGGGAACTACAGCAGTCACTCTCATACTTACCCCTTTTGTACTGCGGTTAGTACCATTTTTATTTAACTTTGCCGAATCAATGCCTTGGTTGAAACCTTATTTAGAAGAAGAGCAACCGCGTGATGTCTCAGACGATTTACCCTTAAAAGACCATGTGGTAGTTTGTGGCTATGGGCGAGTAGGCAAGAATTTGGTGAAATTATTACAGCAACATGATTTGCCTGTAGTAGTCATCGACCAATCAGAAAGCAGAATTCAGAAATTACGTGAGGCGGAAATACCTTATGTTTATGGTAATTGCGTTAGTTTCCACGTTCTGGAAACTGCTGGGGTAAACCATGCCAAAGGAATGGCGATCGCTCTTTCAGACCCCATGAGTACCCGTCTGTGCTTGAAACGTGCTTTGGAATTATGCCCAGAATTAGATTTGGTTGTCCGCGCCACCCAAGATAAAAATATTGAAGTACTTTACCAACTGGGAGCAAGGGAAGTAGTGCAGCCAGAGTTTGAGGCCAGTATCGAAATGGCTACTTATTTATTAAATTGCTTAGGCTTTTCGCCACTGGTGGTGCAACGAGAAATGCAGCAAATCCGTAACGGTCATTATTTAGATTTGCGGCCAGAACGTTCAGCATCGGAGGTTTCCCGCGATTTACGGCAAGCCACTCGCGATTTGAATCGCCGTTGGTATTCGCTACCGTCTGTTTCTCCTTTAATTGGCATGAGGTTAGAAGAAGCGGATATGCGCTACTTAACAGGGGTAAGTTTGATGGCAATTCGCCGCGCTAACGGTGATGAAATCGATTATCCCGACGCTCAAACTAAATTAGAAGAAGGCGATCGCTTACTAGTGGTAGGAGAATCTGAAGAATTGGCAGCTTTGGAAGAATTGGCTAAGGGACAGGTGGCGGTTCCCGGAGAAAATAGCGCTTGCCAGTGGACTACAGTCAATGCTGATTCTCTAGCTTTGGGTCAAACCCTGATAGATTTGGAAATCCACGATAAATCTGCGGTCAAGGTACAGGCGATTCGACGAGATGGCAAGTTTATCCGCTCTCCTGAGAGCAATACAGACCTACGAGATGGCGATCAGGTGCTATTATGCGGTAGCTTACCAAGTTTGAATCAACTACAACCTTTATTTGCCTCAGTCAGTAAAGTCCCTTTGTCTATCCCCAAGGTAAAACCTGGGGAGCCACAAGCACTTAAAGAGGAATGGCACTAACTAAAAGGTGAAATCCTGATGCTTGGCTGGGTTTCAAGAAGGCAGGAGGCAGGAGGCAGAGGGCAGAAGGAACCAATTGGAAGGGGATTGTGACCCTCCCAATTGGAAGCTCCCAAATCTTTGATATGTCCGGTTCTTTATACCCTTACTCCTTTTAGTCGTGGGCAGAGGGCAGAAAGCATACATAGCTGCCTCCTGCTGTTTTGGTAAGGGTGTAAGTGAAACAACTAACGCGTGAAATCGAGATACGAATCAATTAACTATTGTTAGGGTTTTCCCTACACCTGCTCCCAAGAGTTCTATTCAAAGTCTGCGCTTTAAAGAGTTTCTGCCTTACTCCTAACTCGCTTTCGGCTTGATGTAGGCGATCGCTTGCTTCCAAATGGTGGTTTGCTGGCTGTTTTCGTCTGTAATACACACACATTGTGGGTCTTGCCATAAAACCCTGCCTGTCAGTAGATCGCCCGTTATCAGTTTGAACTCTACCACTGCTGTTTGTTTAACTAGGTTTTGCAGTTGCCGAATGCTAGGCAGTGAAGTATCAAATTCAGTTGTATGCATTTTAGGTAATGATATGACTGGGGACTGGGGATTGGGGACAAACCAATTAAAAATTAAAAATGTAAAATTAAAAATTTTTAATTTTTTATGCTCAAACCCCAATATTTAATCATTGATAATTCATCCTTGGGGAAATGGCAATCGAATTTACTAAGTATCACGGTCTGGGAAATGACTTTATATTAATTGACAATCGCTCATCATCTTTGCCTGTACTGACTCCAGAGCAAGCAGTCAAATTGTGCGATCGCCACTTTGGTATCGGTGCTGATGGTGTGATTTTTGCCCTACCCGGAGAGAACGGCACTGACTACACCATGCGGATTTTTAACTCCGATGGTTCCGAACCAGAAATGTGTGGCAATGGTATTCGCTGTTTAGCTGGTTTCTTGGCAGATTTAGAAGGTGAATTCCGAAATAAAGACCTTTATCGCATTCATACCCTAGCTGGTGTAATTACGCCCCAACTGATGCCCGATGGTCAGGTGAAGGTGGATATGGGTTTCCCCAGGCTTCTGGCTAGGGAAATTCCCACTACCCTTGGTGCAGCTGACGTAAAAGTGATTAATCAGCCCTTAGAGGTTGCAGGGCAAACTTGGGAAGTTACCTGCGTAAGCATGGGCAATCCTCATTGCATTACCTTTGTAGAAGATGTGGTAGCAATTTCCTTAGAAACCATAGGCCCCCTGTTTGAACATCACCCAGCCTTTCCCCAACGGATAAATACTGAATTTATTCAACTAGTGAGCCGAGATTACCTGAAAATGCGGGTTTGGGAACGGGGTGCTGGTATCACATTAGCCTGCGGTACTGGTGCTTGTGCTTCTTTAGTAGCGGGTGTATTAACTGGAAAATGCGATCGCACCGCAATTGTAGAACTCCCTGGCGGACCTTTGCAAATTGAGTGGTCAGAAATAGACCAACGAGTTTACATGACTGGTCCTGCCGAGCGGGTATTCACTGGTAAACTGTAACTGACTTACCATTGGCATTACTCAGGTAGTAATGCCATAAAAGTCTGGCAGCAACAGCACGCCACGGTCGCCAGTTTTCAGCGATCGCTTCTAGTTCTGCTGGGGTTGGACGTGCTGCCAATTTCTTCAGCTTCTGAGTGGCGATCAATAATCCTAAATCACCTTTGGGAAAGACATCAGGGTGTTGCAGTGCCATTAACAAGTAAATATCAACTGTCCAATCTCCGATACCTTTGAGCCGCTTGAGTTCACTTCTGATAGTAGTTTCGTCCATTGTTTCGAGTTTAGTTAAATCAAGCTGACCACTCGTTATTGCATCCGCTATACCACGACAATAGAGAATCTTTTGGCGGCTAAATCCGATTGTTTTCAATTGAACATCATCTAATATCAGAAAATTTTCTGGTGTCAACGGTATAACAATCCCACACAAACGGTTAAATACAGCCCTTGCTGCTGCTAAGGAAACCTGCTGTTCCAAGATTATACGGAGTAGTGTGGGAAAACCCGCTTCTCGTTCCCACATTGGCGGATTTCCCAACGTTTCTAAAATGTGAGCCAAATCGCTGTCAAGTTTGGCAAGCGCTATCAAACCACGAGTAAGACTTTCTTGCGTCAGCAATTTTAATTCAACTGTTTCTTTCAATATCATTTTTGTAAAATTTCAACTTTTATAGCAGTTTTTTTAGTAACTATAACAATCCTAAATGATTTATAAGAGGACGTTTTAAGTAAAAAACATTTTACAGTTCTCAATAATTAATAAATAACTGAAATATTATGATTCTATCTACAGCTTACTCCTTAGCCGAGTAGTAAATTACAAATTCGGAACTTGTGGCAAACCAGATGGTAAATTTGAATAAAAGCTTTTAATGTTTTTATCGACCTCTAGACAAAGCATTTGCAACGCTTGAATCTCATTTAGCTTTCGTTGTTTAATATTTAAATCACCCTCTTTTAAGTCTTCTTGTATTGCCTTTATACTATCTTGTTGAGATGATATGAAATTATTAATAATACCTATTACCTGTCCTTGATAAGTAGCAATAAATTGATTTGCCTGAAGTTCTAACTGATTTCTAATTTCATAGGCATACTTGGGTAACTGCTCTTTCATTTGATTGCGAATTTTCTTGAGATCGGTTCTTTTACGCCAATAACTCCAACCGAAACCAAACAAGCCAGTTGCAATGAGCAACACAGCTAAGGGAGCCGCTGCAATACCGACTCCTCCTATAGCTACAGAACCAGCACTAGCGAGAGTTGTACCACCAGCTCCTATGCTTGCTATACTCAATAAAGTTTGCCAACTTGAAGACACCGCACTAACTGTATCAGCTATTGAGGATTCACTACTTGTATTGTCTGGTAATGTTCTATCTCTGATGAACTCTGCTAAACTAGTTCCTGTAATTTCAGCTTCTTCAATAATTTCTTCTATTCGATCGTTTAATATAAGAATTGTTTGCTTTTGATAACTACTCCAAGCTTTTTTCCAAGCATTTTCAGGGCCATTTTGGGAATATAACCATTTATCTCTTATTTCTTTTTTCTTTTGTTCAATATTATTTCTAACCTTTTCATCTAATACATTCTGATTATCTATGATTGGTTCTAGCTCATCCTGGAGCAACTCGATCAAATCATCTGGATCCGCTGTAATAAATGCTTCCTTTATTATTGATTTTTGATATTTTTCTAAATCTTCTCTAATTGATTCTCTTTTATTGATTAATGTTTTCACAAGTTGAGTAATTTCCTGAATACGTTTCTCCGAATGTTGTATTGGAATTGATAAAGAATTACAACGACTATCTATATGAAGACTAACATTTTCTAATAGTCTATGCATTTGCAACACAATATCACGTAAATGTGCTGGGCCAGAAGTATTTACTAAATATTCATTCAGTCTTTGCCTTAAGGTTAACATTCCACTTTCTTTTATTCCTTCTTTATACGTAGTTTCTGATATCTGATCCTGTTCATACATAGTTTTTGCTTTTGCTTCTATGGCTGGAGAAACAGGCATAAAAGTCTGATTGCAAAACACTTTGTTACTAAAATTTTCCTTCAAAAATCTGTTATTTTGCTCTAAAACTTGTTTATATTCTTTCTCACGATCAATTTGTGTCAATACTAAGAACATTGGACATCTATTAGTATTGACGACTTCTTCTACAAAATTCAATAAAATAAATTCAGCTTTTGTTAAAGGTTTGATTGCACTAGCCACATATATTACTGCATCAGCTTGTCGAACTGCATCACGTACCATTTCGGTATAATCTTCTTCACTAATTCCCCCAATACCAGGTAAATCATGTATATAAGCAGGAAACGGCATGTTAGGTATATGAATACGAGTTTTTAGTACTCTCCGAGATAAATCCTGACCTATACGAGCATTTCTATACTCTTCAAATGTAGTAGCATAGGCTAACATTAATCTGTGAATATCAGATTCGTCTCGATATGGTTCAGATCTGCTCTCCCAGGATTTAGTATCGTCAAACATTACCTCAAAATGAGAACGTGTAGATGAAAGGTGACTTGGTTGGATTGTAAGTAAGCAACTGTTTGTTTCTCTAGGTGAAGCTGGTAGGAATGGTGCGTAACCATCCTCTTTTCTTTGCATAGCGCTTTGGCTTTCTATTTCATACCAAGTTACTCGATTAATTAGTCCACTAATAAGAAAACTTTTTCCTGAAGAAAATTCTCCACAAACTACAATATTCATGAGTTGCGAACTAATTTTTGAACGCGCACGTTCAAAGGGTAAATTATTTAGTTCAGGAATACTGTCTAAAATTTGTATTTCTTCTTGTTCAAGAATCTCTTTATATTGGTTAACAATATTTTCTAAATCATCAATTATTTGAACCGTTGTTATTTTCAAGTTAAGATATATTTCATTGTTTGCTAGAGCTTGCATTTATGTAATTCCTTATAAAATTAATAAAATGGTCGATAGAAAATAAACATATGTTGTTTTTCATGCGGCTTGCTAACAGCACTTAAATTGTTTTTGTATATATAAGTTTCAACTTTCAACTGAGATATTGCATCATTTTTGTTGCTGAAATTAAATATTAAATAGCCTTAAAAATATAATCAGCTATTTTTATTTAAGCTGTATTTATGAAATTTTCAATTACTAGGCAACAAAATTTTGCAACTTGTACGCTAAAAATTTGCAGTTAATGGGTGAGCCTACATCACTTCTTCCGAAACATGTAACTTGAATCTTGATTAGCTTATACTTTTATAGTTTTCCAGAAGTATCAGGGTGAATTCCATTGGTTCAGCCACCAGAAATCCAGGAAACTTCATCGATGCAGGCAATCCGGCGGGTACTGGAGAGTTTGAGAACTTACCGCTGGACTTCGCTGGGAGCTTTAGTCAGCCTGTTGCTGTTGACACTCGCCAATGCGCTGACTCCGCAACTATTTCGCTGGGGAATCGATCGCGGCATTGTTACAAAAAATTTACAAATTGTCCTTTACAGCGCTGCCTGGATGGTAGTTGCTGCGATCGCTCGTGGTTTGTTTAACTTTGGGCAAAGCTATTTAGCAGAAGCAGCGTCTCAAGGTGTCGCCTATGATTTGCGGAACAAAATTTTTAGCAAAATTCAAAATCTCAGTTTCAGCTACCACGACCAGTCACAGACTTCCCAACTGCTAACTCGCGTCACTAGCGATATCGAGCAGATCCGCACATTTATTGGCACTAGCTTGATTCAGGTCATCGGCGGAGTTGTCACATTGGTAGTTATAGCGGTGATTTTGCTGGTGATGAACTGGCAATTAGCGCTCATTACACTGACCGTAGTGCCTTTAGCTGGATGGTTGATGGCGCGATTTATCAGCCGCAATAACGGACTGTTCCGGCAGGTACAAGAGCAACTAAGTGACCTGAATGCCGTATTACAAGAAAACTTGGTAGGGGTACGAGTGGTGAAAGCCTTCGTGCGGGAGTCAGCCGAAAGGTCGCGTTACACAACCTTGAATGATACTCTGGTCAAGGCAAACATGAAGACCATTGCTGCCATCCGCAATACTTTCCCATTTATCTTTTTGCTGAGTAATTTGGTGACAATAGCAGTTTTTGGCTATGGGGGCGCACAGGTAATCGAGGATAGGTTCTCTATTGGCGAATTGGTAGCGTTTAATTCTTACCTCGTATTGATTCTCCAACCAATTTTATTGATTGGATTTGCTGCCCCAGCGATCGCTCAAGCGGCTGCTTCTGCCGAACGGGTCTACGAAGTGGTGGATGCAGAAATAGAAATTAGCGATCGCCCTGGTGCTATCCCATTTGATACTTGCGCTGGTAGAATCACTTTTGAGAACGTTTCCTTCCGTTATCCCGGAGCGACAAAAGAAGCCCTCAAAGGAGTTTCCTTTGAAACCAAGCCCAACGAGCTAATCGCCGTTCTAGGAATGACAGCTTCTGGAAAAAGTACGATTATGAATTTGCTTCCCCGCTTTTATGATGTTACTGGAGGAGCGATTCGCATTGACGGTCGAGATGTGCGGGACTTCAAACTGAAAAGTTTAAGAGCGCATATTGGCATTGTCTTCCAGGAAACCACATTGTTCTCTGGCACTATCCGCGAGAATATTGCCTATGCCAAACCCAATGCAACCATGGAACAGGTGATTGAGGTTGCCAAAACTGCCCAGATTCATGATTTTATCGCCAGCCTACCTGACAGCTACGAGACAATAGTGGGTGAACGCGGTGTCGGCTTATCTGGGGGACAAAAGCAACGGATAGCGATCGCCCGTACCTTACTGACCGATTACAGTATTCTGATTTTGGATGACAGTACATCGGCTGTGGATGCCAAGACTGCCGCCCAGATTCAAGCCGAACTGGATGGTCTGATGCGTCAAAAGGCTTGTACAACCTTTGTGGTGGCTCAACGCATTAGTACCGTACAGAATGCCGATCGCATTTTGCTGATGGATAAAGGAAGATTAGTCGCCCAAGGAACTCACGAGGAATTAATGCAAACAAGTTCGCTTTATGGTGCGATTTTGGAATCTCAGGTGAAGCAAAAGGAGAACAAATGAGAGGTATTGGCCCGGTTGTGGCATCTGAGCAACAAGCAACTCAGCAACTCTCCACCCTACGGCGTTTTTTACAATACTTGCGACCCTATCGTAAAGAAATTCCCATCGCCCTGACATTAGTCATGATAGGGGCCTCCACCCAAGCAATTGGGCCTTTCTTAATCGGCTGGTCAATTGACAACCTAATTGCACGCGGAAATCTGCGGGGACTGCTGCTGATATTGGGTCTACTGGGGCTAATCTACGGACTTGGTGTTTGGGCAATTAGAGGTCAAATTATTCGCGTCGGCTGGATTATGCAGCGGTTGCTGGCGCAACTAAGGCAAGATATTTTTACTAAAATCCAGAGTTTGCCACTCAGCTTTTTCGATCGCAGCGAAGCAGGTGATTTAATGAGTCGCCTACTGAATGATGTTAATACTGTCAATCAGGCATTTGGACAGACGATTGCTCAAATGTTGGGTAACATTTTCAGTTTGGTGGGTATTGTGATTGCGATGTTTGCGATTAACCTGCGACTCGGCTTGTTAAGCAACCTAGTCGTGCCAGCGATGATTTTGACCACAAGCTTTTTTGCCCGTTGGGCAAGAGCTAAATTTCGCGTCACCCGCCAGACAATCGGCGAACTTTCTGCAAAGTTGGAAGAAGACATTGGCAGTGTCCGAGAAGCACAGGCATTTAATCGCGTACCAATCAACATTGAAGAATTCAACATTCTCAACGCTGCTAATCGCGATGCCAACGTCCAAGCAGTGGCAATTACCGCTGCATTTTTGCCGTCAATTGATTTTCTCAACACCCTAGCAACCGCAGGTGTGCTGGCCTATGGTGGCTATCTTGCCGTCACGGGAGCTGCAACGGTGGGTGTAGTGACATCCTTTTTACTTTACGTGCAGCAGTTCTTCCGCCCCATCCAAATCCTCAGCCAGTTTTATACTCAGGCTCAATCTGCTTTCGCTGGATTAGAACGGATCTTCCTACTGCTGGATGAACCTTCGCAACTCCAAGATGCACCGGATGCCATTGAAATGCCACCGATTCAAGGTGAGGTCAAATTCGAGAATGTCATGTTTGGCTATAACCCCAATCAACTAGTCCTTAAGGGAGTAAATTTACACGCCCATGCAGGACAGATGGTGGCATTGGTGGGGCCAACCGGCTCGGGCAAAAGTACGATTATTAACCTCATCTTGCGCTTCTATGATGTGTCTGGCGGTGCTGTAAAAATTGATAACATTGATGTGCGTAGTGTCACGCAAGCTAGTTTGCGCCGTCAGATTGGTATCGTCCTACAAGATAATATTTTGTTCAGCGGTACTGTTGCTGAAAATATTGCCTTTGGTTTACCGCACGCCACCCAAGCCGATATCGAAGCGGCTGCACAGATGGCGAATGTGCATGAATTCATTACCTCACTGCCACAAGGTTACACAACTCAATTAGGCGAACGGGGTGCGCCCCTCAGCCAAGGACAACGGCAACTAATTAGTATTGCGCGGGCAGTGTTAATTAACCCCCGAATTCTGATTCTCGATGAAGCAACTAGCAGTATTGATACCCGTACAGAAGCCATGGTCCAAGAAGCGATCGCTCGCTTACTCAAAGGTCGTACCAGCTTTGTGATTGCCCACCGTCTCAGCACAGTAACTCAGGCCGATCGAGTGTTAGTAATTCAGCAGGGGCAAATTGTCGAGCAGGGAACTCACGCAGAACTCATCGCGCAGCAGGGTGTCTATGCGAACCTGTATGCGCTTCAGCTAGGTACAACGCCTACAATGGAAGCACATTGATACATGAATGCGATCGCGTTACATCTCAATCTTTCTTTTTTCCAGTAATCGGGTTTGCGCTTACAATGTGCGATCGCTATTGTTGCACCTCAGCAACAATGTAAGTATTGTTAAGTGTTTGCAATGTTTGCTGATGCATCTGTAATCACCGCGCCAAAATTGAGGTAAGTTTTTCTAGCCAGGGGATTCGCTGATGAAACCAACTTCGCGGTGGCTTATCCAGATGAAGCGTAAATTGTGGCATCAGCGAAATCGCAAAACTAGTAAAGTTATCCTAACTATGCTGCTAATTTGTTTGGTGGTGCGATCGCTTCCTTATTTTGCGCCTATTCGTGCCGCAGATATTGCCCAAAATCAATTGGCAATCCAGTTTAGCGATCGCAATGGGCTACCATTGGGAACATTGCTCACCCGCGACCAAGAGCATACGGCAGTAGTACCACTAAATCAAGTGTCTCCCCAGTTTATCCATGCCATTTTAGCTGCTGAAGATAGTGGCTTTTATCAGCACGGGGCATTGGATATGAAAGCGGTTGTCCGCGCCATCAAAGAAGCCATTCACGCCAAAAGAATTGTTTCTGGTGCTTCCACAATTACTATGCAGTTGGCGCGGATGTTAGATCCTTCTCCTCGTACCCTGTTAGGTAAAGTACGTGAAATTTGGTTATCTTGGCGGTTAACAGCAGGAATGAACAAAGATGAAATTCTCTTTGCATATATCAATCGACTGCCAATGGGAGGAAATATATATGGCGTGGAAGCAGCAGCCCGTACCTATTTTTCCATCCCAGCTAGCGATTTAAATCTTGCCCAAGCTAGTCTCCTCGCGGCTATTCCCAATAATCCCACTTATTTCGACCCTTTAGCGCATTGGAAACGGTTGCAGCAACGTCAAAGATACGTTCTCAATCGTATGGTACAGGATGGGTATATCACTGGCGCAACCGCAGACCAAACCTATACCGAAAAGGTTGTCTTTCAGTCTCGCCAGCGGGGAATTATTGCCGCACCACACTTTTTATTTTGGCTATCGACTCAGCTACCGCCACAGCATTCATCTCCCATCCACACGACTATCAATCGTCCTTTGCAGCAATTTGTAGAAGCACAAGTGCAGCAGGTACTTTCTTCCCTGGCTGCTAATAACGTCCATGATGCAGCTGCTTTAGCGATCGATAATCACACGGGGGAAGTTTTGGCTTATGTTGGTTCGCCCGATTACTTCAATGAAGCAAAACTGGGACGCAATGATGGAGTGCAAGCACTGCGTCAGCCAGGATCTACTTTGAAGCCTTTTGTGTATGAGTTAGCTTTGGAAAAAGGTATGATTCGCCCGAATACTATTTTGGCAGATGTACCAGCCTACTACGCGATTCCCGGTGCGAAACTCTACAGCCCAACAGATTATACCGAAAGTTTTCTCGGCCCGGTACGGGTGCGGGTGGCTTTAGCTAATTCCCTGAATGTACCAGCAGTGCGAGTACTAGAAAAAGTAGGCGTGCAAACTTTCTTAGAACGTCTGCATCAGCTAGGATTTGCACACCTCAATCAAACTGCTGAATATTATGGTTTGGGGTTGACTCTCGGTAGTGGTGAAGTCAGTTTATGGGAACTCGCCCACGCTTACCTCACACTAGCACGGCAAGGACAAGTCACACCCCTAATCCCTTGTAGAGACGCGATTAATCGCGTCTCTACTCCTCAATCCCCATTGCCCCTAATCCCCAGAGGGGGCCCCGAGTTCCCCAACCGCACGATATGGCAACTGATCGCTAACATGCTCAGTGACAATCATGCCCGTGCCACGGCCTTTGGTGTAGACTCAGTGTTAAACTTGCCATTTCCTGTTGCTGTTAAAACTGGCACTTCCTCAAATTTCCGCGATACTTGGACTGTAGGTTTTACTACCGATTACACAGTTGCCACTTGGGTAGGTAATTTCAATGGCGAACCGATGCGGCAGGTATCTGGTGTTACTGGGGCCGCACCTTTATGGAATCGGATTATGTTACACCTGCACGAACATCAAGAACCAGCGGGTTTTCTGCCTCCAGAAGGTTTGGTGCAACTACCGATATGTGCAATATCTGGTTTACGACCAACACGAGATTGTACCTCTATAGTGCAGGAATATTTTTATCCGGAAGATAAAATTGCCTACGATACTCAAACCGATTTTAATTTGCCGCCAGAGTATGATGAGTGGTTGGCAAGACAGCAACAATCGAGTTTTGCTGCTAACAATTTGAGAATTTTATCTCCGCACAATGGCGATTTATTCTTGCTGTATTCTGGTGCCAAAATGCAGCAGAAATTGGAGTTTAAGCTGGCGGGAACCAAATCTGCACCTGTAGAGTGGTGGCTAAATGGTGAAAAACTAGATTCCCAGTCGGCTAATACTTTATTTTGGGATCTGCGTCCTGGTAACTGGACTTTAGAAGCCAGAAGTGGGGAAATGAGCGATAAGGTGAGTTTTCAAGTGGAGTTGGCTAATATGAAACCTACACGTCGAGGTTTTTCTATTGTTGATTCTAAAGTAAGAAGCGATCGCCAATAATGAAAAGTGGGACGATTAACAAGATAAATAGTAGTATTAGCAATCGCTCACTGGTTGTTTTGCAACTTCCCCTTACGCCTGATGAGTCTGAATAACCACTTGGAGGTTTTTGATCTTTAGGTGGTTGGTACGCCGACGGTGCAGATTGAGTTACACCCAAGATGATACTCAAAATACAACTTGTTAATACTCTGGTGTTCAGAAGCTTGTTTAATGTCATCATTATAGTCACTTCATTTTTGTAGAGATAGACTAAACTCCAAAGTGACAATAAAGTTTTTTGTATATTTTGTCTTGCCATGTTGGCATAAGTTTGGTTTTAATTTCAATAATTACCAAAACCAAAACCAAAACCTGTTTATAGACCAAGATAATTCGCAAAGAGTGCCTCTAGGAGAAAGAGACACTCGCCGAAATTTCCCTTTGAATTGTCGAGCTAAATTTCTAAACTGTTGTGTTCCTCGACCTTCTGTAGATGAACTGATCCCTAACCCGTCATCTGTGATGCTGAGAGTGTACCAGCCTTCAAATGAAGAGCAATTAACTTCGAGACGGGTTACTCCTGTAGCGTGTTTACCTACATTGCACAAAGCTTCTTCTAGAAATCGGCAGAGACTTCGTTTTTGTTCAATAGTTAAGTGTCGCTCATCTATAGGTTCAAAATTCCGAATTTTAATTCTGATGGTTTTAAAGCAGGGAAACTCTCGCTCTAAAGTATGGTTGTAAACTTGATAGAGAATTTCGTGAAGAGGGTCTTGCAAATTTAAGACTAAACTTTTTCCTAAATAAAGACTAGTATCTTGATTGAGTGGTTCTCTTTGCAAAAACTCATAAATTCCCCGTAGCTCGTGATTCAATTTTTCTAGTTCTTGTTCTATTTCTGGTAGCAATTCGTTAATTGGTAAATCCCGATCTCGAACTAACTTCAAAACTTTAGCTAGGTTTTGCTGGGGGCCATTGTGAATTGTTTCAAATGTGCGTTCAATAATAGCTTGGCGGGCTTTAATTCCCAACCGCAAAGCTTGGTCGTGTTGATATAAAGCCGTGAGTTCTACACCATTTAAGGCTAAAACGATGAGTGCTGGTATTACTGGAACCCACCAACCCCAAATCAGCAGTAAATAACTGACGAATACTAGACTAAAGCTAGCAAGACCAACAACTAAAAGATTTATCAGAGGAGATTTGGTCAGTCTAGCACTAACAATTCCTAAAAAACCCCAGGCTACAATCCAGATATATTCCCATACATCTAACCAAGTATTCAACATTGGTCTAGAGTCAAGTGCTGCACTGATAATTTGACTAACAGCATGGGCTTGAATTTCTAATCCATAAACTCGCCCTGTTGCAGGTTTTATAGATTCAATGGCTGAAGTAGTGATGAAGTCTTTACGACTAGGCGAAGTTATGCCAATAATTACGATGCGATCGCGTATCCAGTCTGGATTAAATTGCTCGTTTTTGAGAGCGTGCAACGATAAGGTTCTAAATCTTTCTCGACCACTACGAAAATTGAGTAGTACCTGAACTCCACCCGCATCAGTTCGCACATATCCGCCGGAATTAGTCAAAAACCGAGGTAATTCAGTATTTCCGAACCTCATAGCAGCGCGATCGCGATTTCCGTTTTCTAAAGTAATTCCTTCATGAGCTAAATAAACTTCTGCTAAACGCACAGACAAAGAAAATTTGTATCCTTTAGGTGTTGGTGTTCCCAACAAGCTACGCCTTAATTTGCCATCAGTATCGATAATTTGATCTGCAAAACCAATTTGTTCGGGTGATAATTTTGGTGGTGGGGCAATTTCGTCAGGTAATACTTTTTCAATAGCGATTAAATTTTTCAGATTTGAAAAAGCTGCAACTAGTTCAGCATGTCCGGGGTTAACTGGTAAATCCCTATAAATATCAAGACCAATAACTCTAGGCTTATATGTCTGTAATTTAAATAGTAGCTGTGCCAAGTCCCGATCTAAGATGGGAGAATCTACGGCATACTTTTTGCGAGTGCGGATATCATCTTCATTAATCCCCACAAGTACGATTCTTTGCTCTATGGGTTCATCCGGACGCAGACGAAGAAAACTATCAAAAGCTAGCCACTCTAAAGATTGCATGAAACCAGTGAGACGAGCAATAATCACCAGCGTTATCACTACAATACCTGGTAATGCACCTACACGCAAAATGGCAATTTCCTCTTGAATTCTTCTCCAAAGTCTAGACCGCATAAGTGTTTGCCTTAGTTTTTAGCTACTTCCAAAAAATTAGCAAAAACTAATAATATTAATTAATAAACAATTTGCATTTATGGAAAATAGTATTTTCTAATATAAAAAGCTTACAATATCACTACTGTAGCAATTCGTGGGTAAAAAAGATATAGCAGTCCTAAATCATTTGTGACAATTTGAGATGTTGCGATTTCCCTATAGTCCCCTTGCTAAGAGGGGGACGGCGCTAGCCAAAGGATGAATTTTCTCATAACTTATTTAGGATTATTTAGGTAAAGTGATTAGCATTGAAGAAGAATACAGAATTCAGTAATGTTTTAGTGGTCTTATTAAAAATTATCAAACTATGTTGATATAAAAATTTAAGATATTAGTACATTATTTTGCTTAATCAATCAATCCTTCTTCTCTAGCTCGCATTTCAGTTTGGATGCGGATATTTTTACCCTCTTCAGGATAAACATTTAAAGCATCTTGCAGCTTACTCCAGTAATGACGCACCATGCGTTCAGATATACACATCCGTTCAGCAATGGTCTTATCTTGTAATCCTTCTCCAAATGCTAAAGTTAGCATCCTGAGCCACTCTGGTTTAACTTCTAATCCCGAATGGATTCCTTTAATGTCTTTTGTATGAGTTAATCCCTGTAATGCCCAATCAACTCTGGTTAACATTTCTTGGGTGGAAAGACTTTTATCTGCGACTGTAAAGCCTCCTTTATGACTATCAATATCAGGTCTAATCCTCACTAGCGTTCTGATATTAGCGCTTTGGACAACAATATTGAGAGTAGGATAGTTTTTCATCAAGGTTCTCAGGAGTTGAACACCTGTATCAGGCCTAGCTGTCGTTCCAGGGTTATTTGGAATAGAAAGATCCATAACTACCAGATCCGGCTGTGAGGTAGTAAGTCGATTGAGAGCGTTCTTAGCATTTACAGCAACAATCAACTCGGCATCAGGGTAATGTTTTTGCAAGACATTAACAGTTCCACCCAAAACTGATTCGTGGTCATCAATTACCAGAATTTTAGGCAATGCCTTATCTGTTAAAGTATTTTGCATAATTAATATCCCACCTAGTGAATACGTAAATAACAATTTTTGAGTTGTATATGCACTAATAAGGAAATTTATTAAATTATATAGTATTTTTAATAATTCAGTAGGTAATTTATATATTATTACGATTTTAAATATAATTGCTTCTAAATTTCGAGTTATACATTTTTTTGTTTCTAACTAAACTAAATATTTATTGTTTTATATAAAAATAATAAAATTCCCTAGTATTACTAGGGAAACACAGAATTCGAGGAGAAAAAACTACATACTACAGTGGCAGATGCTCACAAATCAGTGATTAATCTAGCCTTTCTTAACATAAATTGTAGTACTGTATCTTCTTGAGAAATTATATCAGCTTTTACCTCCATCCCAGATTGGATATGACACTGGCGATCGCCATTTCCAAATGTCAGGCTTTCGGGTTGGATAGTTGCTTCAAAGTAGCTAGGAGCAGGAGTTGTAGATCCTGATTTTGCTGCATCTGTATTGTTTGTAGATGTAATTGCGTCGGGAGAAACAGCTTTGACAACACCTTTGAGAGTCCCATAATCAGGATAAGGACAGGCATCGATTCGCAATTGTGCTTTGTGACCAATTGTGACATTTTTGATCTCCTGAGTGGGAATCATGGCTTTAATGACTAGAGGAGCATTATTAGGAGCGATTTCAGCAATCGCCTCGCTAGCGCGCAATACTTGGCCGGGGTTTCGCAAATTGAGCTTGAGGATAATACCATCACTACTTGCTCGCAGAATAGTATCTTGCAGCTGCCGGGCAACTTGTAGGAGTTCTTTTTGAGATTGTCCGAGTTGGTTTTGGATTTCAACTCGCCGTTGAATTAAGGCTTGTTTTTCTTTTTTTAAAGTAGCGATAGTTGCCCTACCTCTAGCAATTTCTTGGGCAATGCGTTCAGTTGCGATCGCTACCATAGCATTGGTAGGATTAATAGCGGCGCTAGCTGCTTGCACTTTGGCTTGAGCAATATCAACCGCTTTTTTTTCAGCTTCAAGTGTGGCTTGAGTCTGGGTGACAACTAACTTTTTCTGCTCAAATTCTCGCCTACCAATTGCGCCAACTTCTGCTAGCTGCTCGTAGCGATCGCGATCTACTTGTGCAAAACTTAAATCGGCTTGAGCTTTTTGCAAGTCGGCTTGAGCTTTTTGTAAATTTGCTTGGGCTACCAGTAATTCGCTCCTAGTGGTAATTTGTCGCTCTTGATACTCCCGTTGACTGCGTTCTAAATCTGCTTTAGCAGAGACAATTGTCCTGTCTGCTACTATTGCTTCAGCGAGAATTTGGGTATTTAAGGCACTGATTTGAGCATTAATTTGCATGATTTGTAACTTATCCTGTTGGATATTATCTTGCAATTGGCTCTTTTTGATTTGCAATGTTTCGTTGTCAAGGCTAGCGATCGCCTCTCCTTGTTTCACTAGTTGATTTTCTTTAACTAAAATACTTTTAACAGTCCCTTCAACTTTTGGTTGCACTAGCCGAACTTCTCCTGTAGGACGCACAGCGGCAGCAACTTTTACCGTCACGTTGTATTTAATCCATGAAGAGAGACTAATGGCAGTACCAACACTTACAATAATAGAAAGTCCTGCTAAAGACATCCAGGGACTAACGGGTGGAAGAAACTCTTCACTTTGAACAAATGGCAGAAGTTTTTGATTATGGGTGTAGAGCATAATTACCTGAATAATTGTCAATAATTAAGGATTTAAAAAGTCCAAATGCTCTCCAGATTGAGAGCGTAATTCCATCAAAGTACCTTGAGTTTTTAACTTGCCTCGATCTAGTAACACGATCCAGTCAGCACGATTAATTACCTTGGGACGATGGGTAATTAAAATTGTAGTTTTACCATAACGATGCTTAAGTAACTGATTGAGAACTTGCGCTTCACTGACTGGATCGAGTCCGCCAGTAGATTCATCCAAAATTAGCACTGGTGGATCTGTAACAATGGCTCTTGCTATTGCCAAACGTTGGCGTTGTCCACCAGAAATATTTGCTCCAAACTCACCTAGAATAGTTTGATATTTATCAGGAAGTTTACTGATAAAATCATCAGCATCAGCAATTTGGCAAGCTCTGACAATTTGCTCGAATGTAATGTGAGGCGCACCTAAGCGAAAATTGTCAATAATAGAACGACTCCAAAAATGAGCGTCTTGAGGAACTAATACTATTTGTTGACGTAGACAATCAAGAGAAAGGTCTTCTCTGTTATAAAATCCGATACGAATATTACCCGATTGCAGTGGATATAAACCGGCAATTATTTTAGCTAAGGTGCTTTTACCACAACCAGATTTACCAATAATGGCGATAACTTGACCACCTGGAATTGTTAAAGAAAAGTCTTCTAGTAGTTCGATTCGACCAGGGTAGTGAAAGTTGACTTGGCTGCAAACAATGTCAGCATCTCCAGCAATTTTTGCAACTGGCTTTTTACCTTCGCCTGCATTTTCTGGAGTGGCATCTATAACTTCCGTCAGGCGTTGTGTAGCAGTTTTTGCCCGTGTAAATTCATCCACAAAAGTAATTACAGTACCAATTAAACCCAGGAAATTACCATTCATGGAGTTAAATGCTAGTAATTGCCCGATACTAAGATGCTCATTTGGGTTAATTACTAAATTTCCGCCAAACCAAAGCAAGACAATACTGCCAATGGCAGAGACAAAGCTAGAGAATGTATTGTTGATAATGCCAATCTGCATTGTACTGAGAGTCAGAGTTGAAATTTTACCAAATCTGCTTTGTAATTCGTCCCAAAATTGAGGTGATGCATTGGTAGTTTTGAGAGTGAGTGCGCCTTTAAATGTTTCTACTAAAACTCCTTGAGCTTCTGCTTCTGTGACTAAAACATCACGGGTCTTTTGCTGTAAACTTGGTTGGAATATAACTGTAGAAATAGTCATAATTCCAGAGATAAATAGAGCTAGCGTAGTTAATTTCCAACTATAAAAAGTCATGAAAGCAAAAGAAATTACCGCAATAAAAAATTTACTGGGTAAACTAACAACGACTTGAGCAACTAACTGATTAATCTGATCGATATCTCGTAGGCGACTCACAATTTCTCCGCTGCGGCGAGCTTCGTAGTAAGCCAGAGGTAATTGGAGAATTTGTCGCCCAAATTCTAGAACTAGCCCTAATTGTAGGCGTTGGGCAAAGTGAGCAATTAAATTAGATTGTACCCAAGATAAACTACTAGAAATAATATTCATTACTACCACAGCGATCGCCATAGTAGTGAGCAGTTTTGTATCGCCTCGAACTAGCACATCATCAGTGAGAATTTGCAATAGGAAAGGGGAAGCTAAAGATAGTAATCCCAACAAAAGATTCAGAGGCAATGCTTGCGCGAGAATGTCCCGAAAATGCCAAATGCGCTTGAAGAAACGCCAAAAGCCACCAACTTGTTCGTTCTTTTGGGCATGAAACCGTATTGGATCTGGTTCCAGTAAAAGCATTAACCAATCTACCCACCCCTCTGCCAAATCTTTAGGAGACAGATAGCGCAAACCGACAGCAGGATCGGCTACTACACATTTTTTGCCTTCTACACCATATAAAACTACCCAATGATGCCCTTGCCAATGAATAATTGCTGGTAGAGGTGCTTCATTCATTCGGTTCAGGAGTTCTGGTGAAGTTTTGACTGGACGAGCATTAAAACCGAGTGTTTCTGCTCCTCGTTTTAGCCCTAACAAAGTTGTGCCAAATTGTCCAGTACCGACAGCTTCACGAACATGATTTAGAGTTAAAGTCCGTCCATAGTGTTTGGCAATTGATGCTAAACAAGCAGCACCACAATCTTCTTCACTGTGCTGTGCAACGTAATTGTATTTCATAAAGCTGAAATGCTTGTATTGATGTTTTGAAGTAGTATCATTAAAAAAATATCTATAAAATAAAAATTGAAAAAATAGAAATTATGTATAAAGCAAGTTTAGTTGACTTGCCTCTGTTACATGTAAATTTAATGTCGCTTTTTCAACGCTTTCTGTAGATTCTTCTTCTAGAACGTGATGGACTTTTAAATACAAAAGAAGATTCCCAAGCAAATTGAATTTCCTCTTGAGTGAGTCCAGGGTTACCAAATAAAATACCAGCCCCCAAGATAAACATATAAGTATCAAGGTTAAAACCAACATTAAAGCATCCTCCGCCAACAGCAGCAGATTCTTCCGGGGAAATTTCTTTAAAAAGAGGGCTTTTTTCTTCCATTGTTTGCTTACTTCAACCAGCTGTAAGAATAAAAAACGTGAAAACTCAAGAGCGTTAATTCAATGATGAGCTTTATGAGTAGTTAGTCGTTTTCACTTTTAACTACTCATGCTGCATTTATGAATTTGAAGAAGTTTCAAAATGAAGCTGGTAAGGCTAACCAAGAATAAGCAGGAGTGCTGCTGACAGTATCAGCTTTTGGATATCCATAGGCATCAAGCTTCACTTCTTTGTCAATCCCGTCTGCATGAATAATTTTTCCAGTTTCCAAAATGAATACAGGAACTTGACCGCCACGAACAACAGCAGACTCTTCAGCGATTAGCTCTGTAAAAAGAGGGCTTTTCTGATTCATTAGTATATTTTTTGAGCTGAATTTGTTGGGATATTTAAGTTGGTTAGTGATACTTTTCTAAATACTGGAGCATCTAAAAATGCTCCAGTATTTAACAGGTTCATACTTACTTAGTCATTTCAGAAGGATTGTTGCACAAGCCTACAAGATTAATGCAGGCTCAATGATTGTTCCCAGACATACTGAACTTCATCTGTAGTTGTTCCAGGATTACCAAATACTGCAGCAGCGCCTAAACCAAAAAGATATCCTTGGAGATCGAAKRAAAAACCACCACTTACAGTCGCAGATTCTTCAGATGTAATTTCAGTGAAAAGGTTGCGATTTTCGATAACTTGCATGTTTTTTTACTCCTTGTAATTAGATTTTTTGGCAAGCCTAAAAGATTAATGCAGGTCGAATTATTATGCCGCAGGTGTCAGGTCTAATGCTTGTTCCCAGACATACTGAACTTCATCTGTAGTTGTTCCAGGATTACCAAATACTGCAGCAGCGCCTAAACCAAAAAGATATCCTTGGAGATCGAAGRAAAAACCACCACTTACAGTCGCAGATTCTTCAGATGTAATTTCAGTGAAAAGGTTGTGATTTTCGATAACTTGCATGGTTTTTGACTCCTTTTAGTCAGGACTTTTGAAAGTATTACAAACTACTAGTTGATTACCTCTATTTGGTCTTCAACTCCTTGTTTGCTTAATACACACAATACGTGGAAGCACCGACTTTAGTCATGTATGTTTTCGGCAAACTTAATTACCTGATTAAGAAAACTAGATTTCAGAATTACGCCACTACTATTTCCGAAAAATACATAGAGTAGTGAAATATCATATTATTTATGCTTTTGATAACTTGATGATTGCTAAATATCTCTATCTTGGAGCGTGAGACTTGTTTGAGAACTCGCAAGTCAATCTATACCAAGTTTAATCCCTAAGCTTGGCAATTTTGATACATACCCAAAAAACAGAGTTTTATATAGTTAGTGATAGTTTATTGCCAGTGACTAAAATCTTGAAAGTGTCACTGTACAGTTAAAAGCTAAAAGTGGTACGAATAGCTCCTATGAAGATATCATCGTTTCTAGAAATGTGTCCGGGGTCAGTAACAAGAAAAAAGCCGGGAGTAATTGCAATGTTGTCGTTGACTAAGTAGCGGTAGAAAACTTCATAATGTGTTGAATTACCACTATCCACATCTGCAACTAAAATGCCGTTATTTAACTTTGGTGGTTGACCTACTAACAACCCCAATAAATCTCCTTTTCTGCCGAAGGGGTCGTATAAACCTAGAGAAACAGTGTAGGTACTGCTGAGGACAACGGCATCTGACTGTAGGGAATTAGTCACCATTAAACCCCCCCAAGCACCAAATACGACTCGATCGCTTAATTGCCATTTCATACTGGCATTAATGCCATGAATCTGAGATGGTTCGTTAATTCCCCCAGATGTATCTGCATTACTGCTACCTGTACCTGTATCTAGTTGACCGTTACTAGAATAAGCATTTACATAAGCCAAGCCAGTAATTAACGAAGGAGTTGGTTTGTATAATAGCTGCACTCCTAAAGCACTATGGTCTGCACCAAATATACCTCGGCTGCGATCGCTGCTATTTCTAGTACCATAGGCGAATTGCAAACGCAGTTCATCGGAAAGCAACCAGTCAAAGCCTAAACCAGCATCAAGACTGCCTATTTTAAAGATGGGAGTTGAACCAGCAAATAGTGAAATTGCTCCCTGACCGGCATCAGCATAGGGTGAGTTGACGCTGAGAATGCTGCTTAAGCTAAATCCTACAGGTTTGAAGGTGAAAACTACGCGATCGCTTAGTCCTGCAACTCGATATTCTACAGAATCTACTCTTACCTGATTATCATAATCTGCTTGCCAGGACAGCCTGGCCATATTGGTGTTAAATGCATCAGGATTGCTAAAACTATCATCAGCGGAATTTCCTGTAACCAATGCCACTCGAAAACGGTCTTTGCCTGTGAAAGAAGAAACCAGTTGCAATTGTGTTAGGTGACTGAGAATTGTGTTGGCTTCTCCTTTACCTGGAGGGTCGCCGCCAAATCCTGTTGCTAGTCCAAAGATGACTTGTCCTCCCAAAATGACTGTGGTAGAAAACTGCTGTGCTTCTATATTTGCATTCCGTGCTTCTAGAGTATCAATTCTACTTTTTATAATGCCTAATTCACCCGCAAATTCTTCTCTAAGATTTTGCAATATTACCAAGTCTTCTTTTCTGACTTTGTCTGTTAGACCAGCAGCAATTAATTCATTAATTTTATCTAATGCTGCATTTAAACCTGCGGCAAATTCATAGCGCGTTAAGGTACGGTTGCCTTTAAAACTGCCATCAGGATAACCTGAAATTACACCATAACGTTCTACTAAAGATTGCAAAGCGGCAAAAGCCCAATCACTTGGCTGTACGTCAGATAATTGAGATACCGATGTCACTCGTTCCATGCTGCTACTAGGTGACATTTGCGTTTCTTCGTTTGTCTGAGCTAGGGTAAAATCTTGCTGAAATATTTCGCTATTTGTAGTATAAATTATTGGCGAATCGCTTGAATTTACAGATAGAAATTCTGGCGATTGCTGATTTTCTTTTGGCGTTAATTTGTCATCTATATTTTCTGCCAATACAGGGATAGCTAATACAAGTACTGCTGCCCCAGATAGGAGCAAGAAAAGTTTTTTATTCATGGTCACCACTCACACCTGATATTAAAAAATATGCCAAAATACTAACTAGTACACTGCGGCGGAAATAAGAATATCATTTAAAATACTTAAAAAGCCTATAAATAGAGTATTTTTAATTTTTAATTCCGCGCAATGGTACTAGCGATCGCGTGCAACACCAGTTGTCAAACTACCACGATAGCCAACACCTCTTTGAGGTGCTTCACCGTTGACACCAAAAACATCAATCTGAGTTATTTGACCGTTAGCATCGATCACAGAAGCACTAGCATTGTTGCCACTCAGACCAGCTTGATTCTTGACACCTGTGTTGTCATTGATTGTGACTGTACCTTTATCAAAATCTACTCCAATCGTGGTTGGGGAGTTCGGATTATTATCAGGAATAAAAATGGCAGTATTACCTTCTCTCTGTCTGAAGAATGTTCCAGTGGTGACCTGTGGGTTGCTAATTCTGATAGAAACTGATGGGCGAGGATTCAAATCGCCTTCTGTCCCATTTAGTGCATCTGCCAGGAAAGTTCTAGTAAATCCCTTGAATCTTTGTGCTTGATTCTTCAATGCTGCTAAAGTTTCAATCCGAACGGCATTGAGTGTTTCCTGAACTGGAGTTGATTCTTGTGCTATTAAATTTTCTTGTCCTGGTCCAAGACCAGAAGTCAGTGAAATACTTTTATAAAATGCTGGTAAGTCAAATTCTTGTACTTTGCCCACCAACCCGTTTCTGACAGCTACTGTCTGACCACCTTGTAAGGCAACGGTTTTTTTACCTTTTTGGTCAGATATTTTAATGTCTCCATCAGTGAGAGCAAAAACTTGTGTGGTGTTGCGTGTATTGTCGTGTATTACCATCACTGCACTAGCTTTCTGTGCTGGCAGAAATAAATCGCTGTTTTGGCTGATTTTGCTGCTTTTATTAATAGCAATTAATGCAAGGTTATTCCTCATTTGAGATGCGTTGGTTGCGGGACGCGCTGCGAGGATACTAATTTGACTCTCAGGTGTTTCTACTTCAGTCCCGACACTACCTGGCGGACTCAAAATTAAGGCAGTACCATCCTCCAACTTAAATATCATTTCGTTCAGGGCTATGAGATTTCGCAACTTAAAGCGACGTAACCCTGGTTCAAACCGGAATGTACTACTTTGATCTACTCGAATGAGAGATTTATCGTTAAAGAATAATTGAGCTTCAGAACTCGCACCCGTTCTCACTGCATCACGAGGAACTATGACATCTTTTGGTTGTGCTGGGCGGCGAGTTTGGTTTTGCAGGAGTAATTCGACAATCTTAATTAGTTTGTAGACTTCAGCACGGGTTAGCAGCTGGTCTGATTGAGCCAGTACTGGAGTCATCCAAGATAATGTTAGCAGTGTGCTAACAATTAACTTTTGAGTTAATGACCAAATCTGCTGTCTCATCACACCTTACCTTATGTAACAACGTTACATTTACTTATATTGTTCCGTTTTTATACTACATAGGCTAACAGCATTTTTCCAGAGGATTGATATGACATTTAATAAATAGCAAAGTCCTCCCAGCGATTGCTAGCAGGACTTATCTTGTCAGTTGTCAGGAGAAAAAGAGAACTCTTAACAGGGAATAGGCAAAAATAGTTATTATTTCTTCCTCATCTCCCTCTGCTCCCCTGCTTCCCCTGCTTTCTTATCCCAGCGTCCCCGCGTCCTCTTACACGAGCGGCTCACGTTTGAGTAGACGGCGCACGGCTTGTTCTATATCCTGTTCTTTAATTAAAGATTCTCCTACAAGAGCCGCATGTGTACCAGCATCGGCTACCAGTGATAAATCAGCGTGGGTGTATAATCCAGACTCACTGACAACAATTACACCTAAGTTTTGTAATTGCGATCGCCGCGCTGCCATTAGTCTTTGTGTTGTGCTGATATCAACTGTAAAATCTTCTAGACTCTGATTATTAATTCCTATTAAGCGGATATCGTCTAGTTTGAGTACCCGATCTAGTTCTGTCAAGTTATGGACTTCCACTAAAGCATTCATCCCCAAATAATGAATCACTCGCAACAAGTCCTGGAGTTCCCGATCTGTCAGAATGGCGGCGATAAGTAATACAGCGTCTGCTCCTGCTGCCCGTGCTAAATAAATTTGGCAGGGGTCGATAATAAACTCTTTGCATAAAAGAGGTAACGATATTCTCTGGCGGATTACACGTAGTGTTTCAAAGCTGCCATGATAAAATGATGCATCTGTGACGACAGATATACAACCTGCACCACTACGCTCATAAGCTTTAGCGATCGCTACTGGGTCAAAGTCTGCTCGAATTATCCCATAAATTGGTGAGGCTTTCTGAATTTCTGCGATCAAGCTGGGTCGGAAAGGATTCTGTTGTAAGGCAGTTAAGAAATCTCGCACGGTTGGGGCAGCAGTTAACTGGCGTTGCAAAGAAGCTAAAGACATCTGTTGATGCATATGTACCACTTCTTGCTTTTTGTGCCACACAATCTCTCTGAGAAGGGGATGTAGACGGGTATTAACAGGAGTACGTGGATAAATCATAAGCTGCGACAAATCGGGAGATGGGGTGACTCAGAAAGATGAAATCAGAAATTTTGTGATTTTTAGAGTCTGAGCAAAGTTGATTTCATGTCAAAAACTTCTAATTTGTCACGTTTACTCTCAATGTCATTTGATTTTGAACTTTCAACTAGGCAGTTGTTTTTTAGGAGTCGAATGTAGGTGCGGTAGGGTATGTAGTCTATGGGGTTGTAGCCAGAAAAACGTAAAATTAAAACACATGCCCAGGAATACTTGCCGGCAATAATTGCTTTAACAATTTGTTCAATTTGTTCGGTGTTGATTTTTTTTGCTGTTTGTGTATTGCAATTGCTATCGGTTTGATGCATGGTATTCTCTCTTTTATTAAACTTGTAATCCCAAGGTTAAGAATTGATTTAGTTGGGAATTGGTGTTTTTTATCTACTCTGAAAATAAGTCAGAAGGTATAAGGCATCAGGATTTTCATCTGTGTTTATCTTCAGCTCAGTGATGGCGGAAGATAGACGAAGATTGCTAAGGGTCATGTAAGAGAGGAAATCACAAATCATGATTTTATTTAAGAAAATGATGCTACAACAAAAGGTTAAGCGAACATATGCTGGTATCCAGTTAGACCTAAGAAGTATTACAAGTGAACTCTGAAAGTAGGGGAGAGTTTAGCTAGTCAGCATTTTTATCTGCCTAATAAATATCTAGTTAAACCAACCCCTACAGATGAACCGTGTTGCAGAAGCAGCTTCTGTTTTAAGCCTACTCAATATTCGGCAACAGATATACGATCGATCTTTTGACGTACTTATCTTTTTTTTAGCTTTTGTGATTTATTAATTCTTGTTAACAGTGACGTATGATGCTTAGATTTTTCTCTAAACACGACAAATTATACTAAATTAAATTTAGTCGAATAAAAATGTCAAACTAAAGATTCTTTTTTTATTTTGTCTTTTTAATTTTCTAGCTTAACTGTATATTGTGTTGCCATGTGGTACTAAATTAAAGCAGAAAAAATTTGATCTACTTATGCTAACTAAAATTGTGTTGATGCAAACAATACTAATAGCAAATATTAAGTATATTGCTATTTTTCTGACTCGCCTAGCGAAGCTAAACAGTTTCTACCTTTCGATAGTTGATAGTTATAGAACTTAAATTTTAACGCAGTATTTGTGTAAAAAATAATACTCGTAATTTAATTCATAAATGTATTTGTAGATATCAAAACTGGATAACACTTTGCTGATATAGATTCGCAAGACTAAGCTACAGGATTCCGCTGAGGATATAACTCACTTGAAAGTCAAAAGCCTTACACCGCATATAATATCTATTCACAACCTGTAAATAGAATTGTGATATTAGCAAGCTATTGCAATGTTAATATCAAGCTGATAAAGATTTGCAGTCATAGTTTTGCTATCCAATATCTCTGGTAACACTTCGTTTGTATTTTTGAATACATATACTCTTAACATTATGTATCTCTTTTGATAGATGTCTTATCTATATATAAGATGGATATTTATGAAAATATATACCTTATGAAAGATGACTTGGTCTGTTCTTCTGTAGTTAGATTCCTCTGTAGTTAGATTACAGATAAAGCAAAAAAATAAGAAATTTTAAACTCTATGAAAAATCAATTGTTTGTTTCAGCTAAAATTTATATAGCAAAATTTAAATTTAAGGTGGACAAATTATGCTACTGTAAATCATGAACAGACTGTTTTATCTTATATTTAACTATCTTGCAATCGCTATTCTAATATAGTGAACTACAATCCAATTAAGTACCTAATTGCGACTTAATTTTTATCTATTCTTAGAAAGATACCCAGCAAATATGACGATAATTGAAATTATGCTTATTTGCAGATTATAAATGTTGGATTGAATTCAATAAATTTGTACTAATTAACTCTACTAAAGAGTTAATTAACTTATAGAGTTTTATACTAATTCTTTAATATAAAATTATTGATTTACTTTCGGAGATTAAACCTGTTTATAGTAACGGCTAATGAAGATTAACCAATGTAATAAAATTGGTTAATATCATGATAATCATTATTTATGAAAAACTTTAGAAATCAATAGCAAAAAAATATTGTATCTTTATGTAACTAAGCTGAAAGTGTTCACTTTTTGTTGATAAAATCATATTTAATAATATAAATACTAAGATTTTATTATCTAATTTATTTATTAGCTAAACAGTATAATCAGGATTTTTAGAAGTTCTGATTATCAACTCGTTAGTAGATATAAATTTGTCACTAGACTATTGGTCAAACTAATGGGAAAAACTTAGGATAAATTACTAAAAAGTGTATTGGGCTGTGTGTGAGAAGAGTGATGAATGAGTAGAGCGAAGTATGCAAAAGTTGATTGAAGAATTAAAGAATGCGAAAGAGCATTTACAACAGGAAGTTTCTGAACTGAAAAAGAAAACAACAGAGTTAGAAACATCCCTTTCTCTACTTCGTTCTACGCTCGAATCTACTGCTAATGGTATTGTTACAGTAAATCTTGATGGAGATGTTTTAAACTTTAATCAAAAATTTGTGGACATGTGGCAGATTCCAGATTCACTGACGCTATCTAAAAATTCTCCTCAAGCCAGCGCATTTTTCCAGAACCAATTAAAAAGCCCAAATACTTTTAGCCCAGTTATGTGGAAAGTATCCAATCAACCTGATTTGGAAAGCTATGACATTTTGGAGTTGAAGGATGGAAGAGTCTTCGCACAATACTCTCAGCCGCAGTGGTTGGATGACAAAATTGTTGGTAGAGTCTGGAGCATTTGGGACATAACCGATTACAAACAAGTAGAATTGGAACTTTGTCAAGCCCTACAACAAATACAACAACTTAGAGAACTGAAAGCTAACTTCATTTCTATGGTTTGTCATCAATTCCGCACGCCGCTGAACGCTGTTTCATTTTCAAATAGCTTACTCAAGAGGCATATTGATGAATGGACAAAGGAGAAAACACGGCCATTACTCGATCACATCCAAACAGCTGTTGAAAAGCTCAGCCGGATGTTGAATGATATTTTATTCTTTGCTAACGCAGAAGCCGCAAAGTTCAACTTTGAGACAGAACCGCTCGATTTAATTCAATTCTGTAATGAGTTAGTGATACAAATACAGATGAGTAGCAGCCATGACATCAATTTTGTGCGTGAAGGTAGCTGTGGTAGCGCTCGTATAGATCGACAACTGTTGGAGCCTATTCTGAAGAACTTACTGGATAATGCAGTTAAGTATTCTCCAAGTGATAGCCCAGTTGATTTACAACTTTCTTGTAAGTCTGGGAAAGTAATTTTCCAGGTTACAGATAGAGGTATTGGTATTGCAGTAGCAGACCGACAACAAATATTTGAGCCATTTTATCGGGGTAAAAATATCAAGAATATTCCCGGTACTGGATTAGGGCTATCTCTTGTTAAGACCCTTGTGGATTTATATGGCGGTCAAATTGCCGTGGAAAGTGAAATTGATATAGGCACTACGTTTACTGTCATGCTGCCAGTGTGAAATAAAATTTCAATTTCAGTTCCCAGTTTTGTGTGTTCAAACTTCATGGTTCCTTGACAGAGTACTCAGCAGAGAGTTTAGTAATCATTCCTTGCCACAATTCCCAGTGATGAAAAAATGATGTACGAATCGACAACAATTCTCGTAATAGAAGATGATGCCGTTACTCGCAATCTCTTCTTACAGGGTCTTGAAGCTGAAGGTTTTAACACAATAGGTGCTGAAAACGGTCTTGCTGGTATCGAAGAAGCACGAAAGCATTTACCCAATTTGGTAATCTGCGATATTGCAATGCCGGATATGGATGGTTACGGAGTTTTGAATGCTTTGCGCCAAGATCGTCTCACTGCGGTTATTCCCTTCATTTTTCTGACTGGCAGTAATACTCAGGCATCTGTTCGCAAAGGTATGGAGTTGGGGGCGGACGATTATCTGATCAAACCCTCTACGGTAGAGGAATTGCTTAGAGCGATCGCAATCCGATTGGAAAAGCAAGCTATTCTCAGGTCTTGGTATGCTACTAATAGTGAAATTTCCGAATTACCAATAAATACGACTTCATCGTTAACCTCTGAATCATTTTTTCCATCAGTTCCGCAACTCAAGGAAGTTTTTGACTACATTGAAGCTAACTATCGTCAAGGGATTACTTTGTCTGATGTGGCTGTTGCAGTTGGTTATTCGCCAGCTTACTTAACCAGTAGAGTCGCAAAACAAACTGGAGAAACTGTCAACGGCTGGATTGTTAAGCGCCGGATGGCAGCAGCACGTCCTTTACTCAAGGAAACCGACCAGACAATCGAGCAGATTGCTACAGCGCTGGGCTATCAAAATGCATGTCATTTCTCCCGCCAATTTCGTCAACACCACGGGCTACCACCGAAAACTTGGAGAAAAGAAAATCAGTATCAACTCTATCAAGCTTCCAGAAACGCAAATCTGCAACTAATCAATACTCATCCGCCGATTGGAAACTATGTACCTTATAGTACTGAGTTGCAAGTTTCCGAAGTTCCAAGCAGGATGGACACTTTGCTCAAGTCGAGCCACTGCCTTGCGGGGGGAACCCGCCCACACAAGTGGCCTCCAGAAGTCGCCAGTCTGACTTCTCGCGATCGTGCTAAATAAGAAAGTAATGCGATTTTAGATCTTGGAGCCACTGCGTTGCTCTGGTTAAGAGAGTTGTAGCAAGTGGCGTGATTTTGGATTGGGAAAAAGTTAATTGATAAGCTGTTGGACACTCTATCTGTCGCAATCATTTTTAAATTGGTGTAAAAAGTAGTAATGGAAACTGGGAACTCAGGACTCAGTTTTCACTACTTTTGGGCTTTGTCAATTGCTGCATTAACACTTGCACTCCCAAAGCCAATAAACCAATCGCCACTATACCAAATATTCCACTTCCCAAAGCAACTACGCCTACAACCAAGGTACGAACAGCAGAGGTAATTCTCACTACTAATAGATTATCTGAATGGATCGGTTTGCTTGCAAAATTGGTGGCGATTTTAATCATCAGTGAATAAAGTGCAAATCCTAGTCCTCCGGAAATCAAGGCTCCAGTTAAACAGCGTAACAGAGTCATTGGAACCGACGCTTGAGCTTCTACTTGTGGCGTTATATTTGGGTCACTCATACAACTTTTGATTTTAGATTTGGGATTATGTTAGGAGTCAGGAGTCAGAAGTTAGGAGTTAGTCAGGTGTTTTCTCCTGCTTCCTCATCTCCCCAGTACCCCTTCGGATGACGCTCCTAACGTCGCTAACGCAGTCGCCTGCGGAGGAGCCACTGCGTTGCGCGGGTTAAGAGCGTTGAAGCAAGTGTCGTCGGCTCTGCCGACTTGTACCGCTAAAAGCGGAACCCGCAGGGTAGCAAGTGGCGTGGTCTTACCCATGAGCGACTGGCGTTGGAAACCCTCCCGCAGCACCGCAGTTTCTTTCGGAGGGAAACCCTCCTTTGAACTGCTCGCTGTCTCACCAGTCCCTACACTGACGATACTATCTGAATTCCATGTGTAGTCATCCGAGTCACAAACAATTCTAAATCCTCGTCAGGAATTATCTCTCTCATTTTTAGCTTCACTGCTTGCGCTTGTTGTTCAGACTCAAGAAGAGCAAACACTGTCGGGCCAGAACCAGACATCATTGTTCCCAAAACGCCTTCTTGAGTTGCAAACACCTCGCGCAGTTGCAAGACTTGGGGATAGGCTGACAATACTACACGCTCTAAATCATTGTGCAGTTTTTGAGCAATTTCTGCTGTGTTTTTGGCAAAGATTGCTTTGACTATTCCTCCTGAATGGACTGCGGCTGCACGCGCTGCTAAATCTTTGGTATTTCTAATATAAGAATTACCAAACTGCTGGCGATAAGTTTTGTATGCCCAAGCGGTGGAAACTTCTAAGCTACGATATTTAGCCAATACTATATATATGTTATCTAAATTCGGTAGAGGAGAAAGTTGCTCGCCTCTGCCTGTAGCAATCACTGTTCCACCCGCCACGCAAAACGGCACATCTGAGCCAAGACTTGCTCCCAGTTCTTCTAATTCTGACTGAGTTAGTCCGAGGTTCCACAATAAATCTATCCCTACCAAGACGGCTGCTGCATTTGTTGAACCTCCAGCCAACCCAGCGGCTATAGGAATGTGCTTGTTGATGGTAATTTCTATACCACCATGTTTACTAAAGGCTTCAGGAAATTGGGTTGCCATTAGTTCTGCTGCTTGGTATGCCAGATTATTTTCATCTGTAGGTACTTGTGGGTGGTCGCAGTAAATGCGAATGCTGTCAGTGCTAATGGAATGCAATTCAATTTGGTCGGCAAGGTCGATACTTTGGAGTATCATTGCTAACTCATGATAACCATCGGGGCGATCGCCGATAATTTCTAAATACAAGTTAATTTTGGCGGGGGCAGTTAAGGTGTAGGAACGCATAACAGTTATCAGTTATCAGTTATCAGTCATCAGTTTACTGTTAACTGATTTGCTAGTGTTACCCATTGGTTGACGCTGAGGTCTTCGGCACGGGCTTGGGGATTTATTTCTAATTTTTCGAGTAATTGTGTCAGGCGATCGCGTTCGACAACTGGTTGTAGATTATTTCGTAACATTTTGCGCTTTGCACCAAACCCCAATTTAATTAGATTTTCTAACTGTCTAGGGTTAATTGCTGATGTTTCTATCTGCCGGGGATGCAACCGCACGACTGCTGAATCTACTTTTGGTGGTGGATGAAATGCGATCGCTGGAACTGTACAAATTAATTCACAATCAGCTAAATATTGTACCCGCACGCTCAATGCTCCAAAAGCTTTAGACCCTGGTTTAGCATACAATCTTTCTGCTACTTCTTTTTGCACTAATAGCACTATTGAATCAAATGGTTCTGGATTAGGATTAGTGATTGTACCCAGCAGTTTTTCTATAATTGGTCCTGTGATGTTATAGGGAATATTAGCTACTACTTTATTCTGCTTTTGAAAATTAGGAAATGCTACCAGATGGGACGGTACATCTAAGGTGAGAAAGTCACCTTGTAGTAGTAGAAAATTTTCAATTTTACCTAGTTGTTTTACTAGTAGTTCGCACAAATCGCGGTCTATTTCAACTGCGACTAGAGATTCTACTAAAGGTAATAAACGACGAGTCAGAATGCCGGTTCCCGGGCCTATTTCCAAGATGCGATCGCTCGTTTGACATTCTGCTGCCTTTATTATTGCGTCCAGTACCTTTTCACTTTTGAGCCAATGCTGAGCAAATACCTTGCGCGGTCGTACCATTTATTTTCCTTATCTTGTCTGTATTTCAGCGTTTCCCAAAAAATCCGTTTCTTACTTTTTTCTTACTTTTCACTACCCTTTTTTGACGCATTTTCCTCGATTTTATATTGACATACCGAGTTATATATGGTAAAAGCGAACAACTTTCCACATTTTTTAGAGGGATTTAGGGATCTAAAGCCATTGTCTGTGAGGATGTGGATGAAGGAGAATTTGAGCGTAGATGTGTTCGCGCGGTGTCTCGAAGATAAGCAGCTTGTCGTTAGACATCACTTATTTCCTCCCAATCTTCAATCTATAACCAATTGACCCGACTAAATTTACTTGTGTTGTGCGTAATTAAGATTAAATTATCCGCTTGAGAAATTAATGCAATTTGCAAATCATAAAAGCCAATAGTATACCCAAAGTTGCCAACTTACTACGAATTGTGCTTCAGAAAAGTACTTCTACCCTTTAGTATATATTTATGCGAAGATACTAGATAAACAGCCAAATGAGATGGCGAAAAATTGGGCGATCGCAATTAGTATTAACCAATATGATTATCTGCAACCGCTAAACTATGCCAAGCGGGATGCACAGTTAATGCAGGAATTTCTCCGCAATGAGGCAGGGTTTGAGCGGATATATTTCTTCTCCGATGACTCCCCTGATGTTGGTGGGAAATCGACTCGCCCCAACCGCACAAACTTGTTGCGAATCTTGCGGCAGTTATTTGAAATTTATTTCATGGGTGCAGGAGATAACTTTTGGTTTTTTCAGTGGTCATGGGATACGGCATGATGGACGCGATTATCTCATGCCTTCTGATGGCGACCTTGAAGATATTGAAAATACAGCAATTTCCATCAACTTGGTCACCGAACGCCTGCGTCGTTGTGGTGCGGATAACATTGTTTTGATTTTAGATGCTTGTCGCAGTTTGGGAACACGTGCTGGTGAAGGCATCGGGAGACAAACAGCAGAGGAAGCACGTCAACAAGGAGTTATTAGTATTTTTTCCTGTAGTCCGCAGGAGTATTCTTAGGTGCTTTTACCTGTGCGTTACTAGAAGGATTAGGTATTCGAGGTCAATGCGCCACGGTTGAAAGGTTGAACCAGTATCTTAGTTTGCGCGTGCCCGAACTGGTTCGCCAGCATATGAATAAGAGACAAACACCTTATATTATTACTGAGCATGTAAATAAATCTCATCTCATACTTGTAGCGCGATATGCAACTCTAGCAGATATTGCCACGCTGAAAAATGATGCTTACCAAGCATAAGTCAACAAAAAGCTAGATTTAGCAGAACAATTATGGATTCGGGTGTTAGCTGCGGCTTCAGGACAAGATATGGAAGCGGTGAGGGCGTTACAAAGAATGGGACAATTGCAAAATAGTCCTGTCGATCCTCAACCAACTCCAGAACCAGAAACTCCACAACCACCTCAAAGTTTCAGTCCTCACATTAACCGCAGATGAGGCTTACCAATTGGTAATTTAACAAGTCAATTTTTTGCCAATATTTACCTCAACAGTTTCGACCACCTCATCAAAGTTTGTAGGTTGGGTTGAGGAACGAAACCCAACATTAGCCTTGAGTGTTGCAGTTGAAATGTTGGGTTGCGCTGCGCTTAACCCAACCTACTAGCGATAATTACTCTTTGCCGATATCAGCCTGAAATACAATTTCTTGCCCAGCACCCCATATGATGTCATACGTTCCCTGACGAACAGAACGATGAAAACTCGAATATTCCCAATCCTTTGGAGCTTTAACCAAACCATGTTTTACAGGATTGTAGTGAATATATTCAACATGATTCTTAAAATCTACCTCATCTCTAATCAAATGTTCCCAAAAACGACGTTGCCAAATAGCCCGCTCTTTTTTATTTTGCCGAGAGGTAGATAAGCTTTCTTGTGATAGGGTAATACATTGGCGACTAAAATAGCTTTTAATCAAACGCCAGCGGGTAGGAAAATTGCGATCGCCTTGTGGTAATGTCCAAATACAGTGCAGATGGTCGGGTAATAAAACAAAAGCATCAATGATAAATGGGTGTTGTTGCATTACATAACGAAAAGCATTTCTCAATAAAGAGACGTTTGTAGGTAAACATAATAACCTTTGTCTGTTATGTGTAACGAGCGTAAAAAAGTAAGTACCACCCGCTACAGTGGCTCGACGATATTGCATTTGTTTTAAGAATTTTTTGAAACTAAAAATTAATCTTATGTAGGTTAGGTTAAGGGCAGCGCAACCCAATTTCTAGACTGAAATAAAATGTTAAGTGATATCGAACAGTTATAAAACCGAGTAAGCACTTATTGATGTTGGGTTTCCTTACGTCAACCCAACCTACATTTTAAGCTGCATTCGAGTGCGTACAGAAAACTTACGTCGAGCGCGACGCAGATTAAGACAAATGCAAATTGATTATGCTCGTGGTAGGATTAATCGACAACAAATATTGAGTCGGATAGCTTGGTAGGTTGCAAAGCCGAACAGTTATTCGACTCAAGCAAACTTTTTCTTACCTCACTTCAATGACAAATATTCATAGCAGTTGCAGCAAATGCGAGTTCATTTATAAGTAATGTTTAAGTCATTATAGGAAATATATAAGCAGTTGTAGCAGTGGTTGAGGTGGTGAGTCCAAATCAGAGCAGTCGTGATTATCGCTATAAGCGATCTGAGTATGCGGCGCGGGGTATTGCTGAGTATTGGATCGTCGATCCGATACAAGAGCGAGTGACGGTTTTGGAATGGGTAGAGGGTTTCTATGAGGAGAAGGTGTATGTAGGGGATAGCGCGATCGCTTCGCTGGTATTTGCCGATCTCAAGTTGACTGCTGTTCAAGTTTTACAGTGCCAATAAGACAGCTACAAGAATTGATGAATCAAACCAAACTCTCAAACTCAGCACGACTGAGGTTAATTAGCCACCTACTGGCAGAGGTGAGAGGAGCAAATGAGTCAATAACACAAGCAGCGATCGCTCAAATTCGTATGCTTAAGGAACGAAATCCAAGATGCTTGCGATCGCACCAGAAAATAATGCCGAATTTCACTACATTCCATGCAAAAAGTTCCTTAACCACCTAATCGCCTCACTTGTTGTTTGATCGTTTGCAATTTGGAGGCATTGCTGCACAACTTCTCTGACGTTAGGAAAATAGCTGCTTTCTGTAATTGCGTAACTTTCACCCTGTAATCTATAAACTAATAACTGCTTATTCTTTAATAGCCAAACCTCTGGCACTTTATAAGGGAAATAGTCATTAATATCGGTATAACTAGTAACATCTACCTCGATCGCTAAATCGGGTGGAGGGTCATTTTGCCAGTCGATACGGCTCTTACCTACTACGGCTCTCCAATTTTCAATATAGAAGCAAAAGTCAGGCTCAATACCGCTGACTTCTGGCAAGCTCATGGTAATGGGTGTAAATGAATCGTATCTTTGCTCTAAACGATCCAGCAAAACTTTAGCAATATCTGCCAGCAAGCTCGCATCTCTGCCATGCTCTGGTAGTGGTGCCATTAGCAAAATCTCTCCAGGTCGATATTTAATGCGAGGCGAGGCGCGATCGCCAAGTTGTTGACTCAGTACTTGATAGTCTTGCCAAGATCCCAACATCCTTACAACTGTGCCAGGTGACAACTCGATTCTTTGGGGTGTGATTACAGTATGCATATTTGCCTACCTTTACAAACTCGGCTACACCAAAACGGTTGACTGAAGGATATTCGACTCAATTATCTCATCTTAATTGCTTTCATTCTGAATCAGAGTTAAAAGCCACCAATTACACTTTTAACTATTATGAACTTAACCAGATAGAGAAGAAAATATGTGCAGCGATCGCACATCAATTAAACTCATTTTGTATATATCTAGCTTAGAATGCTGGGTAAATAGGTCGATGCAATCTCTAATCTAATCATCATGACAGTAATTACTATTAACCTCAACCCCATCATCAAACTCACCGACGACCAATTTTATCAACTGTGTCGAAAGAACCCAGAAATCAAATTTGAGCGAAACGCCAACGGAGAATTAATTATCATGCCACCCACAGGAGGAGAAACTGGAAAGTATAATGCAGGACTGACAGCAGATTTCGTCATCTGGAATCGAAAATATAAACTTGGTGAGATATTCGACTCCTCTACCTGTTTCAAACTACCCAATGGCGCAAACCGTTCCCCTGATGTTGCTTGGATACGAAAAGATAGATGGGATGCACTTACGCCTGAACAAAAAGAAAAGTTTCCTCCCATTGCCCCAGATTTTGTTTTAGAGTTAATGTCTCCTAGTGACAGCTTGGAAGAAACTCAAGCCAAAATGCGAGAATATATGGATAATCAAATAAAGCTTGGCTGGTTAATTAATCGCAAAGCTGGTCAAGTTGAAATATATCGCCAAGACAAGCCAGTAGAAATTCTAGAGTCTCCTCAAGAATTATCAGGAGAAGATGCATTACCAGGTTTTGTTTTAGACTTGCAAATAGTTTGGGAATAACTTAATATTATTTGCTAGTTTTTGGTTGATTAATAGGAATCTCAATTATAAATTCTGCTCCTTGCCCAGGTGTCGAATTACAAGCTAATTTTCCACCATGTTTGTCTACCACAATCTGGTAACTAATAGATAACCCCAGTCCTGTGCCTTTACCCACATCTTTGGTAGTAAAGAAAGGGTCAAATAGTTTTGAAAATATTTCTTTGGGAATGCCCATACCATTATCTAATATTCGGATTGCTATTCGGTTACTATTAATAACTTCAGTACGAATGTTAATTGTGGGATTTTCAGTTATTTTGCTAGTGGCAATTGATTCTTCTAAAGCATCAATGGCATTACTGAGAAGATTCATAAAAACCTGATTGAGTTGACCAGGGTAGCATTCTATGAGAGGAAGTTTGTTATATTCTTTAATGACCGAAATTTCTGGATGATTTGGTTTAGCTTTAATGCGATTGTGTAAAATCATCAAAGTACTATCGAGTCCTTCATGGATATCTACCTGCTTGAATTCAGCCTCGTCAAGGCGGGAGAAATTTCGTAGGGACAGGACAATTTCACGAATGCGCTGGGTTCCTACCCGCATAGACTTAAGGAGTTTTATTAAGTCTTCCTTGAGAAAATCAAGTTCGATCGCAGCAATTACTGCTTGAATTTCGGCTGGAGGATAAGGAAAGTGTAATTGATACAGTTCTACCAGTTTCAACAAATCTTGGGCGTATTCACTAGCAGGAATAAGATTACCATGAATGAAGTTAATCGGGTTGTTTATTTCATGAGCAACACCTGCAACCATATTACCCAGTGAAGACATTTTCTCACTTTGGATTAGTTGAGTTTGAGTGCGTTGTAATTCAATTAAAGTATTTTCTAAGTCTTCCGCTTGTTGTTGCAAACGAAGTTCGGCTTGTTTGCGTTCGGTAATATCAGTTGACACACCAAGAATTTGCTTAACCTTTCCATCATTATTGCGACTGAATGGCGTTTCCCGAGTATAAAGCCAGCACCATTCACCATTCCCTCGCCTCACTCGATATTCATACTCACAAATATCGCCATCCTTGGCGGCAAGTAACCTTTGCAACTGAGTTGCTAGTTTTTCCTTTTCCTCTGGATGAGTAATAGTGGGAATCAGCTTGTCTCCCATCTGTTGAATTTCTTCAATAGAATAGCCGAGAAGAGTAATAATTTCTTGATTGGCGTAGACATTGCGCTGTTCTTCTAGGTCAAAGATGTAGAGAATATTAGGAGAAGAATCGGCAATACGTTGAATGAAGTGCTGACTTTCTTGGAGTGCTTCTTCTGCTTTTTTGCGTGCTGTAATATTTAAAGTTGTCCCTACCAGTCGATAAATTCGACCTTCACTATTTTTCAAGGGATTGATTGTAGTCAACCACCAAGTTTCTTGACCATTGAAAGTTAGACACTCTTCATAGCTAATTCCCACACCAGATTCCACACAACTTTGATATCGGTTAGATATAGAAGCACCTTCAACTGCACCATGTAAATCTTCTAGAGTTTTACCATTAATCTGTGTGCGATTAATTCCTAAAAATTTTTCTGCTGCTGAATTATAACTAGCATAACGAAATTCCCCATTTTCCAGAACATTGACTACAAATATTAGTTGAGAGACTCCATCATAAATGGTGCGTAGGAATTGCTCTTGTTCTTGTAATTGAGCCTCCGCCTGTTTGCGTTCTTGAATATCACGAGTAATGGTTGCAAAATACAAAGCTTCACCAGTCTCAGGATTCTTCATTGCAAACATGTTGTAATCAACTGGAATTGGTTCTTGTGTTTGGAAGTGCCGAAAACGATATTCGCCTTGCCAGAAACCCTTTACTAAAAGTGCAGGTATTATATATTCCATCTTTTCCCTGTCTTCTGGAAAAATGTATTCCAGAATGTTGTGACTTTTGGCAACTTCCAAACTCTCAACACCAACTAGCTTTAGTCCTGCTTCGTTAATAAATACAGTTTGTCCTTCTAGGGTGGCAAAACCAATAAAATCACTGCTATTTTCAATTAGTGAAACGAACATCTGCCGTTCTTGTTCGGCTTGTTTGCGTTCTGTGATGTCACTTACCGTAATTACGAGCTGTGAAATTCGTGAAGTGCTGTTAAAAAGAGGCGTGATATTCAATAACCACCAAGTTTCTTTGTCATGAGCAGAGAAAGATTCCTCGAAGAAAACGCTTTTGCCCAACTTGATGCATTCCCTGTAGCGTTGGCGATAGTGATGTGCTATGTCAGGAGATAGTGCCTCTGTTATTGTTTTTCCTAAAAATGGTTCCAGAGGAATTGGACTAATTCTGAGGATAGCTGGATTGAAATTAATGTAACGAAACTCTGCCCCATCATCTAAAACATCTAGGACGTAAATGCCATAGTCTACACCTTCCCAGATGCTTTGCAAAAACTGTGTCTGGGCTTTGAGTTGTTGCTCTACTAGCTGGCGATCGCGCAACGCAGCTTGCTGTTTGCTAATATCAAATAAATAACCATACCAAATAACTTTACCTTCAGGTTGACCTTCTGGCCGGGAAATCGCCTTAACCCGTTTGTGCTGACCAGAGGGAGTTATTATCCCCCACTCATATTCATAGTTTTGCAGATTTTGGGCTGAGCGAGCAATTGCTTGTTGAACATTTGGAATATCCTCTGGGTAAATATAGGCAAACGCGAGAGAAGCATCTTCTGCAAGCTGTTCCGGTTCTAATCCTAAAATTTCTCGACATCCCGAAGAAACATAAGGAAAGGACATTGTGCCATCTGGTTGCAGGTGAAATTCATAAAGCATCCCTGGCGCATTATCTGCCAGCCGCTTTAACCGTGCTTCGCTCTGACGCAGTGCTGCCGTGCGTTCCTCAACTTTAGCTTCTAACTCCTCATTCAGTCGTTTAAGTGCTGCTTCTGCCTGTTTACGAGCGGTAATTACTTCCGCAAATATGATGATGCCGCCAACTTCACCGGAGTCTTCGTACCAAGGATGTATCTCCCACTTCACCCAATCGATTGTTCCGTCTGCACGGGGAAAGGCATCTTCTTCACATTTCTCAACAGCTCCTGCCAAACAACGTTGATGGATTTCCCGCCAATGCTCTTGAATCTCCGGAAAAACCTCATAACAAGAGCGACCGATAATCTCTTCATCACCCAAGCCGTAATTTTCTCTCCAGCGGCGACTCATCAGCAAGTAGCGCATCTGACGGTCAAATATAGCGATCGCAGCAGGCGTGTATTCTATAAACAAAGCCATCTGCTCTTGGCTAAATTTTAGGGTGTTTGAAGACTTCGCCTGCTCTAAACGGGCTACTACCTGACGCAGCTCTATCAGCTCTTGTTGAAGAGATTCATACGTATTTTTATCTACAGTAATGAGATTAGGAGCCATAGTTTCGGCATTTACTAGCTAGGTGTCTGAAGTTGAGTTTAGTATCTATGTTGCCCAATCTTAAGCCAACCAAATCAGTATTTTATGCTAAATTCCGCATCAAGCCTCAGATTCCTAACTTCTTTAAGAAGTCGGGAATCTTGTTGTTCACTTTATTGGCTCAAGAATTCACCTAATTGATGTTTAATTAATAGTCCTTTGAGGGTGGCATTTTCAGCTTTTAGTGCCGTATTCTCAGCTTCTAATTCACTGATTCTCTCTTTCAGCGCTTCCTTGGTTGTACCTTGTCTGTGAATCACCACTTCTTTATAAATTTCTAAGTTAGTATCTTCATTCATCCATCTTTGATACGTCTTAGTATGCTCTTGTACTGTATGTCCCATGTAATCAGCCATTGTCTTAATTGGGACTCTCAATCGATGACCACGCAGAGCATAGGCATGACGCAAATCATAAGGTCTAAAGCCGATATCAGAAGTTCTAAATTTGATATGAAGTTTCGCAGTTTTATTACTTAGTGTCCCTTCATTATATGGTAATCTAATATTCTTCAAATCAAATAATTCTACCCAATGAGGATGTAATGGAGGAATACCACAACTCCTTTCACCAGTCTTAGTACCTTCTGTCAAACTAGGATTTAAAGTAACTAAATGAAAGGTATTTAATGTATGTGTAAATGCTACTATATCCACAGCGAATAATTCATGAGGTCTTAACCCATAAGTTGCTAACATCCCATAAGCCCATTGCCATTGTTCGGGTTGTGTTAGATTCTCCTTACTAGCGTATGCTGATAAAGGCATCCCCATTTTAATAAATCCTTGGATAATTTCTTCATCTGAGGGAATTTTTCGGATGGTAGGATGAGGTTTGGGAGTCATATAAGCATAAATTGTCTTAAAATCATCAATCCCACAAAACTCACAAAACTTTTTCAGTTGCCATACCAAAAAAAACCTACCTGATGTATTAGCTTTAGTTTTTTCTAATGCTGCTGCCAGCGATTGTGCAGATAACGGTACATCTTGAGGAAGTTTTTTGAGATGCCTCATATAATGAGTTTCCCAAGTACGTATTCCTTGCCGATTCTTTTCGTGGGTTTTCCAAAACTCCCGCTCATATTCCTGAATCAATTCACTGATGAGTTGCTCGGGTTTATTTTTATCTAATGTGCCTAAATTCTGTGCTTGTTTACCGAGTAAATCTGGTGTCCACTGGAATTGCTTGGTCATTAATAATAAGTCTAATTCCCGCGCTTTCAATATAGCCATTTTTACTCCAGCATCATTAGCTACAAAACCGCATGAAATGGTGTACTGTTTATTAGGGCTGCCATGTTTTCCGACATCACCAGGTCTACAGGGAAACGTCCCTTGTAAAGCTATAGTTTTAGGACTAGTCAGCTTCAGTTTGACTTTGATTCTATCTAAATTTAATGCAGAATTAGCTTGCCCAATTGCGTGTTTTATCCTAAGATACTCACGCTCCATCTTGGCATTTTCATCTGATGCAGGTTGTTTAGGCTTCCACTGTTTCCATTTAGATGGTTCCCATTGGTCAATTGGTATACCATCCCACACTGATTTACGGATATCGTAAGTACTAGCTTCGCTGCTGGGCATAGGCTTTTTCTAAATTAGTTTTAAGTAATTTAACTTTAAGGCTGACAGCGCTTTTCATTAATTAATTTTCCCTACCCTACTCCCCACTCTCTTGAGTTTGCAAAATTTCCCAATTTATGCGGAATTGATACCAGCGACACTGAAGTTGATAGCATAATTATGAGCAAGATTATGAATACCAGCAAAAGATATCTTTTACCATTTATTGTTGCGATCGCAGCCAGCCTCGGCAGTTGTAGTTCTAACCCTACTCCTCGTAATATTGCTAGTATTTCGCCAACACCCACCATTACACCGAATACATCGTCTCCAACCCCAAGTCAAAGCCCTACCAAGGCTCAAATCAGAGCTAGCTCCAGCAATGCTGAGCCAGTAGCAACCACACCCGCCACGCCTGCTACAACTACTCAAGCTGCCGCTAGCAAAACGGTCAACGTTACCCTATATGCAAGTGATGCCCAATGTCAAGAACTGATTCCTCAAAAAGTTTCAGTACCCGCTGAGGAACCTGTAAAAGGTGCAGTAGGTAAAATTATAGAGCAGCAAGATACAGGTGACTTTGGCTTTGCTGGTTATCGTGTTGGCGTGAAAAATGGCGTGGCAACAGTTGATTTGCGACTATCTCCGCAATCAAAGCGGCAATTAGCTTCTCTTTCTAGTTGCGAACAGTTTGCTTTGTTTGGCAGCCTCCGCAAAACTTTAACAAGTAACGCCCAATGGAATATTAAAGAAGTTCGCTTCACCGAACGAGGTCAAGAAATTGTGCTTTAGTCAGCGATCGTTGGGAACTCCTCACTCTCTACTCCCCACTCCCTTTAACTAAAAGCCACTGCTCAACCAACTCCGCCACAATATCGCTCATCTGTCGCTCCTGTGAAGCTGCGGCTGCCTTGAGTTGTCGATGCAGTTGCTTAGGCAAATATATAGTGGTACGGGTATAAGCCGGGTCGGTGCTTTTGCTTTGGGAAGTAGGTCGATCTTCAGTTGGCTGTGGCCGATCTCTTTGTTGACGACTGCGAGCTGCATCAATCAGCTCATCAAAACGGCTAGTTTTTTTCTTATTATTCAAAGTCAGCTCCTCCACATTTAATTTGCATACAGTCAGTAGTTTTTAGTTTTTAATTACTTAATATTTCTTTTCCCACCTCCGCGTAGCATCGCCATGCAATTTGGGCGTAAGAGTCTTTGACAGCATTTACTGGCACACCTTCTAAAGCAGCCCGTTGGAATACAGCAAGCCGTCGAATTCCAGATTTAAACATAGGTAGTCCTGCTTGTTCTAGAGCAGTTCTAGCTTCTTCTCCTGCCTTATTTGGATTTGGCGGGATGATAGTTAGCAAAATTCGATAATTAGTTTTTAATTGTTTGAGTAAGTCAACCATTTGCAGTGTTGCAGCTAAAGCAACTGCATCCGGAGTCGTGGGAATGACCAACAAATCGCATCCTTTAGCAATAGTTTTTAGCTCATCTGAATCTGGTCGCGCTGGCGTATCAATTACTATATGCTCATAGAGTTTTACTAAATTTACCCCTTGTTTTTCATCAGCCACTTTGAATGGTAAACAACCTCGGTTTGACCAATCCAAAGCACTGCGGTTTAAGTCGCCGTCCACTAACAGAGTGTCAGCTTTGGTCTGAAGGTATGTAGCTAAGTGCAGTGCTGTCGTAGACTTAGCTACACCGCCTTTGAATGCCGCTACAGTGATAATCATTTTGGATTTAAACGCAAATAATGCCAAGATTCTACTACATGTTTAAACATCTGGATGTTTAGTTATATTTTGCATTTAGATGTTTGAACATTTAAATGTAATAAAAACTTTGTATGCAAATATTTAGCACTTATTTGTTTTATCTACTAATTATTTATGTAAAAATCAAATTAAGTAAAATGAGTTGTTAAAGCATTAAATACAACTAAGTACAATTAGTTAATTTTTATTAAGAAGTGTTATGGGGTCGATACTACTTTTTGACAATCTCATTCCAAAAGAATTGAAAAGTTTACGCCGACTGGATTTTTTAATAAAATAATTTCATCAAAAGATTCGCAGAACTATAAATGGACTGGATTACCCTACTGCGATCGCTACAGTCTGATTTTATTAAAAGGTTAAAATCTGGTTGTCTGCTTCATTGTGAAACAGAAGGTCAATATAGTGAATTAACAATAATTTCTGGAGAGAGATTAAAAACACTACGGGACTTTTGCTGGGAAATGGCTGAGAAATATAAACGTGTTTCGCCAGTCCGTGACGTTTTTATTAGTTACCTCAAAGGAAAACTGGGTGAAGAAGTTGTCAAAGAACGTTTAGCGGATTTTATTACAGAAGTCGATTATGAAAAAAGATTCGGCGGCGATGGCAAAATTGACTTTACACTAACTTCCGATCCCACAATTGGCATTGAAGTCAAATCTCGTCATGGCGCTATAGATAAAGTCAGATGGTCAATTAGTTCCGAAGAAGTTGAAAAAAATGCAGTTGTAGTCTGCGTTTTCATTCAAGAAGAGGTGAATGAAGCGCAATCAGAATATCACCTTTTTTTGGCAGGCTTTCTCCCGACACAAATGATTAAACTGAAAACTGGTAGAATCTCATTTGGGATAGATCAACTTTTGTATGGTGGCGGTTTATGGTGTTATTTAGAACAATGTCAATCTTCTGTAAATTATAATTCTCCCAAACAAGAAACTGCAATTAACCAATATTATTCAAAGCCACAACCGCTATCTACACAGACTACACATCAGTTAAATAAACCTTCATTATATTTTGCGGTTGATAAGCGTTTAAATTTTCATCAAGAAGATATAAATTATGCAAATTTGGGTGATGAATGCTTTGAAAAAGGACAATATGAAGCTGCGATCGCCAATTACAATCAAGCCTTAGAAGTTAACACAAACGATACTTATGTATATTACAAAAGAGGTTTAACTTATTATCAATTAGGAAATTATGAAGCAGCGATCGTAGATTATTCGCAAGCAATACAGCTTAATCTTAAAGATGCTAAAGCTTACAATAAAAGAGGTTTGGCTCGTTATCAACTAGGAAATTATGAAGAAGCAATTGCAGATTACACTCAAGCTATCAGCATTAATCCAAATGTTGCCGTGGCTTATAAAAACCGTGCAGAAGCTCGTTCTCATGTAGGAGATAACCAAGGAGCAATTGAAGATTACACTCAAGCAATTAAAATTAATCCCCATTATGCCAATGCTCATAAAAATCGAGGAATTACTCGGTATTTATTAGGAGATACACCAGGATCTCATCGTGCAATACAGATTAATCCTCATGATGCTGAAGCTTATAAAAATCGCGGTAATGCTCGCTCTGACTTAGGTGATTTTGAAGGTGCAATTGCAGATTATACTCAGGCAATACAGATTAATCCCAATTGCGTTGACACTTATTATAATCGTGGTAATGCTTGCTATGAACTCGGAAATTTTGTAGGAGCAATTGAAGATTACACTCAAATAATTAAGATTAATCCTAATTATGGTAATGCTTATTATAATCGTGGTAATGTCTACTTTGAACTTGGAGATAAACAGGGGGCAATTGAAGACTTTCAAAGAGCATTGGATATTTACCGTAAACAAGGTAATTTAGAAGCCCTTAAAGATACAAGAGAAAGAATTTTAGATTTAGAAATAGAAGAATCATTAGATATTTTAAAATTTTAGTAAGTTAGTAGTATTTATTAATTAGTAAGTAGGTAGACATAATTAAATGTAAGAGGTCATTGCGAGGAACGAAGCAATCCCAGTCTTTGCGATTGCTTCGTTCCTCGCAATGACAGAGCATATTATATTTTTTTAAGCTTATCTACTTAATAGCGATCGCACTATTTCATACTTAAGACTAAATACTTTGATACCTATAACCTGTATTATGATTAACTGGAATCCAAAGATAATTCCAGAGTCGATTAATGGTGTCAGAGAAAAATACCATTTATCTTCTTGATTATCTACAAAATTTAGGCTGTTTCACCAATTAACATCGGCTATGACTGTAAGAAAGTTGGCAGTAACCATACTATACAGTACCGTGCTGGGCTTACTCACCACAAGCAAAGTCCAAGCCGCTTCCTTCACTTTTCAAAAAATTGTAGATACCAATAGTTCCTTCCCCATTCCCGTTTATGAATTCAATTCCCCCGCCATTAACGATAAAGGAACGGTAGCCTTTAGTGGTGCTTATGAAAATGACAACAACAGTGGTATTGGTATCTTCACTAGTAACGGCAAAAAGATTACTACCATTGTTGATACCAACGGCACTAATGGTTCCTTTAGTTTTCTGGGTACTCCTTCCTTAAACAATTTGGGAACTGTGGCCTTTCAGGGTGAGCGTACACTGAATGATGTGTCAGGTGTTGGCTTCTTTACTGGCAATGGGAGGTCACTTACCACCGTTTACTTCGACGATAACGCTAAAGGTATTCTTGTATCGCGACCCTCAATCAACGACAAAGGAACAGTGGTCTTTACCGATAACGAATTCGGCAAGACCTATATTAATACCAATGGAAAAGTTACCTTTATTGCTAACACAAATGGAGGGAATCCTTCAATCAACAATCAAGCAACAGTATCATTGATTCTGCCAGATAGAGGACTTGTGACTCGCAACGGTCAAGTAACTACCATCATCGCAGATACCAATAATTCATTTACCTCCCTCTCTGGCGATGGTTCTCCCATTAACAAACAAGGAAGTGTTGCCTTTCTAGCTAAATTAAAATCAGGAGACGAAGGCATTTTTACTGGCAATGGCGGGTCATTAAAGACCATTGCTGATACTAGTGATTACTTTGATGGCTTTGGTGCTTCTCCTGCTATTAATGATGACGGAAAAGTAGCCTTTTGGGCATTTTTGAAATCTGGAGGCGAAGGCATTTTTAATGGGTCAGATTTGGTCAAAAATAAGGTCATTGCTACTGGCGACAATCTCTTTGGTTCCAAAGTGACAGGCATTGAATCCTTTGACCTTCAGGGGCTGAATAATCGCGGTCAAATTGCTTTTGCTGCTTCACTTGCTAATGGTACTCAAGGTATCTACGTCGCCACTCCTGAAAATGCTACCTCTGTTCCCGAACCTTCCTCTTGGCTTGGGTTAGTGGTTTTTAGTGTAGGTGCTACATGGCTGCGTTTGCACAAAAATAAGTAATATGGTGATTCTCGGTTGTGTTCATTACACATAGGGGTGCAAGACTTTGCACTCTTTTATTACAAATAAGCAATTAGTATTAGTAGCTAACCTAAAAAAATTTACCTATTAGTTTTGATAGTGTTATTACTAGGTTTAATTAAAAATCTTTCAATATAATTTGATTAGTTGAATTAAAACTAATAATGCCTTGTTTTTCAAATTTACCCATCAATCGTGTAATTGTTACTCTAGTAGTGCAGCAAGCACTAGCAATATCTTCATGAGTGAAGCGAACACTCAAGCGAGTTCCATCTAAAACTGGTTCACCAATTTCCTGTTTCAAAAGTTGCAAAAAATTATGCAAGCGCTCTTTTACCCGTCGCCTTCCACAAATGGCTACAAAAGATTCAGTCTGCTGTAACCGCTCCTTAATTTTTGGTAAAAGAGTGTAACTCAGTGTTGAGGAAGCTGCTATCTCTACTACATGAATTGATACTAAATCGATATCACAGAGAGCTATTGCTTGGTAATTATTTAAAGAAGTTAAACTCGAACCAAAAACCATTCCTGCTTTTGCTAAGCCTACAAGCACTTCTTCGCCCGTTTCACAAAATGTACTTAGTTTAACCAAACCCCGACAAACATATAAAATTTCTTGCGGGTTGAGTAAAATATTTTCTCCTTTAGTATATTTATATTTATAGCGATTTTGCAGCGAGTTACTATTATTATTGACTACTAATAATTCTGTTTTGTTAGTCACAGAAATTTTACGCATTAACCAGCGTATAGATATTACCTTACCCTGCTGATTGCGAACAACTGCCACTGTCAAAGTTGCATTGAAAGACTCGCCATGACGTTGCAGTAAGCGTATTACCAATTCTCTATCTTTGTCCGATTCGGATAGCCGATTAAGAAAGCTGCGAAAATGGTGGCGTTCTTCTAAAGGGATAAAGTTAATGAATGCTTTACCCACCATAAAAGGTTTTGAAAGGTTGAGTAATTTAGATGCGACAATATTAGCTTGGAGGACGATCCCTTTAGCATTAGTTATTAAATACCCATCTGGTGCTGACTCGAATAAATCCCGGTAGTGTTCGCGTTCTACTGTTAACACATTTTGCGTTTCTATTAGTTGTTCATTTTGCTGATACAGTTCATCCACTGCTAAATGCAAATTTCTTAAGTTACTCTGGATTTCCTTAAAAGCGTCTGGGAGCAGTTCTGGCGGAATCCAAAGCAGGATATTAGCAGTTTGGGATAAATCTGCTAAACGCTTGTGCAATAATTCTGTGCGTTGGAGAAATAGCTCTATGTTCATTTTAAATCTTCTTTCTAATAGGTTTGAGGTGTGAAAAAGTTACTTCGGGGGAATGTGACTCTTTTACGGTAGAAGAAGATAAGTCAAGTATTCTTAATTTAACTAATGTAGAGATATCTTCCTCAGCTAGCCAAATCATGGTTTCATAGCCGACTTTACCCATCTCTGGCTCCGGTCCCATAGGCATTTCTACTAAATAAACCCAGCTACTTGACTCCGGGCGGTAGTTTTTAATGATGCCTGCCCCACCAATAAATCCTACCATTTGACCCTTACTGAATTTAGGTACTACCAAAATATTTAGACTCATGCCTCGTAATTCCTTTGAGTTATAAAAAGCCTCTAGTTATTTGCCAAAACAATACCTGCTAAGTGACTAAAGCAACAAGAAAAATTCTTGCTTACCCAGCCTCAAGAGTTTACCCAGCAAGAGTTTGCTTCCATCTAAGAATTTTGGGCTGGTCGAGTACTAATCTGCAAATAAACTAGAGTACGGAATCCCTTAACACTCAAAAAAATACTCTTTTTACTCAAAATTATTCTTCTATCTGCTGAAAAATAGAAGTTAGATAAAAATATGATTAAATGTTAAGCTTGCTAGTGATAATGGATACAAATTATCAGCATTGGGATTAGAGCATTATTGGAGAAATACAAAGTAAAGCTAGAAAAATTGTTATGGGTGGTTTTGCCAGCTCAATCAGAAGTATAATTTTTTAGCTTGGTATCTAATTAACGTTAATTTAGAGAATTGGTATTACCTGGGTAAGATGATAGATTGATGCCTCTTGTAATATTGTCGATAAAGTATTTTTATTTACGGACGGTATACTGTTACGTAAATTTTTTTACTTTGAGAGACATCCTTTAAGTCAACTGTTATGGTTCCTTCTCCTGAACAGACATATAACTTGAAAGCATACAAGCCAAGCATAGTTCAAAACTTTTTGCGGCTACGTCAAGTCTTTATAGTCCTAGCTGTGATTATTTTCATTGGCTTTTGGGCATACCAGATTGATATTACTTTGCCAAAAACGCCAAATATTAGCCGTACATATACACTTTTTACACAGTCTACAGCCCAGGAAATTGGTTCTTATGATGTATTAGGTAAGGTAATTAATAAAGATGTCGCAGCAAGTTTACTTAAAACAGACACAGGCAAACAACTACTATCAGAAAATAATGGTGCTGTTGTAATTACTGAAGATTTAATCAAGCTTGGGCGGGATGCTTTTTATACAGAAACCTTTGGAAATGAAGTCTTCATCACTGATGTGACTGGTATTCTCAACGGGCCTTTAAATATCGGTAACTTAGCAAAAGCGATCGCTTCCCTTGGTGGTAAGCATACAACAAATTTACAAGTAACTTTAGATAGAGATATGACTGTGGGCGATGCCTCCGGCAACGCCAAAGGCGTACGCACTTTCAAACAAGGCGATATCCTCAATACCGGACTTGATGTTCCCGCAGGTTCTCTATTCCCTTTGGGAGTTATTACCCGCATTAACCACGGCAAAATTCGTGTTGGCATTACCTGTGCAGCGTGCCATGCCGCTGTTGACCGAGGTAGCGGACGCATTTTAGAAGGCGCACCCAACAACGACCTGGATACTGGCTTAATTTTGGCATTAGCAAGCAACTCAGCAGCTTGGTTTCGGCAAACAGGTGCTAATCCCCTAACAATAGCTCCTAGCGGAACTACTTACATCAACGCCGATAATCAAGAAGCACGTCTACCAGATGCCAAAGCTTTAGAAGATGCTGTAGATGAAGCACTATTAGCTTGGCCTCCCGGTAACTTTGACTCCACAGGCGACAACAAAAACAATCCATCGCAAAATCCATCTTCCTACACCTTTGCAGCATATCCCTACGGCTGGAGTGGTAACGCCTCAATTGGTTGGTTTCACGGACTCACCACACTTAACAGCAACGTCCACGCGACAAACTCAGACTTAACAACGGGTGCTGATGCCAGTCAGCAGCTATTAGGCATTGATCAAGAGACTTATTTAGGCGTGATTCTGCAAAATTCTGCTAATTCAGCCTTTAGATTACCAGCAGGTGCTAAACCATCAGAATTTTTTGAGAAAATCGATCCTACTCCCGGTACTCCTGCCATAAATGAAGTGATTAAAATGCCAGGATTCCCCAAGGGTTCGCCGTTTATCCTAGACGGGTTGATGGCAAATTCACCAGAACAGCCAGTTGCAGCACAACTCAATGGCATGTCCGCGTTTCAAAATACTTTAGCACCGCCGCCACATCAGTCTACCAACTTAGAAGCCCTCAAGCGAGGAGCAGCAATTTTTACAAAAGCAGGGTGCATTGAATGCCACAGCGGACGATATTTTACTAATAATCGCGTCATCGCACAACAAGAAATTAAATCTCAGCCTTCACGAGCAAAAGCTCAAGCAGCTTTCGCTCGCAACTTCGTCAAGCCCCAAACTTATGCTAGTAACGTGTCCGTTCCACTGCCAAACAATCCTTTGGTGCTAGATGTGCCTACAGATATTACAGCACCAGAAGACTACAACCTTGCTTACGCTATCGGGAACTCAGGCGGTTACAAAGTACCTAGTTTAATCGGACTGCACGTTACCGCACCTTATCTACACGATGGTGGCGTTGCTGTTGGCAAAGAAGCACTGCAACAGGACACAAACGAATATACAGTAGCTCGACCAGACCAATTAGGTATTGTAGGCACACTATTAAATAATATTGCACCCGATCCTAGTGCTAGTTTGCGATCGCTTTTGGATCGCAACTTGCACCAGCAAGTGGTTGCAGCTAATCATGCTCAACCCAACTTACAGAAATCGAATGTAGACGGTAGCGGCCATAATTATTGGGTGGATAAACAAGCTGGTTTTACTACTCAAGACCAGTCTGACTTAATAGAATTCCTTCTGTCTTTGGACGATAATCCAGAAATCCTGCCTACACAATCTTTTTAGGACTTCCAAATAAAAAGTATTCCAGTGTAATTGTTCCAGCTTCACACTCAAAAGTCATCAGTCAACAAATATCCCCTGCATTGCAAGCTTATCTCTGAGCCGACTGCAAAAGCAGGGGTTTTCTTAAATTTTATTTGATTTGAAAAACTACTTAACAGAGACAGCATCAACATCAATGGTGTTTGCAGTGGAGGTAGAAGGCTCTGGCTGGTTGGGGTCTTGGCTGTCCACATTACCCTTGCGAGCTTTCCAACCTTCAATTACTAGTCCAGACACCTCAGAAACTAGTAGTGTCAAAAGAAACACATCATCTATCTGTCCCACAACAGGTATAAAGTCTGGGGCGATATCAAATGGGCTGACTAGATAGACTAGTGTTCCTAAAATAACCCACCAACGGTACTTCGGGTTACGAAGCAAATTGCGATACCAAGTGTAAAGTGATTGGACTGAGAATTTCATATTTTAGCCCTCCAATTACCTTTAATTTTGACAAATTATCCTACAAACTTCTGGTGGGAATAACCGCCCACGTTAGTCTGGAAGACGCTACTCGTAAAGAGTTAGTAGGCAGGAAGCAGAGGGGCAGGGGAAGTTAATTCTCCCTCATCTCGCCAATCTCTTGACTACTTGCTCAAATACCTAACCTGCGATTCGGCACAAGAGTATGGTAATTGTGCATTAATCTCTAGAATTAAAATGCTTTGGGATATTTGCTCTAAAAATGCAGGGAGGAAATTTAAAAAATGGATATTTTAGATCTGTTTTACAAGGGCGGGCCAGCGATGTGGCCTTTGCTTGTTCTGTCGATACTGTCTTTAAGTGTGATTTTCGAGCGTCTGTGGTTTTGGTTGCGAATTTTAACTCAGGAAAAGGAAATAGTCGATCGCGTTCTTGATGCTGCCCGTGATAATTGGGAAGTGGCTGCGGAAATTGCTAAACGGGCAACGGATCAGCCTATCGGACGGTTTCTATATGCGCCTTTAAGCCTGCCTAATAGTGATACAGAAACCTTTCGACTGGCGCTGGAGTCCACAGCGGAAGATGAATTAGCAGGGATGCGCCGGGGTGAAAAACTTTTAGAAGCTGTGATTGCTCTGGCTCCACTGTTGGGATTGTTAGGTACGGTTTTGGGTTTGATCCACTCTTTGCGGTCAATTCGGATTGGCGATTTGGGGACTGAATCCACAGCTGGAGTGACTACTGGTATTGGTGAATCCTTAATTAGTACGGCAACAGGGCTAATAGTTGCGATCGTTAGTTTGACATTTTACCGATTATTTCAAGGTTTTTTAGTCAACCAAGTCAAAGTTTTTCGGAAGGCAGGGAATGAAATGGAATTGCTTTATCTTCAGTCACCACCTGATTTCAACAATAGTACATCAGTCGTGCAAGAAGCTTCACGGGACAGCTTTAATCCTCCCCGCAAGCGAGGCAAAAGCACTTTTCCTGAACCTCCAGCACCCCCCAATGCTCCAGATTCATTAGAGTCATAGTCAACAATTTAGAACCTAAAATATGCGTAGAGTGAGACAATGAAAGTTAATCTACATACTCCAATTGAAGAAGCCCAAGTTCAAATTATTCCTTTAATTGATGTCGTTTTTTGTATCCTGACGTTTTTTCTGTTGGCGGCTTTGCAATTTACTCGCCAACAGGTAATTAATGTTGATTTGCCTAAAGCCAGCACAAGTACAGTTGCTGGTGCAACCTCACAGACTGGCAGTCAAATTGTAACTATTGACGCTGTTGGCAATACTTACATAGAAAAACAGCCTGTGAAGAGAGAAGATTTAGCACAGAGGTTAAGGAAGTATCTTGAAGAAAATCCTAATGGCGTTTTAGTGCTAAATGCATCACGTACATCTACTTACAACGATGTCATTGAGACTTTGGATTTAATGCGAGAAGTGGGAGGCGATCGCGTCTCTTTGGGAATTATACCTGGGCCATCGCAATTACCCACAAATTCACCTAACCTACCTACAAACCCCAATTTCCCAGTAAATCCTGGAGACATACCTAATACTGTTCCAATTCCCGGAATTAATCCACAAGGTGAGTTTAACCCCAACTTGCCTTCAAACCCTAATCAAATTCCCTTACCCACAACACCTAATCAACCACCAACAGGGCAAGGTGTTACTCCCATTGTTCCCAACACACAAGCACCTCAAGCGCCTAGAAAAACTAATCCTGCACCTCAAAGGTGAGATAGAAAAGGAGAGAAGCAGGGAGCAAGGGAAGATAAAACAACTGACAAATAACTCTTGTACAGACGCGATTAATAAGCCAGCGCGTTGCGGTGAATCAGCGCTGCGGGAGGGTTTCCCTCCGCAGGCGACTGTGAACCCGAAGGGGGGTTCCCACGCCACTTGTTCCACTTGGGGAAACCCCAAGACCACAGTGGCTCCCCGTTGTAGCGACTGGCATCGCGTCTCTACTCAGCACTCCCTTCAAATTTTTCCTAAACCTAAAGATATAAGAAATAAATTCTGGTTAGATAAAAAAAACTGCTAATTTACAAATAATTGGTTGAGCTTCAAAGATTTTCCTATCAATAGACTGAGTGTACTGTCAATCGCCATTTGCGTTTCAGGGATTATGGCTAATGAATGAAATTGTAACGCTGTTAATTGTTTGGATAGTAACATCTATCAGCTTGTTAATTATTAGCAAGTTGCCCTTGGGAGTTGAAGTTGACAGTCCCCAAAAAGCCTTTTTATCTGCTGCAATACTGGGTATTGTTACGGCAATCGTAAGACCGATTTTACGCCTCGTATTTGTTGTACCTAATTTGCTGACATTTGACTTACTATCCAGCATTTTCACCTTCATGATTGCCGTTGTTTGTTTTAGTATTGCGGCTTGGTTGGTAGAAGGCTTTCGCCTGCGCTTCGGTATTTGGAGTGCTGTGCTAGGGGCATTTGCACTCACTTTGATCAACAGCTTGATCTACAAATTATTAGGTGTATAAAGTTAAGCATGATGAGAGATGAGTTATGAATTGTTAATAACTCATAACGGAACTTAAACATTTTTTGGAAAGAAAGAGGTCTCAAACCTATACAGGGTAAGGAAAATACACCAAATACTCAAAAACGCCTGAAACTCAGATATATCAAGAAACTAGACAAAACAATGTCAAAGTCTCTTTGTATAGACATTTGAGTTATTTTTCTGGGTATTTTTTGTCTGAGTCCCACTAAACGGCAGTTGCTACAACGGGGAGGCAGCCGCGTGGGCGGGTTTCCCTCCGTTGAGGCGACTGGCTTTGCAACGTACTGCCTCCTCCTGTACGGGCGCAAGGTTTTGCACCTCTACTAACTCCTAAGTTTTCACTATTCGTTAGCAGTTGGGGGAGCAACTGAGGTTGTTGATTGTTGTTTACGCTGTTCGCGTTTTTTGCGCTCCGCTGCAAGCATATCTGCCATAACTACAAGTGCTTGTGCCATCTTGTCTAGGTTCGAGAGGTACAACTCCAAATCCTTGTTGAGTTTCTCTTCTGACAGCTTTAAGCCAGTAGCGATAGTTTTCAACGCTTCAGTGCGTTGCTTTTCGTCTTTGACTAATTCCGGATTTGACAACTCCAGCAACGAGAATAAACCAATTGCAAACAAGCGACTGTATTTAAAGTTAGGATTGTTAGCGATCGCTTGCAGTTGTGCTTGCAAGTCAGGATCGCGATCGAGATTTGTGCTTTGGCTGAGCCACGCTGTTAAATCATTGGCAGATAAAGTTTTAGCCAAATTTTGTAGCCGTTCAGCTTCCTGTCGATAGCGTTGCGCTTCTTGCTCTACGGCCTGACACAGGGCGTTAAAAATCGATTCCTTATCCCGTTCCGGTTGGTAGCCTTGCATGAAGAGGTCAAAGGACGTAACGACACCCAAGGCATAAATAGAATTGTAGGTAAAATCAACATTTACCGACAGTAGATGCATTTCCACCATCAGTTCTTCGACAACCCGACGATAAATTGTGTTAATCGGCCGAGTGTGAAGAGAGTAAAAAGTTCGCTTTGTATCAGAGACAGTACGGACGTTATTCACAAATAAAAAGAAAATGTTAAGGGCGACGTATAATTATTCTCTCCCTTAAAGGCTACTTTGCCAAGTTCAGGTTTCCGAACACGAGCTACTCTTGAAGAGAACTCCAAAATATAGATTAGTCCTACTTCTAGTTGCTGAGCATTCGCAGTCAACCAAAAATGGCAATGGGATATTTTTTATTTTAAATTCTTTTAACTAGTAGTATGAGGGGTATGAACCCTCTTTTTTAGAGAGCTAAACAAAAATTATAATTTTTGCGATCGTGCATTGCATTTATGAGTTTTTTGCCAAATTTAATAATCCTAGGTGAGTACCTAGCTGGTGAATTTGATAATCGCGAACAAGCATTGGCAGAGCCTGTGTGGTACGTCAACCTGCGGATGTGGCAAAGACCAGTTGACTTGTTCCGAGAAGACAGTATTACCTTGTTTGCCGAACAAGCCAATATTATTAACTTAGACCGTCCGTACCGCCAGAGAATTATGCGGTTAATGCCAAGTCAAGACTCTGGTTCAACCATGATTCAGTACTATATGCTTAAAGATCCAAGTGCCTTAAGTGGTGCAGGTCGTAATCCTGCTTTACTTAAGACACTGGCGATTGAGCAATTAGATTTACTACCAGGCTGCATTCTCACAGTTACTCAAGAGATACTGGCCCCCAATAGCTATAAGTTTGCTGCTACTCCACTACCAGAAACTCGTTGCAGCTTTACTTATCTTGGCAAGAGCGTACAAGTTTCCTTGGGGTTTGAAGCCACTACAGCAGAATTTCACAGCTATGACAAAGGAATTGACCCAGAAACTGGAAAAGCTACTTGGGGAGCGATTATCGGCCCTTATCGCTACACTAAGAGAGAACAGTACTCTCTATTTTAGATTTTGGATTCAACTGTAATCTAAAATCCAAAATTTAGCTGGCGATACTACGAGGTACACCTTCTAAAGCTTCCTCCTCTGTTTCAAAGATTTCAAATACCGTATCCATCATCGTAACTTCAAACACGAGTTTAGCTTCTGGATGTACATTGCAGATGCGGAAACTGCCCTTGACTTTATCAGCATCGCGCATACCAGCGACCAAAGACGTAAGACCTGAACTATCAATAAAATTAACCTGACCGAGATTTACAACTACATGGCGACTAAGTTTGGAAATACACTCTTGTAACTTCAGGCGAAATTGCCAAGCTGTGGTTATGTCTAGACGACCTGCTGGTGTCAAGACAATAACGGTATTACCGTCTTGGGTTGTATAGGTTGTTTGTTCTATCTGAATCACTAAGCCTCCCCGTGGCACTCGTCTTAAAATTGACTGCTGCTGGATTTAATCTTGGATTGGTAAGTCAATAGACTTGCTTTTTAGCAACTTTTACTTCCTCATACCCAGAATATCTTCCGGAGAGCTAGTAAATGAGATGACTCACCACTCACAAACTTATTCAGTGCTAACACTTGAGATTAACAAGCTACAGCTAAATTTGTCACCTTTTTTTGCTAGGTGCTTCCTTTTAGTAGTTTAACTCACCAAAATAGTGCTGAGTACCCTTATAAGTACTGAGTGAAGATTGGGGATTGGGGAGGCAGGGGGAGACAAGGGGGACAAGGGGAAGAATAATAAGGGACTTCCAACTAAAAAAATATCCCATCGCTTTGGTGAGCAGGGGAGGCAGTGCGTTGCGCGGGTTAAGAGCGTTGTAGCAACTGCCGTGAAGCAGGGGGAGCAGGGGAGGAAGAATCTCACAATCGTCTTCGCTCTTACGATTGAATAATTTAATTTCTGGAAGTCCCTAACTCCTGCCTTCTGGAGACAGTGCGTTGAAGCACTTGCTGTCTTCTCCCAAAGGGGAGACGCTGGCGCGAAGGGGGTTTCCGTCGATAGCAAAGTGCTGTTAGCGTAGCGAAGCGCGACGTTAGGAGTGTCACCCGTACTGCTAAAGCAGAACCCGCAGGGTAGGGTCTTAGGGACTCCCCAAGTGGAGCAACTGTCGTCCTCTTACCTCCTGCCTCAGCACTATTGAGCAGGTGCCCAGTTTATCCAATCTTGAGGCTTGAGGAAGGTTTCATACAATTCGGCTTCTGGAGTATTGGGTTCTGGCTGATAACCGTATTCCCAGCGCACTAAGGGAGGTAAAGACATCAAAATAGATTCTGTTCGTCCGTTGGTTTGCAGACCAAAAATTGTGCCTCGGTCATAAACCAAGTTAAATTCTACATACCTACCGCGGCGGTAGAGTTGAAAATTCCGTTCGCGATCGCCATACTCGATCCCATATCGTCTTTGTACAATTGGCACGTAAGCCGGCAAAAATGCCTTGCCACAGTCTTGAACAAAGGCAAATAAATCTTCCCAATTGCGTTGCTCTGGTGCGCCCACTTGGTTGCTATAGATGGCTGCCTCTCCATTGGGGTTGGGGCCGCGATATAAATTGCCCTGACCATCTTGGTAATCTAAAAACAGACCACCAATGCCGCGTGTCTCACCCCGATGCTTGAGATAGAAATATTCATCACACCAACGCTTAAACACTGGGTAATACTCTGGGTGGTGTTGGTCACAAGCCTGCTTTAGCGTTTTATGGAAATGGGTAGCATCTTCGGCAAAGGGGTAATAAGGTGTCAAATCAGCACCGCCACCAAACCACCACACTGGACCTGCTTCAAAATAGCGGTAATTCAGGTGGACTGTGGGTGCATAAGGATTGCGTGGATGTAATACCAATGAAGTGCCTGTAGCATAAAAGCCGTGTCCTGCTGCTTCTGGGCGTTGGGCTAAAATTGACGCTGGCAGATGAGAACCCCAAACTTCAGAAAAATTTACACCTGCTTGTTCAAATATTGCACCATCACGCAGCACGCGCGATCGCCCTCCACCTCCTTCTGGACGTTCCCAACTATCTTCGTGAAACTTACCCACACCATCCAGTTCTCCCAAAGCTTGGGAAATTTCGTCTTGCAGTTGTTTCATAAACTGACTGACTCTAGCCTGAGCATCAGTTCCTGGTAAAGACTTAGATGGTACTGCTTCTACAGTGGGGGTGTGCGAGTTGGTCAACATAAGATTCCCAAACCTAAATTACAATTTCCGAAAAGCCACAAATTTTTAGTTTAAAAATTTGCGGGCAACACGAGCCAACAATCAGGCTCAATTTGCCCAATCTACTTTTTTCTTAATGGTCAAGCATTTACACAATTGATGGGCATGACTAGAGTTATTTTCCCTCAAATGCGTATAGGCTTGTATATTGACTGAGTTTTTTTTGAACTTCTTGATGGGATTCTGGTGTCAACGTCAGACTCTGGCAAATTAACCTGCAAGCACTCTCTACTTTAAAGCATCAAGGTACGGACTGAACTGTTCAATGATGTTCCACGAGTCGAGGTTTAAATTCAAGAGCGATCGTATTGTCCTCTATGCCTAATGGGGGCTTGCTATGCAGAGGGCAATTTAGATAAAGTGCAATCCAACAATACCAGAGTTAGCAGCAAGTGTGTAGCGAGGAGGATTAGGTAAATGCGAGGTTGGTTATCCAAATTCATCCACCGCAAACGTCGTCGGTTTTGCGCTTCTCTGGTACGAACGTATCGAGAAATTAGTTCTGCTTCTGTAGATGAACTCTGGCTGAAGGTGGTTGACTTAACAGACGTTTCCTGGCATCCACTGCTCAAAAGTACCAATGTACCCTACGGATTAGTACCCAAACCTGGATTGATTTTTCAGGCGGTGACACGCTTTTCGCCGTTCCCCATCCGGATTTTCGTGGAGCGTGTCAATCCCAGAGAGATGTTGAGTATTCGAGTACTGGCGATTCCTGGTGTCGAGGAACGGATAACTTACCAAGTAGAATCCACAGTTTGTGGCACTTGCTTATCTTATTCTGTGACGCTGCGAGGTTGGTTGTCTCCACTGATTTGGTCATTGTCCCGTCCTTATGCAGATCGTGTAGCACGCTCCTTAGTTGAAGCAGTAGAAAAAGCTGCATTACAAGCTGTGTCAGGAAAGAAAAAATCTCTTAACGATAGTTGTTTTGATTTCTAAGGAATGGGGATAAGAGAGCAGGGGAGGCAGTCCGTAGCGCTGCTCGCAACGCAGAGAAGTTGCCAGGAGGGTTTCCCTCCAAGCAAACTTCGGAGAGGGTTTCCCTCCACAGGCGACTGCGAGGTTACCTGCGTTATAGGAACTGGCGTGAAGCAGGGGGAGAAAAATTTCAAATGATCCCTGACTCATCCTTAATCCCCAATACCAAATCTATAATCCCTAAAGAAAGTTAAGATTTTATTAGATGATAATGAAAATTTTTTAAATTTCATTACGGCGGTAACAGTAAAAATACTAAGCTATCGCTCAGCTAATTTGCATCTGGTGACTAGCCAAGACGCACGTCGCGATGTCTTCTCTACCCTAGCCTGCGGCAAGCCGCTTTGCGTCTACGGGAAAGCCTTTGGCGAACGAGATGCTGTGCGAACAACAACCCTACCTTCGGGTTCTGCTTTAGCAGTACGGAGGACGCATTTATTCATTTTTTAATTTTGAATTATTTTATGTACAATGTCCTCGATTCCCGCTCTGTCTTAGAAGTGTTGCGACCAGTGCAAGACCCCGAACTCCGTAAGAGTCTGGTAGAACTGAATATGATTCGCAACGTCAAAATTGACGGCGGCAAGGTTAGCTTCACTTTGGTCTTGACTACACCTGCCTGTCCCTTACGTGAATTTATCGTTGAAGATTGTGAAAGGGCTGTTAAAAAACTACCAGGCGTTACAGATATCAGCGTAGAGGTGACAGCAGAAACACCCCAACAAAAAAGCTTACCCGATCGCAGTGGCGTTCCTGGTGTCAAAAATATTTTGGCAGTTTCCAGCGGTAAAGGCGGTGTTGGTAAAAGTACAGTGGCTGTCAACGTAGCAGTGGCTCTAGCCCAAACGGGGGCTAAAGTTGGGTTGCTAGATGCCGATATTTACGGCCCCAACGATCCCACTATGTTAGGGCTGGCTGATGCTCAAATTGTCGTCCACTCCACAGAAAAAGGGGAAGTCCTGGAACCTGCCTTTAATCACGGTGTCAAATTAGTCTCAATGGGCTTTTTGATTGACCGAGATCAGCCAGTGATTTGGCGGGGCCCAATGCTCAATGGAGTGATTCGCCAGTTTCTCTATCAAGTGCAATGGGGAGAACTGGACTATTTGATTGTAGATATGCCACCGGGAACCGGAGATGCTCAGTTAACTTTAACCCAAGCAGTACCGATGTCAGGGGCAGTAATTGTCACTACACCGCAAAACGTAGCGCTATTAGATTCGCGTAAGGGATTGCGAATGTTCCAACAATTGCATGTCCCGGTGTTGGGAATCGTAGAAAACATGAGCTACTTTATTCCTCCAGATATGCCAGATAAGCAGTATGACATCTTTGGTTCTGGTGGTGGCTCGAAAACAGCAGCAGAGTTGGGAGTGCCTTTATTGGGGTGCGTGCCGCTAGAGATTTCTACGAGAGTTGGTGGTGACAATGGTGTACCCATAGTCGTGGCCGATCCTGATTCTGCTTCTGCAAAAGCATTAAAAGCGATCGCCCTTGCTATTGCTGGTAAAGTCTCAGTTGCAGCCCTGACATAAGAAATTTTTAATTTTTGTCTGATTCCTGGGCAATAGCCTAGGAATACAGATTATTAATAGTCAAAATAAAGGCTGAGGTATAAAATTTTCATCCTATCCTGTGGCAAGTCGCTACGCATCTACAGCTTTCATCCTTTAAACTTAAGACTTCTTGGTCAATAAATTTAATTTCTCAAAGCTAAAGTCTAACATCGCACAATGTTGTTAAAACGTTCGCTCCCCAAAATTCGTTGGAAGTATTGGGTTAAACCCTGGCAGCAAGTAGATTGGCTATTATTTTGTTTGCCTATTGGTGTCAGTATCTTTGGCGGCATCACAATCCTGAGTACAGAACTAAAGCAGCCAGTAACTGACTGGTGGTGGCACTGGTTAGTAGCTGGCATCGGTACTTTGATAGCGTTGTTTTTAGCTCGCTGCCGTTACGAAAATCTGATTCAGTGGCATTGGGTAACATACGCACTAACGAACCTCAGTCTGATTACCGTGATGCTGGCTGGTACTAGTGCCAAAGGGGCACAACGATGGATTAGTATTGCTGGCTTCAACGTCCAACCCTCAGAATTTGCCAAAGTTGGGCTGATTATCACGTTAGCAGCCTTATTACATAAGCGTACCGCTGCTACCCTACCCAACTTTTGCCGCGCGTTGGCATTCACCGCTCTGCCCTGGCTATTAGTGTTTACTCAACCTGATTTGGCAACATCACTAGTATTTGGAGCAATAGTCTTAGGAATGTTGTACTGGGGAAATGCGAACCCAGGTTGGCTGATACTGTTGATTTCTCCTGTAATAGCCGCAATTTTGTTTGGTATATCCTGGCCTTTAGCAGAACCATTAGTAGTGTTCAAAGAAATAGCCCTAGGGCCGTTAGGGTTAATTTGGGCATTTGCGATGGGAATTGTAGGTTGGCAGACTCTTCCTTGGCGACGCTTTGGTATTAGTGGTATAGGCACATGGATACTCAATATGCTCGGTGGTGAATTAGGCGTATTTGCTTGGAACCACATTTTAAAAGACTATCAAAAAGACCGACTAACGGTATTTCTTCGTCCCGGACACGACCTTTTAGGAGCCGGATATCACCAAAATCAATCTCGCATTGCCATTGGTGCTGGTGAAATTTGGGGATGGGGTCTATTCAAGGGGCCGATGACACAACTAAATTTCGTACCCGAACAGCATACAGACTTCATTTTCTCCGCAGTAGGTGAAGAATTTGGTTTTGTTGGTTGTTTGTTAGTATTGTTTGTCTTCTGCTTAATTTGCTTCCGTTTGTTACACATAGCTCAAACCGCCAAAGATAACTTTGGCTCATTGTTAGCGATTGGTGTTTTGTCGATGATTGTGTTCCAGGTGATTGTCAACGTTGGCATGACCGTTGGTTTAGCACCTGTGGCGGGAATTCCCTTACCTTGGATGAGTTACGGTCGTTCTGCGATGCTGACCAACTTCATTGCTTTAGGAATAGTAGAATCGGTAGCAAATTTTCGACAACGACAGAAGTATTATTTATGAGTCCTTTGTCATTGGTCATTAGCAAAGGACAAAGGATTAATGACTAATGACAAGTATTAAGCTATTAAAAGTAAACAAGCGAGGGTAAAAATCATGATTCTGCCTGGAGCAACTGTTCGCGTCAAGAATCCCGCAGATACCTATTATCGCTATGAAGGACTCGTGCAACGAGTAAGTGATGGCAAGGTAGCTGTACTGTTTGAAGGTGGAAACTGGGATAAATTAATTACCTTTCGCCTGTCAGAACTGGATCTCGTAGAAACCACAGCAGGACGTAAAAAAGCGAAATAGAACAAGAGTCAGTAGTCAGTAGTTAGTAGCTGACAACTGACTACTGACAACTGACCCTTACGGGTTCACCAGTTACTCATGGGGGTTCCCCCCATGAGTAACTGGCTCACAACTGACAAAGAACTAAGATGCGCCTTCCACTACCACAGTTTGCAAACAGCGATCGCCACCCCAACCACATTGCGGAGGTGATCGAAACTACTACTACTGAATTTTTGGCACAATGTTTGGAACCGGAAGACTTGAGCTTCCCCCCCATGCCACCTTTTGGTAGTTGGGTTTGTGCTGTGGATGAAGAGTCAGGCAATCAAGTTTATGCTGTGGTGTATTATGCCACAACCATGCCCGTAGATTCCGTGCATAGAGCAGTGGCTCTGGGGTTGTCATTGCAAGATTTGCGAGAGGAACAACCCCAGATATTTGCCATGCTTAAGACTGAATTTCGCGCGGCGATAGTCGGCTTTGAGCAAGCGTCTCTAACTCTAGGTGCTAACCAAAGAGTGTATCAGTATCTACCACCCCGCCCCCCGCAAATCCATCAAGCTGTTTATCGCTGCGAATCAGAAGCGATAATTAAATTCACTGAAGAACTCGATTTTTTGCGGACATTACTTTCCGTAAACAGTGCGCCAGTGGAATCCTTAACCGCAGCAGCTATTCGTGAAATTTATCAGTTACGCAAAGCTGACCGACAATGGCTAATTCAAGCAGGACGTACTCTGAGCGTACTGTTGAAAGATGACTACGATCGCTTACGGTTTATATTAAGTCAAATCCACCCGTAGGTAGTTAGTTCTTAGATGATTGCCTAGGTAGTGTAAGTTAAGATTTTTTTTACTTTTCGTCAGGGTGGCTTTTACAGTTATCTATATTAAATCGGACGATTGCCTCTGGGCTAATCGCAATTTCACCGTCGCCCCTTTAAATCCTACCTATGGAACGAATATCAGAAGTTCTTGCTCTGGAACAAACAGCCCAAGTTCTCGGCAAGGAACCAATTGTTCCCTTTGCTATTTTGCTGGTGGTCATCTTAGTTGTACCCATCCTGTTTGAGCGACTGAGACTACCAGTCTTCGTAGGTTTAATATTCTCAGGGGTAGTACTTGGACCATCAGGCTGGAATCTATTTCACACAGAATCACCGATATTTAGCCTGCTATCAGACATTGGCTTAATTTACTTAGTATTTGTCGCAGGTTTAGAAGTTGATATAGAGCGGTTTCGCCAAAGAAAAAAACGTTCTTTAGGATTTGGACTTTTCAGCTTTAGTATTCCCATAGTTACAGGAACCTTAGCAGGACGAATTTTTGGCTTTGGTTGGAATACTTCCATCTTAATTGGCTCTTTGTCTGCTTCCTATACCCTTTTGGCATACCCCATTCTTAATCGTTTGGGAGTTGTCAATAATGAAGCTGTCACCATTACAATTGGAGCCACAATTTTTACCGATATTGGGGCGTTTCTAGTATTAACCGTTTGTGTAGCAGCAACTCAAATTGTGCCATTCAGCTTGGTGAAGCTAATCATCTTGTTAACTTCATTAACTATTTACTCCATCATCATTTTAGTGGGTTTTGAATGGGCAGGTAAAGAATTTTTCCGGCGGTCAGGAGACGATGAGGGAAATAAGTTTTTGTTTGTGTTGCTTGCTGTATTTCTCGCTGCTGTAGGCGCTCAATTCATAGGTATAGAAAAAATTGTTGGAGCTTTTTTAGCAGGTTTAGCAGTAAATGAAGCGGTAGGTGAGGGACCAGTCAAAGAAAAGGTGGTGTTTGTTGGCAGTGTTCTATTTATTCCTATTTTCTTTGTTGACCTGGGCTTGCTGATCGATTTGTCTGCTTTTGTCCAAAATATTGGAGTTCTCAAATTAACGTTCTTGATTGTAATCGGTTTAATTACCAGCAAATTCATAGCAGCTTTATTGGCGAAACTGGTTTACCGATATAACTGGCAAGAAATGCTAACAATGTGGTCGTTATCGCTACCTCAAGTGAGTACGACATTAGCAGCAACTTTAGTGGGATACCGAACTGGGTTACTGCCACTAGAAGTTTTAAACAGCATTATTATGCTAATGTTGCTGACATCAACTTTGGGACCATTGCTAACTAGTCAAATAGCCGTTACTTTGCCCTCTTCTCCAGTTCCAGAATCAGCATTCCCAACCCTACCCGAGCAGAAACCAGAAGAAACGCACAATGCTTTTACCATAGTGGTATCCGTCCAAAATCCTCAAACTCAGCAGTATTTAGTTGAAATGGCAGCATTATTGGCACTTCAGTCCAATGGCAAAATTGTACCGTTGGTCATCGCTACTGCTGGTATTCATATGGATGCACCACAGTTAGAAGCCTCTCTGCAAAAGAGTGAGCGCTTACTGGCAAAAGCCACAACCCAGAGTCGAGGCTTGGGAGTGCAAGCAGAACCATTATTGCGAATTGATGATGCTTTTGCTTCAGGAATTAGCAGGGCAGCTCGCGAACAAAAAGCGAGTTTAATTGTTATGGGTTGGGGTAAACGTACTGGTTTGAGAGCGCGTTTATTTGGCAATGTAATTGATAGTGTACTTTGGGCATCTCATTGTCCAGTAGCTGTGACACGTTTAGTAGACTCACCGAAAAAAATTCAGCGCATCTTAGTACCAGTAGAAAACTTAATGACACCGTCATTGCAGCCCGTGCAATTAGCTCAGATGCTAGCAGAGGCAAATCAAGCCCAAGTTACTGTACTGAATGTGTGCGATCGCCGCACTAGTTCTAGTAAAATCGCCTCCAAGCGATCGCAACTTTTTCTATTGGTGTCTAAATTAGGTTTGCCAAATCCACCAGAAATTCAAATTATCGCTCATGAAAATGTTGCCCAAGCAATTTTGCAGGCAGCGCGATTATATGATTTAGTAGTTTTACCTTTTACACGTAATCGGACAAGTCCTGGTGGTTTAGCCATTAGTGATGTCACCACTCAATTAGCTAGACAACTCACTTGCTCTATTGTCATGCTCGGCGAACCGCAACGCACTCCAACAGGAACTCCACTAACGCGGGCTTCTAACACTACAGCTGTTGTGTGAGAAGAGTTAGTTGTCAGGCTCCCCCTAGGACTGTTTTAAATTTTGCTGTAACAAAACTTTATTTTGTTGAAGATTTGATGAATTCTCAGCTAAAAAATTACAATCCTAAGACGATGTTTGTTATTTTGCTAGATGAATTAACTAGCAGTAAGGTGCAATTTTAACAAAATTGCATACGTAAACAAACTACTAAATCAGAAAAGACCTTTCTAATTAGCGTTGTTCGTCATATATTTTTGTATCTCGGCTGGGTACTCTAAAAACAAGCTAAAAAGCTATTAGCAATATTCGTAAGTAACTGGGAAACTATGAGAATTTTGGTAACGGGTGGTGCTGGGTTTATTGGCTCCCATCTCATTGACCGACTTATACCCGAAGGGCATGAAGTAATTTGCTTAGATAATTTTTATACAGGTGATAAACGCAATATCCTCAAATGGATAAATCATCCTTATTTTGAACTCATCCGTCACGATATTACCGAACCAATTCGGTTAGAAGTCGATCAAATTTATCATCTAGCTTGTCCTGCTTCCCCAGTACATTACCAGTTCAATCCAGTTAAAACCGTTAAAACTAACGTGATTGGGACGCTGAATATGCTGGGTTTAGCTAAGCGTGTGAAAGCTAGATTTTTCTTAGCTTCAACCAGTGAAGTATACGGCGATCCCGAAGTTCATCCCCAAACTGAAGATTATAGGGGTAGTGTTAATCCCATTGGACTGCGTTCGTGCTACGACGAAGGCAAACGAGTTGCTGAGACTTTGGCATTTGATTATTACAGGCAAAATAAAGTCGATATTCGGGTTGCCAGAATATTTAACACCTACGGCCCCAGGATGTTAGAAAACGATGGTCGGGTGGTGAGTAACTTTATAGTTCAAGCCTTGCGAGGTAATCCTTTAACTGTGTACGGTGATGGTTCCCAAACACGCAGTTTTTGCTATGTTTCTGACCTAGTAGAAGGATTCATCCGCTTGATGAATAGCGATTACACAGGCCCGGTGAATCTGGGAAATCCTGGTGAATACACGATTTTACAATTGGCCCAAGCTGTGCAAAACATGGTGAATCCCGATGCACAGATTAAGTTTGAGCCACTACCTTCTGACGATCCGCGTCGTCGTCGTCCCGATATTACGAGGGCAAAGACTTGGTTAAATTGGGAACCTACCATTCCTCTGCAAGAGGGGTTAAAACTAACAATAGAAGATTTCCGCGATCGCATCAAAAGCGACATCAAGGATTTAGTCTCTTGAGCAGCGTTTAGCGCCGCTCTGAATTTGCGTGCAGGCTAACCCCATCTGTAGCCCGTACTTTTAGTAGCTGGGTTTTCCAGCACCGTATAAGTGTCATATTGACAACTTCTTTTTAAAGACTAACCCAAGAATTGCAAGGAGTTAAACTAAATGCGTGTTTGCGTCATTGGTACTGGTTACGTTGGTTTGGTTACAGGCGCTTGCTTGGCTCATATTGGCCATGATGTAATTTGCATAGATAACAACGAAGAAAAAGTCAAGTTAATGAAATCTGGGCAGTCACCAATATTTGAGCCGGGACTCTCAGAAATAATGCAGTCTGCTATTCAAGCAGGGACAATTCAGTTCTCATCGGATCTCGCTGCTGGAGTTGCTCATGGCGAAATTCTATTTATTGCCGTGGGAACGCCTCCTTTGCCGACTGGTGAAAGTGATACCCGTTATGTCGAAGCCGTAGCTCGTGGCATAGGGGAAAATCTCAACGGTGGTTATAAGGTAATTGTAAATAAATCTACAGTACCCATTGGCTCAGGTGACTGGGTACGGATGATTGTTTTAGATGGAATTGCTGAACGCCAAAAAACACTTGTGCCTGCTGGTGGAATGTCAGTTGATGAGAAATTACCTGAAGTTGCAGCCCAATTTGATGTGGTTAGCAATCCAGAGTTTCTGCGTGAAGGTTCAGCAGTATATGATACCTTTAATCCCGATCGCATTGTATTGGGTGGCAATAGTCAAAGAGCAGTCGGCTTAATGAAACAACTATATGCTCCAATTGTGGAGCGTAAATATGCTGAGAATCAATCTCTACCATCTGTACCAGTACTGGTAACAGACCTCAGTTCGGCAGAGATGATCAAATACGCTGCTAATGCCTTTTTGGCGACAAAGATTAGTTTTATTAACGAAGTTGCTAACATTTGCGATCGCGTCGGTGCTGATGTCACCCAAGTAGCAAAAGGCATTGGTCTAGACTCTCGCATTGGTAATAAATTCCTCAATGCTGGTATTGGCTGGGGTGGTTCCTGTTTCCCGAAAGATGTTGCTGCGCTGATTCACACAGCTGATGACTATGGCTATGAAGCCCAACTCATGAAAGCTGCTGTTACTGTTAACGAACGCCAGCGCCTGATTGCTTTGGAAAAACTCCAGCAAGTATTAAAAATCCTCAAAGGTAAAACTGTTGGACTACTCGGTCTAACCTTCAAGCCTGACACCGATGATATGCGGGATGCTCCAGCACTCAACTTGATTGAGCAGTTGAATAGACTGGGAGCCAAAGTTAAAGCCTACGACCCCATTGTTTCACAAACAGGTCTGCGTCATGGTCTTTCCGGTGTACTAGTGGAAACTGATGCTGAACGGTTGGCTGATGGCTGTGATGCCTTGGTACTTGTAACCGAATGGCAGCAGTTTAGCACTCTGGATTACACCAAGATGGCCAAATTAATGAACCACCCCGTAATCATCGACGGTCGTAACTTCCTTGACCCCGAAACCATGGTAAGGGCTGGTTTCCAATATGTAGGTGTTGGACGATAGAAAATTAAGAATTAAAAATTAAATAAACAGAGTGCATTTGCTTTTTTAATTTTTAATTTCAATACTTAATCGTAGTACCGCTTAGATGTTTATAGGCGGTATTTTATTTGTGTGAATGAAACACATAAAGTTCGGAGAAATTCAATTGTTTATTACTCAGTTTCTACTCTTTTTCTGACAGTTTGAAGAGCAGGAGGAAGGGGCGTTCCCATTGCTTCTGTCAAATGTTGAGGAGGCTTTTTCAAAGCAGGCGATGTCTGACGACAAGCCGCTTCGCGTCTACGCAAATATTTACCTGTATGAATGGGAGGTACAGGTTTCATATTGTGGATGGTGCTGTAGAAACGATGCGTTTGCTTTATTTTATCTCGCTCCTGAATCGATTCATTAGCTATTTTTTTGCGAAGCTTGATAAGGGACTTCCAAATAAAAAAATAATCAATCGCTTGGGTGAGCAGGGGGAGCAGGGGAGGCAGAGGGAGAAGAAATTGGATACTGGTATTGGATGCAGGAATTGAGTAATTTAATTATTAGATGTCCCTAATACCATCTAAAACTGCTTCTGGACGAGGCGGACAACCAGGTACATAGACATCAATGAGAGATTGAAGTAAAACGCTTTTTGTCAAACGGTTAAAATACTGAACCACTTTCTATAAAGAAAAGGGAGAAGTCACCCCCGACGGGTCTGCCTTCCTACTCATTTTTATCATCAATGAAAAATTGAATATACCTAATTAAAGTGTCTTAGCTACTAATTTTCATAGAAACCATAAAGTCAATTGATTCCAATGTAAATAAAAAATACATTGACAGAAGATACTCTGAAACTAATTCACTGCAATCCCTTATTTTGTAAGTTATGCTCAATATGCTGCATTTGCTCAATTGTCTTTCCAGTAACTATCCCGTAAATGTCGGTATATATTTTTCCGTATTCACTCCCTTCTAAAGCCGACAGGATAATAAAGTCTTTGCGATCTAGTTCTGGTTTTATAGTTGCTAAAACAGATTCTAAAGATCCTGACATTCGGTAGTCACTGGAATATTTAGCTACTTCTTTTCCCAACCCTAATAAAGTATGGCGTTGCAAGCACAGTGGCGTTGAACCATTGACGCGGAAATTAGCATCGATTACATAAAGCTGTCCGTCTCGATTTTCTAACACGTCGAAACCAATAACGCCAAAATAGCCTTGTTGGTGAGCATACTGACCAATAGCGGCTATGATTTTATAGAACATGCTCATATCGGTTTTTCGGTAGTGAATTACTCCCCCTAAATAGTTGCCCTCTGAGGTGACAAGTTGATTTGTAGTGCCGATGAGCGTTATGTCTCCCGCCTTATTGACATAAAATTGTACGCAGTAGTTCTGCACAGCATTCTTGACGAACTCTGAGACAATAATTGTATCTAACAACTTAATATCGAGATATTTTCTTAATTCTGCAAAACAAGAATTTAGAGTTTCGTTGCTATTAATAATATAAGTACCCTCTCCAGAAAGTCCGTGGGACGTTTTAATCAAATATGGAAATTGTGGTAACTGAATATCTTCGAGACCGACTCGCTGAAGATTGTAGGTTTCGTATTTTGGATGTGGCACTCCCAGTTCAGCTAGCGTAGCTTTACTAAGTAAGTGGTAATGGGTATCTGGATAGATGGCGTGTTTTTCTGTTTGCAGATTATCAAAGGGAAATAGAGTGATAATTTTGTCAAAGCGCTCGCTATTGCTAAGTTCATCTAGATAAAGCGATCTTTGCATCACCTCGATATTGATATAGCTAAAGCCAAAATGTTCTTGCCAGTAATTAAGCAGTAAGTTTGGCGGCGGACTCATGACAATTCCCGGAATGGCATCGCCTAACACAGCGAGATTTTTCCAAGGTTCTTTCTGGCAAATTTTATCGTATGAGGTTTTAGTGGCTTCCTCATTGCCGTCTTGAATAAAGTATTTTTTTGTGTTGGGGTAAGCAGACCAGCTAGCAGTCGCTGGGTAATTCAAAAGAAATGCATAACGTGCATCTGTAATGTCTTGAGCAAATAGTTCCGAAAAAGAACTTCCTTGAAAGTAATGAAAGTCGTATTTTGGGTTCATATCTAATTTGAATTCAACAAAACTCCTGAATTTATGTTTTTGTAGAGGCATTCATAGCCAGACTCTAATTAATCTGGGTGATTAAGGTTGTCTTGTTGAGCTTCGAGTTTTTCTACCCTGTTTTATAAATTGTGTTTGCCAAGCGCCGCGAGAATCATCAGAAAAATCTGATTTTTGAGAGGAAGGTTGTGTCTGTTCAGCCACAGCCTTAATTAAAAATTGAAGCTAGAGATGAAAACCAAGCAGTTTTCAAAATTACTTTTAAAGAAGTTGCTGCTCAAGGCTTCATATACTTACTTCAAAATACTTGCGTTTTTATTGTGATGAATCGCAAGAAGATAGGGATCTGACTCAAGTTAGATAATTAAAAATCTTTCGTTATAATTTGACTGAAAGATAATTTTGGCAATCTTTTTGTAATTTGTCACAATAGTTATTTTTCAGGTGGCTCAATTAATCAACACTAAAAACATTTTTATTGCTGTCCTGTTCAACAGGGAGTTGATGTAATTAAAAAATGAGCTGCTTATGAAACTGGGGTTATTAAGTCAAGATGTCTGACAACAAGCCGCTACTCTAAGGGTTTTGCGAAGCAGTAAGTGTCAACGCACTCCACAATCCCGATTACTGCGGATACTCATGAGAAACAAACGGAACTGCAACTATTTCACCCTCAGTTTCTCCCACTTTGACTTTTAAGCCTACACCACCAGCTTTACTGCGGATGTAACCTAGTCCAAAGTGACCATCAGCAGTTTCTGTATAGCTGGTAAGTTTACCGACTTTTTCATCCCCGATCGCGATCGCACTTCCAGTTTCAGCAGGGGCATTGAGACGAATCCCCCAAAGGTATTGCTTTACACCTTTATATGTATTTAATCTGGCGATGGTTTCTTGCCCGATGTAACAACCTTTGTTAAAAGAAATTGTCTGCCATAAACCTGCTTCCAGAGGATTGTAATCATCCGTCAGTTCTAAATCTGGAGCTGGTCTTCCTTGTAGTATTCGTAATGCATCCCAAGCGCGATCGCTTAACTCTACTGCACCTAATTCTAAAATTTGATTCCATACCTTTGCTTTGTTGGCCGCTGGTAAAATCAGTGTATATCCCGCAGTAGCCAAGCCGCTACCCACAGCCACAACAATACCGTCTACTGAGAGATGATTACTATAGGGTTGACCGATAATTGTCCCTGCACCCAGCTTTTCTACCACTGCGTCACTGCCTGGGCCAACTAAACTGAAGGTAGCTGTTTCATCAGTTACATCAGTCAACTGCACTTTATCAGCAAAGAAAATATAGCGATCCAGCCATTGCATCAAAAACTCACGCCGACTAGGCGAAACCAGCAACAGCACCGCGTCATCAAGAACGTAAGCACTTACCAAGTCAATTGTGCGGGCTGTGGATGTCACCATCACAGTATCACAGCCCTGTCCTGGCTTGAGACTTTGAAAATCGTTAGTACTTTGATTATGTAAAAAGCGCAGACGTTCATCATCAGAAACACGGATGCGTCCCCAAAGAGAGCGATCGCATACAGCAACCCCTGTTGTTGCGGCTTGGATAGCTGCTGCGTCTTTACCGTCGATTGCAGATGTAGCCATAGCGGTTTGCCCTGTTTCAATGTTTCCGCATTGGCAATCTTAGCAAAGAATGATAGCTGCGATCGTTATATTATAGTATTTTACATTTTTCTCTCTAGCATTTATTATTGGCTTTAGTGAAAGATTTGCAAAAGATATTATCAGCCGAACTGAAGGTATTATGTCTAGGAACTTTAGTGCTGACAAATCAAAAGAGAAAGCTTAATTCATTTGTTTAATATTTAAAGATTTCCGTTGGCACTAATACTGCAAAAATAGTAACAAAAAAGAGGTCTGTGTTGACCTCTTTGCAACTCCCTAAAATAATGTTCGGTCTATATATAAGAATTACAGCAACCCAGTATTAGCACCTTGCTTACCAGTAGCTAGTTCTACCTTAACGATTTTGCCACCTGCTTTTTGAATCCGTTGTTGTTCGCGGAACCAGTTTTCATAGGGAACAAGCTTGGTGAAGTAGGTATTTTGCAGTTCGCGTTGAGTGCGAATCCGGGTTTGGCTGGGAACACAAGCAGTAATTTTAAAAAACCGCGCCATGTTTTAAATCTCCTGTGGTAATTGTGAAAACTTTTTTATTTCAAAAAAATGGGAGTATGTATTTTACTCAAATATTTAAATCATTCATTCCAAGGCTGGAAATCAAGCATCAATACTAGAACGCTAACACTCATCACTGAGATTATTCAAAAAGATAAGCGACAAAACTTTCTAACACTCACGACTGATTTCCAGACCTTAATATCGCACCTAAATTATTAAGTGCAAACTAACTCTTAGCTCAAGCCAGAGGAGATATAGTCTAAGTAAGTGCCCATTTCCTTACCAGCATCTGGGCCTACCAAGCTAGCGGTTACTTCTTTGATTGATTGGATAGCTTGTACAGTAGCACCAACGGGAACACCCAAGGAGTTGTAGGTTTCCTTCAAGCCATTCAGTACGCGCTCATCTAGGATGGAAGGATCGCCAGCTAACATAGCATAGGTAGCATAGCGGAGATAGTAGTCCAAATCGCGGATGCAAGCAGCATAGCGACGGGTGGTGTACATATTACCACCGGGACGGGTGATGTCAGAGTACAGCAAGGACTTAGCTACAGCTTCTTTAACGATCGCAGCTGCGTTAGCGCTGATTGTGGTAGCAGCGCGCACGCGCAGTTCGCCACTAGAGAAGTAAGCTTTCAACTTGGACAAAGCAGTTGAATCGAGGTACTTACCTTGAACGTCCGCAGAATTAATTACAGCGGTAATAGCGTCTTGAGCCATGTTGTTAATTCCTTATTTCCAATCGTATTGCAATACTTTTGTTTCGTACCGAGGAAACAGCTTTAGCTTAGAGCACCAATTAGGTAGTCAAAGTAGGCACCAGCTTCAGCAGATTCTTCGCCAGACAGTAGGCCACTTGCTACATTCTTCAGCCCACGGATACCTTCGGTAATGCCATCGATAGGAGTGCCGAGGGATTTGTACATTTCACGAGCGCCCACAACGCCAATTTCTTCGATGGGGGTAACATCACCAGAAACGATACCGTAGGTAACGAGGCGGAGGTAATAGTCTAGGTCACGCAGACAAGTAGCTGTCATTTCTTGACCGTAAGCGTTACCACCAGGAGACACTACATCAGGACGCTTTTGGAACACTTGGTCGCCAGCTTGCTTAACAATCCGCTCGCGGTTGTCGGTCAAAACTTGAGCAATGCGGACGCGACGCTCACCACTTGTAACAAAGCTCTTAATCCGATCCAGTTCGCCGGGGCTGAGGTAGCGGGCTTCTGCATCAGCATTCACGATGGACTTCGTGACGATACTCATTAATGGATTCCTCCAAATACGAATGAAACCAGAATTTGATTAAACAGGTGCGACTGTTATGTGGTTGAGAGTAGTTCTGTGTTCTTGTTTTGTTAAGACAACAGGTAGCTGAGCGCGATCGCTAGTTCGTTACCAGTTGGCTTCATTCAACACAAGTACACAAGTTCTTAAACTTAGCTCCCTTCCGCAGTATATTTTCCGGCATTCTGTTGAGCATTTATGACTGCTCTTAACACTTTGTAATATTCCTTTTCAGATTTACAACAAAATATGCAATCTGAAGATAGGGTATTGGGTACTGAGGAGCCAGTTGCGTGCATAGAGAAGTCGCTCTTGTGGGTTTCCCTCCAAGCGAACTTCTCCTATAGTTGACGCTGCGCGAACGGAAGGTTATCCCCGTTGAGCGAACTGGCGTGATTGGATATTAGGGAAGAATTTCCCTAGTCCCCAGTCCCTAGTCCCTAATCAGCAGCCAGCCTGGATGCTGCCAAGGTAATTACCTGCTGGTAAAGATGGAAAGCGCTGGTAAGGCACTACATCTTCGCTAAAGTAACGGATATACTCTGGGCTATCGACAATTGCTTCTACAGCACCTCGCAACCCACGGATAGACAACAGCTCGTTGTAGGAGCGAATTTCGTCCTGAGTTGCTGGTGCGCGTCCCAAAAGGTGACGGAATAAGAACTCAACCACCTTGGTGTTGGGATAGGGCGTACAGAAGCGTTGGCGATATATTTCCGAACTAGCTAGTTCGCGGACAAACTCGCGCACGGAAATTTCCCTGTTCCGCAATTTGCTGTCCAAGTTAGTACAGCGGAAATTATCAGGAACCTGACCATCAAATAAATCCAACACCTGACAGTAAGTGGCGTTGATAGCTTGTTGCATTTCTGCCTCGTTAGCACCAACACTTAAACGGTAAATACGTGCGGGTTGCCGGCGGCTTGTATCTACAGACTGTGCAACATCGTAGTTGCTGGAACGACCTAATCCCACAGTCAATGGTTCGCTGCTTTCTTTTGCTACCACATCTGCGGTGGTCAAGCGCGATTTGGCTGTCCCAAAGCTAGGCACAACCACATCATCATTTTGCTTAGTTAGTTGGTTGTACAACTTCTCAGTATTCGGGAAGTTTGCTGCTGGTAAGGTTGGGAAGCGACGGTAAGGAACCGTATCTTCACCAAACACCTGGGAATACTCCTGACTACTGACTATCGCATTGATAAAGGCGCGAATACCTTGAGTTGCCAGAATTTGGTTATATTTGCGGATTTCTGCTTGGTCTAGAGGTGCCCTTCCTAAGAAGTGTTTTGTTCCCAGTTCAATCACCTTGGTATTGGGGTAAGGCGTGTAGAACTCTTTGCGGTAAAGATTGGAATAACCTAAACCTTCAATGAACTCTTTGACAGTAATTTCCCCATTCCCCAGCTTACTTTCCAAAGCTTTGAATTCTCCAGAAGAAGCGATGTAGGGTGCAATATCACGCTCGAAAATCTGGCGATAGGCAGCACTGATCGCAGTTTGTACCGCGACTTTGTCTTTGATACCAGCCACCAACTTGAAGACTTTCGTTTGTTCGCGCTGTTTCGAGACACCTTGATTGATCCGAGCCTGAACATCCGGTTGCGATCGTGCTTGGGTAACTGTACCCAGTTCCACAAATCGTAGTGCTTCTTGTTTCTGGACTGTAGGAGTGATATCCTCCCGAATACTACCAACGCGTAGCGACCTCTGGGACACACCAGCAGGAGTCAGATACCGTTCGTATGGAACTGTATCTTCACCAAATGCCTCATTGTATTCTACGCTGTTGATAATCTCGTCAATCAGTGCATAGAAACCCTGCTTGGCAGCGATATCAAAGTACTTATTTGTTTCCTGACGACCGTAGGTAGGACGACCTAACAACCGCCGATGGATGTACTCGATCGCCTTCATGACATACAAAGATGTCCAGTAAGTCTTGCGGAAAACATCTGACTTAGCTAAAGCGCGGATAAACTCTTTTACAGAAAGTTGACCGTTTTCCAGCTTGGTTTCTTGCACTGTTTGGCGTTGGCCCTCATAGACTTCACGACCGAAAACTTGCAGGTAAGCGGCTTTAATCACAGCTTGAGTAGAAGTTTCGGAGAATTTGATGCTGGAACCTTTGCCAATTTTTTTGCCTACTGTGCTAGGAATTTGATCCAACTTGAATACTTTGGCACCCAAAGTACCAGGTGCTACACCCCGCGCTTGGGGATTGCTATTTTGGTTATTGATACCAGGCCCTTGATGAATCAAGATGCGCTTAGTATCCTTGCCAAAGAAAGCCGGACTGCTATTGGGGTTGCGAGTTTCTTTTGGGAAAATCGCTCCAAACTGAATTTCTAAGGGATCGTTACCAGAACCATAGGGATGTTGGTCTGGTAGCGGCTGTTCGTAAGCAGCGAAGGTAGTAATGAATTGAGGAACTTTGCGGAAAGGCGCACTGTAGTTAAATAGGTCTTGTTGCGGCCCCCAGTTGCGACATTCTTGTGCCTCTTGACCAAGACCCCGCAGATAGGGTACTGTCTCTTCGCCAAAGTAGTCGCCGTATTCTTCAGAATCTACCAAAGCATCTACTAAAGCTGCCAGACCACCGTTGGAAATAATTGAGAAGTATTTTTGTACTTCTTCACGACTACTTGGTCCCCGTCCCAAAATGTGACGGAAAGCCAATTCGATAACTCGGCTGTTAATAAAAGGCTGGTAAAACTGTTTTTGGTAAAGTGGAGATTTTGCCAGACGGCGAACAAACTCTTTCATTGAGATGTCGCCATTTTTCACTTTGGATTCTAGGTCAGATATCGACAAGCTATAAGCACGAGTAATGTCGCGCTCAAAGACTTGCCGATAGGCTGCTTTGATTACCTCATTTTTTTCACTAGCTGATAATCCAGGCTTCATGACAAACTTCGGACGACGTTCTGCCGCATTAAAGTAAATCTGCGGCAATTGCAATCCTTGTTGGTCGCTAGAAGGACGTTGGCGTAGTTTATTAGAAGGTGTCGCTGCTTGGAATTCTGTCAGCAAAACATTCATGTACTGAGCCACAATTTCTGTAGCCTCAGCATCCTGACGGAAAAAGGAAAGTGAACCTGCTTTGATTTCTTGCAAAGCTACCAGTGTTGCTTCGCCAGAACAAGCATTTTCAATTATTTCCCGTAACCCCCGTGTATTCACAGCGATGATGTTGGGGTCGCCAGCCACGATCGCATAGGTAGCATAGCGCAAGAACCAGGACAAGTCCCGCAAGCTCTTGGCCATGTTGCTTGGCCCATAACGAGCGACGTTGATTGGTCTAAAGCCTGGAGGTACCGGGCCGCTGGGGGATGAATTAAAGATTGAACGTAAACCTTCAAAGAAGCCACCACGACTTTCAACGTAGGTTACGGTTCCCAGTTTCATCCCCTCTTGAGTATCACCACCACTGCTGCGAGCAGTAGCCATTGCCAGTTCTGGTTCTCTGGGCTTTTCTAAAAAAGCCATTGGCGAACCACCGACGAAAATCCGATTGGCAGCCCGAGATACAATAATCTCGGAATTTTCCGTGAGTATCTGGGCAATTTCTAGACGCTTTGCACCAGATGCAAAATAGCTTGCCAGTTCATTCAGTTCGCCAGTTCCCAAAAAGCGGTCTTGCTGCTCCGCTTGGGTAATTGTCGCCACAGCTAGGGTTTGATATAGTTGCGGACGCGCAACTGAGCTTCCACCACTTGCCTTAACACTCATCGGATTTGTAAAACTCCCATCATAATCATTTATGTGTTAAGTCTGGGTTGCTCTGAGGCTTGACACATCGGTGTGGTTCTGCCTTAAGAGTACCGCCTTCAAAACGCCAGTAAATTAACCCAGTCAGCTTTTAGATTAGAACGTTTTGCGTTTTCCCTGGTGATTTATTAAGAAGTATGTAGAATCTGTAGCCTCGCTCGTCAAATCCGAACATGGACACTCTTACTTCTCTGAGACAAAATTTAAGTTTTGTAACGAAAAAATACAAAACTCACAGGAATACTTTGCTTCGCTCTTAATACTTAATTCTATTTGACTGCGATAACATCTATCCAAGTTAAATTTTTGAGATGACTCAGAAATTCTGGTGAGTTAAGGTGTAGTTATCAGAATTCATACACCGGAAATTTACCATGTATAAAAGTTATAAAATTAACCAGACTATCAGTGCTGTTGTATCAGCCCTAGCTATTGTTTTGGCTGTTGCTCCTGCTAATGCACTCCCAGGACAAAACATTAACACCGTTATCAAATGGGCAAAGACCAAATCCCAACTACCAACCCTTACATATAGCAGCGAAGCACATGGTTATGGCGGTACAAAGGGAAATTTGTACTTTTACGCTGATGTCACTTCTGAGAATGGGACAGTGACTAAGGAAGGAATAACCGTTAGTGGTAACTCTAGCCTCAAATTCACTACCAAAAATTCCCAGGCAGTGAAACTGCTAAAAAATATCTACAATTCCAACATTGCCAATGATTTCCAGCAATCAAGGTATGTCACAAAAGTTGGTCGTGACCAGTTTTATCGTGGGAAAAATTTTGCCTACATAACTGCCCAAGTGCAAGGTGGGTCAGCATTTCAGATAATTTCTGTGACAGATTTACAAGGGTTAATAAATAATGCAAAGTATTGCCAAACTCATGAATGTGACCTTTGACCAAGGAGTTTGACCAAAAATAATTCAGGAGTCAACAGTCAGAATGACTTTTGTATGCTTAGGTATATTCTGAATTCTGACTTCTGGATTATTTCCAGCATTTTTAATTGTCATAATTTTAGCTAAAACTGATTTTTTATATTTTTAATTGATAATTATGGCTGTTTCACATAAGCATTTTCTGTAAACAAAGGAATGCAATTACTAACGTTATAGATGGCTGCAAGTTCAACGTCTGACTCAAACCCTGCTGCAATTAACTCCTTGCCAGAACTACATTTTTTTAAGTAACCCTGTAAATCTTTTTGGAAAGTTTCAAATGTTACCACAGCTACTTCAGCTTCTGGAGATAGACTGCCATGCAAGTAACTGAGAATTGCCCCAGCACCAATTAAATCTTCAAATGCAGGTCTGAGGCTACCATCGTCTTTCCACCTCTCGCCGGCAGGAATCACTGCAATTTTATTGCCATACTTCTGGGCAAACTGCGCTACCGCTTGGCAATTTCGCAAACAGCCAGCCAAGGTAGGTGTACTCTTAGTTTGTAAGGTGAGAAAAGAACCATTCGGTGAGGGCAAAACTAGTCTCGTTCCACCAGGAATCTGAGTTAGCGATTTTGGCGAAAGAGAATATCCAGTTGGAGTCCAACGTTGTCGATGACTGGCTAACTCTGCTTGTACTGACTTGGCATAATCTATGACTGATTCATCCCTCATCGCATACGGAAAAATTATCGCGCCATTGCTGGTGGCAATTTCCACACAAGTTGAAAAGGAGAGAACATCAACTATCACAACCACATCACTGGTAGAAGCGAGTTGAGCAACTCCTTGTGAACCCCATTCACAGCGCAAATCAAACTCTGACTGGTTATAAATCATTGATTGTTAAGTGTTGACTGTCTTTCTGAATTACAAATTACGAATTATCAATTAATTTTAAGTGTCCAGCATTCGATAAACTCAGAATTGCTGCGATTTTACTCATCATGTCAGACTCCCAAACTGTTAGCGCTGCTGTTGCCAAACTCTACAACACATACCCCTTTCCGCCTGACCCACTGCTGGATGAACCACCTCCAGGCTACAACTGGCGCTGGAATTGGCTATCTGCTTATAGCTTCTGCACTGGTCAAAAACCCCAAAGACAAGACATACGGATTTTAGATGCTGGTTGTGGTACGGGGGTGGGTACAGAATACTTGGTTCACCTCAATCCCCAAGCCAATGTCGTAGGAATTGACCTCAGTCCTGGTGCTTTGGCAATGGCAAAAGAGCGGTGTCAGCGTTCTGGAGCCAACCGCGTCGAATTTCATAACCTCAGCTTGTTCGATGTGGAACAATTGCCTGGTGAGTTTGATTTAATTAACTGTGTTGGGGTTTTGCACCATACCCACGATCCAATTCGCGGGATTCAAGCTTTGGCTAAGAAGCTAGCTCCTGGAGGCTTTTTTCACATTTTTGTCTATGGAGAGTTAGGACGCTGGGAAATTCAACTCATGCAAAAAGCGATCGCTCTCCTCCAAGGTGACAAACGCGGCGACTACCGCGATGGCGTACAAGTCGGGCGACAAATATTTGCCTCGCTACCAGAAAATAACCGAATTGTCAAATATGAAAAGCAACGTTGGTCAATGGAAAACCATATGGATGAACATTTTGCCGATATGTATGTTCATCCTCAGGAGATTGACTACAACATTGAGACGTTGTTTGAATTAATTGATGCTTCCGGCTTGGAGTTTATTGGCTTTTCAAATCCTGGTTTCTGGCAATTAGAAAGACTTTTGGACAAAGCACCAGAGTTAATTGAACGTTCACAAGGATTGAGCGATCGCCAACGTTATCGCTTGATAGAATTACTAGATCCAGAAGTGACTCATTATGAGTTTTTCCTCGGTCGTCCTCCCGCGATCAAAACCGACTGGTCAGAGGATAAAGCTTTATTGGCAGCTATTCCCGAACGCAATCCCTGTATGGATGGATGGCCAAGTCGAGGAATATTCAATCAAGATTACCAGATTGTTAATTTGTCTCAAGAGGAGTTTGAGTTTCTGCAAGCATGTGATGCTAAGTCAACAGTGGCAGAGATATTGGCAAGTGTACAAATAGAGTTGAAAGTAGTCAGAACCCTCTTCAAGCAACGACTAATTTTGTTAACACCAGGTTAATCAAACTGCACCAAGCGCTTTATAGCGCTTATCTATAATTACAGTTACAGATACTTGCACAAAATAAATTTATACTAACTTAATAGATAACAAGGATAGAATAAAAATTTGGTTAATAATATTTTTTTGTTCTGTAAATAAAAATACAAAGACTAGATATTCTTCGACACTCGTTTTACGAACTTGTACTAAAATTATCCCATTCTAAATTAGGAGAATCTTCTAATGAAATTAGCTAAACAGCTGGGCGCGATCGCTGCTGGTGTTGCCTTCCATTTCGCCGCTGTTAATGCTAAACCAGCAGAAGCAGCCTTTGTTGGTGCGTATGACCCTAGTAGATGGACATTGATAAACATAGACGCTGATGGGTATGTAAATACTAGTGGTGTCCCTGCACAGATACAACTTTACGGGGGAGACACTAATAGTAATAGCCCAGGGACGACCGATTACAAGATAACGGCAGTCGCTGATGGAGTAGTCAAATTTAAGTGGAATTACTTAACTGAAGAGACAGGAGATGGTGCTGCCTACGATCCTTTTAGCTTCGTCAAAAATGACATCAGCACCGATATTTTCTCTAGCCCTTTAGAAACAACAGGTCAGGGAACTTACAGTACAACAGTTGTAGCGGGGGACGTATTCAGCTTTAGGGTGACAACAGTAGACAACAGACTTGGTAGAGGAAATGTAACAATTTCTAATTTCAACGCACCCGTCCCCGAACCCTTGACAATAGGTGGTTCAGTCGTTGCTCTTGGGTTTGGCTGGTGGTTGAAGCGTAGGCAAACAGCTTCCTAGTGCAGAAAGTAGGAGGCAGAAGTTTTATCTCCCCAGTTCTCTCATCTAACGCTCTTCCGTCACTTTGGGGAAAGAAAAATCTCAGGCAACATTTAAACTTCATACAGCACTTGGGTTTGAAGCTTTATTTTCTAAGATTATGGGAAAAATCATGTATTTCACCTGAAACTCTTGCGTAGCAAGGATTATATGTTTTTACTCTGGTGAGAGTGATTAAAGAGCGCTAAGCTAATAATCATTTAAATTGCATCCCCGTGTCTCTCAGCCTCCGCGTCCCTGCGTCTTTGTGATGCTAAGGATTATGCAACTTAAAGGCACATTAGCTTACCTTCTGTAGTAATGGGCGATCGCCCATAGCAGCTTTTGATAAATCTAATGTAGATTAGGAGAGTACCCAGCAATTGCTCAGGAAATTGGGTATGACACATCAACGCAAGTTGGAGTTTAGCAAAATTTAGCAACAATACCATTTCTCCTCAAGCAGCAGCTAATTTTCTTAACACCGACTTAATAGCAACACCAAAACCCTGATGATACAACGGCCCTGGAGGACTGTTATGCACTTAAAAAAGGCGAGAATTTGCAGAAATTTTGAATTTTGAAGGCATTAATTCTAGATTTTTCTCCGCTTCACCGTCTCAAGCACTGTCTCGCTTCTGAGAGCGTGATTTTTGCGATTATCTAACAATGACAAGAAGTTAATTGTTTTTTTCTAAAGTATTGTTACCGGATCGTGATATGATTCAGCTGACTGAATGTGCAGTCATCATATAGTTAGCTGTACTGGTTTCAAGTCCCGTGAGCTTGTCAGAAGAACCAATTGCACCCACTCCGACAACAACACGACAAGATGCCAAATCTGGTTTTGGAGACACAGAATCAGGTAACTCTATGGGAGAGTTCTATCAACTCTACCAGAAGTTATTGGTAATCACACTTGTCTTGACGGGGATTATTTTTATCTCTGTGTGGATTTTTTATTCCTTAAACATTGCTCTGAATTATTTGATTGGGGCGTGTACAGGTGTGGTTTACTTAAGAATGCTGGCTAAAGACGTTGAGCGACTCGGTGATGAGAAAAAGCGTCTGAGCAAAACTCGTTTTGCTCTATTTATTGGGTTGATTGTATTGGCAACTCAATGGCGTGAGCTACAGATTGTGCCCATATTTTTGGGATTTCTAACCTACAAAGCCACGCTCCTCGTCTACATGGTGCAAACTGCGTTCACTCCTGATTCTTAACAAAATCAGGCTCACAAAGATAATACTCCCATCCTCGCTCGTTGGGGAAAATGCTTGAAGAATGCAAATGCTTAGTGTCTTAAACGCCTTTAATTCTTTTCCCCTCGCCGAATTAGAAGTAGGTCATCATTTCTACTGGCAGTTGGGAAATCTAAAAATTCATGGGCAAGTTTTTCTCACCTCATGGTTTGTAATTAGCATTCTAGTAATAGCTTCCATAGCTGCTACTCGCAACGCCCAAAGAATTCCCAGCGGCATCCAGAATTTGATGGAATATGCCCTAGAATTTATTCGAGATCTGGCAAAAAACCAACTTGGTGAGAAAGAGTACCGCCCCTGGGTGCCATTTATCGGCACATTGTTCTTGTTTATCTTCGTATCGAACTGGTCGGGCGCTCTAATTCCCTGGAAGCTAATCAGGCTGCCGTCAGGTGAATTGGCGGCTCCCACTAATGACATCAATACGACCGTAGCATTGGCACTGCTGACATCTTTAGCGTATTTTTACGCGGGTTTTAGCAAGCGGGGTTTGGGCTACTTTAAGAAATATATAGAGCCAACACCTGTGCTATTGCCGATCGCAATTCTAGAAGATTTTACTAAGCCCCTCTCACTAAGCTTCCGTTTATTTGGCAATATTTTGGCGGATGAATTGGTAGTAGCGGTGCTAGTTCTGCTGGTTCCTTTATTTGTACCTCTGCCTGTAATGGCCTTGGGTTTGTTCACCAGTGCCATTCAGGCCCTAGTGTTTGCTACCCTAGCCGGAGCATACATTCATGAGGCAATGGAGGGACACGGTGGAGAAGAGCATGAGGAGCATTAGGCTACTCAGTTGATAGCACAGTTCCGAGCGTCTACGCTCAAAACATCGCCAAGCGCGATTCAAAGAACTCGGTGCAGCGTGAAAAACACGTATTTACTAGTTAACGTACTTTTGTAAGTTCTGTAATCAAAGCAAGGAAAATCAACATGGATCCATTAGTTTCTGCTGCTTCAGTTCTAGCTGCTGCTCTAGCAATTGGTTTAGCTGCAATTGGCCCTGGTATTGGTCAAGGAAATGCCGCAGGTCAAGCAGTAGAAGGTATTGCTCGTCAACCCGAAGCTGAAGGAAAAATTCGGGGTACTTTGCTATTAACCTTGGCTTTCATGGAATCCCTGACCATTTACGGTCTAGTGATTGCCCTGGTGTTGCTGTTTGCTAACCCCTTCTCTTAAGACCTGAAAGTTTTTGTTAATGTGGAGACGTGAACCATCACGCCTCTACAATCGAACATTTTTTGGGTATTCTAGTCGTTCTGATGTTAAGTTGACCCTTGTTGGCTATGGGTCTCTAAAATACGAAAGGTTGGATGATGTTGCTAGCCATGAAAACTGCTACTCCAGCCAAAGAGGAGAGAAATGTTTGATTTCGATGCTACCTTGCCCTTCATGGCATTGCAGTTCCTGCTATTGGCAGCTTTGTTGAATGTAATTTTCTATAAGCCACTGACCAAGGTACTGGACGATCGCGATAATTACATCCGAACGAATACCCTTGATGCACGGGAACGCTTGGCAAAGTCTGAGCGCTTAACCCAAGAATATGAGCAGCAACTAGCAGAAGCTCGCAGACAATCGCAAGCTACTATAGAAGCAGCTCAGGCTGAAGCTAAGAAAATTACCGCCCAGAAAATCGCTGAGGCGCAAAAAGAAGCTCAAGCTCAAAGAGAACAGGCTGCTGTGGAGATAGAGCAACAAAAACAGCAAGCTTTAACTGAATTAGAGCAAAGAGTTGATGCTCTGAGCAGGCAAATTCTAGAAAAACTATTGGGACCAACTCTAGTTAGATAAATTGACCAGACTGGTTCTGTTGAAATTATAGGCGCAACTGGGCACTAGTCCCAGAGCGCTTAATTAAGTGTCAAAAGGCACTTGATTTCCCTGTGGAAAAATACATGTATTAGCAAGCGAGCAGCGCACTTGTAGATGGGTATCATGGGCACATTATTATTACTTGCCGCAGAAGCGAACGCTGTTCACTCTGAATTGGCAGAAGGCGCAGCAGAAGGTGGTTTCGGTCTAAACATAGACATTTTTGAAACCAACCTCATTAACCTGGCGATTCTGATTGGCATACTATTCTACTTTGGACGTAAAGTTTTAAGCAATATCCTGAACGAGCGACAATCTAATATTGCCACGGCAATTCAGGAAGCAGAAGGGCGCTTGAAAGAGGCACAGATTGCCCTTTCCCAAGCGCAAGAGCAGTTGACTCAAGCTCAGGCTGAAGCACAACGCATCCGCAAAGCAGCCGAAGAAAACGCCCAAAAAGCGAAAGAAGCCACGTTAACACGGGCAGCACAAGATGTAGAACGTTTGAAACAAACAGCAGCAGCAGATTTAAACACCGAAAGAGAGCGAGCGCTAGCCGAACTGCGGCAGCGAGTAGCCGCTCTAGCATTGCAAAAAGTTGAATCAGAGTTGCGATCTGGTATTGCTGATGACGTTCAACAATCAATAATTGACCGTAGCATCGCGCAGGTGGGAGGACGCTGATGAAAAGTAATGTAGAAACAGCCGAAGTTGCCCAACCTTATGCACAGGCTTTATTGTCGGTAGCACAATCCAAAAATCTGACAGAAGAGTTTGGCGAGGATGCTCGTTCTTTACTGAATTTGTTGAAAGATTCAGAGCAACTACGAAACTTTATCGGCAACCCCTTTATTCAGCCTGAGAACAAAAAAGCAGTTATCAGCCGAATACTTGGTGGTGAAGGCGCTAACCCCTACTTACGCAATTTTTTACTGTTATTGGTAGACAGACGACGCATTTTGTTCTTAGAACCAATATTAGAGCAGTATTTAGCGTTATTGCGGCAGTTGAATCAAACCGTGTTAGCGGAAGTTACTTCTGCTGTTCCCCTTTCAGAAGAACAGCAGCAGGCAATTAAAGAGAAAGTAATTGCCATCACCAATGCTCGTCAGGTAGAAATAGAAACTAAGGTAGACCGCGAGTTAATTGGTGGTGTAATTATTAAAGTCGGCTCGCAGATCATTGATGCCAGTTTACGGGGTCAGTTGCGCCGCTTGTCTTTGCGTTTAAGCAGCTAGAAAATTAAATATTAAGTTCTTCCGTCTCGAAAGCAAAACAACAGACACATGAGCATATCAATTAGACCTGACGAAATCAGCAACATTATTCAGCAACAAATCGAGCAATACGACCAAGAAGTCAAAGTTGCTAATGTTGGTACAGTCCTGCAAGTTGGTGACGGTATTGCCCGGATCTATGGTCTGGAAAAGGCCATGGCTGGGGAGTTATTAGAATTTGAAGATGGTACAGTCGGCATCGCCCAAAACTTGGAAGAAGACAATGTGGGCGCGGTGCTGATGGGTGAAGGTATTGAGATTCAAGAAGGTAGCTCTGTGACTGCTACGGGTAAAATTGCTCAAGTGCCTGTAGGAGAAGCCTTAATAGGACGAGTTGTGGATTCCTTGGGTCGTGCCATTGATGGTAAGGGCGATATCAAAACCACAGAAAGCCGTTTGATTGAATCTCCAGCACCTGGTATCATTGCACGTCGGTCTGTACACGAACCCATGCAAACGGGGATTACAGCTATTGACTCAATGATTCCCATCGGTCGGGGTCAGCGGGAATTGATTATTGGCGACCGTCAAACTGGTAAAACTGCGATCGCCATTGACACGATCATCAACCAAAAAGAAGAAGATGTAATCTGTGTCTACGTTGCCATCGGTCAAAAGGCTTCCACTGTGGCTAACGTAGTGCAAACACTACAAGAAAAGGGCGCAATGGACTACACCGTTGTCGTCACCGCTAGCGCCAGTGAACCAGCAACCCTGCAATACTTGGCTCCCTATACAGGCGCAACGATTGCTGAGTACTTTATGTACAAGGGCAAAGCTACCCTGGTGATTTACGATGACCTCTCCAAGCAAGCCCAAGCTTATCGCCAAATGTCCTTGCTGCTGCGTCGTCCACCCGGACGGGAAGCTTACCCAGGAGATGTATTCTATATCCACTCTCGCTTGTTAGAAAGAGCAGCCAAACTGAGCGACGAATTGGGTAAAGGTAGCATGACCGCCCTGCCAATTATCGAAACCCAAGCAGGTGACGTATCAGCATATATCCCCACCAACGTGATTTCCATTACCGACGGTCAGATATTCTTGTCTTCTGACTTATTTAACGCTGGTATCCGTCCCGCTGTGAACCCCGGTATCTCCGTATCCCGCGTGGGTTCTGCGGCTCAAACCAAGGCAATGAAAAAAGTTGCTGGTAAAATTAAATTGGAACTGGCGCAATTTGACGACCTACAAGCCTTCGCGCAATTTGCTTCCGACTTGGATAAAGCCACTCAAGACCAGTTGGCACGGGGCCAACGCTTGCGGGAATTACTCAAGCAACCTCAAAACGATCCACTGTCGGTATACGAGCAAGTGGCAATTCTCTACGCTGGTATCAACGGCTATTTAGATGACATTGCTGTGGACAAAGTAACCTCCTTCACCAGAGGTCTGCGGGAATACTTAAAGTCAGGCAAACCCCAGTACGCCCAAGCAGTGCAAGGTTCTAAAGCACTGGGTGACTCAGAAGAAGCTGCTTTGAAGGAAGCGCTAACCGAGTACAAGAAGACTTTCAAAGCAACAGCGTAATTTAGTCATTAGCTCAGTGGTCAGTAGTTAGTAGTAATACACAACTGACTAATGCCAACTGACAACTGACAACTGACAACCTATAAAGAATATGCCTAATCTCAAAGCAATACGCGATCGGATTCAGTCGGTCAAAAATACCAAAAAAATTACAGAAGCGATGCGTCTAGTAGCCGCTGCTAGAGTGCGTCGGGCCCAAGAACAAGTACTAGCAACTCGCCCCTTTGCAGACCGTTTGGCACAAGTGTTGTATGGTCTGCAAACTCGTCTGCGGTTTGAAGAAGCAAACCTACCATTGCTAAGAAAACGCCAGGTTAAGTCCGTCGGGTTGTTGGTAATTTCAGGCGATCGCGGTTTGTGTGGCGGTTACAATAGTAACGTTATCCGCCGCGCCGAAAATCGCGCCAAGGAACTGAAGGCAGAAGGTGTAGATTATACATTTGTGGTTGTTGGACGCAAAGCTACACAGTACTTTCAACGCCGCAATCAGCCTATTGACGGCACATACAGCGGCTTGGAGCAAATTCCCACCGCAGCAGAAGCTAATGAGATTGCCGACCAACTACTTTCCTTATTCCTTTCGGAAAAAGTAGACCGCATTGAGTTAATTTATACCAGATTCGTCTCCTTGGTTAGCTCTCGTCCTGTGGTGCAAACCTTGCTGCCCCTTGATACTCAAGGTCTAGAAGCAAGCGATGACGAAATCTTCCGCTTGACAACCCGTGGCGGTCAATTTCAAGTAGAACGGGAGAAAGTGACTCAAGAAGTCCGTGCTTTTCCCCGCGACATGCTTTTCGAGCAAGATCCACTACAAATTCTTGATTCTCTGTTGCCCTTGTATCTGAGTAACCAACTATTGCGGGCCCTGCAAGAATCAGCTGCTAGTGAACTAGCAGCACGGATGACAGCCATGAGTAATGCTAGCGAGAATGCTGGTGAGTTGATTAACACCCTAACGCTGTCTTACAACAAAGCCCGACAAGCTGCTATCACTCAAGAACTACTTGAGGTTGTTGGTGGTGCAGAAGCACTGACTTAGAACTCGATTTCTAACTATTACTAATAGCTAATTGCTGGTGCCTGTAAAACTAGCGATTAGCTATTTTTGTTTTCAGGATGTTTTAACCAAGGGATATAATACAGCCCTTTGTCGCTTTTGTGTCGCCAAAGAAGATATGCTACTTAGTAGGTGTGACTATACATTTTAAACATTCAATGTAATCCCCCATAAGGTAGAAAAAAGGAAGCGATGATGTCTGTAAAGCAACCTTTGGTGATTGACTATGTTGATTGGCCGAAGTTGCTGCCAAATCCGCCCCTCCTAACAAGTTTTCAATCGGGTTGGAGTAGCATTCAGCTTGCCCATTACCGCCAGCCATCGATAGACTTGCCTGAAGTATCTGACCCTCAGCATATGGTCATTATTGCACTGGGGCATCAGACAATTGATTTGGAATTTGTCTTTGAGGGTCGTTTGCAGACGATCTCGTATCGAGAAAAAGACTATGCAAGTGGCTGTATTGAAGTCATTCCTGCTGATTTACCTTGTAAAGTCCGTTCTATTTCGCCTGTTAAAGCAATAGAGTGGATTCATTGCTATCTAGAGCCGACATTTGTTGCTCAGATTGCTCACGAATCGGTGAACCCCGATTGCGTCGAACTTTTGCTGACACGGAAAACAGCCGATTTATTGATCGCACAGATTGGTCTAGCACTCAAGTCAAGTTTAGAAGTTGATGGGGCTGGTAGTCGTTTCTACGCCGATTCAATGGCGACAGCGCTGTCGGCTCATCTGTTGCGCTATTACTCCACCCGCAAACATAGTTTTCGAGAATATGAAGATGGATTGTCTAAACAAAAGCTCAGGCAAGCCGTTGATTATATCCAGGCGCATTTGGGTGAGAATTTATCCTTGAGCGAGATAGCGAATGAACTTGGGATGAGCCAGTATTACTTTTGCCACCTATTCAAGCGATCGACTGGAATGTCACCCCATCAATATTTGATTCAACAACGAGTAGAACAGGCAAAGTATTTGCTAAAGCAACCGGAACTAACAATTACATGGGTAGCACTGGAGTGTGGCTTTGCCAATCAGAGCCATTTTGCCAAGTGTTTTCGCCAATATACAGGGATGAACCCTAAACAGTTTCGTAACTCATAGCAAGATTTTACTCAAAATAGCAAGAAAATAGGCGACTTCGATTGCAGCCATTCGCTACAGTGAAACCGATCATCATATCAGTCGGTACCCTAGAGGCAGTTTTAAAGATGTCTACGTCGCCTGTTGATGTTAAGCAATACTATCCATCCTATGTAAATGCCAATTCTTCTGTTTCTATTGAACAGTTTCGATCTATCCAAGAATCTTGGCAAACGATCCATTCTGGTGAATATGCTCTGTTTAAGGAACAGACTCTAGTCTCAGATCCAGTTGGCTTTTGGGGATTACAGTTTTATGACGTACTCTTTGAAATTGAGCCTTCACTCAAACCACTATTCAAAAACAAGTTTCAACAAGCCAAAATGCTAACTGAGATGATTAATGCTGCCTTGAATTTATTACCAGGTACATTTGATGAAACACTGGGGGAAGAACGCCTGGAGATTGATCCAAAACTCATCCCAGTTTTACAAGATTTAGCAAAACGTCATCTTCAATATCAGACAAAAGCTAAACACTATGAGCCGATAGGGCTAGCGATTGTTACAACCTTTGACAGAATGCTAGGAGCTCGGTTTGATAATGATACTAAAGCGGCATGGGTTGAGCTTTGGTCATTAATCTGTTCAGTCATGATTCCTGCCCATGTGGAGCAAGCACAACAGATGGAGGTAGAACCCTGATCGCGTCGAACTTTTGCTGACAACGAAAACAGCCGATTTATTGATCGCACAGATTGGTCTAGCACTCAAGTCAAGTTTAGAAGTGGATGGGCTTGGCAGTCGTTTCTACACCGATTCAATGGCAACGGCGCTGTCGGCTCATCTGCTGCGTTATTACTCCATCCGCAACCATCAGAGCGATCGCATTGGAGTGTGGCTTTGCAAATCTGAGTCATTTTGCCAAGTGTTTTTGCCAATGCACAGGGATCAACCCGAAACAGTTTCGTAAGTCATAGCAAGATTTTGCTCTAAATCGCAAGAAAATGTGCGATTTAATTTCAGAAATTACCTAAAGTAATATCAGTGCTTATATGCGCTGAATTAAGCCATCACAAAAAAAGGATTACAATTATGAAATTATCCAAATTACTCCAAACAGTTGGTATTGCACTAACAGTAGCAAATTGTTCAATCGTCAGTAATCTACAAATAACACAAGTATTGGCACAGGGAAGGCGCGGGCCTTACTCATTTAGTTCTTATAATTTTCCAGAGCGCTATATTCGTCATCGAAATTACTTAGGATATATTGAACCTCCTAATGATGAATTAGGAAAAAAAGATGCTACTTTTCATCTTCGAGATGGATTAGCAGATTCAAACTGTACATCATTTGAATCAATTAATTTCCCTGGATACTTTTTAAGACATCAAGATTTTAGACTGAAGTTAGCTATAAATGATGGTAGTCAGCTATTTCAAGAAGATGCTACTTTCTGTCAAAAATCGGGATTTGCGCGCACAGGAGTGTCTTTTGAATCCTATAATTTTCGTTCTCACTATATCAGGCATAAAAATTTTGAACTTTGGATTGCTCCTTCCGATGGTAGCGATCTTTTCAGAAATGATGCTACTTTTATTCCTCAAAAAGCTCTTTACTAGCTGTTTTGATGGGAATAAAAATACATATAGCGTTTCTTAATCTGCTACTGCTTTCCCAGGAAAGAGGCGAATCTGATAGCGATCGCTCGTTTATTGAACACTGGTGCAAGTGTCAACGTGCTTCTGTCTGAGCAGTACGATCTGATTGGCAAAAAGCTTTTGCAGGGGATGAAAGATGTTTTGCAAGATGCTGCTACTGATGAAGTTATTTCGGCTTGGACTGAAGCCTACGATGCTTTGGCAAATATCTTTATTCAAAAAGAGAATGCGATTGACGAGTTTGACTTCTAAATTTATCGACAAACATTAATCAGGGTGTCAATCAGAATAGTGGTATCGACAAGCAATAATCGTTAAATACTCATCATCCACTGGATAAACTAACCGATTTGTATCATCAATTCGCCGCGACCAAAAGCCAGCTAGGTTCTCTCTCAGAGCTTCTGGCTTTCCGATTCCCTCAAACGGTAGTCGGATTGTTGCCTCAATCAGCTTGTTAATTCGTTTTAACGTTTTCTTGTCTTGTCCTTGCCAATATAAATAATCGTTCCAAGCCTCATCCGTCCATGCTAGCTTTCTAGTCATCCAACAAATTTCGCTCCACCACTTTCCCCTGCTTGAACTGAGCAATAGAACGCTCCAAATGATTGGCATTAGCGGGAGACTTGAGTAAATGAACAGTCTCCAGCAAACTATCAAATAACTCTAGCGACATCACTACAGCATCCTCTGCATCCCGTCTGGTGATGATAGTATAGTCGGCATCTTCCACCACTCGGTCTAAAACAGCCTTGAGGTTATTTCTCGCTTCACTAAAAGACACGACTTTCATTGGCTTCATTCTTGTACTGTTTATTGTACAAGTATAGTTATGCAAAATATATTCAGTAATCCCAAGCAACTGCGAAATCAATATTTAATCGAGAATTTCATAACGAATCCATTCGTTATCAGGTAACGCTGCCACATCTTGAATTATCCAGCAAATACCGCCTGTAGTCTGGCTCATGACATTTAAGGGTGCAGAATAAGAGTTTAATATTTCTTTGTCATCCTGTAACACATTTTTTCCACAGAGAACTATAATAAAAATATAAATTACATGGGTCCGTAACGGTTTCGACAGGTTGGCGAACGCTGCTTTGTGATTCAGGTCGAGAGTGAGTCGTCTCTCGAAAATCAAAGGCTCGAAAAAAAAGTAAATGCGAATAACATCGTAAAATTTGCTCGTCGGGAAGCTCTAGTAGCTGCCTAAACGCCTCTTATAGGTTCGAGCGTCTTTAGTTTGACTCCGTTAAGGACTAAGGACAAACCCCAACGGATGCTCTAGCAAGTGTTCTCTGATTGGCTTGCTAGCTAAGACTTAATCAGAGCATCCTACGTTCGGGATAATGAACGATTCCCGCCTTGAGGGTAAGATAGGCTAAACCTGTGAATGAGCGGAGGGTCAATACCCAATTTGGACAGCAGTTCGACTCTGCTCGGATCCACTAAGTACATTTAAAACCAAATCTGCATTAATCAGCCCCTTGATGCAGTAGTGTAAAAAGACAAGAATGAGAGCAGAATTTCTGCTCTCATTTTTTATTGAACCTAACAGCATAGAGCTAATACCATCTGTCGCAATCATTTTTCCAATTGCTATTACCCTTGTTTTGCTATCTAGGAAAATAAAAATAATTGTAGCTTGGGTTTCACTGTATTCAACGCAACAAAAACAAGTTTCTTAGAGTTGGTTTTCATCGCTCAAATGCCAGCAAACAGCGTAATACACCCTATAAAAACTAAGACTACAAAAGGATTGTTTGTATCAGCACCATGCCAAGAAAATGCAATCGTATTATAAGAAAAAAGTATTAATTATCCAATTATTACAGAGTTTTAATCACTTCGGGGTTTATTATCTCAGTTGCAAGATGGCACTCACTCGCCACTGCTGTATTGAGATGAGCTTTGTAGAAAATTGATATAACCATCACTGAACTTCAAAGAAATTACTGATTCGGGTTTTTGGTTACGATTGGTAGCATTTTACTAACGGAGAATAGCAGCGTTCATTCTTGACCATAAACCCAAAATTGTAATTTTTTATACCTAAAACAACTATTTTCCACTGATTTCATAAAAAACCAATTTTCGCTGTTCTACATCAACCCAATAAATATATTTATGGAATTCCAAAAAACGGCACTTATTTTAATTGGATATCAAAATGATTACTTCTCACCAAATGGAATTTTATATGGAGTAGTTGAGGAATCATCCAAAGTTACAAACGTTATATCAAACACTGTTCATCTTCTTGAATGTCTTACTTATACGCCTACACTGATTGTAACGACCCCTATATTCTTTACACCTAACTATGAAGAATTAATCGAGCCGATTGGTATTCTTAAAACCATTAAAGAATCAAATGCTTTTCAGATGGGAACTCCAGGGTCAGAGGCAATTGAAGCGTTGCACTGTTTCCAAGACAGAATTCTGGAAGTACCTGGGAAACGAGGATTTAATGCATTCATTAATACAAACCTTGATGAAATTCTCAAACAACATGGAATTGCAGATGTCGTTCTAGCGGGTGCTGTGACATCCATATGTATTGATTCCACTGGACGATCTGCCCATGAAAAAGGCTATCACGTGACCATTCTGTCTGACTGTACTTCAGCTCGCACCGTCTTTGAGCAAGAGTTTTACTGCAACAGTATTTTTCCACTCTATGCAGATGTCATGACTCACACAGACTTACTTAGCCGTTTAGAGTTAAAAGTTACCGCATAAACACTAAAGATAATTTTTCCTGACAATAATCTTTTGAAGCGTGACTCCAACTAAATAAGGATCGCGTTAGATTGTTATATTTTTTGTAATGAAAAAGTATTTCTCAGATATAAACATAATAATTTCAACCTACATTAAGCGCTGTTGATTTTAAAAATCAGGGGCATTTAGAGAAGGTGTTTTAAATTTGGCATGATAGCGAGACAGCTATTTAGTTAGACCTATCATATCATTCCCATAAAAATGATTGTACATTTATAACGCCTTATGACACCAGAGTTTTTAGCTGATAATGAGCTGCACACACAGATTCAGTATCGTTTAATCGAACAAATATCAGAATCAGAACGACGTTACCGAGAATTAGTAGAAAATCTGCGTGAAATTGTATTCAAGTGCGATAAAACAGGGAATCTGACTCTTTTGAATAAAGCTTGGACGCTAACTTTGGGCTATAGTGCATCGGAATGTTTGAACCGGCCAATGGATGATTATCTCCATGCTGAAGATCGAGAGCTTTGGCTCAATTTTTTGACGCAAATGTACACCCAACAGGATCTTGCTTGTTGGGAATTACGGTTTCATCATAAAAACACAGAGATTATCTGGCTAGAGTTGTCAGCTCGTTCCGAAGCTCAAGGAGAAATCTCTGGATCTTTAACGAACATCACCGATCGCAAACGCGCACAAGCCGCTCTCAAAGAGGCAAACGCAGCATTACAGATGCGGATTGAACAACTTCGAGTTGAGAACCGGGAACGCAAGCAGACAGAAGCAACCCTTGTGCAATCAAGAGAGCAGTTAAAAGAGCAAAAACAGCAACTAGAAGCAACTTTACAAGAACTCAGACAAACCCAATCTAAATTAATTCATGCAGAAAAAATGTCGAGTTTAGGACAGTTAGTTGCTGGTATTGCCCATGAAATTAACAACCCGATCAACTTTATTTATGGAAATATCATTCATGCGAATGAGTATATCCAAGACTTGTTGGATTTAGTTTGTCTTTATCAGCAGCAATATTGCGCTCCAGTGAAGGAGATCCAGGAAAAGATAAAGAACATAGAGTTGAATTATCTGCTAGCTGACCTGCCCAGACTCATGTCTTCTATGCAAATGGGGGCAGATCGAATTAGCGAAATCGTACTTTCACTTCGCAATTTTTCTCGTCTAGATGAAGCGGAGATCAAACCTGTTGATATCCACGAAGGAATTAACAGTACTTTAATGATTTTACAAAGTCGTCTCAAAGGAGCGAACAATCACATTCCTATTCAAATCATCAAAGAGTACGGCGAATTGCCACAGGTGGAGTGCTATGCCGGACAACTGAATCAGGTATTTATGAACTTACTCAGCAATGCAATCGATGCGGTTGTATCTCGTTGTCAAAGTGAAGCAATCGATGGGGAATACTATCAAGGAGTACAAGAAAGAGATAGAGAACTTTCTTTTACACCCATGATTGAGATTCACACTGAGGTCGCAGGCGATCGCTATATTGTGATTCGGATTATTGACAATGGTATTGGCATGACTGAAGTAACTAGAAGACGAATCTTTGACCCATTTTTCACCACAAAACCCGTTGGTAAAGGGACAGGATTAGGCCTTGCCATTAGCTATCAAATAGTTGTGGAGAAGCATGGCGGGTTACTGGAGTGTTCTTCAGAGGTAGACAAAGGAACGGAGTTTTTGATTAAGTTGCCGCTCGGGCTTTCATATTAAAACCTAATTTTGACACTGGGTCAGTAGAAATTGTGTACATAAATAGCGATCGCAATCGGGTCGGCTTGTTTTGCTGGGAATGAAGTGACAGAAATATTCGGTATCGCAATGGTTATGGAGTGAGGAAGGAAAGCAATGACACAATACCACATGGGAATTAATTTAGGACATGAGCGTTCAGTCGCGATCGCCAAGGATGGGGAAATTTTGGTGGCAATTGAGCAAGAAAGACTTGACCGCCACAAATATAGTCCTGGTTATATGCTTCATGCTCCTGGTGTGGCTGCACAAATGCAGATTCCAGCCGAAGCTATGCGTTACTGTTTGGATACTTGCGACATCACTCTGAGCGATTTGGCAACAATTACCGCAAATATGCCCGGTCACGATTGTGCCCCCGATATCCTCCGCCGAGTACTGCCCGCTGAAACCACAGATAAGGTGATGCGAATTCCTAGCCATCACTTGGCTCATGCCTACTCTGCTTATTGGCCTTCTGGATTTGATGAAGCACTCATCTTTGTGGCAGATGCTACAGGTAGTACTACACCCGCTCATTGTACTGAATCCTATACTCTTTATGAGGGAAGGGGACAGACAATTACAACGCTGCATAATGAAATGGTTGCAGCTCACTTGGCTCAACTCTCAACCCTCGGCTTTATTTACGAGTACATCACACGCAAAGCGGGATTTGTGACCCAAGTTGGTGAAAAGATTCAGCACGCAGAAGCTGGCAAACTCATGGGTTTAGCACCCTTTGGCAAAGAACAACTCAACTGGCATCGTTGGATTCAGACAACAGAAGATTCCTTTAGCCTGAAAATTTCTGCCTACGATATCTTTTTGGAAGTCGCCGCCCTGGAAAAACAATATGATACAGGGGAAGGCAAACCCTACCTACGCCCTTATTTAGTTGACTTAGCCTATAAAGTACAAAAAGAGCTAGAACAAGCATTACTGCATATTGTCAACTTAGCAATCAAACGGACTGGACTGAGAAAACTCTGTATTGCTGGTGGTATAGGCTTAAACTCAGTTGCCAACTACGAACTTTTACGGCGACTCCAACTAGATGATATCTTTATTTTTCCAGCAGCCGGTGATAGTGGAATTGCAGCCGGTTGTGCTTTATGGGCATACAATGCAGTGGGCGCGGGACAGAAGCGAGTATTGCTGACGCGGGCAACTCTTGGTCGCCAGTACGACTCAGATCTAGTCTCCCAAGCGATTCAACACTTCCAAGACTCTATTGAGGTTGAGGAGTTAACAGCAGATGAAATGATTGCTCGCACTGCTCAAGTACTGGCACAAGGCAGTATCGTAGCTCGCTTTGAAGGGGGTGCAGAGTACGGGCCGCGAGCATTAGGACATCGGTCGATTATGGCCGACCCGACCTTTAAAAGAATGAAAGATATTGTGAATATGCGGGTCAAGTTCCGCGAAGCATTTCGTCCCTTTGCACCAGTCATACCTCTAGAAGCCGTTTCCCAGGTGTTTGACCAACAGGTTGCTGCACCTTTCATGCTACTGGTATCGCCCATCAAACCTGAATATCACGAGCAGATCCCAGCAGTCACCCATGTAGATGGTACGGGAAGAGTGCAAACGGTGACCGAGCAAGAAAATCCCTACTTTTATCGACTGTGCTACAAATTAGTCGAAGAACGACAGGGGCCGCCTGTGTTACTGAATACAAGCTTTAATGTAGCAGGACAACCCATTGTAGAAACAACCTTAGAAGCGATCGCTACCTTCTTGGGAACAGATATTGACTATTTAGCGATCGAGAACTTCTGGATTTGCAAACGACATGTACCCGTTCGTAGCTACGAGGATCATTTAGCGAAAGTTGGTGGTGATATTGTGCTGCCTCATGGACTTCCTCCAAGTGCCCCCGATGTCACCGATTTAATGGCAAAGCTAGATCGGGCATTATTCTTTGGACATACCTTTGGCTGTCCTTGGTCGCCAGAGGAGTTGCAGGAACTCTCTGCTTGGGGCGCTCAATATAAAGAAACAAGTGTACTCTTCCCAGAGAATCCCTTTTACGGTTCCTTCCAGACCAAGCTTTCAGGCGATGTGATTTTACTACTAAACCCTTTGGGCACATCTACTCTGGTCGATCTCAAGCAGCAAGTACCCCCCTCAACTTACACTTTTGAAGAGGTGAAGCTGTTGCTAGCCGTTCTGAATGCGCCTGAAAGTTGGCTAGAACAAATGCGAGTCGATTTGCGTCTGACTCACTTTGAATTTAACCAACGGATTGAATGGGCAAATCAACAACTTTGTATTTACAGACTAGAACCCGCGTACTTCTACAATCAACCATTACCCCAAGATTCAGCACTGCCTTCAGCTTCAAACCAAACCTTTGCACCTTTTGAGCATGAAAATTTTTCTGCCCGACGCATTCTTGGCAAGCTGCGTGAATGTCTACAGCAAGCAGGTTATAATGAAACTAATATTTGTCAGTTGCTAGGTATTAGCTCACAGCAACAAATTGAACCAACATATCTGCATTATTACGATCGCTACCAACTACCCCAATCCCCATTGGGAGACTTGATTCGTCTGTTCTTGTTGCGGGGCGCATTTACAAAAGCTAGGCTGCAAGAAATTTTTGGTGAAGAAGTATTCTTCAGCCTATGTAGCTTGGGTATGTTGATTCAGCGCGATCGAGATTGGACATCACGAGTCGATTTATTTGCCGTTGGGGGACTGTATGTAGCTACCGATCATCGCTACACGATACTGGCAGAAGATCGAGTTGATGAAGACGTTGTGATGTACGTAGGTATGGATAGTATGGGATTGGTTTACACAACTCCCCAATATCCAGTCAATCGAGTTTTGGATCTCTGTTGTGGTAGCGGCATTCAAAGTTTAGTAGCTAGTCGTTATGCCAGAGTTGCGATCGGAATTGACATTAACCCCCGCGCCATTCGCTTTGCTCGGTTTAATGCTCAACTCAATGGCATATGTAATACTCATTTCTATCTCGGCGATCTCTACGAAGCTGCTTCTGGTGACTTCGATACAATTCTGGCAAATCCCCCCTTTGTTCCCAGTCCTAGTCGGGATTGTCGCTTTCGGGATGGAGGTGTGAGCGGTGAAGAAATTGTGGCTAGAATTATTTCTGAGAGTGCAAAGTACCTTACACCTCATGGCAGGCTGTTTATTGTTACAGATTTAGTAAATATCGCAGAGTATGAGTCTAAACTGGAGAACTGGTGGCAGGGAGGATCGGCTCATAAGTTAGTGCTAAGTACTGCCGATCGCAATGATATTTTGTTTTCAGTTCCCCATTGCCATACAGCTTTTAATCAAACCTTAGAGCAATACAACATTGAGTTAGACCAGTGGCTACAAAACTTCCATACCACAGGTTTAAGAGCAGTGAACTTTGGTTATATCCTCATCTGTCGGGTCGATGCTGCTCATAAAGGCTCCTATTACAGCCGTACAATCCACAATCCGAGTCAGCCAATTCACCAGCAGGTACAGGAATATTTCCAGCAACGGGAATTATTAGCACAATTGCAAATCCAAGATTACTTTTTGGCAATGTCTCCTGATTTGCGATTCAGACTAGAGACTAGTCCTAGAACAGAAGAGCGCCAAATCGAGTTATTCTCTCCGAATAACCCTTATTTCACGACTTACCCGATCAACGAACAAATGTATCGCCTGTTGCAAGACATCAATCAATGCCAACCTAAATGGGCAGCTTATGCAACGGCAATTAATCAAGATTGGCTCTATGAATTAATTTACAAGGGAATTCTTTACTTAACACCCGAAGTTCCCAATGTTAGACGCAATCGACGATTGAACGATCCACCTCCCACAGAAGGATTGAAAATTGAAGAATTGCAAACCAAAACTACCCCAACTTGTGTTTCGTCTTATCTACGCTAGTACCGCTGCCTTGAAAGTCAAAAGGAGCCAGTGCATCGCGCTGGTTCCTTTTGATTAACATCGTAATAAGCGATCGCATCAGTAAGCCATGTTATAAAAATTGCTAAAAATACATAATTTATTCTGGGGCATACAGTGGTCATACTTGTTCCCCGTTCAGGCATAAAACTATTAACTGATATAGGCTGAGATTAAATTTTTCCTGAAATAGCTGAGAAATAAATCCTTAGTTTTAGTTTTTTATTGAATATGCATTGTTATCATTTTTACTGCTAAATGACCCTGATTAGCAGTAAAGATGATAATTAATCTATGCCATAACACCAACCCCTTGCAAGAGATCGTCTCCGTAAGCGTTATCTTAAAAAATAGTGCGGGGGCGTAATTGTATATCCAGCCCAGTTTGCCTAATTCAGCACCAACTTCGACAAATAGTAGCTTGCAAGGTTCCTTTTGATGAGTAGCATAAAGTTTCCTTTTTTACATCAACAAATTGCTGACTGGCGACGGTTGGTATCGAAATGCCTGTTTTTGCTAACTTGCTTGTTTTTGATCAGTATACAACCAGCGTCAGCAGGTATCAATGATGATAGCTATGATGGCAACGTTTTTGTGGTTTATGCTGGGAATGGTTCGCTAGTTCCTTCCAAAGAAACGCTGGCACAGACTTTAGCGCAAAATAAACCCGCAATGTTGGCGTTTTATGTCGATGACAGTAGCGACTGCAAAAAATATGCAATTACTATTTCACGAGTACAGGAATTCTATGGACGGGCAGCAGAGATTATACCTATTGATGTCGATGCCATCCAGCCCAACAAGACCTACAATCCCACAGAACCAGGATATTACTATTCTGGAGTTGTTCCTCAAGTAGTGGTGTTTAATCAGTCAGGTGAGGTAGTTTTGAATAAGAAGGGTCAAGTGCCCTTTGAAGAGATAGACGATAGATTTCGGGAAGTGTTTGATTTATTACCCCGCTCTGAATCAGTGGAGTTAAAGCGGCGCTCCTTCAATGAGTTCAGTAGTGAGTTAGCTAAGTAACTTTTGGGGTAGACCGAATTGGTCTACCCTAATTTTTAGTTGGATCTGATACTGCATTGGCGAGGATGCCAAGAGATAATGTTTAAATATCAGCCTTAACAAGTGATGAAGTTAATTCATAGTCTATAGTCCATAGCAAATGACTAATGACTAATGACCAATGACCAATGACTAATAGAGTGTGTTCTGATGTCAAAGGTTTACACTACTGAGGAGCTAATCCAAATTTTGGCAGCCGAACGCCAAGCTTGCCTCAAAGGAGAGCGCTTGAAATTAGAGGTAACAGTCTCTGGCAATCCTGTAATTGACCAGTTTATTAGAACCGATGGGCTACAAAAGTTTAACGCCTATCAAGATTTTAAAGCTGCTATTCACGACTACCAGAGAGAACATCAAGTTTCAGGTATTATCTGGCGTAAGGTAACTGTTAAAGGTAAAACTTTGCACTATCCAGAAGTAGATGCAGAATTAACTGCACTTAGCAGTGACTTAGAAATATTAAAATATGCAAAAAATTCTGTTTTGGAATTTTGGTACGAAGTCACTGTGAGTATGGACTTGTACTTAAGTTTTAATAATAGCAAACAACATCAACAAATTATCCAAACAGATGTAGAGAGAATTGCTCAAAGAACAGAATGGGCAAGTTTGTTGAAGTGGGAAAATTCTAGCTTTTTGGAAATAATTTTGCAGCTAGGATGGGGTAAGCCAGAAGAAGCTTATTATAAAAGAGGAAGGCCGCGATCGGGTAGTGAGTATATTCATGCGGTAAATCCGGGTAATCGTCCTATTGGTTAATTGATATATAAGCTAATAATTCTCTAATTGTCTGAGAAAATGACGGATAAAGATGATGGCATTATGTCGTTTACTTTCATCTTGTACAAAGGCATTATATCTGTAACAGAAATTTCACCTGTACAGATAAGCAGTAGCATGAAAGTATGCGAAGTTATCAAGCGACTAGAAGCAGATGGTTGGTATATTGATAGAACTAAATGTAATCATAGGCAGTTCAAGCATCCTAATAAACTTGATACTGTAACAGTATCTGGTAAACCAAGTGTTGATGTACCAATTGGTACTCTGAACAATATCTGGAGACAGGTTCAATTTGAGGCAGACTGATGCGTTATACAGTTGTGATTGAAAAGGGAAAAACTGGCTACGGCGCTTATGTCCCCGATTTACCTGGTTGTATAGCTGTAGGTGAAACCATAGAAGAGGTTAAAGCACTGATTGCAGAAGCTATTGAATTTCATATAGAAGGGATGCTGGAAGATGGTTTACCTATTCCCCAACCTACAAGCATGGCTCACGAGGTCGAAGTATTAAAGTGAATTACAAGGTAGCGATCGCAAGTCGACGCTTGGTATCATCTTGCAAGAACTAGAAGTGCAAAAAGAGCGTGCCATTCCCCTCAAAATCTATCTTGGTTGTGGCTCACCGACAACTGGCGCTCCTGATTCACCTAAAACTCTTGAATAGAATAGACCTGCCAATACTGCACCTAAAATTGGAGCTACCCAAAACATCCATAGTTGCCTAAACATTTCTGCACCAGCAAAAAATGCAGGACCGGTACTACGAGCAGGATTAACAGATGTATTAGTTATGGGAATACTCACCAAATGAATGAGTGTAAGTGCTAGACCAATGGCAATAGGTGCGAAACCTTTAGGAGCGCGGCCATCAGTTGCGCCTAAAATTACAATTAAAAAAATGAAGGTAAGTACAAGCTCTGCAATAAAACAGGCAGCTAGTGAATAACCTCCAGGAGAATGCACTCCATAACCATTTGTCGCTAGTGGATTAGAACCAGAAAGTGTAAATCCGGGTTTACCAGTGGCAATGGCATAAACTAAGCCAGCAGCTACCATTGCTCCTAATACCTGAGAAACAATATATGGAAGCAAATCAGAGCCAGGAAAACGGTTTCCTGACCACAATCCAAATGATACGGCTGGGTTAAGATGACAACCTGAAATATGAGCAATGGCGTAGGCCATGGTGAGTAGTGCTAAACCAAATGCCAGAGCAACACCTACAAAGCCAATTCCCAGTTCATTGGTTTTGATATCAGGAAAAGCTGCTGCAAATACAGCACTTCCACATCCAGCAAGTACTAGCACAAATGTCCCCAAGAATTCTGCAATACACCGCGTTGAGAGTGATACCATATTTAGCTCCTTCCTTAACTTAAATTGTTTTAGGTCAAGCAAGCGATTTGAAACACCTGATTAACTGGAAAGAAACCCTCATAAATGAGTTAGTAACTAAATAAATTGTTGATGCTTCATTTGATGCTACCTGGGCTAAACTGGTAAAACTTCACTCGTAAGTTAGATGATATTTGTACTTTTGCCTGAATAATTTCACAGAACTAACTCCAGAATATTGAAACAACTAAGAGCAAAGTTTTAGTTAAAAAACAGAACACAGACTCAGCGATCGCACACCTGCCTACAATAATGTAGTTGTGGATAAATTGCCAAAAATTATGAGTCAGAATATTGACGCTGCTAAAATTTCGATTATTATTCCGACTCTCAATGAAGCAGGAAATATCAAACAAGCGATCGCCACTACTCAACCCAGTACAAATATAGAAGTAATTGTGGTGGATGGCGGCTCCCAAGATGACACAGTAGCAATAGCTCAGTCATTGGGTGTAAAAGTTATCTCATCATCTCCTGGTCGTGCTAGTCAAATGAACGCGGGTGCTGTAGCTGCTAGTGGAGACATTTTGCTATTTCTCCATGCAGATACCCATTTACCTACTGGATTTGATGATATGGTTCGCGCCGCCTTGCAAAAAGCGGGAACAGTTGCAGGTGCGTTTGCCTTGCGGATAGATGCATCGCTTTTGAGTTTGCGGTGGGTAGAGTGGGGGGTAAATTGGCGATCGCATTTTTGGCAAATGCCATACGGCGATCAAGCAATTTTTTTAACAAAAGAAGTATTTCAGCAAATTGGTAGTTTTCCCGAATTGCCTATCATGGAAGACTTTGAACTTATGCGTCGTTTAAAGCGTATCGGAGAAATTGTAATTCTTCCTGTGCCAGTTGTTACCTCAGCCCGTAGATGGTTACAAAAAGGAGTATTCAAAACTACCCTAATTAATCAAATAGTCATTATTGCTTATTTACTCGGTGTTTCACCTGAGCAAATTCGTAGCTGGTATCGCCAGGGAAAATTTAGAAGGATTTAAGCTGTTTATCATTTAATTAGTATATCTTTACTTATAAGTATCAACTGAAAAAATCAAAAGTAATCTTATGTTAAGTATTATCATTAACTCCTCAATAGCAACCTTGAAAAATTAGGTAAGTGTAAGTCCAATGCTTCCAAAATATCAGACCCGATTCAATGGCAAGCTTAAACTATTACTGTTAAGTTTTCTGGTTACTATATTGATAATTATTGCTAAATACTTCCGCATCCAAGAAGTTTTGCAGCAATTATTAATTTGGGTTCATAGTCTTGGTGTTTTAGGGCCTATTGCTTATATAGTGATTTACAACTTAGCAACTTTATTATTTATACCAGGTTCTATCCTAACATTAAAAGGTGGTTGCCTATTTGGTGTATTTTGGGGTTCTGTTTATGTATTCATCGCTGCGATAATTGGCGCAACCTTAGCTTTTATCATTGGCCGCTACCTGACACGGGATTGGATTTCTCGACAAATGGATAAACATCCTAAATTTAAAGCGATTAATCTAGCAGTTGCCAAAGAAGGATGGAAAATTGTGCTGTTGACTCGCCTCAGCCCCATTTTTCCCTTCAACTTATTAAATTATGCTTTTGGAGTCACACAGGTTTCTATAAAAGACTATATATTGGGTTCTTTAGGAATCTTTCCAGGAACTGTGATGTACGTTTACATTGGTTCCCTAGCTACTAATCTTGCCACAATCGATATACCTCATCAGCCAAGCAGTCCAGAAGCTCAAATCTGGCAATGGGTAATGCAAGCAGTTGGGTTGATTGCTACTGTTGGTGTCACTGTATATGTAACAAGGATTGCTCAAAAAAGTCTCCAACAAAATGTTTTTGTTGAAGAAAGTAGTAATGAAAAAACAAATAGTGATTAATTTAGATTTGTGATTGCAATAATTTTATTCTAAAATATAAATATGTTTTTATATTAAATAAGTACCATTAAAAATATTTTTAATAAACAATACAGATTCTATATCCGAGCTTGCCATTTCAACAGTTTTAATTTTTAATATTTTGTCAATTAAAAAATTATGAAGCTTTTGTATTACCAGGAAAATAATTTTGGCGATCGACTTAATCCTTGGTTATGGGAAAAGTTGTTACCAGGTGTAATTGATGATGATGAGACAACTGCTTTTGTTGGCATAGGTACTCTAATTAATGACAAACTACCTCGCAAGACGAAAAAAGCTCTTTTAAGAGTGATATTTAGTACAGGAGTAGGATATGGACAAGGAATGCCACAACTAGATGATTCTTATAAAATTTATTGTCTTCGTGGTCCCCTATCAGCACAAGCGCTAAATGTTTCAGCTAAATTAGCAGTAACGGATGGAGCAGTACTGATTAGAAAATTATTTAATTATCATAGCCAGAAGGTGTATAAATTTTCTTACATGCCCCATTATGAATTAGCTGGTATAGGTTGGAGTTTAGTCTGTGAAAGACTTGGGTTTGGATATATCGATCCACGCTGGTCAATAGAAAAAGTTTTGTTAAGTATTAGCCAAACAGAAGTTTTATTTGCAGAGGCTATGCATGGCGCTATCATTGCTGATGCACTGCGTGTTCCCTGGGTTCCAATAATTACTAACCCTACAATTCTGCAATTTAAATGGCAAGACTGGTGTCAGTCTATAGGTGTAGAATATAAACCATCGTATATCAAACGCTTACATCATCCTCGGCAAAAACGAGATATTTTATATCCAGTTCGCTTAGCTCGTGATTGGGCAAGACAACAAGAATCTAAATCACAATTACTTCATATCGCTCAGACTATACAGCCTACTTTAAGTAGTGATATAACTATAGAAAATCTTACCCAGGAAATGTACGAAAGGCTTCAGGAATTCAAGCAAGATTTTGAGGCGGGATTATTTTTATAAAAAACAAATTTCCATAAGTTTTGTACAAGATAGTGTATTAAAAATTGATAATTCACAGATTATTAATGCAATTAACTAGCTTTGCAAGTTATGAAAAATCAACTCATAACATATAAAATTATCCCCAGAAACTGGTGGAAGCTTTTTCAAGTAGGTGTATTAACATTGATAATACTAGCGATCGCCTACTTATTAAATACAGATTTAGCTTGGGCACAGACATCTACCAATAATCCAAATTTTTTCAATCCCCAAGCAATTTTACGCAACGCTTTGCAGTGGATTGATAGTCTTGGTACGGTGGGAGCTATAGCTTTTATCGCACTTTACATTATCGCTACCGTTGCTTTCTTACCAGGCTCAATTCTGACTTTAGGGGCTGGTGTTGTCTTTGGCATTCTTTGGGGTTCTCTGTATGTATTTATTGGTGCAACCTTAGGTGCAACTGCTGCATTTCTCGTGGGGCGTTATTTAGCAAGAGGATGGGTTGCAAAGAAAATTGCTGATAACCAAAAATTTGCTGCTATTGACCGTGCTGTTGGTCAACAAGGATTAAAAATTGTTTTATTAACCCGACTATCTCCAATCTTTCCTTTTAATTTATTGAACTACGCCTTTGGTATCACCGGAGTTTCTCTCAAAGACTACTTTATCGGCTCTGTAGGGATGATTCCTGGAACAATCATGTACGTTTATATCGGTTCTCTCGCTAGCGATCTTGCCATGATTGGGACTGAAGCTCAACCCACCAACCCCACCGTGCAATGGACAATTCGGATCGTGGGTTTGATTGCAACAGTCGCCGTCACGGTATATGTTACCCGTATTGCCCGGAAAGCTTTAGAAAACGAAACAATTAAAAATTAAACTCCAAGAGTAACTGACAAAACAATTCAGAGGTTGTAATCCTTTTAAAATAAGCATTCCGCATCAGGATAAATAATAAACTAACCAAAAATTTCATACTTTATACTTCAGATGTCTAATTCAGAATTAGAAAGAGTCATTGTTCGCCCAGTGGATGAGTATAATCAAACATTAGTTTCTTATGTGCATCCGCCAAATTGGGTAAATCCACAACCTGCTGATGTTTACGACTTGGTAGTTATTGGCGCTGGTACAGCAGGGTTAGTAGTAGCAGCGGGTGCAGCGGGTCTGGATTTAGGTTTGAAAGTGGCATTGATTGAAAAGCATCTCATGGGTGGAGACTGCTTGAATGTTGGTTGCGTACCATCCAAAACTATTATCCGGTCTGCTCGCGTGGTTGGCGAAATCTGGGATGCCAAAGACTTGGGAGTGAACATTCCCGCACATATTGATATTGATTTTCCCGCAGTTATGGCACGGATGCGGCGAATCAGAGCAGGTATTAGCTATCATGACTCGGCTGAACGCTTTTCATCACTAGGGGTTGATGTATTCCTGGGTAGCGGTCGATTCGCTAGTAAAAATACTGTAGAAGTTGGCGACAAAACCCTCAAGTTTAAAAAAGCTGTAATTGCCACTGGTGCTAGAGCTGCACAACCCACAATTCGGGGAATTGAACAAGCCGGTTATCTAACTAATGAAACGGTTTTTTCACTTATTCAACGACCAGAACGGTTAGCGGTAATTGGTGGCGGCCCCATTGGTTGTGAATTAGCCCAGGCTTTTCGACGCTTGGGTTGTGAGGTCGTACTGTTCCATAGCGGTTCTCACATCCTGAATAAAGAAGATGCTGACGCTGCTGAAATTGTCCAAAAGGTCTTGATAAAGGAAGGAATTCGCTTAGTACTGAATTGCCAGTTGGAAGAAGTGGCAACTGTGACTGACGGTAAGCGGCTTTATTTTTCTTCTAAAGGTCACCGAGATTCTGTGACTGTAGATGAAATTTTAGTAGGTGCGGGACGTGCGCCGAATGTGGAAGGTCTGAATTTAGAAGCAGTGGGGGTAGAGTACGACAAGCGCCAAGGCGTGAAGGTAAATGATTACCTCCAAACTACAAATCCCAAAATTTATGCGGCTGGCGATATCTGTATGAACTGGAAGTTTACCCATGCAGCTGATGCAGCAGCGCGGATTGTAATTAAGAATACGCTGTTTTCTCCCTTTGGCTTGGGTCGCTCTAAACTTAGTAGTTTGGTGATGCCGTGGGTAACTTATACCGACCCAGAAATTGCTCATGTCGGGATGTACGAACACCAAGCGCAGAAGCTCTTAATTGATGTGGCGACAATTAAAATTCCTTTTAGTAGTGTAGACCGAGCGATCGCCGATGATGAAGAGTCAGGATTTGTCAAAATTCTCCACAAAAAGGGATCTGATGAAATTCTCGGTGCGACTATTGTCGCCAGTCATGCAGGCGAGACGATCTCGGAAGTGACAGCGGCAATTGTGAATAAGATCGGTTTGAGCAAGTTAAGCAGCGTTATTCATCCTTACCCGACTCAAGCAGAAGCAATTAAAAAAGCAGCAGATGCTTATCGCCGCACACTGCTAACACCACGTACCAAACGACTTTTAGGATTTCTGACCAAACTTTCTTGAGCAGGATTTAGGAGGCAGAGAGGCAGGGGAGCAGGGGAGCAGAGGGGCAGGGGGGCAGAGGGGCAGGGGAGCAGAGGGGCAGAGGGGTAGAGGGGCAGAGGGGCAGAGGGGCAGAGAAAGTAAATTTGTCTCCCTTGTCTCCCTTGTCTCCCTTGTCTCCCTTATTCCCCGCGTCCCCTTACCCTAGCCTGCGGCAAGCTCTACTCTTCTCCCCTTGGGAGAAGACTCGCTAACGCAATCGACAAAGACTGCTAGGACTGCGACCCCCTCACCGAGTCTCGCTCATCCCCCCCTCCTTCCTTCTCTAAGCAGGTGTAAATCTGACAATTTTCCCTGTGTACAAGTCTGCATAGTACAGATTGCCATCCTGTCCAGTACTAATTTGCACGGGCGCTCCGGCGTTAGTCGCAAACCGCCTCACTGAGACGACTTTGCCTTCATTATCAAATGTTAAATTATCGATAGTTCCTTTACTTGCATTAGCGATAAACAAGGTATTTTGATAGATTGAGGGGAAAGTCTCGCCTGTATAAAAATCTCCCACAACGATCGCATCAGAATTGTTTCCAGTAGAATCGCGATAATGTTTGTAAGTGTAAGTTGGTGCTTTGGCAATGCCGCTATCATATAAGGCTTGTATTTTTGCGGCTATAGCTGAGTAGGAAGCATATGCTGATTGCTTGAGGCTGACGACATTACCATTGGCATCCAGACCACCTTCATAACCCGGCCAGCCAAAGTTAGCTCCTTTTATACCTATGTTGACCTCTTCCCAAGTTTGCCAGCCCACATCACCAATATAGGGAGTGTTGGTTTTTTCATCTATGGTGAAGCGGAAGGGGTTACGTAGACCATAGTTCCAAACTTTGGAAGCATTGCTATTGGGGTTACTAGAGTTATAGAACGGATTATCGGACAAGCCTTCACCAGTAATTGCATCAATCCGCAGGAGCTTCCCAGACAGATTATTAGTATCCTGGACGCGAATTGCGCGGGGATCTACTTGGTTGTAGGAAGTACCATCACCAATACTAACAAACAGAGATCCATCAGTACCAAAGTGCAAACTACCAACTGAGTGAGATTCACTATCAGTCGCGATAAAATCCTCAACGTTTGTGATGTTATTGAGATTGTTAAGATAATCCTGCATGCTAGTAAACAGCTTGCCAGTATTTTTGTTGAGAATTCCTGATGGTGCTAAGTTGCTTGTAACGGCTGTGCTATTGTCAGTGGGACGATTGATATACTGCCAAGTGCTGTTTTTACCTAGCAGAACAACTTCGCTGCCAGCTTTGGCAGTCGTGTAGTTAGTATTGGGATCGGCTTCTACTCGAATTAGCCGTGCAGCACGGTTCCCACGCTGATCGCGATTGTCCAATGTGCTGTTAGGATTGTTTTTGGGATTGCTGGGATCGGTTTCTGGCGGGTCGTAGGTGAACAGCAGGTAAATGTAGTTTTTGGGGTTGGTAGCCTTGCCAAAATCTGGATGCACGGCAATGCCTAACAAACCGCGATCGCGCGTATCATTTACCTGTGCAGAAATATCGAGAAATGGCGTTGTTAGTAAAGTGCCATTCTGCATCAGCCTTACTATCCCATTTTTCTGGGCAATAAACATGCGGCTATTATCAGGTGTCCAGTCAAATGCTGTGGGTTGATTCAATCCGTCAGCTACAGTCTGTTTAGTAAAGCTACCTGGGTCATTGTCGATAATGGAAATGACAGCCGTGTCTTTATCCAGTCCTACCCCAACCGCGTTCTTAAACTTCAAAGAAAACTTTTCGTTCGGTTCTGCGATCGTGTCATCTTTAATCGAGATAGAAATTGTCTTACTGGTTTCTCCTATCGCAAAGTTCAAGGTACCAGATACAGCCGTATAGTCAGAACCAGCTTTAGCAGTATCATCCACGGTGGTGTAGTCCACACTCGCGGCCGCCGAACTATTATTTCGTGAAACGGTTACTTTAGCAGTACCGACATTCTCATTAATTTCTGGCTCAGTAAAGATGAGGTCTATATTATCGTCGTCTTGAATCGTAACTGTCAGAGTTCTCTGGACTCCTAGGGTTGCGCCATCTGCTTCATCGATGGCCACAGAAAAAGTTTCATTTAGTTCCTTTAACGAATCGTTAAGGATAGGAATAGCGACCTGTTTGCTGGCTTCTCCTGGCTGGAAAGTAAGTCTGCCAATGATTTCAGTGTCGCTGTTTGCCGTACCGTAATCTTTCCCTCGTTCAGCACTAACAGCAGTAGTTGCATATCTGATTGAAGCAGTGCCACTTAAATCACCAGTTCGCACTATATTGATAATTGCATTACCAGCAGATTCGCTCAGAGTACCGCTCGACGGTCCCAAAGCAATCGTGGGTTCAGTTGGTAAATACAGTTGGGACTTGGGAATAATCTGTTTTGCCTGAGAGGGACTAGACCAAGAGAGTTTGGCAAGTGCGCCTCCGGCTTTATCGTAATACTCCATTTTAATGTCGTACTTCTGACCTGCAACCAGTGCGATCGCGCCGCTAACTTCTGTGGGAGGTTGATCGACGTAGTTATTGACGATTTGCTTACCGTCTACCCACAACCGCACACCATCATCTGTAGTGGTGGAGAAGGTGTAAGTCTCGCTATACCTAGCTTCTACTTGACCCGTCCAACGTATCGAGAAGGTATCGACACCCATGGACGCAGTAGGAGAACCTGTACCCCAGTTAAAGTTGACTGTCGGATCTACACGCGTTAGCTTCAGGTTGGTGAAGTTCTGATTGTCGTAATACGCTGCATTGAGTCCCGTACCTGTGCCAGCTATATTGATTTGGAAACTGCCTATATTGCCTGCATTCGCAAAATTACCTCTAGTGTCGCTGACTTGGTTAGTTTGCAAGGCGATTGTATAAGTGCCATTGTTGGCGGAATTCCAAGTTGTCCCTTCTAGAGGATCGATTCTATAGGTGGCGATGCGCTGACTACCATTGGTGTTGTTGTCTACACTGACCAAAGTTGCCGATTGACTAAAGCCATTCGGCCCAGTCACAATTACATCGTTATTATCCAAGGTGGCAACATTAATGGCTGTTTCATCCTTGTAGGTGACAGTGAAAGTATAGTTGTCTCCACCACTTGTAGTTAGATTAGCAGCATTTACCGTGGCAGTAGGAGGAGTGAAATCGCTATTGCTATACAGTTGGGACTTGGGAATAATCTGTTTTGCCTGAGAGGGACTAGACCAAGAGAGTTTGGCAAGTGCGCCTCCGGCTTTATCGTAATACTCCATTTTAATGTCGTACTTCTGACCTGCAACCAGTGCGATCGCGCCGCTAACTTCTGTGGGAGGTTGATCGACGTAGTTATTGACGATTTGCTTACCGTCTACCCACAACCGCACACCATCATCTGTAGTGGTGGAGAAGGTATAAGTCTCGCTATACCTAGCTTCTACTTGACCCGTCCAACGTATCGAGAAGGTATCGACACCCATGGACGCAGTAGGAGAACCTGTACCCCAGTTAAAGTTGACTGTCGGATCTACACGCGTTAGCTTCAGGTTGGTGAAGTTCTGATTGTCGTAATACTCTGCATCAAGTCCATTTCCTTGAGATAGCGTAGTGTTGTTGGCTGCTAATGCAGATAAACTCAGAGAATTGGCATCGCTAGCTCGAGCTAAAGTTTTAGGTTGTTCCTGTTCAATTGCTTCTAAAGAGGATTTATTAGCAATTGCAGAATTTAGCGGTTTGTCAAGAACCGACGAACTTTGAACTTTGGAGTAATCATTCATTGAGATATATACCTCAAAACAATGTTGTAACTAATGCCTTAATGCTTGTTTCAGGATTAGTTTTGTCTTGAAAATTTGGTAAAAATATGCGCGAAGTACAAACGTAAATATATTAAGTTGCAGATTATATTAGCATGTTATTTGATTGATGCTGTCGCTACATGTCTTCCTGTATCTCATAGAGGGGAAAACATCATCACCAGAAGTACTAGAGATTACTTGAAATAGTAAGTAGCCGTCATGAACTACATACACCAGGACAGATGAAAAAACTTTCTTTCCTTCTGCCTTCTGCCATCTGCCTTCTGCCTTTTTCAAGTCAGAGTTATTTTTATGTATGGAGTTACGATGACTAAGATCGCACCACTATGTCCTTACTATTCTTGAGAACTTCTTATCTAACTGAAAAGCAGTACCCAACAAAAGCAAGTACATACTTGCATATTTAGCAAAATATTTTTTACATTTGACTACTTAAGTATTTTTCTAAGTTAACCGATTACACATTTGACAACACATCTCGTTACTATGTCTATTTTTTTTGAGAGCATTGTTTAAATATTTACATTAATATCTGGCTTTTTAAAGCTAGCTCAAATTTTCGATTAAACTCTCACGAAAATTACTAAAATACGGGATAATATCGCGTCGCCTGCATGAAGATACTAAGTATATAAAAATAAGATGAAGACAAACCTTTTATATTTAAAGATTTAAAAAATAAAACTTTTTACATATGAAATTACCCAGTATTGTTGCAGGAATAAAATAAAGTTATGTGGTACTTTATATGAAATTTATATTCATATTTGAGCAAATGCGTACAAATATGTAAAGTTTTGTCAGAAAAAAGGCCAACTGAAAGTAGGAAACATTACAAGTTAAACGTTTCACATTACCACTTTCCCCTAGACTAATGGCAGCAACCTTGTTTAACACTGGCTGAGGAAAGTGGACTTTGACTGAGACAAACAATTTAAATTCTACCCTCCAGAATGTCTCACGCAGGGAATTGCGAGATTTAGTGAGAACTCAACTGCAAATGCTGCTAGAGGCGGGGGACTTGCCAGGAGCAAAAGCGATTCTCGTACCTGTGCAGCATGCGGATATTGCGGAGGCGATTGAAGGTTTGCCAGAGGCAATGCACGCTTTGGCTTTTCGCTTGCTTTCTAAGGATGAAGCGATCGAGGTTTATGAATATCTTGACTACAGCGTTCAAGAACGCTTAATTGAAGAACTGAAAAGTCAGGATGTCCGCGAGATTGTAGATAAAATGTCTCCCGATGACCGCGCTAGGTTATTTGATGAACTACCTGCAAAAATTGTCAATCGCTTGCTAGAGCAACTTAGTCCGGGAGAACGCGCAGCTACAGCCCAACTATTGGGTTATGAAGCTGACACTGCTGGGCGAATCATGACTCCAGAGTTAATTTCTCTGAAAGAAAATTTTACAGTTGCTGTTGCCCTAGAGCGAATTCGTACCCTAGCTAATGCTAGTGAGATGATTTATTATCTTTACGTTACTGATGGCGCAAGGCAGTTAACTGGTATGTTATCACTGCGCGATTTAGTGACAGCTCAGCCAGATGAAATAATTGGCGAAATCATGACCCGTGATGTGGTGTTTGTCCACACAGATACAGACCAAGAAGAAGTAGCTAGATTGATTCAAAGATATGACTTTTTAGCTGTGCCTGTAGTAGATCGAGAACAGCGTCTAGTAGGTATTGTTACCGTCGATGATGTGATTGATATTCTCCAACAGGAAACCACTGAAGATATCTACGCGTTGGGTGGCGTGCAGACCGATGGCGACAACTATTTTCAGACAAACTTATTAGAAGTTGCCCGCAAGCGGGTCGTATGGTTGTTGGTTTTGCTGATTACCAACACCATAACGGGAACGATTATTAAGTCGCAAGAGGATATTTTGGCAAAAGTGGTAACGCTGACAGCGTTTATTCCCTTGCTGACAGGTACTGGTGGGAATGTGGGTGCCCAGTCTTCCACGGTAGTGATTCGCGGGATGAACACCGACGAAATCCGATCGCTGGGTACATTGCAGGTAATTGGACGAGAAGCGATCGCTGGTGCGTTATTGGGAGTAATGTTAGGTACTATAGCCACTGTATGGGCTTTCTTTCTGCAAGGGCGAATAGAAGTAGCGATCGCCGTAGGTACTAGTTTGGTAGCTATTTCTATTTTAGCTTCTATTTCAGGTTCAGCCCTGCCGTTTTTATTCCGCTTCCTCCGTTTAGACCCAGCGTTGATGTCAGCACCATTTATTACTACAGCAGTTGATGTACTGGGCGTTTTGATTTACTTTAATTTGGCGCGGATAATTTTAAAGTTATAAGTTATGAGTTATGAATTAAAAGTTATGAGTTGTGAGTCGTGAGTTAACTATTTTTTATTTAAAACTTGTCACTCCCTGACTCATAACTTTTATAATTCTGATGCTGTATCTGGAGCGATGACTTCACCCGTACCCAATTGCAATATCAAGTCTTGATCGGTAATCAGTTCGCTGAGTTCCTTAACTTGTAAATTCATTTCTTCACAAGCTTGCCGTAGTTCTCGTGCAAAAGTGTTGAGATCGTCACCATAGCCACATTGGTAAGCAGCAGTTTCGATTCCCTGCTTCGCATTTGCTCTAGCACAATCTACTAGTTCTGTGCCATGCAATGGTTTTGCAGATGCCATAAGTTGTAGTTTCTATTTTTTAGATATTTGTCATTTGCTAGATTAGCAATTGTGCAATATCAAAGCATCCCTCCCATGGAAGACATGCGGATAGACTTAAGAGTTAAAAGTTAGGATTGAGTGAATAATTAAATAATTATAATAACTCCTATCTTCTGTAGAGACGCGATTAATCGCGTCTCTACTCCTAAATTTTTTCTTCAGCCGTTAACTACTTCTCCACCATTGGGATGTAACACTTGACCAGACATATAAGAAGCATCATCAGAGGCTAAAAATACATAGCTGGGTGCAACTTCTTCAGGTTGTCCTGCTCGTTGCATTGGTACTTGTTTGCCAAAATTTTCAACTTTCTCTTCTGGAAAAGTTGAGGGTATTAAAGGTGTCCAAATTGGACCTGGTGCTACAGCATTAACCCGAATTTGCTTGTCTATCAAATTTAGCGATAAGGAACGTGTAAAAGCAACGATCGCACCTTTTGTAGAAGAGTAATCAAGTAGTTGTGGACTGCCTTTGTAAGCTGTCACTGATGTAGTATTAATAATAGAACTACCTGCTTGCAAGTGCTTGAGAGCAGCTTTTGTCAGGAAAAACATCGAGAAAATATTCGTGCGGAAAGTGCGCTCTAGTTGTTCTTTCGTAATATCCTCAATGCTTTTTTGCGGATGTTGTTCGGCAGCATTATTAATGAGAATATCTAGTTTGCCAAACTCATCTACCGTTTGCTGTACAGCTTGCTGACAAAAATTTTCATCAGTAATATCACCCGCGATCGCTACAGCACGCCGTCCTTGTTTTTCTATCAAATGTTTTGTTTCTTTAGCATCTTCGTGTTCGTTGAGATAAACAAGGGCTACATCTGCACCTTCTTTAGCAAATGCGTAGACGCAAAGCGGCTTGTCGAAGACATCGCTACAGCACGACCAATGCCACTATCTCCACCCGTAATTAATGCTACTTTATCTTGTAACTTGCCACTACCTCGATATTGAGCATCATCTGCTTTTGGTTTTGGTGTCATTTCTGATTCGACACCTGGTGTTTCTTGTTGCTGTGGTGGCTGTAATGTTTGTTCCTCTGGCATAGAATTATCCTAATAATTGACTAAAAATTCAATATGGGGAAATCACAATAAATAGTTGTTTACTTTTACGAATTCCAAAAATAAACCTTGGATCGATAATTCAAACCAAGGTTTACTTGTTACTTTGACACCCACTTGCAAATAGCAAGTTTAGGTTTTCTTAACCCGGATGTAAGCCAAACGTACTAATTGCTGACAACTGCACGTGACCGACCTTGTTTCTCCTCACACCTGACACACGCTCTTTCTCTGACCACGAAAAACAAGTACACAACTCTCTTATGATGAAGGATTTCTCCTGTTCATCTGATTCAAGTTAACTATGGAAATTGCTGGAGTTTATCACTCTGTAGAGGGAAAGAAAATTAAAATATACTCAGTCTTAAGGCGTAAAATAAATTAATAATATATCTTACTTGTCAAAGTAGTTTTATCTTTCTTGAACGCTGGAAGTCAAAAGACAAATCCGTACCAAAGCTATTTCTTGATTCTCTTTGTAGGTCGTCACTAGCTCATGTAAAAGGTAAAATATACCCTGACTTGAAAAAGGCAGAGGGCAGATGGCAGAAGGCAGAAGGAAAGAAAGTTTTTTCATCTGTCCTGGTGTATGTAGTTCATAACGGCTACTTAATCTATTCCTAACCGCAAATACTCAATTTTGATACAAGCATCCATGATTACGTTTAGTCCTGCATTTAGGGTTTTTTGTGCTGAAGATAAATCAGAAATGCCTAATTGCGCCCATACGGTTTTGGCGTTGCAGGCGATCGCTTCTTCCACAATTTCTGGCAAGTACTCAGAACGACGAAAGATGTTGACAATATCTACTGGTTGTGTAATCGCCTTGAGAGAAGGATAACAGGGCTGACCATCAATTATTTTGACTAATGGGTTAACAGCATAAACTGTGTAACCGGCACTCCGTAAAAATTGAGCGATTTGATAGCTAGTGCGATCGCGTTTATCGGAGTGACCGACTACGGCGATCGTTTTAGCTTGGGTTAATACCTCACGCAGGGCATTATCATCTTCTTTGAGGTTTGGCATCGTCTATTGCTAACAGATGATTGATGATATCAAGCCTAGTATGTAGCAAGCGCTCGTTAAACATTAAAGAAAGCACTCCCCTTGCTTCCCCTGCTCCACAGCAGTTGCTTTACTTGGAAAACATCAAGACCGCATTGCCTCCCCTGCTTTTTTAGGAGTCCGGCTAATCACTTGTTATTAAAATCTCTCCGTATCCCTGCCCTTTGTCCCCCATCTCCTCATTCAGGGACTGTCACTGGTATCCCATTATCTGTAGGTTGCAATTGGAGTATGAAAGGAACTGCTTTCTTGACCCACTCTGAAATAGGTGTGTAAGCAGCGGCTTCTTCTCCAAAGCTAATTTTTAACATATCGGTATGAATGATTCCAGGATTGAGAGGAATAGCAGCCATACCATCAGGTAATTCTTGAGCTAAAGAACGAGTTAATCCTTCAATTGCCCATTTAGAAGCACAGTAGGGTGCAACTTCAGGGGAAGTAGAACGTCCCCAGCCGGAACTAAAGTTAACAATGATGCCTCGTTTCTTTTCTACCATTGCTGGCACAAAGTGGCGAATTAAATGAAAAACCCCTTTAATGTTAATATCCATTAACTGCGAAAACTCCTCAGCAGGAACTTGCCACAGAGGTGCTGGGTAATTGATAATTGCCGCGTTATTAATCAGCAAATCTGGTGGTTCATATTGGCTGAGTAAACGCTCCGCCCAAGTTTTTACTTGCTGCTCATTCGCCACATCTATGGCAGCAAAATCGTGGGGCGAACCAAACTTTTGGCGTAGTTTCTCCACAGCAGTTTCTGAGCGAGCGCAACCTAAAACAGTATGTCCTTCCCGAATAAATTGCTCAGTCATCGCATAACCAAGACCCCGACTGATACCACTGATGAGGATGCGCTTAACCATATTTTCCTTGGCATTAAAAGCTGTTTACTACAAAGTAACTATTGCTGCTTAAAAACACGCAGTAATAGTTTAAGTCACAATATTAAGAGCTTATACCAATTCAAAAACGCTGAAAAGTACTGTATTTTTTCATAGTTTAGATCTTTGTTAAAAACTATATAAAAACAGAGCAATCCAAAATGATTTGTAAATATTTTGTTTTGACCGTTGACCGTCATCCGTCATCCACGAATTTATTTCAAATCCCATGGCATTGCTATAGCTTCTTCTTGATTCCATCCAGTACCTTGACAAAATTCATCTACCCAAGAAGCCAGACTACGGGCATTAGTGCTAGAAGATAGATCCTTAGAAATTTCTGATTGTATCTTCCCATTGCCATTGCTTTGAGCTTCTCTAGCTACGATGAGCGATGATATTTTGCCAGTGCTAGAAATTTCGGTAGCTAATGCTAGTGATGGCAGCGTTTTGGCGGTGACAGGAACCTCAGTGGTGATTTCTAGCGATCGCACTAGTTTGCGGTTACTAGAAATTTCAGTAGCTAATGATGGTAATGCTTTGCCGTTGCTTTTAACCTCGTTAGTCATTGCTAGCGATGTTGCTGAAGAAAGCCACCCAAGGGGCGATCGCACTGGTTTTTGCCGTATTATACCGACTGGTAGTTTGGTAGAGTTAGGCATCCTTCCAGAAGACTGAGGAGCAATCTTAGTTGCAACTGCGATCGCTGGTACGGGTTGGTGTGTGCGATCGACCTCAGTTGTAGCTGTAAATGATACTACAGGTTTATAACTACGTATTATTTCGGTTAGCTGTTGTTTTGAATGTAACGCCTTCGCAGGAGATTGGTATTTAGTGACAACCGATGGTACAGGTTTGTCCTCGCAACATTCCTCCTGTAGAAATTCACTTTGAACTTGGTCAGCAGTCAAAGAATGCTCTAATTTTATTGAACGTAATTCTTCATCAGGATTGAAGTTGAGGCCTAAAGCTGCAATTATGCGATCGGGATTATTATTTAGCTCCAAAATAAAACCAAGTATTTCGTCAAACTGGGCTTCTAAAACAGATAGAGTAGCCAAAATAAAACCAGACGAAGGACGGCGCAATCCATCATAAGTGCCCCAAACTCGCATTTTGACCAACCAGGTACGATTTTGCTCGTAGTAACTCAGCCACTTCAGTTTTAAAGATTGTCGTAGCTGCTGAATGTCCATTAGATGCCTCACTTCAATGAAAAATAGTGCAAACCTGTATATTTTTAACAATAAAGAATTCAGGAGTCAGCAGTCAGAATTCAGTATGAATTCTATACAAGTAGTGGATGAACATGTGGGTCTAAATTCCCCACTTATTGATTCTGAATTCTCTATTCTGAATTCTGCATTCTTCTTTAATTAACTTTATCCCTGCGGATGAAACCGATAGTAAAGCATCTGTTTGACCCTTTGACCACGCATTAAGTGATGTTCTACCAGTAGAGGTACTTCTTGGGGTAGAATACCGCTATACCAAACCATCTCAGGCAGCACTAAAAGCATCGGCCCATTGCCGCATTGTCCCAAACAACTACTAGCCATTACTGTCACACCAGGGACTGGCAAAGCTGCAAAAGCCGCTAATACCTTTGCTGCACCTTGCTTTTTACAGGTGCGATTTTGGCACACTCGCACACATCTAGGAAAAGATGATTGGTCTGTTTTGGGGAAGTTTGATGATTGAGTTATGTCAGTCATTTTTCGATGAACGGGTAGAAGCACAGAAGAGAACGGGAGAGATGAGAGGGATGAGGGAGCAGGGAGACAAGGAAAAAAATAACTCCTAACTCCTGTACAGACGCGATTAATCGCGTCTCTACTCAGCACTCACTAATCAACTGATAGTCCTTTTGAGGCCAGCCATTCGCGGTTGAATATCCGCGACTGATAGCGGGAACCACTATCACATAAGATGGTAACAATAGTGTGCCCTGGCCCCAACTGCTTGGCTAGAGCAACAGCTGCTGCAACATTAATACCCGTTGAACCGCCCATTAATAGCCCATCTTTCCGCAGCAGTTGGTAAACTACCCGCAAAGCTTCATTGTCATCTACCTGGATAGCATCATCAGCAGGTGCGCCTTCCATATTGGCTGTAACGCGACTGTTACCAATACCTTCAGTGATGGAATTTCCTTCTATCTTGATTTCGCCGGTTTTGATATAGCTATAAAGTCCACTACCCAGAGGATCGGCAACAACGCATTTAATCGCCGGATCTTGTTCTTTTAGATACAAGGCTACACCAGCAAAAGTACCACCAGTACCAGTTGCAGCTGTCCATGCATCAATTTTACCATCTGTCTGTGCCCAGATTTCTGGGCCTGTAGTTTCGTAGTGGGCGCGACGGTTGGCTAAGTTATCAAATTGATTCGCCCAAATGGCGTTTTCTAACTCAGCAGCTACTCTGCCAGATAGTTTGACGTAATTATTCGGATCTCTATAGGGTACAGCAGGGACGGGACGAACTTCTGCGCCTAGTGCTGTCAGTGCGTCTATTTTTTCTTGAGACTGAGTATCGGGAATAATAATTAGGCATTTGTAGCCTTTGGCATTGCAAATATGTGCTAGTCCAATGCCAGTATTACCAGCCGTTCCTTCCACAACAGTGCCACCGGGTTTGAGTAGACCTTTCTCTTCTGCATCTTCGATGATGTAAAGTGCGGCGCGGTCTTTGACTGAACCACCAGGATTGAGAAATTCTGCTTTTCCAAGGATTTCACAACCTGTTTCTTCACTGAAGCTGTTTAAGCGAATCAGAGGTGTGTTGCCAACTGTGCCAATGAAGCCATTTTTAATATCCATTCTGACTGTACCTGTGTGAGTATCTATAAAAATTTTGGCTTATTGTGGTGGCATGATTTACATCTGATTTGTCTAAAATTCTATGAAGACGCGATGAATCGCGTCTCTACAAGGGGGAATGGGGTGGTTGTTCGCGATCGCGTTCCCAATTGATTGGGTTATTGATAATATATTGTCTAATTTTATCGAGGGCGAATTCATCACGAATTATGTTGTCATGAAACCTTTCTTGCCATCCAAAACCTTCATATATTTGATTAATTTCAAATGTACATCGTCCTTTGTACCACCTAATAATTTTAGAAAGGGAATTTTTAGACAACATCGGATTAAATAGCCCAGTAACCCCACCCCGTTGACCATCCCCCCTTGTAGAAACGCGATTCATCGCGTCTTCTTCCTGCGTTTGATTAATAATCAAAATCCCATGAATATGATTAGGCATGACGCAAAACGAATCTATCTGGCAATTAGAAAAATGATTAGGAATCTCATACCACAATTTATGAGCAATTTCTCCAATTGGCGATCGCTGCATTTCACCTTGCACAACCTCACCAAAAAAGCATTTTTTCCGGTCGGTGCAAATAGTAACGAAATATCCAGCATTGCTAGCATAACTCCATGCTGGCAAACGGGTTGAATCAATTCGATATTTACCTTTGTATTTGGGTTTGTTGTTTTCTGGTTGAGGATCGTAATGATTCATGATTACATCTTTGATTGATACAAAAATTTATGCAATTATTGCTTTGCATTGATGTAATTGCCAACCCGAAATACTCGGAATTATTTATGCTATGTAAATGAGGGGAAGGAAGAAGACGCGATTCATCGCGTCTCTACAAGGGGCGATCATTTTTGCGATCGCATTCTCATTTTGTTTACAATATTTGCGATCGCATTCCCTGGATTGCGGAAATATCAGACAGACCAAAACACTTGTAGAGACGGCGATTTATCGCGTCTCGATCTCGAAAACCCACAATTTTGTACAATTAGCCCTTAAATGAATTGTATAGAGACCCAATTTATCGCGTTTCTATAAAGGGAAATTGATCGCTGTTTTCACATTTTGCTTATGTTTTGGCTGGAGGAAGTATTTTTCTTTCCTACTCTCCATTTTTCACTTTCTCTTGTTAATGCCAAGCTCGATAAAAAGCTGGGTAGGGCATACTTTGGGCGCACTTCCAGATAACTTCGTAGCAATTATTAAATCGCTCAAAGTCATTTTTGTAAGTTTCAGGTGATAAGTAATTCTTCAATACGGTGACAACACTCGGCATCTGTTCCTCTAACATAATATTCTCTAAGCTAAATGCCGCTTGCATTCGAGTAGAATCATGCAGTTGTGGTTTGGCGATTAACTCCACCAAAGCATCAATCGCTTTTTGGTTGCCAGGGTCAATTTTTCCTAAGCTATATACCGCTAGCCTTTGGGTAGAATCATGCAGTTGTGGTTTGGCGATTAACTCCACCAAAGCATCAATCGCTTTTTGGTTGCCAGAGGCAATTTCTCCTAAGCTAGATACCGCTTGCCTTTGGGTAGAATCATCCAGTTGTGGTTTGCCGATTAACTTTACCAAAGCAGCGATCGCTTTTTGGTTGCTAGAGGCAATTCGCCCTAAGATATACGCCGCTTTGCTTAGGGTAGAATCATGCAGTTGTGGTTTGTCGATCAACTCTACCAAAGCATCAATCGCTTTTTGGTTGCCAGAGCCAATTTCCCCTAAGCTATTTGCCGCTCGCATTCGGTTATAATCATCCAGTTGTGGTTTGCCGATTAACTCTACCAAAGCATCAATCGCTTTTTGGTTGTCTAGGTCAATTTTTCCTAAGCTATCTGCCGCTTGCCATCGGGTAGAATCATCCAGTTGTGGTTTGCCGATTAACTCCACCAAAGCATCAATCGCTTTTTGGTTGCCAGAGCCAATTTCCCCTAAGCTATATGCCGCTAGCCTTCGGGTATCATAATCGAGTTGTGGTTTGGCGATTAACTCCACGAAAGCAGCGATCACTTTTTGGTTGCCAGGGTCAATTTGCCCTAAGCTATATGCCACTAGCCTTCGGGTATAATTATCCAGTTGTGGTTTGCAGATGGACTCCACCAAAGCATCAATTGCTTTTTGGTTGCCAGGGTCAATTTTCCCTAAGCTTTCTGCCATTAGCTTTCGGGCATAATCATCAAGTTGTGGTTTACCGATTAACTCCACCAAGACATCAATTGCTTTTTGGTTGCCAGGGTCAATTTTCCCTAAGCTTTCTGCCGCTAGCCTTCGGGTATCATAATCGAGTTGTGGTTTGCTGATTAACTCCACCAAAATATCAATCGCTTTTTGGTTGCCAGGGTCAATTTGCTCTAAGCTTTCTGCCACTAGCTTTCGGGTATCATAATCGAGTTGTGGTTTGCCGATTAAMTCCACCAAAGCATCAATCGCTTTTTGGTTGCCAGGGTCAATTTGCCCTAAGCTTTCTGCCACTAGCTTTCGGGTATAATCATACAGTTGTAGTTTGCCGATTAACTCGATTAAGGCAGCGATCACTTTTATACGATTTGTCTGAGGTAGTGCTGTCCTTGCTGCCTCTGTGATTGGTGTGAGAAATTCTACCCAATAGTTTTGTTCAACTTTAAACTCGCCAAAGCTCCATTTAACGATTTCCGCCACAATAGCATCTGCGTTGACAGAATTTTTCCACTCATCAACCGCCGCAGCAGCGAGAAAATAAGCGCGAAACTCGTAAAATCCCCTTCTGACTCTATCAATAGCTCTGTATTCTCCGCACCCATCATCAAATTCCACCAACGCCTGAATAAATTCCTCTTTCTCCTCCTTTGCCACATCCTCACGTCCCAACCACAGCAAAATCACCTCTTTCCACTGCGGGGCAAAAATGCGATAAACGCTTAGCGCGGGGTTGTCGGGAACATGATTCAGAAACTCGTGCCAATTATTGATCGCCAACGCTGCAAAATATTCCTCAAATGTGGGATGGTAAAAAGCGTAAACTTTCTCTTTTGTTGCTGATTCCGCAGCCAGTCCAACTTCATTTAGCCATCCCAACTTTAACCCTAACCAAAATAAAGAATTTTGTTGTTTTGGATCGCCTAATTCCTCACGCACAAACTTATGTTGTAGCCGAAACCGTGACGTTTCTTGGTCGATTGCCCGTTTTGCCAAACGTCCCAACGCAGCGTTTAATTCCTCTTGCTGCTGTTCGGTGGTAGGGAAGCGGTTTTCTTTCCACTTGTAAAACTCTTCCACAAACTGCTGATAAAGTCCGGCTTTAGTTTCCGGTAAACCTTTATCTGAATCTTGCCAAGTGCTACACAACAGCGCTAACCGCAAAGGATTTTTAACTAAATCTTGGATGCGCTGACGTTCAGCTTTATCTAATTCCTGCGATAATCTTTCCCCTTTGTCTGCATCCTTGTTGTGAAACCAACGCCCAATAAACTCTTGCACTTGTTGCGGATATGCAAAATTGAGTAACCGATACGTCTCAAAATTTTCTAAAGCGTTGGCGTTTGCTTCCCAAACATTCACCCGACAAGTCAGCACAACCCGCGCATTTTTCACCCATCCCGTCAACTGCTGGGAAATCTCAGTTAATGGTTGGAGTGAAGACATTTCATCAGCTGCATCCAACAACAACCACACATGATTATTCTTGAATAAATCTGCGAAAGCGTTTTCCTGTTCTTCTTTTACACGCACCACATCTAAAGCATTCTTCAGCCAATCTTGCAACAGATAATTTTCTACACTCTTTCCTTGCAAGTCTGCCAAAGAAATCCAAATTGGTAAACCCAGATTGTTTTTTAATATCCAAAAAGCTATAGTTTGCAACTGAGTAGTTTTTCCCGCACCTGGTTCCCCAATTAAAGCGATGCGGTGTCCTTTCGTTTTACCAACACCATCACGGATAACTTGCCCTAAAAAAGCCTCATGTTCAAATCGCTGCTTCTCTTCATAACTCGGTTCGTAAAGCCGCGAACCTTGTTCTGGGGGAGTATCCTCGCTGCACTTCTTCGGTTTGTTACGCTCCACCAATGCTAAAGGGACATGAATTGCCTCTAGCTCAAATTTCATCTCATCATCAGCAAACAGCAACTCATTTGTGGTGAGACGCTTGTGCTTTTCCAGCATAGCGCCACAGATTTCTTGCCAATTTAAGCTATTATCTGTTGTTTTTAGCTTGGATGTTTCTTTTAAATTCGTCTTTTGGTATTCCTTCCACTTCTGCTTAACCACCTCCAGATTCTCTTTTATCGTTGCTGTCTGATGTTTTAGCGTCAGGGTAAATTTCCAATAACCTTGACTTTTTGTAGATTTTTGGTCTTCTCGCACTCCCAACTCTTTCAACCAGTCAAGTGCAGTTTGAAGCTCTTGCAATTCTCTTTCTTTCTGAGAAACGTTAGATTCTGGTTTTTGTCGGGGAAGTTGTAAAGTTTTACGAGCATCTTTAATCTGGTTGAGTAAATATTCCTTTTTTGTACCAACTTCAGTTGTTTTGCTTCTGTTTGCTGTTGTCTGTTCGTTTTTATATCCGGTAATTCGCAGCTTATCAGCATTCCAAACAACGCAAAGTGGAAGTTTTGATTCACAGTCTTGCTCTATCGACAGTTGCAGCAATGCTTCTACCAGACTGAGTACATTCTCTAAAGCTGATTCATCTCCACGAATATTTCTTAACATCAGTCTGAAATAATTTTTAATTACCCAAACACACAAGCTTCCCCAAGCCGCAGAAGCTGATGATACAAGCATTATAGACGCTGCGTGGGGGATGTGTATGGGGGAATACCCAAAAAAATAATTGACCTTGTAAACCCAAAAACAAGGTGAATTTAGATGTCAGCTAAAAAACCCGATCAAAGTGCAAGTCAAAAAGCGATGTCTACGACGGGCTACGCCTACGCTTTCTTGCTAATTCTGCAAACAATATTAATTGGCGTAAATGCCGAAAACCGCCTTCAGCAAGGAGACTCACCAATCGAGGTTTTAATGTGGATGATTAATCAGTGTATCCCAGTTCTGAAACAAGCCAGCAATTTGCAAGAAAAACAAAAAAAGAGCCTGTTACCCACACATCGCCGTTCTGAGGATCGATAATATCACAAGCCCCTCTCTGCAAGCAAAGAGGGGCTGTGGCTATATTGGTTGTTATACAGGAATCCGGTTTAATTGCGTGAAAAAATCTAATACCAATTCAATTAATGATTGCAACACATCCTTGGTTTAAGACGCGATGAATCGCGTCTCTACAAGATGGTTTATTTGTTAAATTTTTTTCAAATTGGTATAAATATGGCATTTATCGATTGTATGCAACACGGTTCGGATCGTTTTTTTGATAAAAATCATACATGACAAAAACGCCTTGTAGAGACGGCGATTTATCGCGTCTCTCTTGTTTGTTCACAACACAAGTCCATTCGTCCACAACGCAAGTCCATTCGTCCACAACACAAGTTCATTCGTCCACAACACAAGTCCATTCATTCACAACACAAGTTCATTCGTCCATAACATAAGTCCATTCATTCACAACACAAGTCCATTTTCAACCATTTATTCTCTAGCGTCGTGTAATTACTGAGCTAGCAATCTAATCTTATTAAAAAAAACACCTTTTTTTGCAAGCTTCACTGAACCGCTACATTGTCCCATTGAGACACTCTAGAAAGATAGAGTTTAGTAAAAAGTATCCATTGATGCCACGCAAAAAAAGAAGCTCCACCCTGCTAGAAAAAACCGAACAGAGAGTAATCGGATTTAAATCGATTGATTCCAGCCTTGACTTTGGTAACTCCATCAGTTTAAACCATTTAACCGAGTTAACCGGGCAACTGCGTAACCAGATTGACCAGTATAATATGATGCTAACCGCCCTTGATTCGGCAAAGGCAGAAATAGAAACCCTTGAAAAAGCCATCCGCGAAACCTCAGAACGCTTAGTCAGTGGTGTGGTGTTGAAGTATGGCAAAGACAGCCGAGAATATGAAATGACAGGCGGAGTACGCAAAAGCGATCGCATTCGTAAAGCCACCATTACTCGGTTAAAATCGACCGCAGATTCAAAAGCTGCTTCTAAACAGACGGCGTAAATAGCAACAAGTAGGCATCATTCATCGTAAATGATGCCCATGCTTTGCGTAGGCGAGGCGTAGCCCCGCAGTTAGCTAGAGTGATTATTGTCGCTGTGCTGGCGGGGGTAACTGAGAAACGATTTTTTGATTCCCAAAAAAACAATCCTTAATTAAGGTGTTATCTTATGAGCGATCGAGTGGTAACTGACAAGTTTCTCCAAGATTTAGAGCGTATTGCTCAAGTGCGGTCTGAAATTTCTGTAGGTTTGAATCAAATTGCTGAAACTATTAATCAAGCTGAATTAGCTGGGGATTCATCTTCAGGTAAACTCAGTTTAGAAAGAGATATTCAAGATATTACAGTAGCTAGTAAAAATCTAAAGCAAGGTGTATTTCGCCTTTTAGTTTTAGGCGATATGAAACGGGGGAAAAGCACCTTTTTAAATGCTTTAATTGGTGAAAACTTGTTACCGAGCGATGTTAACCCATGCACAGCAGTATTAACAGTTTTACGCTATGGCCTAGAAAAGACAGTTACCATTCATTTTAATGACGGTAAAAATCCCCAACAGCTAGATTTTCAGAGCTTTAGATATAAATATACGATTGACTCGGCTGAAGCCAAAAAATTAGAACAAGAGAAAAAACAAGCATTTCCTGATGTAGATTATGCAGTAGTTGAGTACCCCTTGCCACTGCTAGAAAATGGCATTGAGATTGTTGATAGTCCGGGATTGAACGATACAGAAGCACGTAACGAATTATCATTAGGTTATGTAAATAATTGTCATGCAATTTTGTTTGTCATGAGAGCTTCCCAACCATGTACTTTGGGCGAGCGTCGCTATTTAGAAAATTACATCAAAGGTCGAGGATTGACAGTTTTCTTTTTACTTAATGCTTGGGATCAAGTGCGGGAATCATTGATCGATCCTGATGATGTAGAGGAGTTAACAGCAGCAGAAGACAGACTACGGCAAGTATTTAGCGCCAATTTGGCAGAATATTGTTATGTAGATGGTCAGAATATTTATGAGGAACGCGTGTTTGAACTTTCTTCAATTCAAGCACTCAGAAAACGATTGAAAAATCCCGAAGCGGATTTATCAGGAACTGGTTTTACTGCCTTTATGGGAGCGTTGAATACTTTTCTCACTAAAGAACGTGCGATCGCAGAACTCCGGCAAGTCAGAACCTTAGTTAGACAAACCTGCAATCATACTCGTGAAGCAATTGCAAGACGCATACCATTACTCGACCAAGATGTAGATGAATTGAAAAAACGGATTGATTCAGTAGAACCAGAGTTTAATAAACTCACAGCTATTCGCGACCAATTTCAAAAAGAAATTATTCATACAAGAGATACTCAAGCAAGAGCAATTTCTGAATCGTTTCGCAGCTATGTTTTAGATTTAGGCAATACCTTTGAAACCGATTTCTTACGCTATCAGCCAGAATTAAAGATATTTGATTTCCTCAGTAACGGCAAACGCGATGCATTTAACGCAGCCTTGCAAAAAGCTTTTGAACAATACATTACTGATAAATTTGCCGCTTGGACTTTAACTGCTGAAAAAGATATGAATGCAGCTTTTAAAGAACTTTCTCGGAGTGCCGCACAATATGGCGCATCTTATAGTCAAGTAACAGACCAAATCACTGAGAAATTAACCGGACAAAAAGTTATAATTGATGCTGAAGCTACTACAGAAGATGATAACTCTCCTGCATGGGCAAAATGGGCAATGGGATTGTTATCTTTGACTAACGGTAACATTGCTGGTTTTGCAATGGCTAGTGTAGGGTTTGACTGGAAAAATATCTTACTGAACTACTTTACTGTACTTGGTATTGGTGCATTAATAGGAACAATAATCAGCCCTATCCTTGCTCCTCTCTATATCCCTTTACTTGGCTTAGGTGTAGGCTTTTTACAAGCAGACCAAGCTCGAAAACAGTTAGTTAAAAGCGCCAAAAAAGAATTAGTTAAGTATTTGCCACAAGTTGCTCAAGAGCGATCGCAGACTGTATACGATGCAGTAAAAGAGTGTTTTGATACTTATGAAAGAGAAGTAAATAAGCGAATTAGCGATGATATTTTAGCTCGTAAATCTGAGTTAGATAATCTTTTACAACAAAAACAAACACGAGATATTAATCGCGATCGCGAGTTAAATCGATTAAAAAATTTGCAAGAAAATGTCATAGCTGAGGTACAAAAAATTGAAGCGGCATATAGTAATTTAATAACTTACTATAGCTAAATAACTTTAGACCCAGACGCAGATAATGAAATTTTGGGTGCAGTGGAAATGAGGAAAATATGCAACAAAAGTCTGAAGGTTACAAAAATTTAGTAGACTCTCTCAAATCTGCATCTGGGTTACTAGATTTAAAGCAAAAATCGCAACTGAATCGAGATTTAATTGCCATCTGCAACAATCTGGCTAATCCCAACTTTCGGATTGCGGTATTTGGGCCTTTTAATCATGGCAAGTCAACCCTGTTGAATGCCATGCTGGGAAATCGCACATTACCAATTGATTTGATTCCCACAACAGGCGCAGCGATTACTGTTAGATATGGCTCTGACGTGCGGACTCGCATCATTTTAGTCGATGGAACAGAAATTGACTGTAGCGGCACAGAAATTTTACAGCAATTTGCCATTCTAGATGAGAATAGACAGATGCGAAAAGATGTGGCATCTGTAGAAGTTCTTTGTCCCCATCCCTTCTTAGAAATGGGTGTAGAATTTCTCGATTTACCGGGAACAAACGATCGAGAAGAACAAAATAATTTAGTCAGAGAACAACTTTTAAGTTCAGATTTAGTTGTTCAGTTATTGGATGCACGTAAGTTAATGACTTTAAGCGAACGAGAAAACTTGCGAGATTGGTTATTAGATCGCGGTATTAAAACAGTTATTTTTGTTGTTAATTTTATTAACTTACTCGAACCCGACGAGCAAAAACAAGTTCAAAATCGTTTGATATTTGTTGCAGAAAGCTTTCGAGCCGAATTACCTGCTGGTTTTAGTAATTTATATCGTGTAGATGCTTTACCTGCATTAAGAGCTAGATTAAAAGGTGATGTTGCTGCCGCTAATAGTAGCGGTTTAGCAGCTTTTGAAGTAGCTTTGCAAAATATTGTTGGGATTTTACAACAAAATTGTGGCGATGTGCGATTGCCAAGATTGCAGGCGATCGCCTCTCAAATTCAATTATCATTAAAAAATAAAATTGACCCGCTTGCTAATGAAATTAAAACTTTTGATGACAAGCAAAACGCCAAAATTGAAGTTAAACAAAAAGCTGCTAACTTAATTAATCAAGGCTTTGTCACAAGTGTTAGAGAACTACGCGATTGGCTAGCATTACCCAAGCTGCTTGCAAAATATCAAGCCGATGCAGCAGTCGCATTGGCAGAAAATAATTTTAAAGCATGGCAAACAGGCACTTTCAAAAAAGACCTGACAGAGTTGCAACTAGCTGTAGTGAAATGGCTTTATCAAGCTTACAACTTTTTCCAAGAACAACGACCAGAAGACTTATTAATTCCCCTTCCTAGCGAACCGCAAATAACGCTACCACCAAGACCAAATAATACAGATACTTTCAGCGAACCTGGTTCCATAGCAGTTGGCAGTGGTATTGGTTGGTTGTTAGGCGGCCCTGTAGGAGCAGCTGTAGTTGGAAGTATTTCTTATTTGTTAAATAAAAATGTTCAAGAACAAGACGAACAATTAGCAAAGGAATCTTATCATCAAGAAGTTGCTAAACTTTGTATAGTAGCAATTGAAGATTATTTATCTCGCTTCAGTCATCAAGGGTTAACAATTTTGGCAGAATACGAGCAGAAAGCTGTAAAAATAATTCGCTTTACAGTTGGTCTGGAACCGCAAGAAATTACTAATAAACGTGAAGATTTGCGACGCTGGCAAAATACTTTTAATCAATTACTGCAAGAGTTAGAAACAGCAAATATCTTTTCAAATTATCAATCTTATCAAGAAACACCAAAACCTCAAAACCCAAGCAGAGAATATTTTCCACAACAAGAAACAGTTCAAACTTCCTCAGCAAAAGATATTCCGAATCAGCAACGACAAGAAAATACAACAAAGAATACCAGCACCAGAGTAGAATCTCCGCGACAGCAAGTTTCTTCACCTCCCTCACCACGTCCAGAAGAGGTGGAAGCGAAATTTCGCAACTGGGAACTTGATGAGGAGATTGCACAAATGAAAGTAGAAATGCGTTCTGGTTCGCAAACTAGCAAAGCACCGAATCAACCCAAAACAGAGGTTGAAAAAGATAAAATTGTTCGCGCCTATACTACTTTAGGGTTACAACCGAGTGCTTCATTTGCCGAAGTGAAACAAGCTTATCGAACTTTAGTCAAACAATGGCATCCAGATTTATTTGTGGGTAAGCCACAACTACTACAACAAGCTCAAGAAAAAATGCGTATAGTTAATGAAGCTTATACAATTTGTCTGCAAAATCAAGAGCTTCGCTAATTTATATTAGATGAATATCGGCGATCGCTCGAAAACATGGAGTATCGTCACAATCAAGCAATTATATCGAAGATGGAAGACAGTCCAGTGGATGGTAATGTACCATAACTGCCTTCACTGTAACTATGTAACCATATTTTAGGGCTAGAATAATCAAGCTTTTGAAAATGTCCAACCATTAGACAGCCCATAGCCCCCTCAAACAGATAACATTTACGTATGAACGCTACACAAGAACAACTAAAACTAAAATTTGAGCAGGCTTTGGTGGCTGCTTTTGGCCCTGACTTGGCTGGAGTAGATCCGATTTTGGTTGCTGCTAGCAATCCTAAATTTGGTGATTATCAGGCGAATGTTGCTTTATCGCTGAGTAAAAAGTTAGGAAAGCAACCAAGAGCGATCGCTTCCACTATTGTTGAGAAACTAGATGTATCAGAAATCTGCGAACCGCCAGAGATAGCGGGGCCTGGTTTTATTAACCTAAAACTAAAAACAGCATACCTAGAAGCACAACTGAACGCTATTCAAGCAGATCCCAGACTAGGAATCCCAACGGCGAAAACACCACAGCGGGAAATTGTAGATTTTTCTAGTCCGAACATTGCCAAAGAAATGCACGTCGGACACTTGCGTTCCACGATTATTGGTGATTCTATCGCCCGCGTTCTCGAATTTCAAGGACATGATGTCCTGCGACTGAATCATGTGGGTGATTGGGGTACGCAGTTTGGGATGTTAATCGCCTACTTGCGGGAAGTTTATCCAGAAGCCCTTACCACTGCTAATGCTTTAGATATTGGGGATTTAGTTACCTTTTACCGCAAAGCCAAACTGCGGTTTGATGCTGATGAAGCTTTTCAAGAGACAGCACGCCAAGAAGTTGTCAAATTACAAGCAGGTGCAGAAGATACACTTCATGCTTGGAAACTGCTGTGCGAACAGTCACGGCGAGAGTTTCAAGTAATTTATGACTTACTTAATGTCAGTGTGATTGAACGGGGCGAATCTTTCTATAATCCTTTACTTGCAGGTGTTGTAGAAGATTTAGAAAAATCTGGCTTATTGGTAGAAAATCAAGGGGCAAAATGCGTTTTCGTAGAAGGATTTACCAACAGAGAAGGTGAACCTTTACCCTTGATTGTGCAGAAATCCGATGGCGGCTATAACTACGCTACGACAGATTTAGCAGCTCTGCGCTACCGAATTCAACAAGATGAAGCAAAGCGCATAATTTATGTAACAGATGCTGGACAAGCAAACCACTTTGCCCAATTCATCAAAGTAGCACGCAAAGCTGGATGGGTTCCCGATGATGTGGAACTCGTACATGTCCCCTTTGGTTTGGTGTTAGGGGAAGATGGTAAAAAATTCAAAACTCGTTCTGGCGATACTGTAAGATTGCGGGATTTATTAGATGAAGCGATTGTTAGATTTCATGAGTTACTAGAAACCAAAATTCAAGAAGAAGGTCGTAATGAAACAGAAGAGTTTAAAGCTCATGTTGCTAGAGTAGCTGGCATCAGTGCTGTTAAGTACGCTGACCTTAGTCAAAACCGCACCAGTAATTATATTTTTAGCTTCGACAAAATGCTATCAGATAAGGGTAATACTGCGCCTTATATGCTGTATGTTTATGCGCGGATTCAGGGTATTAGCCGTAAGGGTGGCATTAACTTTGAAGAATTGGGCGACAATGCCAAAGTTGTATTGCAACATGAAACAGAATTGGCACTCGCAAAATACTTGCTTCAACTAGACGAAGTTATTAATACTGTAGAGCAAGATTTATTGCCCCATCGTTTATGCGAATATTTATACGAACTGAGTAAAAAGTTTAATCAGTTTTACGATCGCGATCGAGGAGTTCAAGTCTTATCTGCTGAAGAACCACTACGGACATCCCGCTTAGTTCTCTGTGACTTAACAGCTAAAACCCTGAAGTTAGGACTATCTTTACTAGGAATTCAAGTACTAGAAAGGATGTAAAAAACCAAGTATTTATTAGTATCTTTGTGGCTTAGTGGTTATTTTTAATTAATCACTAAGTTTAGATTTTTACAAGAGGCGATCGCATATGGTACAGACACCACAAAAAAGCATAACATTAGCAGAATTTCTCAAGCTACCAGAAACTAAACCCGCCAGTGAATACATTAATGGTCAAATTATTCAAAAACCAATGCCGCAAGGAAAACACAGTACAATTCAAGGTGAAACGGTTAGTGCTATCAACTCGGTAGTAAAACCTAATCGAATTGCTCGTGCTTTTCCAGAACTACGGTGTACATTTGGTAGTAGGTCAATTGTACCAGATGTGAGTGTATTTACTTTGGACAGAATTCCCCGCGATGAAAATGGCGAAATCGCCAACGTTTTCCAAGCGGCCCCTGATTGGACAATTGAAATTCTATCGCCTGACCAAAGCGTTACGAAAGTAACCAAGAATATTTTGCATTGCTTAAATTATGAAACCCAAATGGGTTGGCTAATCGATCCAAAAGAGCAAATCGTAATTGCTTATATACGCAATCAACAGCCGGTCTTTTTAGATGAAGCAAATGCTTTACTTCCAGTTTCTGATTTTGCAAGTGAATTAAAGCTGACAGTTGGAGATTTGTTTGGTTGGCTATTGGAATAATTAAGGCATGGAAGTAACTACCCCCATACCATATTGATTTGAATATTAATCCTTATTGCCAAACATAAATAAGGATAAACAGAACAATCCAAATTACATCGACGAAGTGCCAAAATAAAGAAGTTGCATTGACACCATAGTGACCAGAATCGTAGTTCCCAGGAATGAAAGAGCGCACCAAAATAATCAATTGCAACAGAATTCCCGTAAAAACGTGCAAACCGTGGAAACCTGTTAATAGGTAAAACATCCCTCCGAAAGTTCCAGTGGTGAAGCCAAAAGCCAGGTGACTCCATTCAACTGCCTGTCCCAGCAAAAAGTAGCTGCCCATCGCCATGGTTGCTAAAAGAAACAGGCGAAATCTCCACAAGTTATGGCGTAGCAGCTCCCGTTCTGCTAAGTAGATGACAAAGCTACTAGCAACAAGAATTACCGTATTGATTGCAGGTTCTTTAATTTCCAGTCCCGAAACACCAACTGGTAGCCAGTTAGGAGTCGTTATTTTGTAGATAATGTATCCTGCAAAAAAACTCAGGAAAATAATGCTTTCAGACAGTAGGAACACGATGAAGCCAAACATCTTGTTACCTTCTTCGTCGTGGCTGTGTTCGCCACCTGTCTGATGCAGATGTTGCTGCAAATCATCTGAAACAATATAACTGTCCATTGGTGCAATTATCCTTTACCTTGCAGACTAGGAAGATGCGGAGAGAGGGAGACGCGGAGAGGGAAGATTTCCCCATGCCCTCTTCCCTTATTTGTCAAATGCTATTGCTGAATGCAATTTGCTATCAGCTTGTGCTGTTAACGGTTCAGATTTACCGTAGCCGTAGGGTTCAGAGATGATGATGGGAATCTCTTCAAAGTTTTCTACTGGGGGTGGTGAAGAAACCATCCACTCTAGTCCAATTGCCCGCCAAGGATTATCTGGTGCTTTCTCTCCTTGCATCCAAGAAATCACCATGTTGAAAATAAAAGGTAAAGTGGACATTCCTAGTAGAAACGCACCGAGGCTAGCAATGATATTCCAGAATTCGTACTCTGGGGCGTAGGAAGCAACTCGACGCAACATCCCTTGCAATCCTAATGGGTGCATGGGTAAGAAGTTGAGGTTAGTACCGATGAATGCCAAAGCGAAGTGCAACTTGCCCCAGCCTTCGTAGTACATCCTACCAGTCATCTTGGGGAACCAGTGGTAGATGGCAGCATACAAGCCCATCGTCACCGTACCGTAGAGGACATAGTGGAAATGACCCACCACAAAGTAAGTATTGTTAACGTGAACATCAACTGGCACAGAAGAAAGCATGATGCCTGTGATGCCAGCAAAGACAAACATGACCAATGCGCCCAAGGCAAACAGCATTGCCGTATTCAGTCGCAACTTACCTCCCCAAATGGTTGCTACCCAAGCAAACACCTTAATACCAGTGGGTACAGACACAAACATAGTAGTGAGCATGAAAATCAACCGCATCCAGCCAGGAGTACCGCTGACATACATGTGGTGTACCCAAACAATGGCGCTGACTACTGCAATCAAGATTGATGAAACAGCGACTACTTTGTAGCCAAACAGAGGTTTACGAGAATAAACTGGGAAGATTTCTGAGAAAATGCCGAAGACGGGCAGAATAATCACATAAACAGCGGGGTGGGAGTAGAACCAGAAGTAATGCTGGAACATGACTGGATTTCCTCCGTTGGCTGGGTTAAAAAATCCAGTACCAACGGTGAGATCCAGTAGTAGCATCACCGCACCTGCGGTTAGTGCAGGTAGTCCGAATAGTTGGATAATCTGGGCACTAAATACAGCCCAGACAAACAATGGCATCCGGAAAAAGGTCATACCTGGTGCCCGCATCTTGACGATGGTGGTGACAAAGTTAACTGCCCCCATAATCGAAGACACGCCGGATATTGCGACTGCCAAAAGCCAAATTACTTGTCCATTGATTAAGTTACCTGTAGGGTTCTGGAGACTAACTGGTGGGTAAGACCACCAACCGGCTTGAGCTGGGCCACCAGGGACAAAGAAACTGCCCATCAACAGAATCCCGACTACTGGCACCATCCAAAAGGCGACAGCGTTGAGGCGAGGAAATGCCATATCTCGCGCCCCAATCATTAGGGGTACTAGATAGTTAGCAAAACCAACCAGTGAGGGAAATGTCCACAAGAACAGCATCACAGTGCCGTGCATGGTGAACATGCCGTTATAGACGGTGCGATCTACTAAATCTGCTTCGGGTGTAATCAGTTCTCCCCGCAGCACCATCGCAAAGATGCCGCCGACTAGAAAGAAGAAGAATGAAGTAACAAGGTACTGGATACCAATAACCTTATGGTCAGTGCTAAAGCTGAAGTATTCCTTCCAGCCACCTGGGGATTCGTGGTGAGGCTTCTCGCTAGGGAGACTAATGCCTTCAATAGGGATATTTGTCATCGGTGAGTTTCCTTTCAACCTGGGTAATTGACCAGAGGAGATGCCGCAGGTGCAACTGTAGCCCAACCAGTTTTCACTGACTGACTAGATGCTTGTGCATATTCAGAAGCTGCTTGATTGTTGGCTGGCGATGGTTTTTGGCTTGCAGCTTGGGCTAGCCATTGGTGGTACTCTTCTGGTGATTCGACGACCACATTCGCTTGCATGGTCGCAAAGTATGTGCCGCTATATTGAGAGTCGGTTAGCCGATATTCACCAGTGCGAATCGGAGTGAATTCAAAGTCAATAGTGTGGTTAGGAATAATGTCTTGCTTGAGACGAAATGCCGGAATGTAAAAACCGTGCAAAACATCTTCCGATCGCAAGGCTAAACTTACTCGGCGATCGCTAGGCAAATGCAATTCGGTACTGGTAACATCTGTTTGAGGATAGTGAAACACCCAAGCCCATTGTTTAGCCAGTACATCAATTTTTTCTACAGGTTCAGTTAAGGCGGCAACTGGTGCTTCGTTGGTTGCTGCGTAGGCCGATTCCATACCCATCGGATTGTGCAGGTGAACTAGCTGCGCCGGGCCTTGAATCCCCATTTGCTCGTAAACTTGGTAGCTGTAACCAGCAATCCAAAACACTAGCAAAATAGGGATGGCTGTCCAGACAACTTCTAGGGTGACATTACCCTCAATGGCTGGGCCGTCGCTGAAGTCATCCTTTTTCGCCCGATGGAAAATCACGGAATACATCAAGGTGCTAGTCACTCCCAGAAAGATGAATGCACCCAGCGTTACCAAAAAGCTAATCAAATCGTCAATCAAGTGAGATTCCGCCGCTGCTTGTGGAGGCAGCCAGAAATAAGCCTGTTTGCCTATCCAGAGACTAGTAGCGGTCACTGCGATCGCACCGCTAATTACGGTCAAAATATTTAATATCTTCCGGACTTTCATGGTCAGTGGTTAGTGGTTAGTGGTTGGTAGACAAGACAACTGACAACTGACAAATGTAGGGGCGCAAGGGCTTGCGCCCCTACAGACAAAATTTGACTACTTGAGTACTGTGTTGAGGTCTTCACCCAATCGCAGCAATTTATCTGCTGTATTATGTATGCCAAACTCGGCAGCCATTTGCGCTCCTAGTGTGCCGTGGACGTACATAATAAACATGACTGCTACACCTGTAAGCAGATAGCTCCAATGCACTTGTTTATCTGCGTCTTGGTTGGAAATGAAGCGTTGCCATCCTCTCCAAATGGTCATGACCAGAATCAGCGCTAATAAGAACACTCCACCTACGCCATGCCAGAGCATAGTTTCCATTGCCTGTAATCCCCAGGCACTCTTGACATCGGCTGGTGGGGTTGCCAGCAGCATTTCATAAAAGCCTGCTGCTACGGTGAAAAAAGTAATGACGGTTGAAGCTAGCATGTTGTACCAGCCGACATCAAATAAGTTGGCACGTTCAACAGAAATCGCCAAAAATTTGAAGACCCATTTTTGGAAAGGGAACAGCACACCAGCGATATCAAAGGTAATGCCGATGATGAACAAACCCAGAGTCAGGTGAACTAAGTTGGGATGAATGGGAATACTATAAGGCAGTCCGTTTGCACCCAGGTCGCTCAATTGGTTAATCAGTTCAGAGTTCATGGCAATATACCTTCCTTAACCGCTTCCACAACTGGCACTGTGTGCAGTCCATATACCCAAACAAGTTCGTCTCCCAGATATACCTGCAAGCCAACTATCAGGGTTAAAAGTAGCCCTGCTCCCAGATAATAAATTGAAAGTTTTTGCGGGTTGCGAGAACGAATTACATAGCGCCATGCTGTAATCGCCGCGATAATTCCCGAAAGCGACCAGCCAACGAGTGTGTGTACATTCAACACTGATTTAGCCAGATCGTAAGGTTGTGCCAAGCCTGCTTCAAACTGACCAAAAATAATGGCCACGAAGATGGCGATCGTGGCAACAAACATATTCCACCAACTCACTTCAAAAAGATGAGTTTTCCCCGTCAAATAACCAACTACATCACAGAAGAATGCAAACAATACCATCGCAATTACGAAGTGAACAACGATGGGATGAATTGTATCTGGGTAGGGTAAATTGTGGTCGTTCAAAGATGTAAGATACTCAAGCATTGTCTTCTCCTGGACATATCTACCGCTCCTCGGTTCAGCCTCAAAAATTATTGATATTCGCTAGCAAGACTAGGAATATTTACACACGACCGGAATTTGTTAATCAGATTTTTGCAGCGAAATCCGGTTGTTTGAGTGTAAACTTCGTAGCCGCAAGATTCAGCGAGGCTAATATTTATAGTCAATGATTGAGTTCAATTCATTTGTTCATGTTGATATTCTGCAACAGTGATTTTATATTTACCTCACAAAATTACTGTTGTTCGTTTGATTTAGTGTGACCTATCTCTTAGCTTAAGGATTTTTTTAGTAGTTGTCAAAAAACTTAATAAAGTTTTCTAAAGATTTTTATAATATAGCTTAACTTGTTCTTTTTCAGAAATTGCACATAGAAAAATATTTGAATGTTCAAGATTTAACATTCTTAAAATCTGGATTTGTAATAGCAATTACAAAATATTAGTGGTTCTTCGGTACATAGTATGCTTAATTAACAAGTGAAATGCCAACTCAACAAGCATCTAGCTCGGAAATTTTCAAAGTTTCTAAATCCATAGCCAGAACGTTTAATTAGCTTAAGTTTGTTATTAATACCTTCCACAACACCACTAGTTGTCCCATTATCAAAATAAGCGATTATCTCATCAAACCAACGGATAATAGTATTGTTGCTTTTGGGAAAATATTTTTTAGCTTTCGCTAACCACATCCCCAGTTTAAAAACTCCCGGATACCAGTTATCTGTCTGATTAAAAACCTTT
>LXQD01000053.1 GCA_003326215.1 Nostoc minutum NIES-26 | reverse complement strand
CCCTCTAAGCCAAGATGCTCCCATCTATGCAATACTTCTCGTACTGTTTGTGCAGTCCAATGAAAATGAGCCGCTATTTTCTCTACATACCATCCATGTGCGCTCAATCTAATGACTTCTGCTCGATCTTTCACTTTCTGGGGTACATCTGCCGTTCTTAGGTGAAACAATGTTTTATCTTGTTCAGGAGTCAGAAATACCCTTAAACGGCTGCCCATATCCCTGTTACCTTGGTATACACATTCTACGTATTTACTTATCTTTACACAGTTTTGTTTTTTCGCCTTGTTCTACTTAGATGGGATTATCTGCATCTAATTCCTCGTAAGCTGCAATAGTAATTGTGCTGTTGTGTTCGGTGTTTGAACCAAAGCTTTGGTTAGAAAGCTCAAAAACCTTCTGTTGCGACTGGTCAAGGATTTTGGGTAACTCAGTTTCAGTTTCATAACTCAGATGTACAATCTCATTGCCAGCCTTGATTAATTGCCGCCGCAGGTATTTTTCCATTACTAACCCTGCTAAGGCATCGATGTTAACAGCTGACACCGTGCGGTCTACCAAAGTTGCTAATTTATTTCTCCCGCCGATACGAACTAGTAAATCGTGGTCAGCAAGCCAACTGGTGACAGAGAGTAAGTCTGTGGGTTTACCCTGGCTGTGAAGGCGCAGCGCTGCTTGATAGATATCTTTGTGAGCACTGATGTAAAAAGCTTCGCCAATTAGAGAATCGCTCACTCTACCTATTGCTTCTGGGTCAAGCAAAATCCCGCCCAAAATGGCCTCTTCCGCCTCGATGTTTTGGGGTGGTAATTTGTCACTCATGGCTCACTTCTCCAACATTAGCTTTGAAAACCGCTGTTGTTCTTCTAGTTCTTGTTGAAACTTTTCCATCATTCGACTACCTCGGCTATTTTGGGGTTTTTTAGATGAGGCTTGTTGCCAGTCCAAGAATTTTTTGTAATAAACCTCCCAACGGTTCTGTCCTGCCTTATTTTGGTGAGCTAACCAAGCCTCGATGTCATTCACTTCCTGGCTGAGGTTCTTTGTCTTTTGTTCACAAAAATTTAAAAAATTCGCTCTCTCCTCTTCTGAGAGAGATTTAATAAAGTCTAAATAAGTCTGATCGATCTGAAGAGACTCATAATCCTTACTAGGAGCGGGTTTTGAGCGACACTTTTCTGAACTTCCAGAATTTTTTCTGGGTTTCCGTAATTTTTTCTGGGTTTCCAGAATTTTTTCTGGATTCTCAGAATCATTTCTGGATTTCCAGAAAATTTCTGGATTCTCAGAATCATTTTCTTGTTGAGAATCATCAGACTCACCTTGTTGAGAATTTGCCCATTCAATAGTGATTCTGCCTGACTTGATATTGATGGCGCTGGCTTCTTTAAGCTTTGCGATTGCCTCGTAAACACTACTTTCTGGTATCTGCCATCGCATCCCAAACTCTTTAGGAATCACTGTAATTTTGCGATCGCACCAAGGGTTCTCGTATCTAAGAGCTAGATGAACAAAGGCCGCATTATTTATTAGTTTTGCCTTACGCAAGGCTACCAGTTCGGCTTTTTGTAGAGGGTAAAATTCGCCTTGTACTTTTCCTTCATCATCTCTTTGCGGTTTAGGTATCATGGTTGCACCTGCTTAAAAGTCACGGTAATTGCGAACTCCAAGCAGGTAACTTGAGCCAGTACCAGTTTTGCTAAATTAGGTACTAGATGTACCCAAAATCTCCACTCCACAGAGGTAAGCTTACTTTTTCTAAGTGTCTTAGCTACTTCTGGAGTTAATGGATAGAACTTTCTTGGAATCTCGTTTTGTGTCATAATGATGCACCTATATAGTTAAAAAAGTTAAATCCTTAGCCCCTGTCCTGCCAGACAGGGGCTGATTTGTTAGCCGTCATCATCCGGCGCACAATCTAATCGTTGCTGCCCAATCAAATCCAATACTTCAGAAATATCCTCTCAATTGCGCCTGGGCTTTCTAGAGTGCTGCCATGCTAGAAGTATCCTGATTTTTAGAAGCTAGTGATATATTGGTGCGTAATCCCATCTGTGAGATTGCGAAACCTAAATTCTCGAAATCCATCTGTTGATGTTGGTTTAACATTGACTTAGATAGTTCAAAATTTTATAGTTAGCCTATCGCTGTACAAGCGTATCAATCGATTAGCCTTTCAGCTAATTTAGTAATGAAAGTTAACACTTCTCTCTCTACTGCTTCTTGTTCCTCCCCTCTTGCTATGTCGTTTGATGCGACGATAAGGTGCTATAGGATTAGCGCTAAGGATCTGTCTAAATTAACCAAAGTTTCAGAAAATCACATTTCCGAATTTCGCCGGGGCAAGTGCGATGTCAGCACCACCGTGCTAGCCAAACTCCTGGATGGGATCGAAACTCTTGCCCCTGGTTCTAAGCAGCATTTTTGCCAGATGATGTCAGATTCCGAGAAGCAATCACCAGTATCATTAAAGCAATCGCTTATAGAAATTATTGAAGTTGCAGATGAAGATGAACTCTTAGATGCAATGGGGGCGATCGCCAATCGGTTTCGTTATCTCCGTAATTTTTCGGAGGTTTCTGCGGCTCAATCTTTGATAAATGTAAATGAGTGTGCATAAAAATACGTAAAAAAAACCACTTTAGCTTTTCCTTTGATCCTGAATATCTATAGTCAGCTGAATAGTTTGAAGCGGTGGCAGTGGGGGAAGATTACCTGTAGGCAATAACTGCAAAGCCTCCAAAGCCGGAGCCACTCTTTGTTCTGGAGTACGACGGTCATAAATCTGGTGTTGCATCTTTTGGCTATGAGCCATCAGTTCTGCTAAGGCAGCAAGTACCTGATCCGTAGCCCCAGTCAATTTAAGATGCGTTATAACAGACTCCCTAACCATATGGGGTGTAAAAGCCTGTCCTGTTAGACGATACATCCGTTTACGGAAATACTGATATAGAGAACCGTCTGTTAATGGTTTACCATTCAACTGTGTAAACACATAGGGATGATTTGGTTGAAAAACTAATCGCCATTTAGATAGCCATTCCTCCAGAAGAGGGTATAAAGTCTCTGGGAGTTCTACAACGCGTTTTTGTCCGTTTTTACAAAAGGAATTTCCGGTTTTAAAATCTTCCGCAGTATGCTCAACGAACCATTTACCATCACGATTAACTAAAGTTCTACCCACCTCTAACTCTCGGATGGTTCTAGACCTGTCTGGGAATGCACTCAAAAGCAGACAAATTAAAGCAATTTGATGACTTTGGGCAAGAGTACGGATACTGCGTTTTTTGCCTTTTTTATCTCGCGGAGCGCATTCTGAGATCAAACGCTGGATACAAGCTTTAAACACAGGCCAGTCAATCCATTTTTTCGACTCATCAGAACGGGATGGTGCGGTATTGACTCTTGCCATAATTTCACACTCAAGTTGCCGTAATTCCTCAATGGGCCGAGATACGTGCAAATTGGGACACGTTGTAAAGTTTTGTAAAGCTAATTGTCAAAAACCTTGATTTACCGTTGTTTCAGCCTCAACCATTACTTAACCATTCAAATGAAGACATTCCCTAAAAGGGCCATTTATGGGCAAGTGTAAGGGACAAAAAGAGGTGAAAGCTTCGGTTTACCGTGCAAAAGTTTAATTCCTCCTTTATCATTTTTGGGCAAGTTAGTAAATCAACAAGAGCTTCTCTGCAATAATTATTTACAACGTGTCCCAATTTGCAGGTATCTCGGCGGCCACCCACTTGGACACGAGATTGGTATTTGGATTCCTTGTGATACAAAAATTTAGCTACAGCAACCAATGATTCCACACATTTTAATTCGGTATTAGGTGAAGCTTCACGAACCTCTCTGAGCCACTGTAAATGTTCATCAATCCAATCAATAACTTCTTCAATTGCATCTTCATCTCGGTGTCCATCTCTAGTTAAACCACTAGTAGGCACAAGTTTTTTTAAGCTCAATTCCTCAAGAGGAACACCCTTAAATCGATGAAGCCATCCTAATAATCGTTTACTATTATTAACATGAGCCATTGCACTGCGAGGACGTAAAGTAGCATCTTGGCGTTTGCGACTACCAATAATTGTTGTTTGAAAACTGAAGAAATTGTCTAATTCTTGTTGTAAACCAGGCTCTGTTTCCTCCTCCTTCAACCTATAACTATAATTGGCATTTCTAGGTGTCACTTTTTTATTGGTAACGCGAACTTTATCACTAACCCGACCTCTCTTCAAGCGAATAGGAGGGCAATATTTGTCTGCATTTGTCTTGACAGCATTTTTCCACCAAGATTGGTCATGGCACCAAACAAGCATCTTGTTTAGATGAAAGCGATAATTTCGGGAACTAGCTACATTCCCAAGAGAATTAAAGACTTCTTGTTGATAGGAGAGTGCATTTTTTAATTCAGATATAGGCACTTCCTTCATAAATTCCAATCCAGCGTTTATCTCCTCAGATGTTAACTTACTTCGTGAGGGTAAAGGGAAGCCCCACTTAGGTAGGGTATAGCGAATTAATGCAGTGCGAATACCTGCCGTCACGTCATGTTGACTGTTATTATCCTGTGATTTTAAAACTTCACAATGACTTTGATAAACATCAAAAACCGTTTTGGGATTGAAATGAATAATGTCCATAAGTCTAGCCTCCAGTAAAGTTTATCTTGACTAATAGAAGAGTTAATGACATAATCAACAAGCAAATATTGCCCCATTCAAAATTACTAAATACAAAGCGAACACCATTGATGGCTATGAGATTATCTCAATCATAATTGCCCCCTTGTACCTGCTGTTTATGACATTCTACACTAAATTTCGTGGCACAGAATTTACTCGTTTGCGTGGAACTAAAAGCAAAAATAAAAACTCAAAAACCTTACCGTTAGCCAGAAATTAACATTTCTATTTATCTGAATGTCATAAATATTTGTCACAACTATTTATGACGGTATTTTTTCAGTCAATTTGATTGATTTCCAGCTTTTATATAGTGACTAAAAAAGCCGGAGATTCAACATCCCCGGCTTAGGTTTATTATTGGTTTTTGGTTTTTTATTTCACTCTTATCAGTTATATATGACGGTATTTGATACGTCAAGTGTTACCTCAGAAAATTTGTTATTAATTTCTGGGTACAGCATCCGTTGCACTATTAGTAAAAGTCTTTAAACAAAAAAAGGGACGTGAATTTAACCACGTCCAGTAATGAACGAACAATCTCAATGGTTACGCTGCTGCATCTGCTACAAGCAAATCGTTGACAGCAATAATGAAAAGCTGTGCTAATTCAGGGGTATCACAACAGGGCCTTTCATCTCTACCACAGGGTTGTGCTATCCATTTGCCTTCAAGATTCTGGTAAAAGGTTCCCAGCAAGTGACGGCTGTTCCAAACTCGATACAGTTCTCCGAATTCATCTGGTACTGAGTCAATTTCAATCTCTGGTGCTACTGCATCAGCTAACTGATCTGTGTGTTTCCCAAACTCTGATTGCACCAAAGTTCGGTTATTAAACTCTTGTTGTGTAATCATGTTATTGGCCTCATCAATGGGGTTCTAAAGGCGATCGCTTTTCCGGTTGGCACTGGGTGCGATCGCTTCGTCGTTGCAACGTGCAACATTCACTATCATACCGCCGCAATAGGATAATAGGACAATAGGATAATCCGCTAAATCAACATATCCTAAAAAGCTATGCAAAAATTAAGCGGTTGTATGCTGTGCAAGGTTGATGAGTGAAAAGAAGGAATTACGGGGCTATCTCTCTCCAGAGTTAAACCGATTATTTCGGGCAGTAGTAGCCCTCAAAGATAAAAACCTCAGTGATACCATTGCTGAGGCTATAGAAGATTGGCTCAATAAGCCAGAAAACCAGGAAATAATTAAAAGGCATAATTTGAAGCCCGAAGATTAGCGATCACTCTTTCTGCCTCAGAGTAAGCAATGATAAATAGTTGAATTCAATCTCCGCTATTCGCTCTCACTAATTTCAGTACGGTATAACATGATTCAGGGAACGCTGTTTGACTCTTCCATCACCTTATCTGAACTGTCATCCCATTTATGGTATTGAGCCGAGATATGAGTAAAAAGCTGCAATATGGTCTGAAAAGCCTTGCTATATATAAGTTTGAGCGTTTTCGAGGCTTATGTAGTATTTTGCCTGAACATACTTGCAGTGTAAGGGTCAATAATTGCTTTTCGCCTACCAAAGAGAATAATAAATACTGTGTGCTTGAAATGAATATAACCTTTTCCTTGTAAGAGTTTCAGACAATTCACTGCGAAAGATGGTTATTGTCTAAGTTGTAAAACCTGTAAATAAAGTTAATAGATACTCCGGTTTTTGTAGCGATAGATACCCAAGATTTGTACCCTTGTGTCAATTTCACTTGAAAATTGCTAAAACCTATATATAGTAGGAGTTTCCAGACCATCTTGCTTAAAATTACACATATCTCGGCTCAATACATAGTGGGGCTGACTAGATCAAAAAGCCCGCCCCTACCACTCCGCGTTGCCGCATGAGTCGCAACGAGTTCTTAAAACCTGGAAAGAAAAGTTAGGCTAGTTTTACTTAATGAGATGAGAGTGAGCATTTTCAAAGTGGGTAAACTCAAATAGCTATTTGTATTAAAAATTATATGGGCAGATTTTACGGTTCTATTCACATTCGCTCAACTGAAACTGAGCAAATTACAGAGATTGTAAAAAAGCTGGCTGCACAAGAAAAACTAAAATTTTTAATTTCTCCATGTATTAACGGTTGGATTAGTGTCTATTCTTCAAAAAGTGGCCAAAATCCTACAGTTGCTCCGGCGATTGCACAGCAATTTTCCGGTCATTTGCTTAATCTTATTCTTTATGATGACGATTTTTTTTATTATGAATATTATAGAAGTCATCAATTAATTGATGCCTATAGTTCAGAACCCGAATATTTTGGAACTATATCTAAAGAAGAAAAATCCAGATTAACTGGCAAGCCGGAAGTATTTGCTGATTTACTAGCTGAACTGTCAAACAACCAAACAAGCATTGAAGATATTGCTGAAGTACTGACAGTTTTATCTTTGGAGAAACGTGAAGAACTTTTTCAAAAAAGCCTAGAAGTATTGCAACAATTAGAAGTAGGTGCAACCTCTGCTGAGATCAGCGAATTACCTGACGAGGAAGTGTTTGCAGCCGAAAGACAATTTTCTGGCTTTGCTCAACTTTTAAACATCAGTAATGCTTCTACTTGCTATGAATATCTTGAAGATGAGGAAGATAAAGTTATTGAACGTAGGGAAGAATTTATTCATATTCCAGACCCCTCAATTGAATTAGCACATAAGCAGAGAGAAAAAGCCAGAAGAGATGAAGCTTTGGCTAAATTAAATAGAGCAGGTATTTTATTAACTACAATCTCCAGCCCTACCCCAAGTGGACAGTTTCCTTATATACCAATCTCTATTCCTGACCAGACTGGTGGTTTTTTTATAAGTTGGCGTGGGCTAGGGAATCAACCTCTGGAAATAAAACACTACACTGAGCCTTGGAATAATGAACCCACAAATCTTGATCTGCCGCTAGAACAAAACGCTTATGTGATGCAAATCAGCCCATCAGGAAAATTTTTGGCAGTAGGTCATGCAAGTGGATCTTGGCAAGCGACTTTATATAATTTGGAACAAAAACAATTAATCAAAACAATTCCTCATGTTCGAGCTACTAGCGGTATTCAATTTACTCCAAATGAAGAAATTATTGTCAGCCGTTCAGAGGATGAAATTATCCTTACTTCTATTAAAAATTTACAACAGATTGCAGTAATTAAAATTGGGCTAGGGTCTAAAATTGCAATTCATCCAAACGGTCGCCACTTACTGGCTAATGAACGAGAATCAAAATTAGCCATTATTGATTTGAATACTCAAAAAGTAGTTAAAGTCTTATCAACCGCAGCATTAGACATGACAGCGTGGATGGCCAGTATCCAAACAGGTGAAGGAGTAACTAGCTTTTCTAATAACGAAATGATTTTCAAAATGGACTTTAGTCCAGATGGAAAGTGGTTACTCTGTGCGATGGATAAAGGAGTGCGAATATTTGAGTGGAATGAGGTTTTCTCATCCAAGAACAAATTACCACTTCCTATTGTTGCTGCTCCTAGTGAGATCGTCACTTTTGATGATCCGCCCAGCCGGATGGCAACAACTTATGATATTGCTTTTGACAGGCAGCGCAACACCTTACTCTCTTGTGGACTAGAAGGCAAGGTTAAGTCTGTTGACTTAGCTACCGGAGAATCTAAAGTTTTATTGGAACTACCTGGAAAACCAGCTGTTATTCAATTAAACCTATCTCGTGATTTGGCTACGTTTTGTACACATTCACAGCCTAATATGTTTAAGCGTGGGCGTAACCAAGAGCCGTTCATTGTCCAAATCTGGAATTATTTAGCACTTGTCTAATGCTTTTCAGTCCTTAGAACATTCTGTAGAACGGATATAGGCCAAATATTAATATTACATTGACATAGATTTTGCTCAATACCTTAATAGTAAAAGTTAGCCAATTAGTTATGGAATTTGGCATAAGTAAGAAAACCAATTAAGAAAAATTTGATAAATTTGCTCAAAGTGCTTTACTTATAAGGCTGCCAGCCGCCAATGCTGGGCAACTTCCTTGCGAAGCAGAGGCTAGATTGGCTTTGATAAGAGATTGACTAAATTAAACTCTCGTTATTGATATCAAATTCTAAAGGCTATTCCCATCAGTAGATGAATTGAAATCTTTACTAAATAAACTATTGAATCAGGGCGAGCTAGTTAGTTATTAAGTGGCATCGTCAGATAAAAAACAAAGCAGTGACTACGTTGCAACTTAAATGTCAATTAGCTTATTTTACAGTTTTTTAATGAGAATAATAATCAAATGAGGGCGGTGGCTTTGCTAGTAATTGGCTTAGTTAGTTTTATTGGTGCGGTAATTAAATCCTTGAATTTTTAGGCGTTGCATATTCTCAGGAGTTTAACTCTATGTCTCTGCGTGAATATAAATCCGGAAACCCTTTCCCTGGTGTGATAGGACGGACAGTTGATCGCTCCAGTCCGGCTTGGCCAGAACCTTTGCGAGCCAAAGAAGGCTTACCAAACGTACTATTTATCGTCTTTGATGATACAGGCTTTGGGCAATTTGGGTGCTACGGCAGTCCCATTAACACACCCAACCTAGACGCACTAGCTGCCAATGGCTTGCGCTATAACAATTTACACACGACGGCGTTGTGTTCACCCACCCGCTCTTGCGTTCTCACTGGGCGCAATCACCATTCCAACGCCATGGCCTGCATTACAGAAGGGTCTACTGGTTATCCAGGTAGCAATGGGAATATTCCTTTTGAGAATGGGTTTCTCTCAGAGATATTACTACACAAAGGCTATAACACTTATGCAATCGGCAAATGGCATTTAACCCCCGCAGACCAAATATCTGCGGCTGGTCCCTATGACCGTTGGCCTCTCGGTCGTGGTTTTGAACGTTTTTATGGTTTTCTCGGCGGAGAAACTCACCAGTATTATCCAGATTTGGTTTACGATAACCACACCGTTCAGCCAGAAAAGACCCCCACAGAAGGCTATCATTTGACCGCAGACTTAGTAGACAAGGCAATTAGCTTTATTGCTGATGCCAAGCAGGTTGCCCCCAATAAACCCTTTTTCATGTATTTCTGTCCTGGGGCGATGCACGCCCCTCATCATGTGCCAAAAGAATGGGCTGATGCCTACGCTGGACAATTTGATGATGGTTGGGAAGCTTACAGGGAAAAGGTTTTTGCTCGTCAGCAGCAAATAGGCATTGTCCCCGCTAACGCAGAACTATCGCGCCATGACCCCGATGTTGCATACTGGGATTCTCTCTCAACAGCAGAAAAACGGCTTTATGCCCGAATGATGGAAGTCTTTGCTGGATTTCTCACCCATACTGACTATCACATCGGTCGTTTACTCGATTTCCTCAAAACTATTGGTGAGTTCGATAATACTCTAATTATGGTCATCTCAGACAACGGGGCAAGTTCTGAAGGTGGGCCAACCGGTTCAGTTAATGAAAATCTATTTTTTAACAATGTGCCAGAGTCTTTAGAAGAAAACCTCAAAGCATTGGATAAACTGGGTAGCCCAGAAACTTTCAACCATTATGCTTGGGGCTGGACTTGGGCAGGAAATACGCCTTTTCGGCGCTGGAAACGGGAAACTTATCGGGGTGGAATTAGCGACCCCTTGATAGTCCATTGGACTCAAGGTATCAAGGCAAAAGGTGAAATCCGTACTCAGTATGCCCACGCCATTGACCTAGTACCAACGGTACTTGACCTACTAGAAATCGAACCACCAACAACCATTAGGGGTGTCACCCAATCCCCTATTGAAGGTGTCAGCTTTGCCCATACTTTTAATGATAGTGATGCACCCACTAAACACCTGACGCAATATTTTGAGATGATGGGACATCGTTCGCTTTACCATGATGGCTGGCGGGCTGTTTGTCCTTGGCCTGGCCCCTCATTTACAGAAGCAGATCGGTTTTTTGGTGCGCCCATCTCAGCTGAAATTCTGACAGACTTGGACACCCATCATTGGGAACTGTATCACGTTGCTCAGGATTTTGCCGAAAATCACAACATTGCTACAGACAACCGCCCCAAGTTGATTGAGATGATCGCCACTTGGTATGTAGAGGCGGGTAAATACAATGTGTTACCTGTGGATGGAAGGGGTGTACAACGATTTGCACAAGAACGTCCTCAGATTGCTGTCAATCGTAGCCACTATACTTACTATCCTGATACTCAGCCAATACCAGCCAATTGTGCTGTCAAGTTGCTCAATCGTTCCCACAGTATTACAGCAGATGTAGAAATTCCCAGAGGTGGCGCACAAGGAGTATTACTTGCTCACGGCGGTAATGATAGTGGCTACTCCTTTTATGTCAAAGATGCTAAACTGCACTGGGTTCATAATTATGTAGCGCGATCGCTTTACCATGTCGAGTCTGAGTCATTAATCTCGGAGGGTCGGCACCAGTTGCGTTTTGAGTTTGAAGTGACGGGTCAGCCAGATTTAGCGAAGGGGAAAGGATCGCCAGGTCACGTCCAACTTTATATCGATGGGAAATTAGTTGGGCAAGCGAATGTCCCTGTAACTACTCCCTTAGCGCTAGGTCTAACCAGTGGTGTTACCTGTGGGATAGCCTCTGGTGCGCCTGTAACACCCGATTATGAACCACCCTTCAAGTTTACGGGCAAGATTCATAGCGTGATAGTGGATGTTAGTGGAGATTTGATTCAAGACCGTGAAGCCGAAATGCGTGTCATAATGGCACGACAGTAGCAACAAGATGAAACATTCTTTTATAGCCAATACTGTGCAATAGAGATACTCCACAATGGCTTTCAAAATCATTGATAAGTCTCGGCTGTGACAAATAAAAGTAAGAAAATCGCGTGGGATTTTCTTACTTTTGGAAAGTGGCGATCGCCCCATTGCCTCGACCGAGCAAGAACAGTGAACGGTCGAGCCTACCTTTAACCCTGGTAAATAAAGCTTTTTAGTAAGTCAGAAAATCTCGTTGCTTAAATACTTCTTAAAAGTAGGAAATTCCATAAAAAAAGCCCTCATAAATTCTCTGGGGGCATTGGTTTATATAGGAATCATATTTGATTTCTGAAAAAAACTGCGAGATAATACGGAGAAATATATCTGTCTAACAGCAAACAATGATAAATCAGCATCTACAAGCTGCGATCGCAGAACTACAAGAATTTATAGATAATCGCCCAGATGCCCGTGAGGTGAGGAAAGCTTTGGCAGTGAAACTGGTTTATCAAGGCTACAAATATGAGGAAATTCAAACAATTTTAGATGTGTCTGTTGGTTCGATAACGAGCTGGAAGCAAGCCTACAAGGAATATGGAATTTTAGGACTGCGCTTAAATCAT
>LXQD01000052.1 GCA_003326215.1 Nostoc minutum NIES-26 | reverse complement strand
GGTCAGGGTGAGCATCACGCCAAGCGCGCATGAGTTCAGTTTTACCAGTTCCCATGTCGCTGATTAGTACTACCAATCCCGATCGGGGGAAGACAAAATATTTTGGTTGATTTTGGTGAGCTTTTTTAAGTCTGTACTTTCTTTGAGATTGGGAGTCGTCAGCTTTGTAAAGACTTGCTGCAAATATGGAGCTAGGAGTCTTGGGTTGGGGAGTTGGGGATATCTCGTCACTCTCACTTTCGGTAATCCTGTAGCTGCTGCTGCTGTTTGTTTCTGTGCTTTCGTGTGTATTGTTCTTAGGTTCTTCTGCCCCCAAGCCTGCTTCTTCTTCCTTTACTAACAAGGCTTGAGTCAAATATTTGACGTTGACAATCAAATCAGGCTTATATTTTCTCAATCCCCGATGCTTAATTAGAAATGATTGTTGGTAATCAGTAAGTGATTTAGCATCATTAACAATCGCCATCAGTAATGCGTTAGCATTATTACTCCGCGCAACTACAAAATCATCTACACCTTTTTCTGGCCCCGGCAAGGATGCAACTTCGCAAGTACAACCTTGAGCAACAATCGCTTTACCTGTGCGAACTGTGGCGCTGTATACTGACCAGCGAGTTTTAAGTTTGGTTTCGTAGTCAAATAGGATAATGAACTTGCGCCCCGACTGGGCTAATGGTACTAGGTCTGGATGCAACCTCTCATCAAAATCCTTTTTGCCCACGCGACCATTCCAGATACCAGGCAGCGCGATCGCTACAAACCCCAGACTTAACAAACAGGCCGCCTTCTTCTCGCCTTCGCATAAGATGATCGGGATTTCTGGATGAGCAATTACCCATTCCCAGAATATTAGTGGAGTTAGTCTATCTTGTAATCGTAGCGCCAGAGGTGAGTGATATCGCTTAATGTTATATCGTCGTGCCACCAAATCCCAAATACAATCGGCCACATCAAAGTAGGTAACACGGTTAGGCGTTTTGGGTGGCGATTCGTACTTAACTGGTTTCCCTTTTTCCCAGTCAATTCGGGGATTGGTGGGTTTCATGCGTCCCCACTCCATTGGTCGCCAGTTTAGCTGTGGGTCAAGTCCGCTAATCCATAATCCTCCTGCCATTAAATGCAGATAGGCTTTCAAAAAACCGTCTGTTACTCGACCCGCATTTTTTCTGGGGATCGCACTAGAGATGAACAGATAATCGTAAACTGTTTCTCCTTCAATATGAGAAAAGTTGCGCTCAATCAATGATGGATGAATGGCGCTCTTCACCGCTAACTCATGGTATTCAGCAGCCGTGAGATTATTGGGGTATTTACAAATGTTACCTGACAACATTTGATCCCCAACGCCCAACTCTTGTGGGCATTGGTTATTTTGCACGATAGATTCCTCTGATAGCTATGGTTTTCAGCTTCAGAGAGAGGTTATCAATCTAGATTTCAGGAATCAGGAGTCAGAGGAATTAGAGTCCTTCGTAGGCGCGATCGCATCTGCCAAGTCCTTCACCTCATCTTGAAGTGAAAGACTTGTACGGGAAAATCGACCCATGACCAATTTCGTTCGCTGGATTCTGAGTTCTGGATTGTTCTTATTCACACTGCTTTATAAAAATTTACATAAATCAAATATAAATTTTTAGCCAAATTGCCAAAAACGGTCAGCAGAAACTAGCTGTACTTTCCCTTTCTCGCTATAATGGCAAAGTAAAGCAGCGTGGGATCTTTATTGACAAGTCAGTGGAATGCAAGTCGCCAAACTTTAAACCCCACTTTCTTCGTCATCATCAAATCAACCCCGCTCTGAAATTATTCAGTTGTTTGATTCCCAGGCAAAGCGCTACTCCTTAGTAGGTTTTGCCTACGTTTTTATTTGTGCCTTATTTTCCTCCATTTCTGCTTTTACGCGTTGACAAGCTCGATCTTACAAAACTTCGGTTATTTTCGCATCTAGCAAGATTATGATTGTTGAGTTGTGTTACCTCCTGATTGACTGATCTTTGTACATTTTGCCCTACTGGTTTAGGGCTTTTCTCAAGCAGCCCTGAGTGACATAGCGACATCTGCTTGGGGTCTAGCTCGAAAAATTGTATGCGGGAGTTTACCCGATGCGAACCCTGCTTGGTTAACCAACTGAGTATATCAGTGGTTGCTGTTACCTTTCGAGGGTCTAGTTTATCTGTCATCATAATTACCTCTGTTATGATGCAATTTTTAAATTGGAAGAGTCAAAATTATGTACTATACCTAAAGTGTCTGTAAGAACATACTTCTTGATAACTGGTTGAAGTATAAAGCAGATTTCTTTAGTAACAGGGTTTTTAACACTTTCAATTAATGACATTCTTTCTAAATTTTCTAATGCTTTGACTAAATCTAAAGTTGAAATAGATACTTGATGCGTAAGTTTGAAATTATTCAATATTGTAGTAATAGTAATTGATTCTGAGCCTTCAATAGTTTTTTCGGCTAAGTAAATCATAATCTGTTTATGAATACTGTCCAGAATATTTCCAACCATTTTGTTAAGTATATTTTCTAGTTTTTTACTGACAAGAGTAGTTGGATTTTCAAAAAATATTTCTGTATTACCAAACATATTATGAATGCGGTTGACCACATCAGCTAATTCAGAAGGATTACCACGATAAGTTTGAATTAGTTGTTGACATCTTTTTAAATCTGTAATTCCTCTTTCACCCAAAAACTTGATGGCTGAATCTGTATCTAAACCTTCAAGTCTTATAAATTGGAAAGGTCTTTTAGTATTTATAAATTCAACAAAATCATCGAACAAAACTCTGTTAGTTACTATAATACAACTTTGGTGATTTTCCTCAACTAAACGTCTGATAAAAATCAAATAATCCAAGTTGAGTTGGGGGTTTTGATATAAAACTTCTAATTCATCTAAAACTATTAAACAGCGTTTTTGTTTGAGAACTTTGAGCAATAAAGTAATTTTAGCTTGGGTATAATTGGGCGAAATAAACTGAGGATCGAGAATTTCTAATAGTTCTGATATTAAATCTTCAATTGTGGGTAAATGAGCTACTGATTTCCAAATGAAAAAGTCAAAGCCGAAAATTTTATCTTTACTAATATCGCTGATTAATTTTGCTGCCAAAGAGCTTTTACCAATACCTGCAACTCCCACCAGTGATATACAGTTAAATTGCTGTGTTGCAATTAATTCTTTTAAGTAGACAAGCTCCTGTGTGCGACCATAAAATTTAGAAACATCAGGGAGCTTACTTCCCTTGATTACATCTTGATTTATAAAGGCTTGTAGACAAGCTTGCAAATTTCGTTTGCAGACCTGTTCCCCGTTGCCAATAACTTTTGTCAATAGATCAAACAAGTCGATTGCTACCCGGCGTTGCAAATAATTTTTTTTATAAGATGAGTTTTCAGACATTTCCTCATAGCTTTGATCGTACCAAGCTCCTCTTACAACAATAATTTCTGGCTCAGATAGGGATTTTGTCCTCGCTTGGTAGACTAATTCATTCAAAACATCTAAAGCTTCTTCTAGAGTGAGCTTTTGTAAAGTGCTACTCTTTAGATGAATATCTGAGGGTGCATTAGCAGAAGACGAATCTAGTTGTAAAGAAGCACTATAAGCCATAAGTTACCCGTTAATACTGCTATAGTGTGTTGTTGATAGCATAATACTTTATGTGTGACTTTAAAGCTACCTCCTTAGCAATGTATCTTAAAATATTTTTTTTAGTAGTGGCTGAATTATTGATGAAATAGATGCTGGTATTTAAATATACTAAGTAATTTGCTAGGATCGGCTGTGAAATATTGTATAAACCCACTGTGCGAAGCTAGAGAGAACCCAGATGATGTAGAAAATTGTCTCTGTTGTGGTACTCCTTTGCTGATCGATGGACGGATTCGGTTAATTAAGCCTTTGAGAGAACTGACGGAAGATCCACATATACACATTGAAGTATGGGAAGTAGAAGATGCTGGGACAAAGTGGGATACAGTGCGCCGGCACAGAATCATGAAAGTTCTCAAATGGGGAAGTCCTAAGATAATAAAAATGTTCGAGAGAGAATCCAAAACTTTGAGGCTTTTAAGTCACCCGTGTATACCAAAAAGTACAATGGACGACTTTTTTACCGTTACTCCAAATAAGTTTCCTCTAACGTTGCGATGCTTAGTGATGGATAAAATCGAAGGAGAAAATTTGCAAGAATGGATAGAAGTAAATGGTCAGATTTCACAATCACTAGCATTAAATTGGTTACAACAATTAGTAGAAATTCTAGATTTAATACACCATACAGAATTTTTTCACAGAGATATCAAACCAGCGAATATTATTCTTCAACCACATGGAAGGTTGGCATTGGTTGATTTTGGTGGGGCAAGGAGAATTACTGATACCTATTTAGCAAAAGTGAGTGCTAGTGGAGGAACAAGCACAAGACCGGGAAATTATGAAGTGACCGCTGTTGTTTCACCTTGTTATACTCCACTAGAGCAAATTAACGGCAAGGCAATACCGCAGTCAGATTTTTATGCTTTAGGTCGAACCTTGGTGCGGTTAATTACAGGTACTTCACTGATAAGCTTGCCCACAGATCAGAAAACAGGAAAACTAATTTGGAGAGATAAAGCTCCGCAGATTGACAAACCTTTTGCAGACTTTATTGATGAGTTGATGGCTCCTCTGCCAGTGCAGCGTCCAGCAACAACTGAAATAATATTACAACGATTAAAACAAATTCCTCAGAAAAATAAAATTTATAGAATAATAAAGTCGAAAGCTTTCCAAGCCAGCGTAGCAATTGTATTTATAGTATTAGGAGTGTTATTTATCCAAAAAGTATTATTGCCAATCAGAGCTAATATTCTACTGACTCAAGGGAAAAAATATGAGGCATTAAATGATTCTCAAAGCGCACAAGAATATTTTGATTCAGCTATAGAAATTGATTCAAAACTCAAAAATGATATTGCCCAATTATATTTTGATAAAGCATCTCGGAGTACTCAAAATTTACAAGCCGCTAAAAAATATTATGAAATTTCCCTAAGATATAACGATCGAGATGGAGATACTTATAAGAATTTAGCTTTCGTTTGCCAATTAATAAATGAATTTGATTGTGTAAGTAGTAATTATGAGAAAGCTTTAAAACTGAAACCTGATGCCTGGGAAGTACATTATGGATTAGGAACATTTTATGACGACCGAGGCAAAGATGAATTAGCCGAGCAGCAGTATAAGTTAGCATTAAAAAATAATAGCCAAGCTATTGTTGTTCTTAATAATTTATCAAGATTGAAAAATATAAAAGGTGAACATGAGGCAGCAATTGCTCTAGCATTACAAGGGTTACAAAAAATTAAAGAACCTAAATTACAAGCAGCATTGTATAAAAATCTAGGTTGGGCAAATTTAGAGCAGCAAAAATTTAACGAGGCGAAAGAATATCTAGAAAAAGCTGAAAAATTAGATCCTCAAAGAGCAGATATATACTGCTTGTTGGCACAAGTTCAAGAAGCTTTGGGTGATAATGATAGTGCTTGGCTATCTTGGGAGGCTTGCTTGATACTTGAGTCGAAACAGCCAGAAGTCTTTCGTTGGCGGGAGGAAGTATTACAAAGGATTAGATTAAAATCTCCCAACAGATATAGATAAGAGCTAGATAAGAGCAAAATTATCATAAACTTTAATAGCTTAAAATTTTTAAATTAAATAACTCTACACCGGAATTTGATTTTTAGTAAGTACCTATTCGAGAAACTGTGATGACCGTATCTGAACCAACCAAAACAGCCTTTATCTCGCAAGTTATAAAATTGTTAATAATATTAGTATCGCTACTCTTACCGTCCAGCAATGCATGGGGTCAGCAAAGGATATTAGAAAAAGGTTTATGCTCTCGACCGAGCGGCCGAGTTTATAGTACGGGAGATCGCTTTTTAAAGGCAGGTAAATATTTATGTTTAGGACAGCGAATCAATCCTGCTAACGGAAATACAGTTAAAGTTCTCTGCTTTTCAAATCGAAAGTTTTTGTATTTAAACCAGAGTACCATTTTCAATGAACAAATATGTGCCCCACCAGCTTATGAAGCTGTACAGTGTTCAGTGTTAAATATAGTTGCTTGCCCTCAAGATTATAAAGGGCAAGATGAGCAAGAGAATGAACTGATTGTCACCAGTCCTTACGGTAGTTCGATTATAAACAATAGACCAGATATTTCTTGGCATCCAGTTTCAGATGCTGATAGTTATACAGTTTCAGTGAAAGGCAATGGCGCTGAGTGGGAAAGAGAAGTGAAAAACTCTACTATACTAACCTATCCGAAAGATGAGAAAGAATTACAGTATGGTAATACGTATACAATTACAGTAATTAGTAACCAGGGGGATCGACCGCTGAATTACTACCCTAAAGTAGTCCACCTTTTACCTGTTGATGATGTTACGCGAATTAGAGATGAAGTTAAGCAAGTAAAAGATTTGGGATTGCAGGCTGACGAAGCTGCTTATCTCGATCTAGATGCAGTATTCATGTCAAAACTTCTTTTAGATGAATCAATCAAAACATTAAAAGCACAAGTTGCGGCAGGGAGTAAAAATCCAACTATTTACAGACTACTGGGCGATCGCTATTTAGGAGCTTTGTTACCATCCGAGGCAGAACAAGCCTATACGATAGCAGGTGAATTGGCCAAGAACAGTGCCAACAAATCAGAATTGGAAAAGATACAATCAGGTTTAAACTTGTTGAAATGGTTAAAAGAACAATGATTAAATCGACAAAACTATAGCCAACTTCCAATAAGTACAAATGCTGCCCAATGAGAAGGGTGTTGGTATTTAGGATTTGATAGCAGTTTTAATTGTGCTTGACGGAGTGCTTCAACTTTAGTCAAACCATCTTTTAGTTTCTGATAAAACTCTTTCATAAGTAAAGCACTGGAATCAGCATCTACTTGCCATAAAGTAGCTATTGTACTTCTGGCTCCGGCTTGCACTGCCACTCCAGCCATTCCTAATGCTGAACGCTTGTTGCCTTTGGCTGTCTGGCAAGCACTCAAAACTAATAATTCAATTCCTGACGGACTAAACTGAGTCTTTTCTTTAATTAAATCATTAAATTCAGAAACAATAATTGGTTTATCCCATGCAAAAATCATGGTTCGCTCAGCAATAGAACTAAATTGCGCGTGAGTAGTTAAGTGAACTATTGAAAAATCATTTGAACTTAATTCTTTGTCTAACAATAGGCTAGTAAACTCTTCATTTAACAGCACTTTTGAAGAACTCATTCCTTGTTTTACATTTGCTATTTCTACTTCTACCTCTGGCAAAGCTTTGAGTCCTTTAGGAGCATTGGGAGCGAAAAAACTAGGGCCAACCTTACTGACCCCAGCAATGAACGCTCTTAACTGGTTCTGTTTTAAAAGTTTAGGCTGTTGTACTCTTGAACCCAAAGTACCTGTAATCCCGTAGCGTTCGAGCAGATAATTCTTTCCATCATGCAGTAGACCCATTGGTAAACTTTGAAACGATGCATCTGTAGTAAACACTATTGTTCCTGATGTTGGTAAATATTTGATAGGTGCAATCAAATATTTATAAATTGCTTGAGAATAAGAGAGTATTATATCTTCGCTAGTGTAAGCTAAATTGTTGTCTTGTAAAGTATTTACTAAATTATTAATATGTTCCCTAATTAATTTAGAGTCAACAGAGTGGTGATGAAGTGGTTGTTTGGGAGATTTAGAGATAACTTCTATACTGTCACCTAAATCGATCACATGAATAATTATTAAACTTTCATCTAAGTTTTGTATCTCATCTATAGGCAAGAGGTTAAGTTTGCCACACTTCAGATAATCTTCTAATTCTGCTATATGGAGTTGCTCGTGAATTTGACTTATCAAATCATAATCAGGTGCAGTACTGTGAGCTATCAACTGCATATAATTGCGATAAACAGGCTCTACCTTTTCATAAAAGAAAAATTGTGAATCAGAATTACTCGACAAGAGATTAGCTCGAATATTTGTAATAGTGTTAACAGCTGCACCATAAGCTTGACGTGCAGCTTCAATTTTTCCTTGTTTTTGATATAATTTACCTAGTTGTTCTTGTAAAGAGTATGTAATATCTTCCGCATGAATTGATTGAGCCAAACTTAAAGCTGTTTCTAAATAATCGAGCGACTTTTCTGGTTCTAGTTCACCTAAGACTTCTAAACTTATAGCTTCTAACTTTTGACTATTAATGCTTTTGGCTATTTGCCGAGCATTCTGAGCATAGTTAGTAGCCTGGGGGTGCATTTGTGGATCTGGTAACTTTCTCAAGTTCAGGGCAAATTTTAATCTAGCTTGAATAGACTGTTCGAGTGGCAAACTAGAGAAAGCTGTGGATTCTTTTAATATTTCATTAATTAACGGTTGAATTTGTTGGCTAATATTTGTCTTGATATCTGGCAAATTAGGTTGTTCTTTCAACCATTCTTCAAAGCTTAACAATAAATCTAATAGATTGATTTGAGCTTGAAGTTTTATATTTATTGGCGTGTGTGGGTGAGTTATTAAAAACTGATATTGAGCCAGTGCTGACTGTGCTTTTTGTGGAATGAAATTAACAAGTTCATCTAATATTAATGGTTCATCTATCCATGTGTACTGGTATTTTGCCCGTTCATAAATATCTTTTTGTGTATTACCTAACGACAAAGTAATATTATTAGCTTGCTCTGGCAATATATTTGTAGAAAATGATATTTGTTGTAAAATTGCTTCCGATTCATTTAACTTATAATTCAAACGTAGCACTTCCCCTAAACTTTGCAATGCTAGCAATTTAGCTGGTGTTAAAAGAATCTGTTGAACTGTTTTCGTAATTTTTTCTATTTCTGTTTGAGACGCAGGCAACATTGTTACTTCACAGAGCAATTCATCCAGCTTCAACGTCCCTATCAATTTTTTACAAGCCTGAAAATGTAGCCCTAATTTTTGTAAAGCGAAGTTTTGGTAAACTAAACTTTCTGTGATGCCCTCTTGATTGTTTAATTGGCGATAAAGCTTTGTTGCCTCTTGCCATGTCTTTAATGCTTCTGCTGGCCGATCTTGGTTTAATTGTTCTCTACCTGTTTTGAGCAGCAGTTGAGCTTGTTGCTGTTTTGGCTTATCTCTGACAGTTCCAGCTAATAATACAAAGGGCGAATTCCAAACTATTGCAGTAGTCAAAACCCCTAAAAGCAAATACTTGAGCCATCTTTTCTTAATCATCGCTGTAACTTGTTTCTATTGAAGGGAACAATTGTGATACTGGAGTTACAGAAGAACACGAACTAGAGTTTAAGGAGCTATTAGGAGTTACTTCGTTCGGTTTGGTTGCCACCAAAGTGACTTGTCCATTGGAATCGAGTACCCAACCCTGAGCTTCGACAATTTGCGTATTCTCTTCAATTGTTGAAGACCGCGTTTTCGCTAAAGGTTTATTTTCTTCAACTGGAACAAAACTACTTTCTAGAAAAGACTGATTATATAGTGGTTTGTTCAACTCAAATAGCGCACTTTCTCTACCTCTGAAAACGAACTTACCTGCTATTGCGCCCGATCTTCCTGGGCAAATTGATGCTATCTCCGGGGTTTGTGCGATCGCTTCTGGTTGTACTTTCACTTGGCTAGGATTTCTGTCTTGGAAGTCGATCTCTACTGTGCCGTCAATTCCTAGTTGAGAATTTGATGTAATTTGTGTATCAGGTGTAATAAATAGCCCTTGTGTATTAATGTAGATATTACCGCCTCTTCCTTTGAAAGCATCAGCTGTAATCTGGCCATTTTGTGAAGCAATTAAGAATATTGTGTTGATATCGATGTTACCACCGTTGCCACTTCCAGTAACAGTAAGCTTATAAGGAGCATTGATATTTAAAAGACGGATAGCTACTAGTGGATTGGTGGCACTAGCACTGATAGTGCTTTTACCGAATAATTGTACATTGTTCGCGTGTAAAAAAATATTTCCTCCATTTCCAAGTGCAGTCGCAGCACTAATGGAAGAATTATTCTGCAAAGAAATTATGTTTGCATTAACATCTACGTTCCCTGCCGAACCAGTGCCGGCATTACTTACAGTAATTGAACCTTTAGATAAAGATAATTGTCCAGTTTTTATTTTTATACTGCTAGCTTCTCCACTTACCTCTGAAGATAGATTTAATAATTTTTGTATTGGTAAAGGAGGAGTTACCGCATAAGATGATATTCCAGAGGGAAAACTATAAGATAAATTTTCTATATTTGTAGGTGTTGTAATATCTATAAAATTAGGGGCTTCAATTGTGACATTTCCAGCACTGCCGCTGGAAAAAGTATAAGAAGCAATAAGTCCTCCGTTGTATAATCTAATTGTAGGCGAGATAAATTTTAAATTACCGGAATTACCAGAGTAATAAGCCCCTACAGCTACTTGGCTTGGGGAAGAGAGGATAGGATTAAATCCACTCAGTTCAACACTACGATTCGCATTAACTATCAATTCTCCACCTGTGCCAGCACCAAAAGTTCCAGATGTGATGGTACCTCCATCTAAAACAGTTAATTGACCTGTATTAATTGCGATCTTCCCACTTGTGCCAGCACTGAAAGTGTATGAACCAACGCCACTAGCAATGCTAGCAGCGGTAGGGTTAATAAAGGAAAATCCTTTAACTTCTATAGATTCAGAAGCATTCAAAAATATATTGCTAGCGCTTGCTTGTGTAAAAGTCTTGCTATTTATAGCTGCTCCATCTTCAAAACTCAAATGCTTAGTTGAAACCACAACATCGCCTACATTTCCTCCTAAAGTTTCTACTTCAACTCCACTAGGAATCATTCCATCTGGGGAGGTTCCACTTAGTCGAAGTAACATTGAAGCCTGCATATTTACGCCACTTGCGGCTTGAGCGCCTTGATTTTGAATTAACGCAACCGAGCCTTCAGTTAAAACAATTTGTTTTCCGACTAGTTGAATAGCACTATTTCCAAAGCCACTAGTATCTACCAATGCTCGTTTAGACATTTCAATATTTTGAAAGTTTTGTAAGCCTTTATATCCAAACTCCCAACCAGAAGTTGTCGGGTTGATGCTAACTGTTCCGTCATTAACGCTACCCAGTTCTATCTGTCCTCCTGGTGCTGTCAAATTGCCTCCTTCTAAAGCAATATTACCCCCTATTAAGGCTAAGGTTTTCTTTGGTAAAATCCGTAAACCGTTGGAGCTAGCACCTGCTCCTAAAACGGGTGAAAATAAGGAAGAAATAACCAAATTATGTCCTGAACCTTGCACGCGGATTTCACCAGGATTGTTGTCCAACCTCAAGCCTATAGGTACACTCACAGTTAACAGAGGAGAAGTTTGAGGCGTAGTGGCATTGAATTCCCTTCCATCAGTAAACTTTAAGCTACCCGCTGTGCTAGCTAAAAAAGAACCACCAATGTCTAATCGGGCATTCGATCCAAAAATAATGCCGTTAGGATTAAGTAGGAAAAAGTTAGCCGCGCCGTTAGCTTGAATTAATCCGTCAATATTAGATACAGATTTACCTGTAACCCGGCTAATAATGTTCTGGATATCCGAAGCATTATTGAAATACGCAGTATGACCTGTAGATAAAGAAAACTGTTCAAAGCTATGGAACAGATTATTCCCTGCTCTGGTTCCCTCATTGATGATATTGATATTGCCCTGTGTTCTAGTAGTATAGGAATCCTATTTGATTTCTGAACAAGACTAAGAGAGAATACGGTGGGGTGTAAAAGTCTAACAGGAAACAATGATAACTCAGCATTCACAGACTACCGCACAGGCAGTGGAAACAAAGCAGCAACAGCCAACAGAAGCAATGGTAGTTGATGCGCTGGCTGAAATACAAGAATTTATAGCTGTGTGTGCAGATGTGCGTGAAGTGAGGAAAGCGTTGGCAGTCAAGCTAGTTTATCAAGGATACTTGTATGATGAAATCCAAAAAATTTTAGACGTATCAAGAGGTTCAATAACA
>LXQD01000051.1 GCA_003326215.1 Nostoc minutum NIES-26 | reverse complement strand
TGGACAAATTACCGTAATCATTCACGATAATGCCTCTGTTCACAAAAGTCTTTTGGCTCGCCAGCAGCATCAACGTTGGCAACAGCAAGGGTTGTACATCTTTTTTCTACCTCCCTATAGCCCACAAATGAATCGCATTGAAGATGAATGGTTGCATCTCAAACGTGATCAGCTTGCAGGCCGAGTTTTTGACGATGAATATGAATTAGCGATCGCTATTATTGAGGGTATAGAAAATAGAGCCGTGCAAGCTCAGTACCAAGTTGAACGTTTTATGTTTAATTAGGTTGACCTACTTATCAATGAATTAATTACGAATTACCCTTAGGGTGACGCTCGCAAGCTCGCTAACGCTACGCTAACGGCAGTTCCTCTTTGGGGGAACCACCAAGACCGGACTGCCTCACGAATTACTTACTAATCTGTTTACAAACAATTTGCATTGCTTTGCCTGGTGAAGAATTGGCTACAAAAGGTATTTCTCCTGTTTTATTATCCTCTTGAAGTAGCTGTCCCTGTGAACTGTAAATAGCGATGCGATTGAGAAACAGGCGTGATTCTTGGCACGATGCATGGAATGTTGTCTCGAAGATGCCATCTTTATACATTCCATAAAGCTTGTATGTCGTACCTCTAATAGTTTCCTTGTCCAGAGCTATACGATTACCTAACTTGTCATGTCCTACTGTGACATATCTTTCCGCATCTTGGGTAATGGCTACGCCAATATCTTCAGCGATCGCAACACCGCTACTCAACAAAACAGCGATCGCACCTACCATACCGCCTATTTTATAAAACATCTGCTTTGAAAATATAAGATTTCCTATATTTCTACTCATAAGCAAAGCAGTTATAACACGGTATAAGCACTGAATTTAAAGTGCGATCGTCTAGAGTATTACTATATAAATTCCCAAAATTTATTACTCTACTTTGTCATCAAACTGTCTAAGAAAGTTGAAAAATTTTGTCATACCTCTCTCAAGAAGGATGATGTTACTCCTTTGCCTCTCGCTATTGTAGTGGATGTGTTTAAGGTGGGGCTTTTAATTCTCTAAGAAAATGTAGTCAAATTCCGAATTTTGGAGAGTTTGTCATTGATAAACCAGCCCCTAGATAAAATTATGCAAATTTAATTGGTGAATTTATGTGTGGCATAGTGGCAATGTTTTCAGCGCAAGAACCAATTTCCGAGTCTTCTTTGAGATTGGGGATGGATTGCTTAAAACATAGAGGCCCAGATGGACAAAAATTTTGGATTTCTGGCGATCGCCGAGTTGCTTTAGGGCATAGAAGACTCAGTATTATTGACTTAATCGGCGGCGAACAGCCAATTACTAATCAAGATGAAACTCTATATATTATTGCCAACAACGAGTTTTATGACTTTGAGCGGATACAGCGCGATCTAAAGCAATGGGGATATCAGCTAACAACTAACTCAGATAGTGAAATTGCCCTCCATCTATACGATGAATTTGGAACACAATGCTTGCATCATTTACGGGGTGAATTTGCCTTTATAATTTGGGATAAACGCAATGAAGTTTTATTTGCAGCACGCGATTGCTTTGGTATCAAACCACTTTATTACACTATTTATGGCGATACTTTATATTTAGCTTCCGAAGTCAAAGCTTTGTTTGCCGCAGGCGTACCAGCTGCTTGGGATCGCGAATCTTTCTGGCAAGATACTTGGGGAGTTTTATCTCCAGACCGCACTCTATACGCTAATATTAATCAAGTGCCACCTGGTTATTTTTTACTAGCATCTCGCTCTGGTATCCGCCTGCATCGTTACTGGGATTTTGATTACCCTCCAATTCATGATTTACCTCAATCCAGCCTAGAAGATTACATCGAACAGCTGCGCCATACATTAGATGAAGCTATCCAACTGCGTTTAAGGGCTGATGTGCCAGTTGGCTGTTATCTAAGTGGCGGTCTTGACTCATCTGCGGTATTAGGAATAGCAGCAACTCATAGTTCCGAACCGATGCAAGCTTTTACTATTGCTTTTGAACATGAAGCTTATAACGAAGAAGCGATCGCTATGGAAACAGCTGCATATTCTGGAGCTAATATCCAGGTTATTCCGATTCGTCAAAAAGACATAGCTGATAATTTTGCCGATGCAACTTGGCATTGCGAAATGCTATGTCTTAATGCTAATACTACTGCGAAGTATCTTTTAAGTCGTGCAGCAAGAGATGCAGGCTATAAAGTTGTACTTACAGGCGAAGGTTCAGACGAAATCTTTGGGGGATATGTTCATTTTCGGCAAGATAAACTACTCCACAATCAAAACGGAGAAGATGAGGAAACTATACAACTTCTATTAGAAGAATTGAAGCAGAATAATCAAGTCTCAATTGGTTTGCTATTTGCCGAAAACGAATCAATTCCAGGTTTAAATAGTGTTCAGCGCTTATTAGATTATACCCCTGCTTGGATGCAAGCTTATGCTCAAAGACATCTCAGTTCTGTTCCTTTCTATTCATCAGAATTTATTACCCAATTCCAAGAAAAGGATGTATATCGCATATTTTTTAATCAAATAGATGTACAAGGACAACTCAAAGGAAGAGAGCCTGTAAATCAATCGCTTTATTTATGGTCAAAAACAAATTTAGCTAATTACCTTTTACGGATGTTAGGTGATGGTGTTGAAATGGCACATTCTATTGAAGGACGGCTACCCTTTTTGGATCGTGAAGTTGTGGAATTAGTTCGTAATATGCCCATTTCACTGAAAATTCATGGTCTTACCGAAAAATATATTTTGCGAGAAGCAGCAAAGCCATTCATCACAGATACAGTCTATAATCGCCAAAAACATCCATTTATTGCTCCACCTTCAACTTTTAATCCAAATGAAGCATTACAGCAACTTATCCAAGATACTCTCCGGAGTTCGGTAATGTCTCGCGTGCCCTTCTATAACCAAGCAGCAATAATTCAATTACTTGACCAATTACCTATAATTAATGAAAATCAACGCACTTCCACAGACTTTCTTTTGCTAAGAATGCTAAGTGCTTGCGTTTTGCAAGAAAGATTCGGACTTGCATAAACACCTCTGGAAATAATGATTTCAATTAACAGCAGCTTCTAACAACTCGATTGTTCCAGTATCAGCATCTATTTCAACTTCTAAACCGATTGGCAAGATAAATTTATCCTTAATATGACCAATCATAGAACCATACCAAGCAGGAATACCTAAAGGAAGTATGTGGTCTTGCAATACTTGCATTAAAGTAAACGATGGTTCATCTCCCAGACTACAATCAGTGCATTGTCCAAAAATAAAGCCAGAAATTTGGTTCAGTATGCCAGCATTTTTTAATTGAGTCAGCATCCGGTCTACTCGATAGATATCCTCGTTTGTATCTTCGACAAATAAGATACTTTTGTACCAGGAAGGCAAGTAAGGTGAACCCACCATTGCTGATAGCACCGACAAGTTACCACCAACAAGTTTACCCCTCGCTTTTCCTGGTGCTATTGCCTCGACTCGCACTTCGCTAGTGTTGATATTTTGCATAGTCACTGCTTCGCCATCAAATAGGATGCGCTTGAGGTAATCCAGCATAAACAGACTCCAGGTAGAAGTAGCGACTGGGCCGTGAAAAGTAATCATCTGACTGCGGGCATTAATTGCTAACAACAGGGATGTAATATCGCTGTATCCCATGATGATTTTGGGATGAGAGCGAATCAGAGGATAGTTGAGTAGAGGTAAAATTCGGTTACAGCCCCAACCACCACGCACAGTTATAATCGCTTTAACAGAGCGATCGCTAAACATTGCATTTACATCCGCAGCGCGATCGGCATCTTTACCAGCTAAATAGCCATAGCGGTCTAAAATATGCGCCCCAAGTTTAGCTTTTAATCCTAACTCTTTGAGATATTGCTTTACTACTTCGATATATTTGGGTTCAAAAACACCCGCAGGGGCGATTAATCCCACTGTATCACCCACTTGCAGGCGGGATGGTTTGAGGATGGTGTTTGGGGATAGCTCTCCTTGAGCAATCAATGGTGGCATCTGAGTGCCCAAGGTAGCAAGCCCCAAAGTTGTAAGAAATTGTCGGCGATTAATCATGATGGCAGTTATAGTAACATTTGCCACATTCAAATGGGGACAGCAAGAGTCGGCGTGGGTTTTGGAACACTAAAGTTACGGGATGACCGTACTTGTACTAATTCGTAATTCATATGGACGCAAGATGCTTTTGTGCCAGCTATAAACTCTCACCAAACCCTGAAACTTCCTAAGCAATTAATTTGTACTGAAGTGTTAGCTAGTCAAAACTACATTGCCATCCCTATTAAAGATAACGGTTCTGGGATATCAGATGAAGTGCAATAAAGAATATTTGACCACTTATACTTTCCTCCTCTGCTCCCCACAAGTAACCATGCTCTACCCAAAGACTTAATAATCCCTCTCACAGAGAGTATGCTGCTTGTTTGTTGAGCGATAAAGTGAAAAGGAAAGATTTCTAGGTGGTAGTTGTGAATCGTAAACGCTTGATTATCGAGATGGGTATGGGAATAGATCAGCACGGACAAGAGCCAACAATAGCAGCAGCTAGAGCTGTACGTAATGCGATCGCTCATAATGCTTTACCTGGTGTTTGGGAAGTCGCTGGTTTAAGTGACCCCAATGACATGATTGTGGAAGTCCAAGTTGCAGTCCCCTATCCAGAACAAGTTAGAGAAGACGAGGTACTAGCCGTACTACCCTTTGGCAAAAAAACCCTCACCGTTGAATTCGGGGGAATGGTGGTGCAGGGACGAGCTATTGAATCTCTCAACGATAAAAATGATGAAATGTTGATAGCGATCGCAGCTGTGACAGTTCTGGTTGAAAATTAATAGCTAAAACTGCGATCGCTCTTTTAGATCCAACTGAGGACAAGAATAAAAGTTTATTTACAACAGTTCTAGAGCATTCACGCTATTCATATCAAAAGTATTTAGTTTGCAAGATTAGGCTGTCAAAAATATAACTATCTCTTGAGACTCTCTCTGTCTAAAAATTGTTTATGTAACATATATAAGGACAGACAAAATAATCGCAACAGGAGGATATGATGACATTAAAAATAGAGACACCGCCAACTTCTAACTATGATACCTCTGAAGAAAAGCAAGAATTTAACTGGCGGCAATGTTGGTATCCTGTCTGTTTTGTTCAAGATTTGCCAAAAGACCGTTCATATAGCTTTTCTCTGTACGACGAACCTTTTGTCATATTCAAAAATCAAGATGGACAACTAGTTTGTTTAACAGATCGTTGTCCTCACCGCGCAGCTAGACTCTCCGACGGACAAGTTATAGACGGCAAAATTGAGTGCTCATACCATGGTTGGCAGTTTGGTACAGATGGTAAATGCCTGCACATTCCTCAGTTACCTGCTGATGCCAAAATTCCTGTTAATGCTTGCGTGTCATCTTTTAAAGTTGTAGAACACCAAGGTATCGTGTGGATGTGGGCGGAAGAAAATAAAACTGCTGTTGATGATGTTATCCCCACCCTAGCAGATTTAGAAAAACCGGGATTTGTCACAATAGACTACATGCGTGACCTCCCTTACAATCAAGGCTATTTCATCGAAAACGTTATCGACCCAGCTCACATTCCTATTAGCCATGATGGCATTATGGGCAATCGAGAAGATGCCCAACCGTTGGCAATGGAAGTTATTGAAAGCTCATATCAAGGAATTCGTGGACGATATAAGAAGATACGTACACCCAATCAGCCTTGGAATCTTTTAGATTTCATTGCTCCCAACTTAATTATTTATCAAATTAAGGTTGAACAACGAGGTTGGTATGGTGGGATAGCTTTGTATTCTATCCCTGTCGGTAAAGATAAATGCCGAATTTTACTTAGAAATTATGGTAACTTTTTCAATTGGAAAATTAAGTATGCACCTCGTTGGTTAGATCACGTCTTGTTGCGAAACAAAATCTTGGAAGGCGATTTACAACTTGTTGTGCAACAACAAGCACAAATTGAGCGTTTGGGAAAAAATTTGAAAGAAATATATCTACCGCTGAAAACGTCTGACACGTTGGTGCTGGAATATCGCAAGTGGCTAGATAAATTTGGTACATCTTTGCCATTTTATCAAGGCTATTCTTCCGCAAAAAATATTGGCATGGAGGACTTGAAACAAAATTCAACATCGCAAGACCGATTTTTACAACATACACAAATTTGTAGTTCTTGCAATCGAGCTTATCGGCTAACAAATAGGCTGAAAAATATCTTTGTAGGAGTGGCGATCGCTCTTGCATCTGCGGCTATACTCGTAGATATTTATCAACTAAAAATAGCATTAGTTTCAACTGCTCTTGTGTCAGTTGGTTTAGCAGTTCTTGCCCAAAAAATCAAAATTCAGTTTGAGCGTTCATACACTCGTCATTGAAATAGTTGTAAGTGTTGAGTAGAGACGCGATTAATCGCGTCTGTACAAGAGTGCTGATTTCCCTAGAGACAAACAAATTGCATCATTTTGCGGTGTATGAATGCGACTGCAAAGTACATCGCGATAATGTCTTTCCAGAGGATTTTTCTTGGATAAACCCGGATTACCAATCAGTTCGAGTCCAATTTCCACAGCGCGAATAGCATTACTTGTAGCCAGATATTTCACTGTTTGCGCTTGTAAACCAACTTTGCTATCGTATTGACCTAGATCGATGTCAGTCGCCAAGCTGTAAATTAGTTGGTGGTTGGCATAAAGTAATGCCTCGATTTCACCAACAGCTGTTTGAAACCGGGGCAAAGTTGCTAGACTTACACCTAAATTAGTAGGCGATCGCTCATTTAAATACCCAACTAACCAATCTCGTGCTGCCGTCGCTACCCCTTGATACAAGGCACTCAACCACAAACTTACACCCGCCAGTTTTAGTGGATCTGGTGCTGCAAAAGCTTTGAGAGGACGAATATCCAAACCATATTCTCTAGGAATCAAGACATCTTCTAAAATCAAGTCATGGCTACCAGTAGCTCGCATCCCTAAATGATCCCAAGTTTCCTCAATCCTCACACCAGGAAAGTGACGCGGTACAAGGAAACTGCCCACTCGTGGTTCCTCTTCATTTGTCCGCGCCCAAACGACAAAATAACTTAAAATCGGACTGCCCGTAGTGTATTGTTTGTGACCAGTAACTAGCCAGCCATCGTCTGTTTGTTTGGCGATCGTTGCTGGTAGTCCTCCTCTAGCTGGTGTGCCTAATTCCGGTTCCACACGGGCAGCATTGAGTAGAGCAATACCTGCTACTGACTCCCGACACAGCCGTTCGTAAACTGTGGGATGCCAACGACGAGTCTGGGCAGCGTTGGCATGTTGGAGGTAGTGCATTGTCAACACCAAAGCCGTAGAAGCATCACCACTAGCTATCTTTTCAATTACTTGACAGACAGTAGGGTACCCTGCATCTTGACCACCAAATTCTTTGGGAACGGTGAGACTTAACAGTTGTGCTTTATGGAGAATCTCAAAATTCTCGAAAGGGAAAGAACCGTCGCGATCGTGGGCGGCAGCACGACTAGCAAAATCAACTGCTAGTGACTCGACCAGTTCCAACAGATTGGGGCAAGATGTTGTAGTAGCTGCTAAAACGGGAGATTTTGACATTTGACTTTCAACTCCTACCTTATGGAGACAGTGCTAATTGCATTTGGCGATATCTTTATTAAAACTACTGTCCCATAATGGCTTTACATCAACTTGTAATGAAATCCTACCCGTTTGGAAAAAAGTATCAGCGATCTCTTGTTGAGATGCGATCGCCTCATCAGAAATGGGAGGTAATTTTTGGGGACGCTGTTGCTGTCCTTGTTTGGCATCCTAGGCAATGGTAGCTGTTTGTTGTTCTCGTCGCTGTATTTCTTGGCGTACCAACGGAATCACATCTCGACCATAGGCAATCGCATCCTCTACCGGATCGAAACCACGAATCAAAAGTGTTGTCATTCCAGCTTCGTAATAGTCAAATAATGATTCTGCTACTTGTTCGGGAGTTCCTACCAAAGCAGTAGTATTACCATAGGCTCCTGTAACAGTTGCAATAGGTGTCCACAGACGCTTATCGTAAATTTCGCTATCTTTAGCAAACTCCAGCAGCCGCAGCGAACCAACGGCTTGGGGTCTGGCTGAAGTACCAGATGGCAGTTGAATCCCTGCTTTAGCACGGTTTTCTTTAACACGCGAGAGAATATATCGTGCTTTCTCCCATGCTTTCTCTTCCGTCTCAGCCAAAATCGGACGTAAGGAAACACTAAACCCTAAAGACTTTCCTGGTGGTGCGGCGGCTTTGACTTCAGCAATGCGTTGTTTAATAGCAGCGATCGGTTCTCCCCAAAAAGCATAGACATTACTGTGTTTTGCACCGACACCTACAGCCGCGCCAGAAGCACCACCAAAGTAGATAGGAAGATGAGGTTTTTGTAATGGTTTGACCTCCGAAAATGCTTGTTTAACTCGGTAAAACTCACCCTCATAATCAAATGCTTCCTCACTTGTCCAGACTCGCCGCACAATGTCGAGATATTCATCGGTACGACGATAGCGGGTATCGTGGTCAAGCCAATCACCATCCCGTTGTTGTTCGGCATCACTACCACCAGTAATGATATGCACAGCAACGCGACCACTAGTAAAATGATCTAAAGTTGCCAGCTTGCGTGCTGCTAAAGTAGGAGCGACAAAACCCGGTCTATGAGCCAATAAAAACTTCAGTTTTTCTGTGACATTGGCCGCATAATTCACAACATTAAAACCATCAGGCCCTGTAGAACTGTATCCAACTAGCACCCTGTCAAATCCACCATCTTCGTGGACTTTTGCAAACTTGCGGACATAAGCAGTATCTATACTTCCTCCCGTTAACGATACAGCAGTACCATGTAATTCTGATGCTTCTCGCGTGCCAATCATGCCAATAAATTCAAGCGGCATACAGTTTTACTCCTATATTTAATTAACAAATTGGGAATATGAATTTGTCTCGCTACAGACATAGAAAGTTAGAGCTTTAACTTTTGAATTTCACAGAGTAGTGATTCTAATTTCTTGCTGAAATTCTTAATCTTTTTCTTTTACTTCGCGTCCTACCCTGCGGGAACTCGCCCAACGCACTACCTCACCGCTGACGCGTCTATGTGGTTCGTCAAAAAAACTAACTTTCACATATCTACTATTTACTTGCACTTTCCAAAGGACACACCGCAGCTGCAATATCTACTCGTTGAGGAATAATTTTTTGCTCTAATAGCCAATCAGCAGTTTTTTGCAGATTGCTGATGTCTTCATCACTAGGAAAAACGTAAGATTCTCGACCTCGATTCTTAGTCGCCTGTTTAGCCACAGCATCAGAAACTTTTAGCTGTTTAACCATATAAGCTGCCGCCGCATCAGTATTTTGATTCAGCCATTCTCCATCCTGACTCAAAGCAGTCAGAGCCGCTTTCACTACCACGGGATTTTCTTTAGCAGCATCAGTGCGAACCACCATCACACCGTAGGTAGGAGCGGGGTGAGTAGTGGTAATTCTTTGTGCATGATTTTCTAGTTGAGCAATGGAAATATAAGGCTCCCAAACTGCCCAAGCATCAACAGCACCTTGGTACAAAGCTGGTGCAGCATCATTTGGCGATAGATAAACTCGCTGGACTTTTTCTTTGGGAATATTTGCTTTTTCTAAAACTTTTAATAGCAAATATTCTCCTGCACCCCCTTGATTAACTGCGACTTTTTTACCTACTAAATCATCAGGTTTCCTAATAGAGGAATTACCACGAACTAAGATGGCATTGCTTAAAGAATCTGGTTGAGGACGCTGTAAAGAACCGATACAAAGAGGCTGTCCAGCAGCAATTCCAGAGATGGAAGGAATATCACCACACCCACCAATATCAGCTCGATTACTATTGAGGGCTTGCAGGAGTGTTGCACAACGGTCAAAGGGGCCACTCCACTCTACTTTGATATTTTGAGTTAGTAGCTGACGCTCTAATTCGCCACGTTGACGTGCGATGGGAATCACCCCACCTTTTTGATACCCCAATCGAATCACTTGGGGTTTTTCTGAAGTTTGGTTACTTACAGGTATTGCTGTAGAGTTAGTGGTAGTTTGAGTGCAACCAGCAGCGATCGAACTTGTAACTAAAAAGCTACCGATTTGCTGCCGTCTTAGCTGCGAAAGAGGAATCATCAAAGGGCGTTGCATAACAGTGGGATGAATTGGGGTAAGCAGGGGAGGCAGGGGATGCAGGGGAAGCAGGGGGAGAATTTTAGAAGTTGCTAAATCATCCCGCAACTATGCAACGCCCATCAAAGTAGTACCAATGAATTAATAACCCACTCTTTGATCTACGATGTTACGTAGAGGTTTGCCCTGGCGATAACGTGTGAAATTGTCGAGAAAAAGAGCAAGCGATCGCTCCTTAACTCTGGGAGAATTACCAGAACAGTGAGGTGTAATAAAAACGTTGGGTAACGACCACAATGGGCTTTCTGATGGTAGCGGTTCGGCGAACACAGTATCTAAAGCAGCACCAGCAATCTCACCATCCCGCAAGGCTTGGATGAGTGCAAATTCATCCACAATTGCACCACGAGCAATATTAATTAAATAAGCATTGGGACGCATTAAGCGCAGGACTTCAGCATCAATCATGCCTTTAGTATCCCAGGTCAAAGGTGTGGCAATTACAACATAGTCAGCTTCGCCCAGAAGTGCTTTCCATTCATCTGCACCTACCACTTTGTCAAAGTTAGATAGTGGTTGTGGGTGACGGCGACTCCCAAAAATCCTCATCCCAAAAGCTTTAGCACGGGAAGCAATTTCTTGCCCGATTCCACCTGCACCAATAATTAATAAGGTTTTATCTAGTAATTCTTGAATTGGCAGACCTTTTTGCCAACGGTGTTGAGTCTGTTGTTGGTGTAATCTGGGTAGTTGCTTGGCATAGGACAGCATATAGGCAATGACAAATTCGGCAATGGGAATCGCATGAACCCCCGCACCGTTAGTCAAAATCAGGTTGCGTTCTATATATTTGGGTGTAATGATGTGATTTACACCTGCATTTGGTGCATGATGCCAACGCAGTTCAGGTGCAGATTCTAGGACTCGATGCAACGTCGTCAGTTTGAGGAAAAACCAGCTAAAGTAAACCTCAGCATCTGTAGCATCGCCATCCAAGTTGCCTTCACTATCCACACGCATAACTGCTATGTCATCAGGTAAATGTGGCTCAAGTTCTGTAGCAACGTCTATTGGTAGAATAATTTTCAAAGCTGACAACTCCCTTAATAGTCGCTTTTTCGGTAAATTTTCAGCAGTGCATCCAATGCTTTGTTGCAGATATTATTCTGGCAAAATTAATGCAAATATGACATTTCATCTTTTGGATTAAAGATAGAAAATTAAGCTTAGACGATCGCCAGTTTGTTCCTAGTACCTAATTCTTCTGCTTTTATCAAATCTGAGTTTTGCTAATGAGTAAAAAAGCAGGTGCGATGCCAAAGCTTAGAAAGTTCCATCTCCGACATTCTCGCACCAGCCTCAAACACTGTAACCGATCCATCCCCAACACATTGCAACCTAGTGCTTGGCTTAAAAAAGCACAGCCTTCAGTAGCAATGATGACTGCGTGCGATAATCTAGCCCTGCCTTTGGCGATCGCACTCCACAATTTACTACTATTTGTCGGTCGATTTGCCGTATTTTGTATATAAAAAAGCTTTACACACTTTTTTCGGAAAATCAAGGACTATCTTCATACAACGTTAAAAGAGTAACAAGTAGTTAAGCAAAATTGATTACAAATGACAATACCTTAGCCAATTTACGAGAGGTCAAAATCTGTGTAAACGGCATGAATCCGTCCTAAAGAAGTAAGCTTGGCAAAAATTTGAGCTAACAAAATAGGGTCAGGCTGTTGGGGAAGCATTTTTAATATTTCATGGACATATCGAAAACCACGGTAATAAGCTTTCAGGTCAATAATGCCAGAGTTAGGATTATGTTTACGGAAATCAGCGAGAAGATGATGGGATAAATTGACCATAAAGAATGCGAGATTAGCGGCATTAGTCACAGCAGTTTGGCTCAGATTCATAAAATCTT
>LXQD01000050.1 GCA_003326215.1 Nostoc minutum NIES-26 | reverse complement strand
GCATCCTGATTCTCTACAACCAGTTCTCTTAACTCTACTTCCGCATTTGTGAGATGACTAAACTGGGGTTTACCTCGCTGTAATGGTTGTAAATTTCCCTCAACTTGTTGTTGCTTTACTAGCTTTTGGACTAGACTTTTGCTAACAGCAAATCTGATTGCCACTTGACGAATTGATATTTTCTCCTGAATATGTGCTGCAACTATTTTTTCGCGCAGAGCGATTGAATATGCTTTCATAAAAAGATAATATTTTTATTCTTACTAACTGTACCCCATAACAGCAGGAAATGCTGTATATCTTTTTGCACTTTATGCACAACCCATCGCCTGATGAAGATGCGTTATGCGATCGCTAACATGTGTATGAAACTTAAATTATGCTTATTGGGCCAATTTATCCTTATAAGCGGTTCATTTATACTGTTTCACTTATTTACCAATCAGTATCCACTGCAAAAATCTGCAAATAGCTGTTAAAAAGTCTGATGGCGGCTGTTCTCCCTCAGTAGTTGAAGATAGCCATTTTTGCATCCGGATACACGGTATATGAATTCCGGTACTTGAAAGTATGTAAGTTTCGCCAAACTCTTGATAACCAGATCCTTCATAAAAAGGTTTGGCAGTAATTGATGCACAAACAGCTAACGTATTGATATTTTCGGACAAAGCGTCACTTTCTATTGCTTTGAGTAACTGTGTGCCAATTCCTTGTCGCACATATTTAGGATCGACATAAACTGCATTCACCCAATATCTAGAGTACGCAGAAAAACCCACAATTGTTTCCCCAATTTCAGCAACAAGAACTATCTCTTTTGTATCTTCTCCTTGCCAGTTATCCAAGTGTTTATCATTCAATAAGCCTTGAATCTGTTCTGGACTATAATCTCTAGAACAAAGTCTCTGTATGGCATCTCTTTGGATATCAAAAATTCGATTTCTATCTTGCGGTTGGGCTAGGCGAATTGTAATGTAATTAGGCTGGGTTATATTCATTACTAGGTTTTAACACATCTTTCGATACCTTACACCTAGCTCAACCATTGCAAAATATCAGCTTTACTCTTTACTAAACCCTTATATATCAGTGATTCCAATGTCATGGACTGAATTGCAGCATACAGCTTAGACCTTAACACTGAGTCTTTTTTAACCAAGCTACAATCTCTGAAGTAAGTACGAATACTAAAAAGTGCTGCTTCATATTCTGGTAGTCCCCAAATTACTTGTCGCTCAATTCGCAGGTAGAGTTGAGGATGCAACAGATCGAAGCTTCTACCCTGCCACTGACTAACTGAAATATCAGGCGGTGGTTTGGGATGGTGGTTAAGGCGGGTATCGGTACTTAAACCCCAGGCAAAACGCACCATTGGTTCCCTGTCAATCATCGTATTAACGATCGCACTCCCTCGCCGATTTATTTTTTCCATACCAGCTACAGGTGCATGTATCGTCGCAAAGTCTCTACCAATTTTCTCCTCAGCTGACCAGTGGTTGGGATAACACAGATGAACTGCACTCAGCCAGTTGCTACCATCGCTACCACGGCAAACAACTGTCAAGTCTTCTTGTATCTGCGTTGCCAAAGCATCGAGGATGGAGGCATAAGGTGGAACCACTTGACTACCTTGGACTTGCTGTAACTGCCAGTCTGCATCTAAGTAAAGGGTTTCTTGGGTGAGTTGACTATGGAATTTTACAGTTTTCGATGTTAACTTTTGACAGTCAAAATACTGTGGGTGTTCTTGGGTGAGGCGATTAATAATTAAACGAGCGATCGCTCCTGCCACAGCTTTAGAATAGTTGCACGTCTGGTAATATTTACTCAACCGTTCGGCACGAGCCAAAAGTTTAGCCTGACGGTAATGGGTAAAATTGTCATCTATTTGAAAAACCTGCTGGTCAGCCTGACCATTACCCAAGCAAGTACCAAAAGGCATCATCCCCGGCTTAACTTCATAGCGTCCACTCATCAAGGGGAAGTAGCAAGCAGTACTTTTAGAGACCTCAACTATCTGAGCTTCCACAAATAAGTTATCTTCAGGAACAGTTTGTGCTATGCGTCTTAGCGTAACTCTTGTACATTATATCCTGATTTTTCAACTGAAAAATATATAAATAAATTAATATTTTTTCTTGGCTGAGAAGGTATATATAAAAACATAGAGTTTAATATCAATAGTTGCCGTAATCGTAAGGATTCAAGTCTAAAATTGTGGAAGCAAAGAAGGGCGAGACTGAGAATTAATAGAGTCAGCTAGTAGAGCTTTTGCAAAAAAAATCAATAATTTCAACTTGTCCCAGTTACCATAGCATTTCTTGTTATTTTTCATAGGGCATGTGTGCATAATTATTTAGCCACCCTAAAAACGCCTGTAAAGAGATTTCTAAATCTTGTCCTGGGATCATATCTTGTGGCCAAGAAGCTGTTTGTACATTTCCACAACACTGACACAGGCAGGTATGGCGTTGATACTCCGCTACTTCAATTGGACGTTCCACTAGTTGCGCTACCGAGTGTTTTTCTACTTTCATTGCCACAGGTGCAAATGCTTTGTGACGACAACAGACACAATCCGTAGGACGTAATATTTCATAACGATCCACTCTGCCAAAACCCTTACGGGTTCTTCCCTGATATCCTGGCTGCCCACCTGGTTTTCTTTTGGGATGATTTGATTCTTCTTGAGGGGATGCTTTTTTGTTTTCGCTCTTTTTGTGAATGTCTCCAGACGGTGGTTTCGACGAATTAGAACTATCTAAATCTCTACTGACTTTTAAACGCTCTATTTCTTGCTGTAGTTCGTAGGTGATTTTCTGTAACTCACGTATTACCTTGCTCTGCTCAATAATTATCTCTACCAGTTCTTATGCGCGATAACTGGTTTAAGCTTTCTCTGTCTAAATCTTGAGGCAGGCTTTGGTTCATATTTGTGATACTCCCCCTCAAGTGTTCCCTTTGTCAATACTCTGCCACCTGAATCCTTACAATTAACTATAAAGTAATACTCTATAATTACCTTCTATACATTTATCAAAAGGTTGATTTTTTTAAAATAAAATGTCTTACTGTTCTTCTGAATTCTTCATTAATATTAACCTTTAGTTTTTTATCTCTTGTGATTGTTAAAATGTAGTTAATCTCATGCAATAGACAAAGTTATGGTTACAAGTAAATTTGATGATACATTAGCTGCCATTGAGTTAAATGCGGCCAGAAAATTAAACTGGGATTATAACCAGTTCAAAGACTGTTTTAGTTTTACAGTGAACAAGGAAGCTATTGAGATAGCGCTCAAGACTCAAATCGAAGAATCTCAGTTGGAAACTTTAAAGCAAGCTTTGTTAGATTATGGTTTTCAGTACAAAAAAAACATAAATAATTTGATATTGGTTTTTGAGCAAAATGTTGAATTGAGAGAAAGTAACATTATAGATTGCTAGGAAGACTGCCCTAGCAAGTATTACATGGAAATAAAGGGTAATCAAACATTCCTTGCTAAAATTACATTCAGAAGAATGATTTTCGGTTAAGTGACTATCTCATAGACACTTTCTCAAAGCTAAATTTTTACACCAAATCTGGATAGTCATTAGTTACAATCATACCAATCAATTTGTTAAGAACCACAAGTAATGGTGTTACTCGGCACTTCGATAGGCTCAAACATTATCCTGCTGTTAGCTTTTATATAAATAACTAATCCTTGCTCGAAGATTTTCGTTGAATCACGATTAGTAATTGTTATATAAATTATGTTTCACTGCTGGACTCTTGAGTTGCATCTGGTACAGCAGTAAAAATAAAGTCGAATTCAATCCTCAATTAGTCTCAGTAAACTAAGGTCGAGTGGTTTGAGTCAACAGTCCTCAAACCCTATCTCCAGAATTTAGGCAAGATTATCGGTCATCTGGGTTGTGACGCGCGTAGACGCGGAGCGGCTTGTCGCTAGACATCGCTCTCTAGGTGATTCTTGTTGTCTACCTACTGGAGAGCATTAATTAGGTAGTCGAAGTAAGTGCTAACTTCGCTTGTATCTTCTCCAGACAACATTGAGATAGTGATGTTCTTCATCGCACGGACACTCTCGACAACAGCATCAATTGGGGTGCCGAGGGATCTGTACATTTGGCGAACACCAACAATTCCGATCTCTTGAATTGGCGTAGCATCTCCAGCTGCAACACTGTAAACGATCAACCGTAGGTAGTAATCCATATCCCGCAGGCAGGTGGCAATCATCTTTTCGCCGTAGGCATTGCCACCTGGAGCAACAAGGCGTGGACGCTTTTGGAACAGTTCCTTTCCAGCTTGCTTAATAATACGATCGCGGCTTTGAGTTAAAGCTTGCACAAGTTGTAGACGGCGCTCACTGCTCTTAACAAAGATATTGATCTGATCCATCTCTCCAGGAGTGAGATAGCGAACCTCGGCATCTGCATTTACAATCATCTTGGTAATAATACTCATTCACAAACTCCTGAAAGATTTAAATTAGGTCTAAAATGCATTAAGCGATCGCATGTGAGGACTGCTGGCAAATCGCTAAACTGGCAAGCACAGCAATAAACAGTATCCCTTCTCCTACAGCATGACAAGGCGCTGTTTCATTTCTAGGTTTATTTGGTTAACTACGATATGAAAAGTAATCGTTTGTGGTTCAAACTTAGCGAGGGCAGTGTTGATTGCTCAAAGCCCTGAAGCAACTGGGTTTATACTTAGCACTCAGCACTCCTGAACAATGTCAGATTTATTGTCAGGTGTTAGCTAAAGAAATAATTGGCAGACTCTAGGCGATCGTTGTGCGTTCTTCCATCAGGCATTTTTGCCCCCTTCAGATTAGCACCGCTGAAATTGGTTCCTTTTAGTCCAGCCCAGTTCAGATTAGCACTGCTTAAATCTGAGTTGCTCAAGTCTGCGTTGCTCAAATGTGCCCCAGTCAAATCTACCCCACTCAAATTTGCTTTAGCTAAATTTATCCCTCTCCAGTCTGCCTGTCTAAAATTTCTTTCTCCGGCTGCATATCGTCTCAAAACTTCATTGGCATCCATATTGGTTGCCTCGCAACGTGTAGCGTTGTCGCTGTTTATGTATTTATTATAACTCACAAACTATTGTTATTACAAATTTACTAGAGCGAGCGCATCTTGTTACGCTCCCATTGTTTTGCCTTCTGATAGAACAAATATGTCACCAACTCACTCAGTTGCTTTTCATCTTCTACAAAAGAGTCATCATGCTGATAACTAAATGTCACAAAGTAGTATAGTTTCTCTTGCGTGTGGACAAACTTACCGTGTTCGTAGGAATCAGCTTTTGATCTCGTTACTGATAGTTTACAGCCAAAAAATCGGCGTTGCATAAATGCACGATGATTCCTGTCTCACCGCGTCTTTGCCTCCCTCTGTCCCCCTATCCTTCTTTCCACCCATGTATAGGTGCTATATCTTTAGCGATTGATTCAATAATGAATGGTGGTGCTTCTGATATCAAAACGCTGGGATAAACTGCCGTACCCCACATAGGATGCACTAGCACGCAACATTTGTTTTTAATAACTGGATATTTTAATAAAGCTTTCACCACGGCTGTGTCGTTGTGGGGAATTGCTCCTGGATGGGAAAGTAAAGGATAGCCAGTGCGCGGGTCTATGAGGTCTGCTAAATAACCGCGATCGCGCAAATTAAATGCTAGATCGCAGCCAAATCTCATAAACTTTTCTCGTAGGCGTTCTTTCTCTATTTCTATTTCTGCCGTACATTCCACTAATTGACATCGTGATTGTTGCAAGACAATCACAACCCATAAAAAAGTTTGCTGTTTCCAGTCTGGTAATATCCGTTCGCGGTTGGCACAGATATAGTGACTAGGGGGATGAATTGAAATTTGAACCGCTTGTCCTGTTTTGCCAACCAAATTAATAGGACAGCCTTGCTCCGAAATGTAAGTTTTAGGATTCACTACATTAATTCGGTTTTTGCAAGTTGTTAATTTATTCCTTCGGATCGATGATAACTCTTAACACTTCATAAAATGCATCAAATTTTTGTTAAAAGTGAGGTTTCTTTAAAGCTATTTTCAATAAAGTGTAAATTTTTAATCTCATTTTTATCGTTTATTAACCAATACTGATACAGTTTGCTGCTACCACTTTCCAAAGTAGGAGGCAATAGTTAGTTGTCAGTTGTAATTTTTCTTCCCCTGCTTCCCTTGCTTGCCTTTTTCCCGTCGTTGGATACTACAAAATTAATCGAGTTTTAAAGCATTAACTGGAACTTCATCCCAAGAATCGACTATCCGCAATCGTGCTATCCAACCGCTAGACCTTTGGATCTCGGTTAAATTTTTCTGAAACGACTCATGACAATCTTTGGCTTGAGACTCATTACAACAGGCTATACAGGCATAAATCATGCCAGACGGATCGATTTGCTCATTTACCCAAATGCTCATGGAGTATCCTCTAAAAAAGTGATGTTTCATTTTAGAGCTTATCTCTTAAGAGTTATATCATCAGAGACAAGAATTGAAATAATGTATTTTTCTTAGGGTCTTAGCGATCAAAAATTTGACTTGTAGACCAATCGCAAATATTACAGCAATCGCGGACACAATGTTGCTCCGAGGTTGGATATCGGCTTTATCTGGTAGGCGTATAGGATTTATCCCCTCTTTCATAGCGACGACGGTAGAGTAATTCTAACTGTCCACCGTATTCCTGAATCCAGGCAATTTGACGCTGGTAAAGTCCTCGAAAGGTATTAGCAAATAAGAGTGTAAAGATAGCTACAACTAATCCTGATGCTGTAGACACTAAAGCTTCACTAATCCCAGCCGTGACACCTGTGGTTTTAGTACCTCCCACATCACCAATATCCAGGGAGGCGAAGGAAGCAATTAATCCCAAAACTGTGCCAAGAAGACCCAAAAGAGGTGCAAGACCAACAATTGTCTCAAAAATATTTTGGAAGCGTTTGAGTATAGGTATTTCGGCTTGCGCTTCACTTTCTAATGCTAAGCGAAATTCTTCAGGCGTTGGCTCCTCCAGTTCTAAAGCAGCAAGAAAAATCCGGGACATAGGTAAATCAGTATTTGCCTGCAATTTATCCAAAGCACCAACTACATTGTCAAGGCGGTAAAGCTTTAGCACATCTCGCACAATGCGATTTTGCCGACTATTTATCTTCACCCAAAATATGACACGTTCTATAATTAGCGCCACACCTAGCAGCGAAAACCCCAGCAGAGGCCACATGACAACGCCACCTGCTGCAAACAAATTACCAATTGCCATCTATTTTTCTTCAACTCTTCGATAATGCACACCTAGGTTAACAGATGGGGATTGAGGACAATGGGGACAAGGAAAATAACAACTGATAACTGACTACTGACTACTGACAACTTACCAGTCGATACTTTTTTATCTGTTGAAAGCTGTGGCAGTGTTGAGTTGAATTAAGGGTTGGTTGACGATCGCATCTAAGCCTACTGATTTTAAAAGGTCTACCCAATCACGAACTAAGGTCAAATCGCTGGGATTTGTCGCACGTAAATCAGCTAGGGTTTTGAGTGTATCGTGCCAATAACCGTTGTCTGCATAAATCAACACGCGCTGTCTCTGGGTTGCTGTCTGCAACTGTGTGGCTACTGTTGCAGTCGGTTGCACTCGTTGTATCCAGCCACTGGCGATCGCATCACCACTACGATCGCCTCCAGTAGGATCGCAAAGTAGGGAAAAGCGCCAACTATATTTCTGTCCAACTTGTAATCCTGGAAAATCGGCAGGTAAGGTATAGCTCATAATGCCTTTGCTGACAGTTACAGGCACAATTTTGTTTAAGAGTATTTTTTCTCCTGTTTGATTCCGCAACAAAAATTCTGCTTGCTTTGCGGAGGTTTGGGGTACATTCACAAAAAATGTCGGGCGATCGCTTACTGTTAATTGCACGGGTAGGTCAGTAGATGCCATCGTTGCAGGTTTTGGGGGTATAACTGCACTTATAACTTGAGGACTGCATTCGCCGCGTGCTGCTCCTGCTTCTAGATTACGAGAACCTCTAATACTAGGTACTTTGAATCGTAACAGGGAACGGCGGCGCGGTGTAAATCTTGGTTGTGAACCCTGAGAAACTTGTTGTGAAATTGCATCTGAGGGTATTGCTATTGCTGCCACAGTCGTCAGCAATAAATCTGTAGATAAGGTTAAGCCTAGTGCGATCGTGAATAAAGTTTTTTTAAGCATAATTTTTTACAATAATTAGCCTGTTGCTACAAATAATCAAACTTGTAATCAATAGACACATCCGTTGCTGGGGATGTCTCTTAACTTATCGCTTGGCCTTGACGCAATCACACCACTGTCAAGTTTGCACCTAACAGAATGAATCATGTAGTTCCACTCTGTATTTCAAGGACTTGCCCATTTTTAGGATAGTTCCTATTCGCAGACATAAATTGTATAAATTCATTAAGTCTGGAATTGACTTTTTCACAGTACAATTACTATGATTTTTTTTGTAAAATTAGTAAAGAGATCGGGATAAGTGCTATAAAATTACCTAAGTACAGCTTTGCTTGGAATGTAACGTTTTTAAACGCAGAGAAACGCGGAGTCTTTCCCAAGAGAATTTGCTACGACTTAATGAAATGCTGTACTAACTGATTGGGCATACTGATTACCATTACCCTAAATGTGATGTTTGATTGCGCCCAACCATCGTGAAGTTGAATTTTGGCTTGGCAAATTCTTTCTAACTGCTGTTATCTGCTTTGGGAAATTTTAAAAATTAATAAATGTTTATATCAAGTGAAAAACAAAAGATTGCTTAGTTCGTTCTTGACTGTAGGCGGTACTGTAGTTGTTACTAGCCTAGCTATGACTAGCATAATTGTTGGATTGCGGGTGCTAGGTAGCCTAGAAGGACTAGAGTTGGCTGCTTTTGATGGGCTAATCAGAACGCGTCCTGATGAAGGCCCAGACAAACGCTTCTTAGTAGTTGGTATCAATGATGTAGACATCCAGACACGCAAAGAGTACCCGATTCAAGATGGTACATTGGCACAGGTTTTGGCGAAACTAGAGAAGCATGAACCGCGTGTAATTGGTATAGATATTTTAAGAGATGTGCCGCAAGGTTCAGCCGCAGGTCGCGCAGAGTTAGTTAAGCAATTATCTAATAGCGATCGCATTGTAGCAGCATGTTCAATTAGTAAGGCCGACTCTTCCGGAATCGCGGCGGCACCAGGCATACCAGAAGACCGCGTTGGAGTTGCCGATTTTCCCGTAGACGCTGGTGGAATTGTCCGGCAAGGTATGGTGATTTCCGTTCCTCAAGCCTCGAAACTGCCAGCACCCAACGAACATATCTGCAATTATGTCAATTCAGAAAATCAACTGCCATCCCTGAGTTTTCAGATGGTAGTGCGTTACTTGCAAGGGCAAGGAATTGAGCCAGAACTGACTAAATCTGGGGAATTAAAACTTGGATCTACTGTTCTTAAACGTTTATCACCAAATGCAGCAGGTTATCGCCACGCCGCTACTGGAGATTACCAAATATTGCTCAACTACCGTTCTGCGAGGAATGCAGCCAAGCAAGTATTACTTAGCGACATACTTGCAGATAAAGTCGATCCGCCTTTGATTAAAGACAAGATTGTGATGCTCGGCTATACAGCAGCAATTGTTAAAGATAATTTTTACACACCTTATAGTGGGGGAGCCGAAGACAGCCAAAAAATGCCTGGCGTGGTAGTTCACGTACAAAATGCCAGTCAGATATTAAGCGCTGTTTTAGATAAACGATCGCTTTTTTGGTACTGGAATCAGGGACAAGAAAGTTTGTGGATATTTGCCTGGTCACTGGTGGGGGGATTTCTGGCGTGGCGGATTCGCAAACCTTGGCTATTGATTTTAGGTGGTGGAGTAGCGATCGCCATTTTATTCGGAGGTGCATATATAATCATTCTCCAAGCTGGGTGGATACCTCTAGTACCGCCAGCACTAGGACTATTAGCAACTGCTGTTGGTGTAGCGTTGATAGATAGATACGCCGTCACAATTGTCAAGACAGTTAAAGGCTTCCTGAAAATCAACATTGAGATTGACGAAGCCAAAAAGGATGCAGAAGTAGCTGCGATCGCAGAAAGCGATTATTTTTTGGAATTACAGCAAAAAGCCAAGGATTTGCGGAATCGGGATAACAAAGAAGTTTTGCAAACAGCGATCGCACCTGTTGTTACCGACAATTTAGAGTCTCATAATCTCAGTCTTGAAGAGAGAATTGATATCCCTAAAAATTCTCAACCCACAAAATCAATAGAAGAAGTAGATTACTTGCAACAGGTGCGTGACAAACGCAATCAAATCAACGCACAAGAAAATAGTACTGATGCTAACAACATAGAAGCAAAACAGATACAAGAAACTGTTGAACAACAAGAAGAAATGGAATACTTGGAACAATTACAGCGTCGAGCTAAGAGACTAAAAGGAAGTTAAAGGAGAATAAATATGAATCACCAAGACTTTGAGGAATTGTCAGCACAAGAAAGCCTGGCAGATGCTATCAATTTGCCTGATGAACAACGGCAAATTGTTACTTGGATAATTCGTCAGCAAAAAGTGACTTTAGAGGAAGTTATAGTTCATACAAATCTGGCAGAAGAGATTGTACAGAAACATTTAGAAACTCTGATTTTCCAAGGAATTATTCAGGAATCAAATGAGAATAGCGGCGCTATTTACTATCAACCCCGCCTTATCAGCAAAAAGAAAAGTAGACTTAATAAAAATATATGGAATAAACTTTAAATTCAAAATCAAAAATTTAAGGTAAACATGTCAGTAACATTTATTTTTGAATTTTATGGGCAATTCAAAAAAATCAATGTACCTGTTTGTAGTAGTTGATAATCAGTCAACAATTTAATCTATGTCAAAAATTGTATCTATTCACTCATTTCGAGGTGGTACAGGCAAATCGAATTCAACGGCTAACCTCGCTGGAATCGTTGCTCGTTATGGATATCGGGTTGGCATTATTGACACTGATATTCAATCCCCAGGTATTCACGTTCTGTTTGGTTTTGATGAGCAGAAAATGAAATACTCACTCAACGATTATCTCTGGGGACGCTGTAATATTGAGGAGACTGCCTATGATGTCAGCTCGATTTTAGGTAAAACAGGAAAGGCAAATAGCCGCATTTACCTAATTCCTTCTAGTATTAAAGCTAGAGATATTACCAAAGTTCTGCGAGAAGGATTTGATTTTAATCTGCTCAATGAAGGCTTTCAAGAACTGCTTGATGTACTAAACTTAGATTACTTATTTATTGATACTCATCCAGGGTTAAACGAAGAGACTTTGCTCTCAATCGTCATCTCTGATATTTTGGTTCTTATCTTACGTCCCGATCGCCAAGATTTTCAAGGTACTGCTGTAACAGTTGAGGTAGCCCGCAAGTTGGAAGTACCAAAAATGTTACTTTTAATCAACAAAGCATTACCAGCACTAGATTTTGATGCCTTGCAGCAACAGGTAGAAAAGACTTATAACGCACCTGTAGCTGGTATTTTACCAGTAGCAGAAGAATTGATGCAATTAGCAAGTAGCGATGTTTTCTGCTTGCGCCACCCGGAACATCCCTTCAGTCAGGTTATGGAAAAAGTTGCCCAGATGATTATGCAGAAGTAAGGGGAGATAAGGTGAGATAGTTCTGCGGGAGGGTTCCTCCAAAGCCACTTCTGTGCGGTGAGCAGTCCGTCGGGCGGCTAGCCTTTTGTTAAGGTCGCCGCTACGCGTAGCTTGCTTAAGAGCAGGGGTACGGCAAACGCTGCGAACTGGCTTTCAAAAACATTTAGCCAAACCCATTCAACCGACTGTATTTATTACAGCGATCGCAGGTTTGGTAAGTACAGCTAAATTTAGAGTTACGACGCTGAGAAATACCATTTTTTGAAGTTTGAAAAATTCACTCGTAGGGTAGGGCTAATTCATTGTAAGGAGAGAAAAAAGTTGTTCCAGATCATGACACAGAAATCTCTGTGCTTTGGTCAATGAGCGATAACCCTTTGCACGGAGCAGATTAATCACAAAAGTCCGAATAATAGACCAGTTAGTAGCAGCATTATAGGCACAAAAAGGTGCAGTGTCTTCACCAAACACAACATCTTTGATCCAATGCAGTCCGTTTTCAATGTCCCGGTGTCCACGAATAGCATGAGCAAAGTTGATAGCAGATGTCTTGAGACTACTGAGGTAGTAACTGAGTGTTTCAA
>LXQD01000049.1 GCA_003326215.1 Nostoc minutum NIES-26 | reverse complement strand
CGAGTAAATGGAATAAGATTGAGCATCGCTTGTTTTGTCACATTACCCAAAACTGGCGAGGCAGACCATTGACCAGCTTGCAAGTTGTGATTAATCTAATTCGCAATACTACCACTACACAAGGATTAGAAGTTGAGGCTAGATTAGATCCAAATCTCTACAAAACCGGAATCAAAGTTACAGACCAAGAGCTTGATACTATCGCAATCGAACGAAATTCTTTTCATGGTGAGTGGAACTATATTATCAAACCCAATTTAGCCACTTAATTGTTCAAGTTATTTTTACATAACTCCTTAATGCGATCGCTCTTGGCAGCGTTCGCGTTTGAGCGTTGCAAGAGCGATCGCTGTTATAAAGCCAGTATTAGGCAAGGCATAGGTTAAACCGAAGTATTTAATCGCAGATATTACATAAGCGATTGCTGAAGCTGCGTACAACTGCGATCGCTCCTCCTCAAGCGTAACATCTCCCTGACTGATGCAGATTTAGCTTCTTTAGAAGAATTGCTATTCAATGCCGAAGCAGTCGAAAGCCGAGAGCGATTTGAGGAGGTCTACGGAAAAAACCTCAGCCTCAAACTGTTCATCCGCCAGCTGGTCGGGCTAGACAGAAATGCTGCAAAGCAAGCATTTGGAAAATATTTGGAAGGCAGTAGTTTTAATGCTACTCAAATCCGCTTTGTGGAAACCATCATTGATTACCTGACTCAAAACGGGGTGATGGATGCAGGTTTACTCTATGAACCGCCATTCACCGATCTGCACTACGAAGGATTAGACGGAGTTTTTGGGGCTGATGATGCTGACGGGATTGTTTCTATTGTCCGGTCTTTCAACGAAACTGTTGGGGTCGCGTGATGGCTGGTGGTGGACAGTAGGTGACAATTTTGAATCTGTCAAACTTAACATCAGATGAAGCTAAGAGGTGCGAAGAAAGAGCAAATGCAATTGTTCAACTTGCTTATAAAGATTATGTAAAGGTTAAACAGGCTTAAACAAACAGGCTGTAGGAATAATTTATATATATTGCTGATGTCTTGAAGAATACATTTCTATCTATAGAGAGATTTTTTGTAACGACATAATATTTTTAGATTAAGCAAACATAATTTTGAAACTTAACTTAACAAATCTGCCGCTTTTTGGCAGAAAAACTAACATTGTATTACCAACTAATTTAGTAAGTTAAATAAAATACTTAACAATAGTTGACAATAATTACAAATGTATTAAAAAATACATTTGTTTACATATTTAAGCTTTGGTAAAGAACTTTACCAGTCCTATGGTTCGTGATAATTAAATATATATGCGTTAAGCAGATTCAAACATTTTATTTGCTGCTTAATTGAAGTTGATGAAATACTTGCGTAAGTTTTTCAGCTTAACTGCGGATGAACGTCTGCTTTTAGTTAAAGCTACACTTCTATTAGGAGTGATTAGGGTAGGACTAAAATTACTATCTTTTTATAAATTACGTAGTCTTTTGGCAAAGATTGCACAACCAAGAGCTAAGTTGCAGAGTGCAGACAATGTCTCTGTAAATCATATTACTTGGGCTGTAACAGTAGCAAGCCGATACTTACGAGCCAAATGTCTTCCTCAAGCTTTAGCTACGCAAGTATTACTTAGTCGGCGTGGTTATCCCACTCAACTACGCATTGGCTTTATTAGAAGCAAGGATGGACAAATGTCAGCTCATGCTTGGGTTGAAACCCAGGAGCAAATTGTAATTGGTGTTACTGGGAATATGGCTCGATATATTCTCCTTCCACTTCAAGAAGTAGAAAGTGATGAGAGTAGTAATTGGCATTTATTTACTTGAATAAATGCACATTATGAACAAAAAAAACGAATTTAAAGAACAATTGAGGTAGTAATATGAATAATAAAGGAATAACACCTAATTTACCTTTATGGTCTTATCAACTACAGCAAAATTCAAAACTAGCTGTAAAGACCAGAAAAGATTTGGAAATTCATTTGGTTACTCGTGCTTTGAAGGATAAAGGATTTAGGCAGGAGTTGATTGCTAATCCTAAAGCAGTTGTGGAAAAGGAATTAGAAACTAAGTTGCCAAAGGAAATAGAGATTAATGTTTTAGAGGAAACGCAAGACATACTTTATATGGTGTTGCCCTGCAATCCTTATGAGGAAATTTCAGAGGAGGAGTTGAAGAGTTCTCTGGAAATGACTTATGAGGATATTGCTCAATGGGTAATGGAGCAGCAACGGAATGCTTTTATTGATGAGAATAATGGAGTAAGAGTCATAGCAAAAGCTTGGAGAGATGAGACATTTAAGCAACAGTTACTCCAAAACCCAATTATGCTTTTCAAGCAAGAGTTTACGCAAGAAATTCAGGATGAACTTCAAGAAGTAAAAATCAAAATGTTTGTAGAAACTGCTAACAATATATTTATATTGTTACCCAGAGATTTAATGCCCCCTGAAGTATCAATCGAAGCTGCGGAAATGAATATGTTAATGATTGCAGCAGGCTCTGCAGGAGATACACAAGGCCAAAATACTCCAGCAAGTAAATGTACAACTAATACGGTTTGTTGTGGAGTGTGTAAATTTTTCAGCCTTATTTATGAATAGCATCAAGCTGAGTATATTTCATTTAAGAGTCTAACTGTAACTTTAATAGATCAATAGATAAATCACCTCTAATAATACCAGAGGCGATTTATCTTGAGGTACCTACTTAGTTAAACAGTACTGATTTAGAATCACTAAGGTGTACAATGCAGTTTACGCAAGAAGAACTTCAAGAAATTTATAAACAAGCTATTCCAATTGAAGAAAGACTTAGTTCTAAGTTTTTGACTAATAATGTTCAAATAAATGACGATTTAGTAAACAACAGAATTGAACAGTGGTGTCAGGTTATAGCCGAAGGAAATTGGGAGAAATTTGAAAGAAGGCTTGAATGGGATAATCTTAATTTTGAGAGTATTAGCCTTGCTTTAGGGGACATAAATACTAGTAAAAATCAGCATTTTCCTACATGGTTAGAAACCTTAAATCAGTGTTTAAACTTTGCTGAAGATATTTCAGTTACTGTAGAAAATGATCGTTGTTTAAACCCTCAAGAACCGCTACCTTTTCAGCAAGTATTGTTACCTTTTATTTATTGGGCAAGGAAACAACTAAAAGCTAGGGCTAGCTCACAATATGAATTACTATCTCATATTGCTCATGGCAATCTTGAACGAAGTCTTTTGAACAGATTATGTACTTTTTGTACGCTGTCAATGGAATTAGAATTATCTGTTTTTCATGCTAGCAGACGATCTACTTTGGCTAATTTTTGCGAGAAAGCTAATAATCGTAAACTTAAACAACAAAATTATCAAAACTTTATTAAATATTTGTTAGAAGGGGGAATATTAACATTTTTTAAAGAATACCCAGTATTAGCAAGGTTAATGGCAGTAGCAACCGAATTTTGGGTGGATGCAACTGAAGAATTCATATCACGTTTAGCTTTAGATTGGGATGAAATTCAGAAAACTTATCAGAAAACAGCCGAGTTAGGGAAAGTTATAAAAGTGCATTCTGATGTCTCTGACTTTCATCATAATGGTCGTTCTGTTATGCTCTTAACATTTGCAGAAGGCTTAAAACTAGTCTATAAACCTAGAAATTTAGGAATAGATGAGGCTTATATTAAACTATTAGCTTGGTTCAATGAACATGGTAGTCCTCTGACTTTCAAGTTATTTAAATTAGTTAATCGTTCTACTTATGGCTGGGTTGAGTTTATAGAAAAATTTCCTTGTAAAAAACAAGAAGAATTTGCAAGATATTATCAACGTTCTGGGGGACTACTGTGCCTAACATATATTTTAGATAGTACTGATTTACATTGTGAAAATATTATTGCTTGTGGCGAACATCCAGTACTGATTGATTTAGAAACACTGATGCATCCAAGACCAAAAGAAGCAACAAATATAGCGATAATTGATAATTCTCAATTTTTAGCTGAACAGCAGCTTTATAATTCTGTATTGCGAACTGCACTTTTGCCTCAATGGGAATTTAATTCAATAGGAAAGGTTTATGATGCTAGCGGTTTGGGGGGAGTAAATCAACATGACAAATTAGAACAATGGCATCAGACTTATATGGATGCATTACTAGATAGAAATAATACTCAATTCCAAATACAGCCGAAGATATCAAACCAACTTTATCTTGATAATAATGCTACAGAAATAGCTAAATATCATGAAGAAATAATTGACGGCTTTAAACAAATGTATCAGTTCCTCATGGAATATCGGGAAGTATTATTATCTAATAATAGTCCAATTTTTGCTCTCAAATCTCAATCAGTACGATTTGTTTGTCGTCATACTAAAACTTACGCTTCTATTTTACGGCGTACACTTAATCCTAAATTTTTACGAAATGGTAGCGAACGAAGTATTCAAATTGATGTCCTGAGCAAGGCGATGCTGTTTTTGGATACAAAACCAGCATGTTGGTCTATTCTCCAGGTTGAGCAACACGCTTTAGAGCAGATGGATATACCACTACTTGTTGTCCGTGCAGATAGTGATGCTTTGACTATCGCTCCTGATAAAATTATCAATCAATGTTTTGCACAGCCCAGTTTTGATATTGTAATTAAACGCTTAGAGCATCTAAATTATGACGATTTGAAGCGACAAATATCGTTCATTCAAGGGTCATTAGATTCAGCAGTCGATAATGCTCATGTTTCCTTGTTACCTGGCAACTGTAGTTTTGCCCCAGATGAAGTTCCTTCCTTAACACGAGACAGTATATTACAGCAGGTTGTTGCCATAGCAAGACAATTGCAAGAACAAGCTGTTCTGTCAGTTGATAACAGTGCAACTTGGTATGCTCCTCAATATATTCTTACTGCACAACGCTTTCAATTCCACATGATGGGGTATAGGCTTTATGACGGTAGTGTTGGGGTGGCTTTGTTTCTTGCTGCACTATTACAAGTACAAGTCGATTGCGAGTATGGATTTGAAAAACTTTTATTGAGTACGTTGCAGCCAGTTCGTCAAAAATTACAGGAATCTACATCTGCTCACAGTCTCAAAGCAATGGGTATCGGTGGAGCGCTAGGGTTGGGTTCTATTCTTTATGTTTTAGTTCGTGTTAGTCAATTTTTAAAAGAGCCTGCACTGCTAGAAGAAGCTGAGCAAGTAGTTTCGCTAATTACCTCTGATTTGATTGCTGCCGATAAAGAGTTTGATCTTGTTTCAGGAGCAGGAGGAACCATTATGGGGTTATTAGCGCTATACAATATCTACTCTGATTCAGCTATTTTGGAAAAAGGAATCGCCTGTGGTAATCATTTATTAAATAACCGTGTAGTCAGTGATTCAGGCCATAGAACTTGGGCAACTCTTGAAAAAAAAATGCTTACCGGATTTTCGCATGGAGCAGCAGGAATTGCCTATGCTTTGCTGTGTCTACACAAAGCAACAGGCGAAACTTCCTTTCTAGAAGCTGCTGAAGAGGCAATTTGCTATGAACGCAGCGTCTTTATTCCTGAACTTGGAAATTGGCCAGATTTTAGACAGTCATTCACTAAAGCTCCTCTGACTTGTATGTGTTCTTGGTGTAATGGCGCACCTGGAATTGGATTAGCAAGAGTTGCGGGGCTAGATATTCTAGATACTCCTGAAATTCGCCAAGATATTGAAGCAGCTATTGATACTACAAAACAACATCAACTTTCCAATCTAGACCACTTATGTTGTGGTAATTTAGGTCGAATAGAATTTCTATTTACCGCAGGTCGTAAACTTAACCGACCTGAATTAATAGAAACCGCAATGGAACAAGCAGCTCAAGTCATAGCTCGTGTAAAACAAAAGGGTAGTTTTGCATATGGCTCTATCTTGACTTCGCATCCCGGTTTCTTTCAAGGCTCGGCAGGAATTGGCTACCAACTACTGAGGCTATCTTATCCAGATTTACTTCCCTCCGTCTTGCTGTGGGATTAACCTATGACATCCTTCCCACACAAATTAAAACATAAAATCCAAGGGGCACTGCGTTTGGGTCGAGCCTTACAACTAGTTTGGCAAAGTAGTCCTGGTTGGACAATCTCTCGGATACTACTCTTAGTAGTGCAGAGTACGCTGCCTTTGCTTTCACTTTATCTAATGAAGGTAATTATAGATGCAGTCTCTACTGGCATCGCATCTGCAAATAAAGAAGCAGCCTTCAGACAGATAGTGCTGCTAATTGTATTTAATGGCACAGTAAACTTGGTGATTGCTTTATGTAGCTCAGTCACAGAATTAGTCAATACAGCCCAGACTGAAAAGATCACTGACTATATGTATGGAATTGTTCATGCCAAAGCTATCGAGGTTGATTTGGAGTATTACGAGAATTCGCAATACCATGACACCCTGCAACGTGCCCAACAAGAAGCTTACTTCCGTCCCAGCCATATCCTGAATAGTTTGTTGCAGCTAGCTGAAAATACTATTTCCTTAGTAGCAATTTCGGGTTTATTATTCTGGTTCCATTGGGAAGTAGCTGCCGTCTTATTCATTACAGCAGTTCCTGGTTTGTTTGTGCGTTTAAAATATGCTGGCCAGATGTATCACTGGAACCACAAACGGACAGCCATAAAGCGCAAAGCTTATTACTTGGATTGGTTGCTTACCAATAATGGACACGCTAAGGAAATTCGACTATTTGATTTAGGTTCTCTAATTAGTTGCCGTTTTCGCCAGTTAAGAAAACAACTCTACCGGGAAAGCCTTACTATCTCTCAAAAAAGTGCCATTGCCAGCTTGGTTGCCCAAACGAGTTCTATCTTGGCGGTATACGGTTCCTATTGTGTTATTGCGTACCAAACAGTTAAAGGCATTTTTACCCTTGGCGATCTGATTATGTATTACCAAGCATTTCAAAAGGGACAAAGCGCCCTCCAAGGAGTGTTGGGCAGTTTAGCTGGTCTTTATGAAGATAACCTATTTCTTTCCAATCTCCACGAATTCCTTGATCTCAAACCGAAAGTTGTTGAACCGTTACATCCTCTGCCCGTTCCTCAACTTCAGGAAAAGGGGATTCAATTTCAAAGTGTTAGCTTTCAATATCCTAGTAGCGATCGCCAAGGACTAAAAAATATCTCCCTCAACCTTCAGCCAGGGAAAGTAGTAGCATTGGTAGGTGAGAATGGTGCTGGCAAAACTACCCTGATTAAACTATTGTGCCGATTATATGACCCAACAGAGGGAAGTATCACTTTTGAGGGTGAGGACTTGCGCTCCTTTGCTACCACAGATTTACGCCGTCAAATTAGTGTCATTTTCCAAGACTACGCCAAGTATCATCTTACTGCTAAGGAAAATATTTGGTTTGGCAATATTGACCTCCCGCCGGACGATAGGCTAATTAAGGATGCCGCCTATAAAGCAGGTGCAGATGATGTCATAAGTAGATTACCTAATAGCTACGAAACTATTTTGGGGACTTGGTTTCAACATGGAGAAGAACTCAGTATTGGTCAGTGGCAGAAAATTGCATTGGCACGAGCTTTTGTGCGCGATGCCCAAATCCTCGTATTGGACGAACCAACCAGCGCCCTAGATGCTAAAGCTGAAGAAGAGGTGTTTCAAAAGTTCCGTCAACTAATCCAACGTCAAGCTGCTATCCTCATCAGCCATCGCTTATCCACTGTCAAAATGGCTGACTGCATCTACGTGATGGAGCATGGGCGAATTGTGCAAAGCGGTACTCATGAAGAACTAATGAAGATGGGCGGTAGTTATGCACACTTGTTTGAAACTCAAGCCAAAAACTACCGTTGAGAAGTCTATGACAACTTTAATTCACCCACTTACTAAAGAACTAGCAGCGACGAGAGTAGAAATCGAACTACTTCTATGTTGTTCCCGAACCTGCATAGCCTCTGAAACAGCAGAGCAAATCAAAATACTATTCCAACAACACATCGATTGGAATTACCTGCTTGAGACAGCAGCCCAACATGGAGTTATACCACTTCTTTACCAAAATTTTAAAAACATCTATCCTGAAACCGTTCCTCAAAATATTCACAAACAACTGCGAGAATATTTCCACACTAACGCTATAAATAATTTATACCGAACCCAGGAACTTCATAATCTACTAAATTTATTTGAGAAAAATCAAATTCCTGCTATTTCATTTAAAGGGCCAGTTCTAGCGGCTTTAGCCTACGGTAGCTTGGCACTTCGTCAGTTCGCTGACTTGGATATTTTAATACATAAGCAAGATGCCATAAAGGTCAGAGAATTGCTTATTTCACAAAATTACCACCTGATAGTAGAACAACTAAGCAACGCCACAGATGCTGAGGAAGCAATATATTTGCAATCAGCTTGCGAGTATAACTTTTTAAAGAATGATGGTAGAGTTGCTGTCGAACCGCATTGGGGGTTTGCCAAAAGAAAGTTGTGCATATCCTTTAATCCTGACCCTCTATGGCAGCGCCTTATTGAAGTATCCCTTGTTGACAAAACAGTACGCACCTTTTCCGTAGAAGATTCACTGTTAGTAACTTGTATCAATGGCGCTAAAGACTATTGGAATAGTTTAAAGACAATCTGTGATGTTACTGAACTAATCCGCGCTCATCAAGACATAGATTGGGATGCAGTTATAGAACAAGCTCGGATTATAGGCTGTCAACGCATTCTGTTTCTTGGACTTTTCTTGGCTCATGAAATGTTAGGAGCAGCACTTCCAGAGAGAGTTTGGCAAAATATACAAACCGATGCTGCTATAAAACCATTGGCTCATGAAGTGCGCCAGAGGCTTTTTACTAATGTTGCTCAAACGCCTAAACATTTTGGAGACAATTTTTCTATCTGGGATATTAAAGTTAGAGAACGTTTACGGGATAAACTTTGGTACTGTTTTAACCTTGTCTTTAGCCCGAACGAGGGAGATGCTGCATTTTTGCCTTTGCCTCAATATCTTCATTTTATGTACCCTCTTGTTCGACAATTTCGCCTGCTTGGAAGACTAACACGATTAATATGATTGGCTAAATAACAACAAGCAACGACAACAATGTAAAAAGATAACTGACTTGTTTCAACTGTTGCTGTTTTTATTCTTTCACCGGAAACCGCCGCATCATCTCCTGCAATTCCACCGCCTCTCCATCCGGGGTATATACCACGCTACCTGACATCGCCAGCACAATCCGCTGCCGTCGCGCCCATTCAAACCAAGCACTAATATCGCCTGTTACGGTATTCTTACCCTTAGCCCCACTCTTGCAAGAGTTGATAAAAAGCCCAGTCGGGTTATCGCACCAGCCCTCGGCGATCGCATCTTTGACCCTAGCGATCGCACCCTGCACATTCGCCCAATGCTTCTTGACCACCCCCAAGCAAGGTTCTGGGTTAATCCGCAGCTTTCTCAATTCAGTACAAATCTCTTTAATTTGATACTTGCTAGGCTTATCCGTATCTGCTTCAACCTCCGCCTCGGAAAACTGACCTTCACCAAAATCCATTTCCTGGGCTGAATCATCCAGTTCAGGCTGATCAACATAGCTTTCAACTTGGGCTGGCAAAGGAGAAACTGCCTGACTCGATTTTTCCACAGGCTCGGCAGCCGCGGCGGAAAAACTATCTTCACGACAGTCTGTCTCGCTAGTCGAGTTAACCAGTTCAGGTTCATCAACGAAGTGAGTAATCTGGGTTTGCTCCAAAGTCTCCGTTTCTTCTGCCAAAACCTCCCGTTCTGCTTCATCATCTTTTTTTTCCTCAGCAGCAACGTGTTGTTGTGGCTTAGAAGCTTCAGGATGGGATCTGTGGTGTTGTTCAACAGCGAATTCCGAAGGTTCAGTTTTGCACTTGCGGTGTTCAAGTAGCCTATTTAACACATCAAAGTGTAACTTGTACTGCCAAGTTTTATCCTGACCATTACCCGGATTCTTCTGCTTCTCGATAATGCCCATTTCCTCAAGCAGAGCGATCGCACTTCTAATGACATGCAAACTATGCTCACCCATCAGGTCAGTGTAGATTTTCTTGAGTGGCTGGTATACCCAAGGTGTGCGATGATTTTTGAGCTTCCAGTTTGTCCAGTGCCGAAAATACTCAATCAGCTTGGCAGCGCAGAAGTTATCGGTGATATCCAGATATTCTCGCCGCAAGATAACTAAGACTGAAAATCTCTCAGCAGGATTAATGCTACTCATCTGCTTATCTCCCGTATGTCTAAAACGGCATATCTTTTTGTTCTTCTTCGGATGCTTGTGACCAAAATTCCCGAAGTTGTTGGCGTTTTGCTGCCTGAAATTGCTGTTTCTCTTCGGGCGATACTTCACCCATCAACTGTTTAACCTCAGCCCGTTGTCGTTCCTTCATCTGCTCAACAGTGGCAGCAGGCAGAGCTAACGGTTGATTTTCTTGAGACGGTCGGAAGTTGCGACGGCGGTACAAAAACCTGAAGTGTCGTTTGTCCTGCTTTGGGAGCTTCCGCCAAACTTCAGCATCCCAGCCGGGGGGCATGAAGTCGGATGATGGGGGCAAGAGATTTTGGATTTGGGCTTGAAGGTCAGCGATCGCCTGTTGCATTGCAGGAATAGCCTGGAGCAATGCAATCTGCTCTGCACTGAGGGTCTGCGGTGAGTAACCCGTTTGCGACCAGATGAATACCCGCAGTCCTGCCCTGGCAACCATGCGGTAATTGTTGAGGGCGATTTGCTTGCCTTTGTACTTTCTTGCGGTAAAAGCGTAGTATTCGAGAATGGCGTGGCAAAGTTCGTCAATTACGTACAAGCTGCCGTGAGGGTCGTTCGTTTCCAGTCTCAAAGGTTGACCAGCAAATGGTTTCAGCGTTTCTGGAAGAGTATTCGTTTCCGGCTCAGAATTCTCAATTTGCGTTAGTAAATTAGAGATGGCAGAACTAGATCCTTCAGCCAGTCCGCAGAAATTGGACAAAGCTCTCACTGTCATTCCGCTAACCCCATCATTTTGACGAGTGCAGAATCCTAATTCGTCCTTGATTTGAAATGCAATGCTTTTGGTAACACCTTTGGTGAATGCGTCCATAGTTTCTCCAATTTTTGACGCAGTACAATGTGCCAACAGGTAAATTCATACTGTTTTTAGTTATTAGTTATGCTTGCACTGGTTACAAAATCATTAAGGCATTAGCTAGCATAACTAGCTGCTGGGCTAGCAATTATTAGTTTCAAATTATTGAACAAGCGAAAATGGCGCTCGCCCACATTGCGATCGCTTTACTCTGTTGACGTAAACTATGGTAGACATTTAGAATGAGTTTGTCAACCGTGGTAGGCAATAAGGAAATCCATATAATGGCAGTAGATGTTAATGACGTAGCTTACGTCCGGTGGAATTCCGAAAAAATTGCCACCGTTAAAAATGCAATGAAACAGAAAAATAATATGTCTGCCAGAGAGTTAGCACAGGCATTACAGACAATAGGAGTCTCTTGTAGCCATCAAAATCTCAGTAAGCTTTTAAGTGGTAAATATTCAATTATTTCTCTAGAGATAGCTCGTGGTATTAGTGAAATCTTATCTATTCCCGTCAAAGATTTAGTAAAAATCTATGCTTTTTCTGTCTACAATGGTTGACAACGGCAACCAAGGTAGACTAATATTTTGATGTAAAGGAGGAACCAAGCGCCAGCCTCTTAGATAAATAAAGACGCGCTTTACCTCAGAACCTTGACAATGGAACCCCAACCCAGCGATTCAGAAGTAACGGATGCAGTGGATAGTCAAGACTGCGGAAGTGAGGTAAGAGCCAAGGAAGGTTCTCAATAAAAAATTGCCACAGCAGGACGACGGATCGCTTTTGAAGCTGTTGAAGCCGACTGTCGCCTGATTGAGATATCTCCTGTTTTGGCAAGCTCTGGTCACTGACACGGGGCATCTTAAAAAAAGACTACGCCAAATTTCTGTGAGAGCGTTGTGCTAAACCACAACGTTGTTCATGTTCCCAAAACAAAGGCGATCGCTTGCCAACAGAAGTAAGCAATCGCCTTCCTCAAGGATTATTGACAGCAAAGCTGTATGGGAATTGAGATTAAAGCGAAAAAACAGAGTGCTGCATACCATACAACACCCTGTTCGCTACCGATATCTGAATGTAAGGGCGATCGCCCCGGTCTGACAAACAAGTGCGATCGCCTTTTCCCTTTATTCAAGGATTTCCATTATGAACCAAACAACACTAACACAGCAAGAATCTTCTATTGACGAGCAAGCAGTTGCACAAGCTGAACTCAACGCTTTTCTTGCGACCCAGGCGGAAACTGTAGCCCCAACCAAAGACCCGCTAACTCACCGCGATCGTCAAATCATCGCAACTATAGTCAATCAATCAGACTATCCTCATGAGTGCCAACCAGACGATGTGATTACCATCTGGATTAACAGCGATGATATCGTGTGGGTGGAGATGATCCACGGCTATGGTAGATACAACAAAGAGGCTTTCAAAAGTGCAGTAGCAGAGATAAAAGTAAGTTTTTCTACTTTGTTGTCACCCAATCAACAGTCAGATGTTGAATTGGAACAAGCTTGCATTCAAGTAAATTTGTCAGTTGACTCCATTGACTGGTTATCGTTCAGCGCTAACGTTTATCCCAATAA
>LXQD01000048.1 GCA_003326215.1 Nostoc minutum NIES-26 | reverse complement strand
GCATTAACCACTAGTCAGTCTATTAAAGGTGCAGAATTTCAAACTAAAGCTTTAACTCCTATTGCTCAAGAATATTTAGCACTTAAACAAACAGTGCAAGCAGAACAAATTTTGGCGCAGTCGCTTCAGTTGGCCCAACAAATTCAACCTCAAGAACCAATTCGTCGAGTTTTGGTATTAGAACCCATTGCTGTTACTTACGCTCAATTAGGTAAAACTGAACGTGCTTTACAACTAGTTACTTCAATATCCGATCCTTACTACCGTTCTAGAATTAGATTTGAAGTTGTTAAGCAATTGACTCAGACTAACCAACTAGAAGCAGCCCAAAAATTAGCACAAAATATAGAAACACCAGAGTTTAAAGGTAGAAGCTTCGTAGAAATTGCTCTCGCTGCTGTTAATAAAGGCCAACAGCAGCTAGCTGACCAAAATTTCGCCGCAGCCCTGCAAGCAACTGGTAATGATAGTAATGCAGTTTACCTTCAAGCACCATTGATTCAAACATATGCTAAAGGTGGACACAGAGATGCTGCTTATAAAGCAGCACAACAATTACAAAATGTAGAACAAAAAGCCCTAACTTTAGGAATCATTGCCAACGAATATAGTAAAGCAGGACAGTTACAAAAAGTTGAGCAAATTCTCACTGAACTTACGCCTTTAATTCAAACACCAGAGGCTATAGATAATGTCGGTTTTTTGCAAAATATTTTGACAACTTCCCTAGCTGAACAACAATACAAACTCGCTTTTGACTTAGTAAGTAAAACAAAACGAAATTATTTCATGGGTAGAGAAGATTGGCTGTCACGAATTGCCGATGCAGCAATTAAAGCCAGAAATATTGAATTACCCTTGCAGATTGCTCAAAATTTGGATAAAGCCGATATTGACCAGCGCAATCGCTTATTGCAAAAAGTCGCTGAAGGTTATGCCCAAAACAAACAACTAGAACGCGCTTTGTCTATAGTTCAGCAGATTAACAACTCTGGTAATTCACTTGATAAAGTGCAAACACTAGCCTTAGTTGCAACTGCATTTGGTAAAACTGCACAAACAGATAAACTTTTAAATGAAGCAACTGCTGAGGCGAGAAAATTAGCACCACAACAGCGTGCTTTTGCTTTGGCGAGTGTTGCACAGGCATTTCTTAAAATTGGTAATCAACCGCAAGCCAAGAAATTGTTAGCCGAAGCAATACAGGCAGTTCAAACAGAGAAAGACTTTTCAGTGCGCGATCATCTTTTACAAAGAATGTCAGAGCCTTTTATTGCAGCTAAACAGTATAATGCTGCTTTGCAGATTATACAAGCTATACCTACAACAACACGAGATTATAGGCTGCCAGAGTTAGCTAAATTAATTATCGAAAATGGTAATGATGCTAGTGAAATTGTTAATATACTGTCTAAAAATACCAAAAACCCTGAAAATAAAACTAGAGGGTTAATAAGTATAGCGGAAACATATCTTCGCGCTCAAAAAATCCAGTCAGCAAAACAAGTTTCAGACTTAGCTTTTGCCGCAGCTAAAACTATCTCTAACCCAGAATCAAGGATTTTAACTTTTGGCAACCCACCAGATATTACAGTAGTAGATGATGATGGTGATAGAGCCAGTTCTTTAGAAAAAATTGCTTTATTAAAAGCAAAAACTGGTGATTATAATCAAGGTTTGGTTGTGGCTCAAGTTATTCAAGATAAAAAGCTTCGGGAACAACTAGTGCAGCAACTTCTTTGTTATAGAAAATAGTTATACATGAATATGGTTCATTTAAGATACCCCGCCTGCGGCGTACCCCTTAAAAAGGGTCAACTCACCTAAAGCCATATTTGTTGCTCCTTACAAGGAGGGGCGGAAACCGGAGTCTGCACAAGCCAAGTCTACTGTGAAGGATTGGTTTGAGTGGGCGAGGAAACAGAGGATCGTGATTATGATGTCGGGGGAAACTGTGTACACGCCGGACGGTGAGGCGGTGGCGGTGGCGGAGATGATGCGGCGGTTTCCGGTGGGGGAGTAGGGTTTATATAGGATTTGCTGAAAAAGCAGAAGGCTGTAAAGCAAGGTTATTCATTGGTCTTTAAAGTCAGGTTAGACTAACAAAAAAGCATTTGCAATTAAAAAACACTCTTTTAGGATTTGTGTGACTTATCTGAATGGACTACTTTGGACACAACAAAGCTGGTTCGAGCAAGCCAGTAGTTGGATTGATTGTGAGTTACATCAAAAAGACATTAAACGCATTAATTCAATTAAGCAACTTCGTGTTCGTCACTGGTCAACGGTTCTTCAAGTACCCACAAGCCTCGGCAAGATTTATTTCAAAGCAGTTGTATCAGAGCTTGCTTACGAAGCCGCACTTAGCCAAGTTCTGTCGCATCGATATCCTCAATGTATGCCACAAGTTTTAGCGATTAATGGAGAGCAAGGTTGGCTGCTTATGCTTGATGGGGGGATGACGCTTCGGGACACTCTCAAAATTGAGGATGACATTAAACATTGGGAGAATCTTTTACCAGTGTATGCAAAATTGCAGCAGGATTGCGCCAAATATTTTCATGAATTTCTGGAATTAGGTGTACCCGATCGTCGTTTAGCAATCTTGCCTGTTAGGTTTCAACAACTGCTTATGGATAGCGAAACGTTAGGGCTGAATCAGCCTGATGGACTTAATGTACTTGAATATCAGTGTTTACAGAATCAGACTGACTTATTAGTTAAATTATGCGAACAATTAGCGAATTTTGGTATACCAGAAACTCTGCATCATGGTGACTTACATGATGGGAATATCTTTATCTGTGATGAAAATTACTCGTTTTTTGACTGGGGTGATAGTAGCATCTCTCATCCTTTTTTCAGCCTTCATAGTACCTACGATTGTTTGAAGAAGAGATTTAAATTAGCAAAAAATTCATTCTGGTTTGAGCGACTTAGAGCTTGCTACTTGGAACAATGGGCTGAATATGAGACTAAGGAAAGACTCGAACAAGCGTTTGAGCTTGCTCAACAATTGTCTCCTATTGTTGCCGCTTTGAGGTGGCTGCCAGTTTTATCCACAATGGATGCAATCCATCGAAACCAATATATGGAAGCAGTTCCAAATTTGTTAAGGGAATTTTTAAGCACGATCTCAGTTCGATGAATCTAAAATTTAATAATTTCAACCGTGCTTTGGCGTTAGGCTTCGACTACCGCCATTACTGAAGTCCCACAAATAGAACGTAGTCAGCGCGTCCTTGTTCGGTTGGCCATTCTGCGATTGCTTTTGTTGATTCTGTGACTGGATTGAATTTTCTGATGCCGCTTGCTGCCCAAGGTGAATATTGTAGATATCGCTGTCAACTTGCCCAGCATTCACAGACTCAGCATTAATCAACCCGCCGCCAAACTGGGCATTGCGTAAGTCGTTGTTGACTTGCTTTGGCTTTTGTGAGTCCGGCATGAGGCAGTTTGGGAGATTTAAGCGTTGTTGTTATGAATAGTACCACTGAGATTCTGGCGGGAGAAGTCTTAGAGCATGACTATGTTCGTGGAAATAGGGATTTTATATCATATACAACTTGAGTATCTGCTTTTACGTCCATGTCTCATTTCTTCATCTCCAATTGAGATGCGTCGTTCTTTGGCAACACCAGAGAGCAGTTTTAATATTTTCGCCAAAAAATTTGAGTCGCTATGAGGTGGCAAAAGAGTAAAAAAGATAAGTGTAAAGCGCAAAAAGATTAAAGTATAAACAAACTACTTAATAATTGTCTCAATCTCGCAGACAACACGAAAACCAAAATGCTGGAGGATGCTGACACGCTCCGCCCAATCATAGGAGAAGCGGGACGCAGAACGACAAAACACAGGATGGAGGAGCCAAGAACCTCCCCGTAGCACGCCATTTCCTTGTTTTTGATAAAGGTTATTATTATCATCAAACCAAGCACTACCATCTGTTGGCGCACCTTCATAGTTATTGTGCCAATCGTCGAGACACCATTCGTCTACGTTTCCGTGCATATCGTATAGTCCAAAGGAATTAGCTATGCCAAAGCAACCTACTTCCGTTGTTTCTTCTCGATACGTTCCTTTCACACCAGCGGCATAAGTGTAGTTAGCATCATAGTTGGCTAACTCTGATGTAATTGTTTCACCAAAATGGAATGGTGTTGTTGTTCCAGCTCTACACGCATACTCCCATTGGGCTTCACTGGGTAGGCGGTACTGTCTTTTTGTAAGTGAAGTAAGGCGATCGCAAAACTCAACCGCATCATACCAAGACACTTCCTCAACGGGTCGTTTATCCCCTCTGAAATAAGATGGTTCAGGGTTTAGCTCTCTATTGATCTTTGGTAGTACTGCTACTGCTTTCCACTGTGCTTGAGTGACGGGATATTTGCCTATGCAAAATTGTGGAATATTTACTAAAAGCTGAGGACTTTCTGACTCCCTACGTCCTAGTTCATCTTCTGGTGAACCCATCAGGAAACTGCCTCCAGAAATTAGCACCATTTCTAATACTGTGCCATTACCAAGGTGTTCACTAAAAGATTGAGATTGATGCTGTTCGCGGTTAATTATTTCTCCTATAGTATTGATTCTAACAACATCAAATGTAAAAGTTATGATTTGAGGGAATAAGTAATGAATGATTTTTGTTTGAATATTTTTTATGTGTTTCCTGATTGTGTTAGAAGTTACAAATAGTAGCCTAGAAATATCATCATCACTATAATTACTTTCATGAAGACACCAAATCTCTGCTTCACGTTCCGTTAAACCATACTTTTGAATATAAGTCTGTATATCGGCAATAAAAGGATCTAAAGTTACTCCAGAAATCTCTAGATATCGTCTTTCTCTACTTATCTTATTAAATTCGGTGCTTGCACCCTCAAAATCTCCACGAGCGAAACTCCTCATTCCACGGTTATAAATTATCAATGGCTCAAACCCTGCCTGTTTTAATGGTTCTGCAAGTGTTTCTGCTAAAGATGTAAGTCGAAGCACCTCTGCCATATCTTCGTCCTTTATTCTTAGATTCAGTGCCTGTGCCAACTCTTGTGCTGTTTCATCCGGTTTAATATATGCCAACGCTGTCCACTCCTGAGCCTGACGCAAATCCTCTGTATCTGCGTCATCATCAGTTAACTGCTGGGCTGCATAATCTAGCAAAAACTCTGCCAATTCATTCAATCTTTCCTTTCCAAGCTGCTCCTTGAGTTCTTGCAACAATAAATTGCGATCGCTAATATCCATCTGATACATTTCATAACCCACTTGCCGACACAACCGCGAAAGCAGCACATGGGCAACGGCTGTCCAAGGAGCTTCAGGGACAAAGTTTGCCCAAATTTGATAAAGTAACTCAGGTGTAAGTACTAAAGGAAACGCTGCATGACGAGCCAAGTTCCGATGTGCTTCCCCAAAATGCTGTGCAAATCCTTCTATCCGTAGCTGGGCAATTCTTATGGCACGGGTTTGGTTAATATCTACATTCATATTAAGTAGGTCAGTGTTGAAAATTGTCGTTATGACAAGGCAGGAGGCAGAGGGCAGAAGGGAAGAGCTTTTTGGGCAACTTTACTTTCCGTTACATACTTCGGTTTTTTAACGCCGTTCTACTTAGACATGATTACATTACCTCTCTAGTAATATATCGACCCCGCAACACACTAATCGCCGCATTCATACCCTGCGAACTCATCTCAAACATCGGTACAAAACGAGCAATTTCTTCAGCAGTCGTTTGTTGCCAGCATTCACTAGGCATTGGGTTGAGCCAAGCAAAATAACACACCGACTGCTGTAACTGCTCAATCCAAGCCTTCGTGCTATCAACCCGTTCTTGCTCAAAATTTCCCCGTGCTGCACCAGCATCGCTAATAATTAATACTGCTGCTCGTTCGCCAATTTCCTCCAACACTTCAGAAACAGCCTTGGCATCCAGCATCGCTGGATGACGATATAAGTATTCATCTGGGTAGTCGTGAAAATAAAATATATTAGTTGTTCTCAACCGCCCTCCCCGTTCTGCCGTTTCTACCAACTGTCGCGATAAATCATGAAATGGAACCATTGAGCCTTCCTGGTCAATTAGTAATACCAAATCAGTGCGATTTATACGTGGTGGCATTATCACAGGTTGCAGTAGAATACCCTCACGCCCAATTTTTGCTATTGTTGCTTCAACATCTAATTCTGTAGGGACTCCTTGGCGCACTGGACGACGCAGATAGCGCCAGCATTGCTTCATTTGTCGCTTGGTCACAGGAAAATATTCTGTCAAAAGTATGTAGCGGGGGCGTTTCATTTCCCTATTTCTGCGATGACTCCGCACTGCTTGGACTGCTTGCACTGGTTCGGGTGTAATGCTAAGTGGTGTCTCTATGTCTGGTAATGGCTCATTATTTAAAGATTTTTTAGGTGTAGATGTTTCTCTAGAAGAAGATAAATTTGGTGTATCAGTATCTAATGCATTTTCGTCTATGGAATTTTGAGAATTTTCTTGTGTAGATGAATCAAAATTTACTGAATGTGATTCAATCTGCTTCCATATCTGGTCAAACAACCGTCGAATTAGGCGATTTTCTTCCTCAGACTTGGCCCATGATATACAACAAAGCTGTTCTAATTCCTGGCGAGTGCTAATTCCAAACCCTGCTTCCAAACTACGCACTACCATCAAATATTCTTCAATCCCCAATGGCAAGCCATGCTGCAAGCGCAGACTGTTAAAAATATCCAGCAGTGGTAGTTCTTCAAGCCTCATACTTCAAATACCGCAGATGGTCTTCCCATTTTTTCAACAGAACTTCAGGAAAAGGTATTTCTCCCTCTAACTGCTTTAATATCTCATCTTCAGGAAATTGCCGCAAAACTGCAAACCAATCTAATAATTCACTGGTGCTAACTTTTTTACCAGCTTTACTCTTCTCCACCTTCTGCCGCAGTTCGCTAAAACGCTTAACCGCAGCTTCAATTAATTTAGGGGAAGAATTAGGAAAGTGAGACTCAACAATATTACTTAATTGTGAATAAGGAAATTGAATATAATAAAATAAACAACGCCGCAGAAAAGCATCAGGTAAATCTTTTTCATCGTTGCTAGTAACAAAGACAATGGGAGGATAATTTGCTTGGACTTCTTCCCCCTTTTCTTCAATCGTAAATTTTTGCTCATCTAACTCTCGCAATAAATCATTAGGAAAGTCAATATCAGCTTTATCAATTTCATCAATCAGTACTACAGTGCGTTGTTCATTTTTGAATGCACGTCCTAATGATCCAAATTTGATGTAATTATCTAAGTTTTCGACTTTGGAATTGCTAGCTTTTTCTACACGAGAAAGTTGAGCATCATGCAAACGACCGACAGCATCGTAGGTGTAGAGACCATCCCTAGCCCTGGTTGTAGACTTAATATACCAAGGTTCGTAGGGTAAACCCAACTCATGTGCCACAGACTGCGCTAAGGTGGTTTTGCCACATCCTGGTTCACCTTTAAGTAATAAAGGACGTTTTTCTAAAAAAATGGCGAGGTTAACAGCTTTGATGAGTTCTGGCGAAGGTAAGTAACGAGAAAGCCCAAACTTTTGGCATTCTTGGATTGAGATTGGCTTGCCAGCATAATACTGTTTGCCATTGGCAGTGAGTACCCTTGCTAAATCAACCATTTCGCTAACCCTCCCTCCCAACTGTGGCCGCAATGACAACAAATTTCTTCATAAACAAATTCTGGGACACCGTTTTCTGTCTTCTCTAACAATATTTTGGCTGTTAATCCAGTAGGTATTTGCATACTTTCCATCGCCGTAACCATATCAATCCAATCATCCAAGACATCTAACCCAAAGGAACTAACGGGCGGTAAGTGCAGAGGGATACGGGGATAATCCGGTTCCTCGAATTGCTTCGCTAGTAAGATATTGGATTCACAAACACTGCCGCTATTATCTACTAGAAACATTAATAAATGCGTATTATGTTGAGTGGTAGGGCAACTTGCTTCTACTTGTGCCACCAGGGGCTCCCAAAATTCTTGCAGCCATGCCCCTAAAACTTTTGGCGTCATATAATCCACGGTGTAGAATATCAAGATCACATCTTGAGTAAAAAGACGCTCACAAATTTTGTAATTAATATCCTTTGGTTCTACATCTTTTGGTAAATGAAACCAAGATGCTAGCTGTCGCCACAGGTGAGAGATACTTCTACCTGCACCGTTGTGACTTACGTCGATTTTAATTGGCGAGATATTTTTCCATTCCGCTTTCAAACGAAACAAGCGATTTACTAAAAGTTGCTGACCACAATAAGGTTCACCATGAACAAGAAAAGCAGCAATGCGGTGTAATTCTATAACTTTTTTAACTAACTTTGCTTGTTGTCTAAAGTCCATTTGCAATAGTAGGTCAAACAGTAAATTTGGTGGTATTTTTATACCTTGAAAATCTGTAATAATTCTTTTAATATATATGCTTGTATCTGTTTCTAATGCAGAGCTTTCATTAGCTTGTAACTGTCGTTCAACTGCATCCAATTTATCGCCAAGCTCCTTGAGTGTGCCTTCTTCTGACTGAAGCTGCTGTTCGTATTGAAACTTGCGGGATGGATCTGTCTCTATCACCCATGCGTTTCTTATGCTTGCTACTTTTTGGCTTTGCAGGGTGTATGCTTTTTCGAGCGAATCTTTTTCAAAGAGCGATCGCTGTTGTTGATTTTGTGACTGGGCTGAGTCAGTTGATGCTACCATCTGCTGCCCAATGTGAATATTGTAAATATCGCCGCTAATTCGTCCAGCGTTTACCGTGTCAGCATTAATCAACCCGCCGCCAAACTGGGCATTGCGTAAGTCGTTATTGACTTGCTTTGAGTCTTGTGAGTCCGGCATGGTTCAGTTTGGGCGATTTTAAGCGTCTTGTTCTGAATACTACCATCTATCTACTGTGTGCTAATAGTGAAACAAGCAACCGTTTGTGTCCATATGCTTACTTTGGTAACTATAATCAGGTAATTCAGCATCAGGTAAAGTTGAAATTATTTCCTAGCCTGCAATATAAAACTGCTTCAGAGGAAACCCAAAGCAGTTTTAATACAGGTTAATCATAACGGAGGCTTTTACTGTTGCCTCCTGGTTTATCCATAATAAATATCGTCATACAATAGTTAACACCTCAAGTTTTTTACTTTACGCAAAAAAACGAATAATTTTCGCTCTTGGCATTACAAAGCTTAGAAGTAAGTATGAGTCTGACTCAAAACCTGATGTTTATGCGATCGCTGCATTGTCAAAAGCACGACCCTGGAGAATGGAGAAAATAAAGCTGGTAGGAGTACTGAATTTGACATGCGCTCGGCGTAAATAATTGTAGCTTTCTGAACTCAAGCGATTAAAGTAACCTAAATTGCTTTATGCTTTTGGCATGGTAGAGTAAACCGACTGACGTTGATGCAATACCTCAAACCATTGCCTCAATTTAGGATACTCTTGCTGCCAATTATGGCCAAATCTGAGGTTGTAGTAACCCAAAGCTGATATAGCTGCAACATCAACAGCACTCACAGTTTCATTGAATAGGTAGGCTGAATCCGTTAACTTTTGCTCAAAAACACCTAAAACGCGATGGATGTTGGACTGATATTTAGCTTGGGTGTCAGAATCAGCTCGATTTCCTTTACGGGTTTCGTACCACAATCCCACAACAAAGTCGATCAAAGTGTCTGCTAACTCTTCCCCCTGACGGCAAGACCAACGCTCAATGCGTGAGCTTGGATAAAAACCCGGCTGAGGATAAGTCTCATCCAGATACTCCACAATCAACGTTGAATCCCAGAAAACAAGGCCATTTTCATCCACCAATACTGGAACTTTGCCGATGGGAGATAAACGTAAAAATTCAAGAGATTTATTGTTAATGTCGGTTTGTTTGAGTTCGCAAGGTAGCTGCTTCTCGGCCAGGACAATTCTCACTTTACGAGCGTAAGGCGATCGCTGCGTATAGTATAAGGTTTGTACCATATCGCTGCTATAAATTCAGTGTTGTGATTTCCTATTTTAAATCTAATTTTGAACTGATGAAGCCAAACAAGCGGCTACAAGTCTGTCCTGGAATATGTGTTGGCACATGAGATTGTTCACTTGCAAGACCGCAATCATGGTGATGCTTTCTGGAAAGCCCTCTGATGCGTTATGCCGGATTGGAGGATGCGGAAGGCTCAACTGAAATCTTGGGAAAGGGGGGAGTGAATAACCCTGTTCTGTCACTTTGAGAAAAGAAAAATCAATGCCAAATTTTCTACTGTAAATCTAACAAGCATTTGAGCGTTTATTTTCTAATAAAATAGCTGGCATCAAGTTTTTTTGGCAAAAATCTTATGCTGTAAGCATCCTAAATTATTCTCCTGTAGTGTCTAGATCATCAAATATTGCTCGTCTATTTTTGAATTTCAACATTATCACATATATGTCTGTCATTATCGTTCACATTAGAGTTATCCCTCAGATATTCACTAGCCCATTCGCAACTACGTCTAATTAGATCATCAAGATCTAAATTCCACAAAGTTAGATTCCCATGAATGTCTGCCGAGGCAAGTATTTTGCCATCAGGACTAAAACTGACACGATTGGCCTCTGGGCTATGTTCCTTTAAAGTAGTAATTAGAGTGCCATCTTTGAACCAAAGTTTAATAGTCTCGTCCTGACTTGCGGTGGCAATTGTTTGTCCATCAGGGCTGAAACTGAGGCTTTTAATCTTTCCGCTATGCCCAATCAGAGTCGTCAGCAAAGTACCATCACGCTTCCAGAGTTTGACTGTTGTCTTATCGGTTGATGCAATAGTCTGAGTATCAGGACTGAAAGTTACACTATCACCAACAATAGTTTTAAGTAGTGTGCCATCAGTACGCTGAATTTTGATCATATGATTCTTGCTAGCCGAAGCAATCATTTGACCGTCAAGGCTGAAACTCACGCTACCCACTGTATCCAATCCATCCGGATCGCAATCGTATCCTTCAAAAGTTTTAAGTAAAGTCCCATCACGCCGCCAGAGTTTGACAGTTTTGTCTGCACTTGCTGAGGCTAGGATATTACCGTCTCGGCTAAAAGTCACGCTCTGAATGTCACAGTTATGCCCTTTAAGGGTATTGAGCAAACGACCATTCGTCTGCCAAAGTTTAATCACTCTACCGCTTACTGCAACAATTATCTGACCATCGGGACTAAAAATAACATTACCAAAACCAGCAGAGTCTGTTTCACTATGTATTCCAGCAAAAGTCTTGATAGGAGTACCATCACGTCGCCAGAGTTTGATGGTTTTGTCTACACTTGCTGTAGCAATAGTTTGACCATCAGGGCTAAAGCTCAAACCTTCAGCTTCTCGTTCATGCGCTTTGAAAGTTCTGAGCGGTGTGCTATTGCGTCGCCATAATTTTATAGTATTGTCCCAACTGCCAGAGGCAATTGTTTTACCGTCAGGACTGAAACGGATGCTAGTAATTCGATCTCTATGACCAAGTAAAGTAGTAAGCAAAGTGCCATCTTTGTTCCAGAGTTTGATACCGTCCTCACCAGCTGAAGCAATCACCTGCCCATCAGGACTAAAACTCACGCTATAGGATGTTCTTGTAGAGAATGAAGTGCTATTCATGGTTTTGAGCAAAGTGCCATCTTTGTTCCAGAGTTTGATACCGTCCTCACCAGCTGAAGCAATCACTTGCCCATCAGGACTAAAACTCACACTATAGGATGTTCTTGTAGAGAATGAAGTGCTATTCATGGTTTTGAGCAAAGGGCCATCTTTGTTCCAGAGTTTGATACCGTCCTCACCAGCTGAAGCAATCACCTGCCCATCAGGACTAAAACTCACGCTATTAACCCTTTGGCGGAATATATCGCTATTATTAGTCAAGGTTTTGGTCAAAGTTTTGAACAAAGGGCTATCTTCTTCCAAAACCTCAACGCTTTTGTCATTAGCTTGTCCAGTTGAAACATAAATACGAGCAATACGATGTGTTGTGGAAAATTGATTGTTATTATCGGTCAAGGTTTTATTAGTCAAAGTTTTGAGCAGAAAGCCATCTTTGTTCCAGAGTTTGATACCATCCTCACCAGATGAAGCAATCACCTGCCCATCAGGACTGAAACTCACACTTGTAACAAAACCGTCTAAACCCAGTTTATCGCTCTTGAAACTATTGAGTTCCTTCCCTAAGCTACTCCAGAGTTTAATCATATTGTCTGCGCCAGGAGCAGCAATCATCTGACCATCAGGACTGAAACTGACACTTTGACCCCCACCAGTATGCCCCGCCAAAATAAGTAACCCACGGCTGCCCCCAGTGAGTGTTTTTAGCAATTTGCCTTCTCTGTTCCAAATTTTGACAGTACCATCCCAACTATAGGAATCCTATTTGAGTTTTGAATAAATACCGTACATCTGAAGGGTGGCAAAATCAAATGTAGTGTGTCGAATAAACCATTCAAACATCCACTTCAAATGTGAGAATGTTGGAACCAAAGCACAGAAACGTCGAACCCATGTTTTGGCTTGCAACCAAATATCTTCTATGGGGTTTTGTTCAGGGCAATTAGGAGCAAAACGAACACAGTGTATTTTCCATTGCTCGGTTGCCAAACCTTGATTAACCTCTGACAAGAAACCTCGAATCTCTTTGGAGCGATGGTAAGTAGCACC
>LXQD01000047.1 GCA_003326215.1 Nostoc minutum NIES-26 | reverse complement strand
TGGCAAAAGTTATTAGACAATTTGACTCCAGGAAGGGTTGCTCAGGCGATGGAGAGCATTTTAACGACTATTGGTACTCCTGCCCGTCCACCCAAACCCCGCGGAAAGTCCCCAGGCTGGAAGACCGGACAACCTCGACAACGTAGAATTCGCTATCCTGTGGTCAAAAAAACTACAACTAAAGCCCGGAAAGAACAACCAAAATCTGCATAATATCTAACTCTTTTCTCTTTTCAACTTGTCTTACATTAACTCAGTCCTGCTGGGGGTTTTTTTCATGCTTAGTCTAACGTCCAGTTTCTAACAATCACATGGGAATCTCAATTACAAACTCAGTTCCCTGACCGACTTCGGAATTACAGGTTAATTTCCCCTTGTGTTTTTCAACAACAATTTGATAGCTAATCGATAACCCTAATCCAGTACCACTACCTACTGGCTTGGTGGTAAAAAATGGATCGAATATCTTTTGCCGCACCGCTGCTGTCATGCCATGACCATTATCAGCAATCCGAATTATTGTGCTATTGAAATCCACTTGTTCAGTACGAATACGAATCTCTGGTTTGTTGGTTGTCATTTGTCCGTTGTCAGTTGTTTTTACTGAGTACTGACCACCGACAAGTGACTCCTCTAAAGCATCGATCGCATTACTGATGATATTCATAAACACTTGATTGAGTTGACTCGGATAACAAGTAACTTCTGATAGATTTCCGTATTCTTTGATGATTTCGATTTCAGCAAGATGTTTATCAATCAGTTGCTTGGCATCTGCGCCAGTTTTCTTGAGTCGGTGCTGCAAAATCATCAAGGTGTTGTCAATACCCTCATGAATATTTACAGGTTTCATTTCGGACTCATCCAAGCGGGAGAAGTTTCGCAGACTAAGAACAATGTTGCGAATGCGCGAACTGCCCATTTTCATTGAATCTATAATCTTTGGCAAATCCGCTGCTAGAAAATCTAAATCGATTTCCTCTGCTTTCTCGTCAACTACAGGGGAAGGATAGGGGTACTCCTGCTGATAAACAGCAATCAAATCTAGCAAGCTTCGGACATAATCACTAGTGTGAGCAATATTGCCATGAATAAAGTTGATCGGATTATTAATTTCATGAGCAATCCCCGCTACCATTTGCCCCAAGGAAGACATTTTTTCACTTTGAATCAATTGGGTTTGAGTGCGTTGTAATTCCTGTAGAGTTTTTTGTAGACTGTGATTTTTCTCATTGAGTTCTGCTGTTCTGACTACCACTCTTTCCTCTAGCATATGGTTGTATTCTTCCAAGCGCTCGTTAGCTTTTGCCAAATTCTTGTAGAGCATAGCGTTTTCTAGAGAGATTGCTGCTTGGATGGTTAAGAGTTTAAGGAGTTCTAGGCGATTGCGTGTAAATGCTCCTGTGGTTAAATTATTTTCTAGGTAAAGAATACCCAACAATTTGCTTTGGTTCATCATTGGGATACATAATATACTCTTTGGTTCCTCATGGATAATGTAGATATCCGCTGCCAAGGAAGCCTGAGCGTTTACATTATCAATGACTAATATTTCTCGTGTACGTTTGACGTAGTTAATTAAAGTAATAGGAACGTGGTAACTAGACTCCAAGGGAATTGAGGGGAATTCTGTGCAGGTGGGTGCAAAAGTGGAACTAGAACTAATTGCGGTAACAGTTAAGTTCGAGTTATTCTCTTCACTCAAAATTAGAACACACTTAGATGCTCCCGCATTTTCCATCACAACTTCCATTAATTTAGAAAGAAGTTCTTCTAACTCAATTTCCCCAGCCAGTGCTTGAGAAGCTTTAATGACAGCTGTCAAATCCAGCATGTCTGAAATGCTTGTATTAGAGCCAATGACGGTTTCATTAGTACTAAGAGTAGATATAGTATTAGGTGTAACTAAGGTGATGCTCAGGTCAGATTTGCTATTCTCAGCGGAAACTTGGTTAAGTTTTTCTTGCTGGATAACAGGTACAAGTAATTTAGGATAGCGTTGTTGCAAGTCGTTCACTTTAGCTAATGCTCCCCAGCGAACATAGCCATAGTAGGCATCAATTAAGTAAGTTTGGGCAATCTTGGTTTTGCCCCATTCTAGATAAAACTTTGCTGCCAGTTCGTTCGCTAGGGCTTCTTCGTGGATGTACTCATATTCTTTAGCATGGGTGATGGCGCGATCGTAGTAATCCATTGCCTGGATATATTGACCTAAAACCTGATACTTTTCAGCCTTTACTAAATAAAATTTATGTAAGTAATTTATGGGAATACTATCTGACCATTTACGTAACTTTTCTTGATTAACTGCTACTTTATGCAATATTTCTTTTTGTTTTGATGGTTCGGCATCATGATAAGTTGCCAGCCAAGCTAGCGAATTATAAAAATAAAATTTAGGCACTACAAACTGCCCAGTTACACTAGGCAAATACTGTTCTGCCTTCATAGCATTTTCAACCGCTTGGGGGTAATCGGCAAACAGATAACACAAATGAAGCTTACATAAATAGAGATATGCCAGCGCACATCCATCATTAGCTTCTATCTGCACTGGAAGGTTTTTTTCTTCGTTATAAGCTTCGCCGCTCAGATGACAGGGATTTTGAACAGCACCCATAATATTCAGCACTGTTTGTCGATAAATTTCAATCCAATAAAAAACTACGTTTTGTTTAAGTTGATTAACAGCATGACTGTAGGTTGCCATCTCTCGTTCGAGTTCAGTCAATTCTTGACCACTAAAATAGGAAATGTAGCAGTACGCGTTCAAAGAATAGGCAGCAAATTCTAAGTCTCCAGTTTCTAGCGCATTGGAATAAGATTCTAGAAGAGGCTTAAGGATGTCTCTGATAGGTTCTTTCCAATGTCTAACATGTGCATTAAATGTTTGAATAACTTTAGCTTTTATTTGTTTGACATTGAGGCGTGACAATAAATTTGCAGCTAATTTGCCAAACTGATAGCCAACTTCAATATTCTCTAATGGACCGCAAAGCATTAACCCGTAAACAACGTATGCATAAGCTGATAACGGAGAATTCCCATGTTTTAGTGATAAATTTATCTGTTTCAAGCAAATCAGAGGCATGAGTTCAGGAACAGCTTGATAGGCAAGAGCGATCGCACTAGATAATATACGCATCACTGCCAGTGGTTCTGCTGCCGTCATCTCTGGTAGGTCAATTAAGTCTTCAATATTTTGATGGGCGAGATTTGAGGCTGTTAGTTCCATTTCTTTCTCAACATCACTCTGACTAGGATGTTCCGGAAAATTCACTCCTAACAACTTCAAGAAAGCTAATCCAGCCTTAACAGCTTCTTGTGCTTTATTCTGCGCCCCATATGCCTGAATAATCACTTCATAAACTTTTACTTTTTCCAGAGGTATTTTAGCTTCTGTCAATACAACCTCTGCTAATTTCTCCATCTGCTGAAAGTCGCCACTGAGGTATGCCGCTTCTGCTGCCGTCTCATACAAGGCTAGAGTTAGCTCATATTTAGTTTGCCAACTATCATCTGCCAATAGTTCCAGCCCAGTATTTAAATATTTAACCGCAGCGGAGTAAGCTGTTGATGCCAAAGCTTTACGTCCAGCAGTCAGATTCATCATAGCCAACTCATTACGCTTAGCTTGATGAGTAATCAATTCCACTGCAATATTGAACTGATTGACAAGATCAAAAATCTTGTCTTCTTGTTCGGCAAGGGGAACATTGCTTAATAGTAGTAGCCCAATTTTTAAGTGAATTGACTTTTTTTCATTTTCAGGTATCAGAGAATAAGCAGCTTGCTGTACCCGATCGTGGACAAATTTATATCTAGGTAACTGATTATTACTAATTTGTATTTCGTTTGTATTTTTTTCACCAACCATTACCTGTTGGTTATCATCTTCTGGTAAAAAGTTGTAAAGCTCATTTTGAGATAAAACTAGTCCTTCAAGTAAAGCTTTCCATAAGTCTGATGCTGTATCTACTATAGATTTTTCATTAATAATAGCTATAGTCTTTAAATCAAATTTACTTCCAATACAAGCCGCTAATTTTAGTATGTTTTGCGTGTTTTTTGGCAATTTTTCTATTTGTATTGCCATAAATTCTACTACATCATCTGTCAAAGATAGTACTTTAATGTTTTCAATTTCATACTGCCAATGACTAGCTTCAAAGTTTAATGTAATTAGTCCATCATCATGTAAAGACTTGAGAAATTTAGTTGCAAAGAACGGGTTGCCTTTAGTTTTAGCAAATATCATTTGTGTCAAGGGGACAGCAGCTATTTCCTGGCAATGAAGTGTATCCGCAACTAAGTAATTTAAATCTGTCTGAGTTAAAGAAGACAGTTTAATAGTATTAAAATTTATTCCAGATTTAGCAATTTCTTTTAGTGTTAAATATAAGGGATGTGTATGTGAAACTTCATTATCCCTGTATGCACCTATTAGCAAAAAACTACCTTGAGTTTCGCCTATATTCTCTGTCTTACCTACAAGAGGAGAAGATGTATTTTCACCTATTAATAATTGGATAAGGTTTAAAGAAGCTGTATCTGCCCATTGCAAGTCATCTAGAAATATGACCAGAGGATGCTCTTTATTAGTGAAGGCTTGGATGAATCGCTGAAACAGTAAATTGAAGCGATTTTGGACAGCACTACCAAAAATTTCTGCAACTGGTGTTTGCTTACCAATAATTCTTTCGAGTTCGGGAATCACATCAGTAATTACCTGAGCTTGTGTACCCAATACCGATAAAATTTTGACTTTCCATCGTTGAATTTGTTCATCGGTTTCTGAAAGAATTTGCTCAATTAAATCCCGAAAGGCTTGCACTAATCCAGACAAGGGTATCTCACGTTGAAACTGGTCAAATTTCCCTTTGATGAAGTAACCTCGCTGTCGCACAATGGGTTTGTGAACTTCATTAACTACAGCGGTTTTGCCGATACCAGAGGAACCCACGACTAATATGATTTCAGGTTGACCGCTTGCCACACGCTCAAAAGTAGTGAGTAAAGTTTCAACTTCCCGTTGGCGACCATAAAGTTTTTCGGGGATGACAAAACAATTAGAGATATCCCGAACTCCTAACTCAAAGTGTGTAATATTTCCGGTTTCTTGCCACTGGTTTCGACACATCTCTAAGTCATGTCTGAGTCCCATAGCACTCTGATAGCGGTCTTCGGCATTTTTAGCCATCAGTTTGCTGATAATCTCACACAAGATTGGGGGAATATTAGGGTTAATATGATTTGCTTTTGGTGGCTCCTTAGCAATGTGAGAATAAACTAACTCTATTGGTTCAGTAGTGCTGAAGGGTAACTGTCCAGTCAGGAGTTCAAAGAAAGTAACACCCAAGGAATAAAAGTCAGTACGGTAGTCAATGCCTCGGTTCATGCGCCCCGTTTGTTCGGGGGAAATGTAAGCAAGAGTACCTTCTAAAACATTGGGATTTGTCTGAACTTGGATTTCTTTTGGTAAGAGGGTAGCAATACTGAAGTCGATGAGTTTGACATCACCCGTTGTCGGATGAATTAAAATATTAGCTGGTTTAATGTCTTTATGAATGATGCGATGACGATGTAATCCTTCAAGGGTGGAAGAGATTTCAGTGGCAATGTGAAAAAACTCACTCAAAGAAACAGGATTTTTCCCAATCCTTTGCTGTATGTGTCGCCAGTCTTTGAGGGATATACCACCAAAATCTTCCATTACTAAAATATAGCCATTACGGTGGTTTTCTAAACTATGGGGTTGGACTATACCAGGAATTTCAAGGTTTTTAGTGATGGTGTATTGATTACGAAACTGAGCAATTTCCACGAAAGTAGGGTATTCATTTCGCATCAGCTTCAGTATAACCGATTGTTGGTCTTTTTCTCTGATACCCCGATAAACCAGAGTTTTACTGCCTGAGTAAATTTGCTCAGTAATTTGATAGCCTATTATAGGATATACATCTAATGCTACTAACATTATAGCCTTTGCTCATATTTTTTCTATTGTTCAGTATTCCCATCGCAAGGCTAACAACATCTATTAAATTGTTAAAACTTTGTGTTCGATTTGTTTAGTTTATAATTTAATAATAAATTAATTTAAATAAATATTACAGCACCCAATGTGGTACTCTCAAAACTGTAAATTATAGTCTCAAACATCAATAATTCCGGATTGTAAATTCTAAATTACAAAAATATGTAATTTCCATAACAAAAAAACCTGCCGTTACCTTTAGCTAAAAAGTAAATTCTGGCAGGTTTCTTAAATATATTGCAGCTTTGCATGACACGGCAGTTGAGGTTAATCATCCTTGCTAGTCAGAAGACCCAGATATAGTGCTACTTAATTTTCTGTTTAATAAAAGTTACAACTTGAGTTAGCTGTTTCTTCAAACCATCAATTTCTGCTTGCATTTTGGCAATTTTATCATTCAGTACTTCAATTTCTGCGGAGGAAACTGCCACAGTATCAGAAGTTGTTGTGCCATTTGTAGCACTGACTGCTGCTACTGCGCCATTTGTAGCAACGGCTGTTGCTGAACCATTTGTAGCCGCAACAGATGCTACTGGGACTGATTCCTGGCGCGGTAGTTTAGCTTTTGTCATCGCTAACTTAATTGCGCCAATTAGTTGCTTCTGGTCGAAAGGCTTGTTCAAAAATTCAAAATACTCAAAAGGTTCTGAGATTTTTTCCGTCACCTCTTCCTTTCGACCAGACATGATCACCAAAGGAATTTTTCTTAACTCAGGGTGAGCCTGAACTTGCTGGAAAACTTCCCAGCCACTCATTTTAGGCAACAGGAAATCCAACATGATTAAACTGAGTTTTTCCTGACGGATGAGATTGAGTCCTTCCAAACCATCTTTTGCTTCTAATACCTCGAAATTGCCTGGAGGCAACATTTCTCTTACTTTTACCCTGACAACTGTAGTGTCATCGATAACTAAAATTTTGTTACTTGCCACGTCTGATTGCTCTAACAGAAAATTTAAGTGTAAATAGCAGCTTCGCCATGAAGCAGTCGCAGTCCTGCCGAACCCGTAAGGGTTGCCGTCGGTTGCGTTAGCGCTAGCGGTAGCGACGTAGGAGCGTCACTGCTGAACCCGAAGGGCTTGACCTTGAGAATGCTCCCACTATATCCAAAATTTTTATTGATTGGGGGATAGTATATTTCGGTATAAATCTCATTGCTGGAAGTGTTTTACAAAACTCTGATTCGTGCGCTTCTAAATTTGTGTCATCGTGATATTTAAGGCTTTAGCCTTGCTCCTAAGCATAGGAAACTCGCCCCACAGCACCTTTGAATCTTGCTTAAATGTCTATGACTTCATCACAATCAGCCCAACTCAGGTTGGAAATTACGGCAATGCCTAACTGGTTACGCCGCCCAATAGCCAAAGCTAGTGAACTTTCGACTGTACAACGCATTATTAAGCAGCGCCAAATTCATACGATTTGCGAAGAGGGGCGTTGCCCTAATCGAGGGGAGTGTTACGCCCAAAAAACTGCAACTTTTCTACTAATGGGGCCAATTTGCACGCGTTCTTGTGCTTTTTGTCAAGTAGATAAAGGTCATGCACCGATGCCCATTGACCCAGAGGAACCGCAAAAAGTAGCAGAGGCAGTAAAGCTTCTGGAATTGAGTTATGTGGTGCTGACTTCTGTCGCCCGTGATGACTTATCGGATGGAGGGGCGGGTCATTTTGTCAAGACAATGGAGACGATTCGCCGATTAAACCCAGATACCCAAATTGAAGTGCTGACACCAGATTTTTGGGGTGGTGCAGGTGCTGGGGAAGAAGGTCAACGTCAGCGAATAGCTATGATTGTCAAAGCTTTGCCAGTTTGTTTCAATCACAATGTTGAGACAGTGCGACGGTTAACTGGCCCGGTGCGCCGAGGAGCAAAGTACGATCGCTCGCTCTTGGTTCTAGCAATAGTCAAAGAAATTAATCCGACAATACCCACGAAATCGGGTTTAATGCTGGGACATGGTGAAACTGTTGAAGAAGTAATCGAAACAATGAGGGATTTAAGGGCAGTGGGATGCGATCGCTTGACAATTGGTCAATATATGCGTCCATCTCTAGATCGTCTACCAGTTCAAAAATACTGGACACCGGAGGAATTTGATCGACTCGGCAGTTTAGCATGGGAAATGGGATTCAGCCACGTCCGTTCCGGACCTCTGGTTCGTAGTTCCTACCATGCAGGTGAAGAAGGGTGAGGGGGTGGGGGAGCGGGGGAGCAGGGAGCAGGGGGAGATGAGGGAGTAATTTTCCCAGTCCCCAGTCCCCAGTCCCAATCCCTAATCCCTAAAGCCACACAAATATTTTTAAAGAATTTAACTAATTGGCACGCCTGTTTGGTATTTCTTAAAAAGTCCTGACATTAGGAGAACGCTTATGACTGCTAAAAGCAAGAGTTCCGCAGTGGCCGATAGTGGCGCTAAACCTCCCTATCCCTTTCGCACGGGTTGGGCACTGTTCTTGCTTGCTATCAACTTCTTGGTAGCAGCTTATTATTTCCACATCATTCAATAGTTTAGAAGTGGAGTGGTGCTGCTCAAATGGTACCTTTGAATAAACCTTTGGGCCGGATGAGCAGCACCAAAATCATAATCAACAGCGCTATACCCTGTTTGTACTGAGAACCTAGCCATGGGGTACTGACTTCCTGAGCAATACCAATAATTAAAGCTGCGATAATTGCTCCGTAGGGGTTACCAATCCCTCCTAAAATAACTGAGGCGAACAAGGGTAAAATCAAAAACCATCCCATATTTGGGCGCACGGCTGTAATCAATCCGTACATGCTGCCACCCAAAGATGTGAGTGTGCCAGCAATCAGCCAAGTCCAGAAAATAACTCGATCTACATTGATGCCAGAAACCCTAGCTAAATCTAGATCGTCAGCAACCGCTCGCATCGCTTTACCGATTTTAGTGTGTTGTAAGAGGAAATGCAGTGCCAAAATTGCTAAAATTGCTAACCCTAATACCAACAATTGATTTTGCGGCACTTTTACACCGAAGATATCTAAAGCAGTGGTAACAGGTACATTGTAATTTTGGTTCCTGCCACCCCAGATAAAGATAATTCCATTGCGAAGGAATAATGCAAGTCCAATGGAAATAATAATCAACGTAGTAGAAGTAGCACGGAGGTTTCGCATTCTTGACCACAGCAGTTTTTCTGACAACAACATCATTGCGACTGTTCCCACTGCTGCCAGAACCATTGATAGCCAAATATTTACCCCAACAGTATTTACCAGCAGGGTTAAATAAGCGCCTAAAGTCAGAAAATCACCGTGGGCAAAGTTAGATAACCGTAAAATCCCGTAGGTAAGAGTAAGTCCAACTGCTGCTAGAGCAATAATGCTGCCTACAGCAATTCCGTTAACAATTAGTTGAGCGAATTGGGTATTCATAGTTTTATCTAAACTAAGTTACTCTCAGTAAATTTTAAATGGGTGAATTTATAAAATAATGGTGGTACATCCGTTACAATCGATACTATAAGTTATGTTTTACAAATAAATAAAAATTGTGAGCTAATATACATAGAATCTCGTTCGCATTTTTATGCGAAGCCAAATTTGTTCAGCGGTCTAGTTGACCATGCAGCAGTATTCAAGCTTACCAGAACAGAACTCACAGAAAGATGCACCGCCAAAAGATTTGATAAAAATCCAGCAACTTCGCGCTGAGTTGTGGCTGGAACGCAGCCTGAACCAGTTGCAAAGTCGCATTAATGATTGTCTGCTTTCTGCTTGTACCACTGTCATACAGTCAGGAAGCTCGGAAGCAGCAATTTGCCAAACTGTGGTGAACGAACTCGACAGTGCTTTGAATAATAGTAGAGTGGCGTTCACGCAGTGTGCCGTAGGTATCGCTCTGTTTCAACCACAAGAAACAGTTAGGATTTGCTATGTTTCTCTTTCTCCATCCCCAGGTTCACAATCTCCGTTCATAGAAGTGATACTCAAAAAAGGTAAAAAGCTGTGCTTGAGATTGCAAGAGGTAATAGAACTCAAGGATTTGCAGCAGCTGGAAAACCAAAAACCACCTCAGGCTTGGCAACTAGCCAACAATGGCGGTGTTATAGGCTGGCTAATGATTGCTACAGCATCCCCAAGACCCGATCGCGAACCACTGACAGCATCACAAATTCAACTGCGATCGCAATTGATGTCCAGGGCCGCCAAGCAGTGTGCTACTGCATTAGCACAAGTAAGACAAATACAATCTTGGCAACAACAGTCTCAAAAGTTAGGTAGCTTTAATCAAGAACTTGAGCGCACCAATCAACTCAAAAACCAATTTTTAGCAAACACCAGTCACGAAATACGCACACCGCTGAGTTCCATTATTGGTTTTACGCATTTGCTTTTAGCCCAAGGTTACGATCCAAGCAGAGAACGCCATCAAGAGTATTTGAAGATTATTCAGTCTAGTGGCAAACACTTACTAGCGCTGATCAATGACATTTTGGATCTCTCCAAAATTGAAGCTAACCAACTAGAAGTACAGTGGGAAAACGTAAATGTGCCAGAGTTGTGTCGTAATGTTTTGGCACTGGTAAAAGAGAAAGCCGCTAACAAGGGTTTGAAACTGTGCCTAGAACTAGACCCTGATGTCACAACTCTAGTTGCTGACCCTTTACGACTCAAGCAAATGCTGTTGAATTTACTATTTAACGCCCTCAAATTTACCAGCACAGGCACTGTTGGCTTACAGGTGGTACCAAAAGGTGTATTTGCACATTTTACAGTTTGGGATACTGGTATTGGCATCTCTAAAGAAGATCGGGCTCAATTGTTTCAACCCTATTTCCAAATAGCCAACGCCGTAACTAGTCGCAGTGAAGGTACTGGTTTAGGGTTAGCGGTAACGCGAAAACTCGCTGAAATTCATGGTGGTTGCGTTGAGGTAGAATCGGAAATAGATGGAGGCTCGCGTTTTACTATTATTCTTCCCCTGAAGCTAGGAGATGGGGGAGACGAGGGAGATAAGGGAGATGAGGGAGATAAGGGAGATGAAGGAGCAAAATCTTTTTTATATGCTCTGCGTGTTATCCCTAGTTCTTCTTTGAAGATTTTGCTGGTGGAAGATGACTTACCCAATGGCGAGTTGATGTACAGTCATCTGAGTAAATTGGGATATCAAGTCAGTTGGGTACAGAACGCAGTCGAAATGTGGGCAGTTCTTACACAGCTAGAGCCAGCAGTAATTTTAATGGATGTCAACCTGCCAAATGGAAATGGACTTAACTTAGTACAGCAACTGCGAGAAAATCAGCGGTATTGCAAGATTCCGATCATTGCTCAAACGGCAATGGCGATGAAAGGCGATCGCGAAACTTGTCTGGCTGCTGGAGTCAATGATTATATTTCTAAGCCGATTGATTTACCGCTGTTAACCAGTTTGGTGGCAAAGTACAGTCTATTACCAGTAGCAGGGGGAGATGGGGAGAAGGGGGCAGAGGGGCAGGGAAGCAGAAGCGCAGAGGCGTAGAGGGACAGAAGAGCAGAGGCAAATAAAACTACTGACTACTGACCATTGACTAAAATGGAATGTGTTGGGTGCTATCGGGTTTTGGCGGGATTGGGAAATTATGGTAATAGGAAAACTTGAGCAACTAAAAGCTTTATTTGCAGAAATGGAGCAAGCTTTGATTGCCTACTCTGGAGGTGTTGACAGCACATTAGTGGCGAAGATTGCATATGATGTGTTGGGCGATCGCGCTTTGGCGATTACAGCTGTATCTCCTTCGTTATTGCCAGAAGAACTGGAAGATGCCAAAATTCAAGCTGCAACTATTGGGATTTCGCATAAAATTGTCCAGACTCACGAAATGGACAACCCCAATTACACTTCTAACCCCGTCAACCGCTGCTATTTTTGTAAAAGTGAGTTGCACGATACTCTCAAACCCCTAGCTGTAGAGTTGGGTTATCCTTATGTGGTGGATGGGGTGAATGCTGATGATTTGCACGATTATCGCCCAGGAATTCAAGCTGCAAAAGAAAGAGGTGCGCGATCGCCTTTAGCAGAAGTCGGTGTCAGCAAAGCTGAAGTCCGTCAACTTTCACAACAACTAGGATTACCTTGGTGGGATAAACCCGCCCAACCTTGTCTCAGTTCCCGCTTTCCCTACGGTGAAGAAATTACTGTAGCCAAGTTGCAACGAGTGGGTAGGGCAGAAATTTATCTGCGAAAGCTGGGTTGGCAGAATTTACGCGTGCGTTCTGAAGGAGATACAGCACGGATTGAATTGTCGCCAGAACAGATTAAAGAATTTATTTTGACTACGGATTTACCCTCAGTAGTTTCTGTGTTTCAAGATTTTGGCTTTATCTACATCACTCTTGACTTAGAAGGCTATCGCAGCGGTAAGTTGAATCAGGTTTTAAATCGGCAAGCCTTGGGTGCTAAATCATAAAGTAACCTGAGTTCGGGATAAGAAAAGGGACAGGTAGTAAGCTGAAAATAGCGTTAAATCCAGCAACCTGTCCTATGTTTAGTTTAGATGCTTTGTTTTGTCATGTAGATGATTTCTGTAAGGCATTTGAAGCCCAATGGCACAAAAGGCTGGTGATACATGGAGGAATCAAACGGAATCGGGCTAAAAGTCTATGTTTGAGCGAGATCATGACGATACTGATTGCATTTCATCAGAATCACTACCGAAATTTCAAGTATTTTTATTTGAATCAAGTGAAAAAATATTGGAGTGATGCGTT
>LXQD01000046.1 GCA_003326215.1 Nostoc minutum NIES-26 | reverse complement strand
ATACAAGCTATCCTATTAGAAAAAAATGAGTTTTGTATTTGTTATTAGGAAAAAATGTGGCGATTGCTTGCTACACAAAAGCCCTAGAATTCAGAAATGGTAAAAGTTTTCGGAGAGTGACAGAACAAGGGTATTAGCAGCCATAGTTTTTTCCTTGATGAGTGTTTCGCTTTTAGCTGCGTCAGCATTAGTCAAAAAAATAAATCCCACTCTGTATGAGCGAGATTTTCTGTAAAATCAGATGATTTGTGATTATTTTGCTAATAAACGTTCGCGTTGTAGCCAAGTACGTTTGTTGATTTCGAGTAGTTCTTCTAAGCCTTTGTTGAAGTGCTTAATGGAATAGTCAACCATTTCTGTGTTTAAGTTTTAATAAGAATCGGGAGTATCCATCCCACAATGGCACCAGTCATACAAACGGCTGCTAAAATTGAGAAAACTTCAGTTCGACTCTCTGCTTTCACAAAAGCATTGCTCTCTAAACGTCCTCATTTTTTCCTTAGATTATCTCGCTACAATTCCCACGTTGATCTAGTAATTAGCTCATGCTGCAAGAGGAACCCTAGGGAGTGAGATCATGACTAAACCGATTCAAATTCTGTTACAGACAACAATTCCCACCAATGAAGATGATTGGTATATTGGGCGATTTTCTTTGCTAAAGGACTATTTAGCTTCGTTGAAAAGTGACACTGGGGAACCCCTGTACCAGGTAACAGCAAGGGATCGAGAAAATACTGCTGAAAAAAACGATCCAGTTTTAAGTACGCTGGATAATTCAGATTTTGATGAACTGTGGCTGTTTGCTGTGGATGTAGGGGATGGCATAACTCCAAAGGAGTGTCAGAGCATCAGTGCCTTCCGTCAGCGCGGCGGCGGTTTATTGATCAGCCGTGACCATCAAGATGTAGGTTGTTCGGTTTGCAATCTTGGTGGTGTCGGCGCAGCCCATTACTTTCACAGTAAGAATCCCGATCCCGATCCCTCGCACCACTGCCCTGATGACATCTACACTAAGTATATTTCCTGGCCCAACTTCCATTCTGGGTTAAATGGTGACTACGAGAAAATTACTCCCATAGAACCTATTCATGACTTACTCAAGAATCCTACATCACCTTCTGAGGAGATTGAATTCTTTCCGGCTCATCCCCATGAAGGAGCCGTAGGTGTGCCTGCAAACGAGAAGAATGCACGAGTAATTGCCTTGGGTACAAGCTCAGTCTCCGGTCGGGACTTCAACTTAGTAGTTGCTTTTGAAAGTACCCAGGATGAACAAGGAAATATTTTAGGACGTGCGATCGCTGAATCAAGCTTTCACCATTTCGCCGACTACAATTGGGATGTTGATATGGGCGCACCTAACTTTGTAACCGAACCCCCTGGAAATGGGATGAAGCAAAACCCACAAGCCCTTGAACATATTAAAGCCTATGTGCGAAACTTAGCCCTCTGGCTGGCTCCTACCTCAAGTTAAAGGAAAGTCTCCCATCCTTAAAGACTATGTGTAAACAGCCTTTATCAAACCTTTTTCGATATGTCTTAATTACAAATTACGTTAGCGTAGCGGTAGCAAGTCCGCGAGCGTCATTACGAATTATAAATTAGTATCACTTCCTGCCTGAGGTCATTCTGCAATCCATCCAATGGTATTGTCTCTATGCCTTCAGTTATCGAGAACTGGAAGAGATGATGCGAGAGACAATAATGGGATTGGCTCTAGTTACGATTGGTGTAGTCATCTCTTGCCGGGGCTTGAAAACTATCTCTGACGATGCGTGGCGCGTTTTAGTAGTAGTCATCGGGCTGATCTGCATCATTTTGGGAGTTGCTATCAGTCATTGGATTGTCAAACTATTGCTCTTCATACTTTTGCTGATGCTAAATGTTGATCCAAACGAAAGTTGATCAACACTTAGCATCAGCACAGCGCCTCGCTTTTCGACTTCAGGTGAAAGGTGGAGGAATCGATCCCTTGCTGTTACCTGGGAATTGTAGCGAGATAATCTAAGCAAAAAATGAGGATGTTTAAAGAGCAATGCTTTTGTGAAAGCAGAGATAAGTGTTTCTAAACGCAATTTAGTATCAGTATCTACTCAGATTTTCCTTAGATTTGCCAACTAACGTTAGGGCAGATTCGTTAAGAAGATAAGGAAATGGGAAAAATTGGACAAATCCTAGATTCAGGCTTGGTTAACTGATTCGTCTTTGTAGAGAGGTATAAGACCTATGGTTAACAAAATTGTAACTACATTTGAACAAGACCATAACCGACCAGAATCAAAAGAATTTTATTGGAAACATTTTCTCCATAGTCTAGTTTGGCTGACGGTGCTAATGCTGGGATATGGAGGATTGGGATGGACTCTCTGGCTTGATCACCATTTCTCGACGATTGCAATACCGATGTTCATTTTGGCAATTGCCGCAGTCCGTGCCTGCATACTCACTGGCTTTCCCGTCTGGGCGGGATTGTTATCTCTCACATTCGGTTTTGCATGGATTCTAACTGGAGCATCGATATCAAGCGGATTATTGGGCTGGGCAATAGCGATCGCTCTATCCTGGATTGGCATTTTTACCCTGGATATGGCATTAGACCAGTCCGTCGAAAATTTGCTGGAAATAGAGTTAAGTCGAACTGAGGTTTTCCTGATTCTAACAGCCGTCTGCGCTACTGGTGCTATTGCGGGATGGATACTCCCAATTTTTCTCACTTGAATACAGGGCATGTTATGGAACTGGGAATGATAGGACTAGGACGAATGGGAGCTAACATGGCACACCGTCTAACCCAGGCTGGACATACCGTCATTGGCTACACTCGTCAGCCACAAAAAGCAGAGGTGCTGGTTCAGGAAGGAGCGATCGCCCGTGGTGTAACATCATTCGTTGAACTCATCGAAGCACTCACGCCACCCCGCACCGTCTGGCTGATGCTACCCGCAGCGACAGTAGATGCTACCCTACAGACTCTCATGCCGTTTCTAGACGCTGACGACATTATCATTGATGGTGGCAATTCTCACTACATTGATGACATTCGTCGTGCAGATCAATTAAAAGTCAAAGGAATTGAATACATTGATTGTGGAACTAGCGGTGGCATTTGGGGGGCAGAACGCGGCTACTGTCTCATGATTGGTGGTGCATTGGCGGTGGTGAAATATCTTGACCCCATCTTTGCAGGGCTGGCTCCTGGTGTATCAGCTGCACCGCGCACCCCTGGTCGTGAGTTAATGGGGGGAACAGCTGAACAGGGCTATTTGCATTGTGGCTCTCACGGTGCAGGGCACTTTGTCAAAATGGTTCACAACGGCATTGAATACGGCATCATGGCAGCTTATGCCGAAGGGTTGAACATTCTTCACCATGCCAATATTGGCAAACAGTTGCATCAAGTCGATGCAGAAACGGCTCCCTTGCGAAATCCGGAATTCTACCAATACGACTTTAATCTCGCAGATATAGCAGAGGTGTGGCGCAGGGGGAGCGTGATTAGTTCTTGGTTACTTGATTTAATCGCGATCGCCCTTCTCAAAGACCCCGACTTAGCCAACTTTGAGGGGCGCGTATCTGACTCTGGAGAAGGTCGATGGACACTAATGGCAGCCATTGAAGAAGGAGTTCCTGTTCCCATCCTTAGTACAGCCCTCTACACACGATTTAGCTCTCGCGGTCAATCAGACTTTGCCAATAAACTCATCTCTGCGTTGCGCTACGAGTTTGGTGGGCATTTGGAACAATGACGCAGGGATTTTAATCAGCTTTCTTCCCCTCTGCTCCCCTGCTTCCCCTCTCCACGTCGATATGGAGGTTAATCATGGCAGCTTTACTCTCCGATGCCCTGGTATTTTTTGGGATCACAAGTGATTTAGCCTACAAAAAAATCTTTCCTGCCTTACAAGCGATGATTCAGCGCGGTCATTTTGACATTCCAATTATTGGAGTGGGTAGGCGAGATTGGAGCATCGAACAATTACAATCTTATGTGCGTAAGAGCCTGGAGGAACAGGCCAGCGTTGATGAGGCAGCTTTCCAGAAACTGTGTTCATTACTTTACTATATTTTTGGTGATTATAGCGATCGGGCCACCTATGATAAATTATGCCAGGTACTCCAAATAGCTGAAGCTCCCCTGTATTACTTAGCCATTCCTCCCAGTTTGTTTGCGACGGTTGTCGAAGGGTTAGGTCAATCAAGTTGTGTAAAGAATGGTCGCGTTATGGTAGAAAAACCCTTTGGAAGCGATCTAGAATCGGCTAGAATACTGAACTGCATTCTGCACTCTATCTTTCCCGAAAGTCATATTTTTCGGATTGACCATTACTTGGGAAAAGAACCAGTCCAAAACCTTCTCTACACTCGCTTCGCCAATTCATTACTCGAACCGATTTGGCATCGCGTCAGTATTGCCAGCATCCAAATCACGATGGCTGAAAAATTTGGCATCGATGGACGGGGACAGTTTTATGAAGAGACAGGCGCTATTCGGGATGTGGTGCAAAATCATCTACTTCAGGTGACGGCGTGTTTAATGATGGATCCGCCTATCAACGAGCAGCATGAAGCCATCCGAGATGAAAGAGCGCGATTGCTCAAATCCATAGATCCAATCGAACCCTCAAATGTAGTGCGGGGGCAGTACAAGGGCTATCGCCAGGAATCTGGTGTAGCTCCTGATTCCAAGGTCGAAACCTTCGCGGCGGTTAAGCTCAACATTGATACTTGGCGCTGGGCTAGCGTTCCGATTTACATTCGTGCAGGCAAATGTTTACCGAGTACAACTACTGAAGTTGTGGTCAGGCTCAAGCGTCCGCCGCAGGATGTTTTTGGCGAGCGTGCCTTTGGATTAGCAAATTATTTCTACTTTCGTCTTAGTCCAAATGTGCTGACTGCGATCGGCATTCGCTCTAAAACCCCAGGCGACGGAATGGTGGGTAGCGAAGTCGGACTAGTCGCTCAAGTCGAGCATGGCAATGAGATGAATCCCTACGAGCGGCTTTTTGAAGATGCCATGAAAGGCGACTCCATGTTGTTTGCTCGCCAAGATGAGGTGGAAGCACAGTGGCAAATTGTCGCTCCTATCCTAGATCGAGCAACCCCTGTTTACGAATACGCACCTCATACCTGGGGGCCTCCTTTGGCGGATCATATGATTCCCCCCGACGGCGGTTGGCATAATCCTAATGAGACGTGATATCTTCCTATACTGTACTTGAAGAGTTGGTATTGGTTTTCAAGTTTACTCATTAATGCATCTCTCCCATATCTCAAATCGCAATTATAGAAGCCTTCGCCGAACTAAATTTCCGGCAGTCCCATTTTTTTCATCACCTCTAGCAGCAGAACAACATCATCGATTCGTTCTGAAATTATTCGTTGGGGTATGTGTGCCATTTTTCACTCTTACCACCTAAAGTTACTTCACAACAAGTTTTTTCTCATCTATTTACCCTCAAACAGATGCTTGAATTTTTACGCCAAGCCATAGACCGTAACTATGGACTAGCCTGCGAAATTTATTTACCGTCTGGCTGATTTTGGTCGTTTTACCACTTTTATTATAAGTTAGACTTATATTTGTTTTCTCGAAATCGGCTGTTGTACATTCCTGATAAAACGGTATCATAAACTACTATTTTTTAGCGATGGCTACGCCCGCCGCAGGCATCGCCAAACTTTTCGATCTACTGACAATTATCTATGTCATTTTTGAATCTTCTTTAGTTTTTATTAGGAAATAAGATGCGTTTCCCCTGGACTACCTCCTACCTTCTGCCTCCCAGCATCTCCTCAGATTTTCCTTAGATTTACCAACTAGCGTTAGTGTTCAAGTTCAGCAAACAAAAAGTTGAAAGTCAAACGTTAAGTGTGAGTTCATAAAGCACCGAAAAGTCAAATCATGACTACACAGAACATAACAACTTTGTCATCATCTCCAGCCCAGACCGAATTAAAAACCCCAGGTTATCAAGGCTGTCAATCAAGGAGTCTGCACGACTCGGAAATACCCGAAGTCGATTTGTTTACTCCACTAATAATTCGAGATATCACCTTGCCAAATCGCGTGGCGATGTCACCAATGTGTCAATACTCAGCAGAGAATGGATTTGCTAACGATTGGCACTTCGTCCACTTAGGGAGTCGGGCTGTGGGAGGAACTGGTCTGATTATGGTTGAAGCGACAGCCGTAACACCCCAAGGACGGATTACACTTGGCGACCTTGGGCTTTGGGATGACAAGCAAATCGAGCCACTAACTCGCATTGTGCGCTTCCTTCGCCAACAGGGATCTGTTACAGGGATTCAATTAGCCCATGCTGGAAGGAAGGCAAGTTGCAATGTTCCTTGGTTGGGCGGTACGCCACTGACACCTGAACAAGGAGGTTGGCAGCCTGTCGCACCTAGCCCAATTCCTTTTCAAGAGAACGCTCCTGTACCGATATCCCTCGATGAGCGTGGTATTCAAGAAGCGATCTTCGCGTTCGTTGCAGCAGCGCAGCGTGCCCTGCAAGTAGGTTTTCAAATGATTGAAATCCACGCAGCACATGGATACTTATTGCATTCTTTTCTTTCACCACTCAGTAATCGCCGAACAGATCGTTACGGCGGTTCGTTGGAGAACCGAATGCGTTTATTACTGGAGGTAGTAAGGCGAGTACGAGATGTTTTGCCCAACGGGATGCCGCTTTTTGTACGCATCTCCGCTACCGACTGGGTAGAAGGAGGTTGGGATCTCCAGCAATCAATCATATTGTCCCGTGAACTAAAGACTCTAGGCGTTGATTTGATCGATGTTTCAACAGGAGGTTTAGTACCCCATGCCAGAATTCCTGTGGAGAAAGGCTATCAAGTCCCTTTTGCTGCCAAAATCCGAGAAGAGGCTGGGATCATGACAGGAGCTGTGGGGCTGATAAATGAGGCTGAGTATGCCGACCAAATAATTACTCGTGGGTGTGCAGATTTGGTTCTCATCGGTCGAGAATTACTCCGCAATCCATACTGGTCGATTTATGCCCGTTGTAGCTTGGATGAAGAACCTAATTGGCCTGTGCCTTACGGTTATGCAGTTAAACGACAGAGAAGGTGAAAAATTTGGCGTTGCACAACAGTGGGATCAACTAGAGAAGGCAGGGGCATCAGTGAGAGGTTAAGGTAATTGCACATTTGTCAAGAGGGTGCAGGAAAAGGCGATAAATCAAGCTTGGAGACTGGCTTTGGCAGGGCTTTGACTACTCCTAAGTCTTGATTTTCTGGGGCAGCAAAGTACTTAATCGGGTCAAATATATATCCAATTAGCGAACAAGACAGTCACTTTCGATTGCCCCAATGTTTGTGCAACGTGATGACCAACTGACTGGGCTAATTCATTTATGATGACCAACTGACTGGGCTAATTCATTTATTGAGTTTGGCGCTGCGACTGCTAACAATAATAGAGTTTGTTGTCCGACGACAACTTATCACACAAAGCAAAACTCTTACTGGGCTATATCCTGATAACCCTAAAAAACAAACTGATAGACCCACTGCTGAACGATTATTACGTGCTTTTTCTAATCTCACTTTGACGATTATTGAAGTCCGAGGTCAACGTTTTGGCTATGTACCTCCTTTAACTTTTTTACAGCAGGAAATTATTACGGACACCAAGAGTGAGAGTGCCTGGGGATATTCGTTCATTGCCCATCACCCGATAGAGATATCATCGATAAGAAGGACACAGAAAGAAGTTGCGTGCGGGGATAGAGGGACATGGAAAGTTCTTTCTTTGCATCTTTGCGTCTCCCACTCTCCGTGTCTTTTCTCCTGCCTTATGGTTTGAGTACAACTTTGATACAGTTTTCCTTCTTGTCTTTGAAAATTTCGTAACCCCGGGGTGCTTCATCTAACGGTAGACGATGGGTGATCACGAAAGATGGATCGATCCTGCCATTTTGGATGTGATCGAGTAACGTATTTAAGTACTTATGAACGTGCGTTTGTCCCATTTTGAATACTAAGGCTTTGTTCATGGCAGCACCCATAGGTATTTTGTCTACAACGCCGACATAAACACCAGGAATTGACACGTGACCGCCTTTGCGACAGTCCATCATCACTTGCCGCAGCACATGGGGGCGGTCTGTTTCCAGACGCACTGCTTGCTTTACTTCGTCGTATACTCCTTCTAGACCCGTGCCGTGTGCTTCCAACCCCACAGCATCAATGCAAGCATCTGGGCCGCGTCCACCTGTCATTTCTTTGAGGGCTTCACCAACATCTACTTCCTCATAGTTAAGGATTTCTGCCTTGCCTTGATCTTTAGCCATCTGTAGGCGTTCGGGAATTCGATCGATAGCGATGACTCGTTCAGCACCAAGTAGATAAGCACTTCTTATTGTGAATTGTGCGACTGGGCCACACCCCCAGACTGCGACAATATCACCGGGCTGAATATTACAGTTATCTGCCGCCATATATCCGGTGGGGAAGATATCTGTTAGAAACACTACTTGTTCGTCTGTTAGTCCATCAGGAATCTTAAACAAACCAGTATCGGCAAAGGGAACGCGGGCATATTCAGCTTGACCACCAGCGTAGCCACCTAGCATATGAGAGTAGCCAAAAATACCAGAGGGTGAATAACCCATGAATTTTTCTGCTAACCAAGCATTTGGGTTAGAGTTATCGCACAATGACCAGAAGTCATGTTGACAGTACCAGCAGTTACCACAGGCGATAGGGAATGGTACAACCACGCGATCGCCTATATTTAAATTTTTGACGGCACTGCCTATTTCAACGACTTCCCCCATCATTTCATGACCCAGGATATCGCCCTTTTCCATTGTGGGGACGTAGCCGTTATAAAGGTGTAAATCAGAACCGCAAATTGCTGTTGTCGTGATTTTAATAACAGCATCACGCGGATTAATGATTTTTGGATCGGGTACTGTTTCCACCCGTACATCGTTGGCACCGTTCCAGCAAACTGCTTTCATAGCCATTAGTCCTTTGTCGGTAGTTAGTGGTCAGTTGTCAGTGGTTATTTTCCTTGTCTCCTCTGCTCCCCTGCTCCTCTCAGTCCCCAACTCAAGGCTGTAACCTAACTTTTATGCAGTGGTCTTTTCTTTGGTTGAACAGCTCGAAGCCATGCTTGGCTTCTGTTAGGGGTAAGTGATGCGTGAACACAGCAGATGGATCGACTTCGCCCTTCAATACGCGATCCAGCAAGATAGGCATATACTTCTGACCGAACATCTGTCCCATTCTGAAGGTCATGGCTTTGTTCATAGCAGCACCCATAGGTATCTTGTCCACAAAGCCAGCATAAACCCCCATGATTGATAGAGTGCCACCTTTGCGACCAGCGAGCATCATTTGTCGCAGCACATGGGGGCGATCGGTTTCCAGGCGTACCGCCTGCTTGGCTTGGTCGTATACACCTTCTAGACCCATGCCGTGAGCTTCTAGTCCCACTGCATCAATACAAGCATCGGGGCCACGTCCTCCGGTCATTTCTTTGAGGGCTTCGCTGACATCAACTTCTTCGTAGTTAACAATATCCGCTTTGGCAAAGTCTCTAGCTAATTGCAGCCGTTCAGGAACTCGGTCGATGCCAATGACACGTTCTGCACCTAGCAGATAAGCGCTACGCATGGCAAATTGTCCAACCGGGCCACAACCCCAAACTGCGACAATATCTCCGGGCTGAATATTACATAAATCTGCTCCCATGTAGCCCGTGGGAAAAGCGTCAGAAATCGGTAGCAGTTTTTCGTCAGGAATATCTTTGGGAACTTTGATTGCCCCATAATCAGCAAAGGGTAGGCGCACATAGTCAGCAAAAGCACCTGAATAGCCCCCAAAAGCATGGGAGTAGCCATAGATACCTGACGTGTTATAACCGTATACTTTCTCCTGTATCGAAGCTTTGGGATTGGAGTTATCGCACAACGACCACATCTGCTGTTGGCAATACCAGCATTGACCGCAACCGATCATCGAAGAGACAACGACGCGATCGCCTTTTTTCAATTTCTTGACTTCATTGCCAATATCAACGATTTCTCCCATAAACTCGTGACCAATAATGTCACCCGGTTCCATCGTCGGGATGTAGCCATTGTAGATATGCAAGTCAGAACCGCAGATGGTTGCTGATGTAACTTTGAGGATGGCATCGCGGGGGTTAATTATTTTTGGGTCTGGCACTGTTTCCACCCGCACATCGTTAGTGCCGTACCAACAAACAGCTTTCATTGCAATATTTGTTAACCTCGCGGTTGACCTTCTGTTGTGGCAATCTCGCCTGCTTCCATCAGCATTTTGAAGCGGCGTAAATCTTCTTTAATGTCCAGTTCTGGGTCTTCGCCAAATAATTTAGCGATGTCTGCGACGGGCTTCGCCAACGCAGCCCCAATCGCACCCCCAGGCGGGGTAAATTCTCGGATTGCTTTTACCTCAGTGCCACGATTCCCAGGTGCTGGCTTGAAGTGGACGCGACCAGAGGTTTCAATTGCTGCGCCTTCAACCGAAGTCCAGGCAATCAATTCGTTTTCTCGGTCTTCGGTAATGACTACATCCCACTCGACGCTTCCATTTAAGAATCCTTTGCTAATCCAGTGCGATCGCGTAGCGTGTCCGGAGGACTCTCGCTTCTCGTCGTATACCTTCACCTCTTTGAGATGCTTGATGAAGCGTGGCAAGTTATCAAAGTTACGCCAAAAGCGATAAAGTTCCTCTACTGGTTTGTTAATGGTTAAAGTCTTTCCAACTTTGACCTGTTGGTTCATGACTGTACTCATGACCATTGCCTCTTGTGTTTGCTATATGTCTTTTAATTATCAAACTTGGGACAAATAGATTTGTCTTAACTCTTCTATTGCTTAGAGTTATAGTTAAAAAAGAATTACTTATATTCTTTCAATAGTCTTAGGTTTCCAATAAATTGATACTTCAAAAGTAGTAATTGGCAGTTACCATATTTGTATACAAAAATACTTAGTTAATTTACAAAATAGTTGCGTTTTCAGAAGCAGAAATGGCGTTAGCACAACGCCAGCAAGCCTTCTCCCTTGGCGTTAGCCTCTCCCTTTGGGAGAAGGGGAGACGCTAAGAGCGAACGAGCGTAACTGCTGTTAGCGCAGCGTTCGCGTAGCGTCTCCCAAAAAGCAGAACAGCGCGAACGCATCTAAATATTGAATATTGAATGGGCGTTGCATAATAGCGATCGCTCGTTTAAAGTCCGACATCACAAATTCGCGTTGCTCCCGACACATTTGACTGTTACAACACCATTTCACAAGCTGGGGCCAAAGCGGTAATTCCACCGCGCAGTAACGCAAAAATTCAACAACGCACAAACAGCAACACGAAGCCTCATCCTAGAGATGAAAATCTGCTGCGGGTGAACTAAGTCGGATGTAAACAATGAAAACAAGAAAGTGGGTATCATCGACGTTCATTATCCGAGACAGCTATGTTTCAACTCAAAATTATTTTTGGCGGTAAGCTAAGACGGCGCTTTTTTGACAATCAAGCTGTTAAGTTATTTCTGCAATGTGCTGCACTTAATCGCATGATTCAATTAGGCAAACCAGATAGCTACAAAGTGGAAAAATAATCATTAACTCTGCTAATAGTTGGTGTGTCTTTTTTCTGTTTCATGCAACAAAGCCTAAAAAAGGTATTGCACTCTAACCTCACCACCCCAGTTGCTCAATAATCTGCTCGCCAAGCTGCAAGACATTGAACGGCTTCAGGATCACTCCAGCAAATTCAGAGGGGTCAAATCCCAGCGAATCGTCTGACGGGTCTGTGGCGGTAAACAAGATAACCGGAATCGACTGCGTATTCGGATTAGTTTTCAAAGATTGCAGCATAGTCAGTCTATCTTGACCATACAGGCTCAGATCGAGCAAAATCACGTCTGGTTGCTGCGTTTCTGCCTGCATCAGTCCTGCCTGTGCAGACTCAGCTGTGAGGATTTTCCAGCTTTTGAGGCGTTCTAGCGTGAACTTGACAATGCTGCACAGGTCAGGTTCGTCGTCAATCACCAGGATGCATCGATTTGTATAAGAGGACATAATACCAATTCGTTATTCGTAATGAAGGGGCGTCAGATTTAATCTGGTTTCATGCAATACAACTTCTCTCTAAATTGATTGATGGAAAATAACAAAGTACGTTCGCGTAGCATTGCCGCTAGCATCATTATTTGAATCAATCCCTTGAGAGCCAATTTGTAAACTAAAGTAAACTACTTGTCTAGTAAGGGTTTTAGGCATTTAAGTTAATAAAGCGCTTATTCGCTGAAACTCAGACCTAGTAATGAGTTAAGTACCCTTAAGATTTTCTTTACGAATCAGCTCTAAGGGATGAAGTATCAATTACTAATTAGGAATTTCCAAGAAATAAATTATCCAATTTATTCATAATTCTATTTTTCTTACTCCCCCTGCTCACGCCAGTTTGCTCAAGTCGGGAAACCCGCCCACGCAACTGGCTCCCCTGCTAACACAGTGATTGGTTATTTTTTTATTTGGAAGTTCCTTATTTTAAATCCCTACCAGGAATTGAAATTTAAAATTCGCTGAATCAAATCGGCTTCTACGATTGGTTTTAAGATATAGTCATCTGCCCCCGCTGCTAGGTAGGGCTAATTCATTGTAAGGAGAGAAAAAAGTTGTTCCAGATCATGACACAGAAATCTCTGTGCTTTGGTCAATGAGCGATAACCCTTTGCACGGAGCAGATTAATCACAAAAGTCCGAATAATAGACCAGTTAGTAGCAGCATTATAGGCACAAAAAGGTGCAGTGTCTTCACCAAACACAACATCTTTGATCCAATGCAGTCCGTTTTCAATGGGGAGCAACGCGATTTTCTGAAGTTAGACTTTAAACGAGCGATCGCTAAACACTAATTTCAGTACATTAGTAAAATAGATACTTATTGACCAGCAAAAATCTCAGCAATACTTAGAGAAATTTATTTTGACGGTGGTGTAATTCTATTAAAGGAACAAAAAAGTGTAGGATGCCCTTTGAGTAATAGTTTTGATGTTTAATATCAAAACAGGGAATGCCTACACTTCATGAATAAAAATATACATTCAAGTTTAGATTTAAGCAAATCACTGGCAAAGTTTCAAGAAAAAGTTACGA
>LXQD01000045.1 GCA_003326215.1 Nostoc minutum NIES-26 | reverse complement strand
CGGAAATACGTGTAAACTGTCTGCCACGGCGGAAAATCCCCAGGCAACCCTCGCCATCTCACTCCTTCTAGCAGGACATAGAAGATCGCGTTTAGAACTTCCCACATATCGACAGAGCGCTTGCGACCACCGGGTTTTGCTTCTGGAAGCATGTCACTCAGAAATTCATATTGTGCATAGGTCAGATTGCTGGGGTATGCTTTACTCATGTTGCTCTTTTGGTGCTGTCTACTATCTATTCACAGCTTATACCGAGAGAGCTTTTTTACAACCTGACCGACTTTTCAAACATCCTCTTAAATGACCATGAACAATTACGTCATGACCCGATGTTTGCTTTAGCATTAGGGAAAAAAATAGGACTAGAACAGCAGCCGGCAATTTTAGCAGGAAAGAGTACATTAAATCGACTGGAACATTGTCCTGAAGATGTGGAACAAGGAGTAGACAGCCGTTACCATAAAATCGGGCATTCTCCAGAGCAAATTGAAGCCTTATTTGTCAAATTATTTTTAGAATCTTACTCTAAAGAGCCACGACAAATTATTTTAGACTTAGATGTAACTGATGATTTAGTGCATGGTTCACAAGAGCAAGTTTTCTTCAATACATATTACGGAGGATACTGCTATGCTCCACTTTATATTTTCTGTGGAAAATATCTATTAGCAGCCAAACTTCGCCCTTCAAATGTAGACCCAGCATTTGGGGCATTATCAGAACTACAGAGAGTGATTAAACAAATACGTCAACAATGGAAGAATGTTGAGATTTTAGTACGTGGAGATAGTGCCTATTCTAGGGACGATTGTCACTTAAAGAATAAAGTGGTTCTTGGCAACTTTTGGTGATCTAGGTTGAGGGAAGGCAGAGGGCAGAGGGCAGAAGGCAGAAGTCGGAAGAAGGAAATTATAGATTCAAACTTTGAGTTTGTTTAAACTGGCAACTAATATACTTTGCATTTCCTCGACCTCATTCAATAGGGGAGTGAAAAGGTTTTTGTCAGCTAAATCTACTTCTTTAGCAATGATTAATTGGGTATCAAGTTCTCTCAAAGAGCCTAATGCAATATGTAAAAACTGTATGTATTCTGGCTTTGAGCGTCTTCCATATCCTTCGGCTATGTTGGATGCTACCGATACAGAAGAACGTCGTATTTGACTAGTTAAACCATACAATTCTGTCTGAGGAAATAGGCGGGTAAATTTATAACAATTGATAGCAAGTTGAACCGCTCTTTGCCAAATAAACTGATTTCTATAACTCATATAATCAAGTGTAAATTGTCAAAATTTTGTCCTCAAATAGCCAACAAAAACCGTCGCTCCAGTAAATCTATTTTGGCGCGACCATACATCTGCCGCTTTAACATTTTCAGTCGATTAATATGTCCTTCAACGGGCAATACAGTTCGGATAAGCATTTTGAACTCAGAATTGGGTTTGGGGAAAAGGTTAAAGGGTAAGGGTTAAAGGTTTTTTCTTTCCCTTTCCCCCTTTCCCTTTCCCCTTTAACCGAACCGTATTGCTTCAACGGGGCCATTGCTGACTGACATAGTTACACCTGCAAAGACAGCATCGTAGTCAGACTCTAAACTAACAGCAAAGGAGCGCAACAAAGAAACCGAGCTGTTTTTAGCTTTGTTTAACCAAGCATCGAGCTGCTCGCTCAGACGTTGACGTACAAGAGATGCAAACTGTTGAGCTAGTTCAATAACTGACTTCAAATCAGAATGGGCTGTTTGTAGTTGAGCGATGATTTCATGCTCATTAGGCTGTATTAATTCTGGTCGTCGCAAGACTAAAGCTGTGACGCGACTGGGGGTGAGAGGACGATGGGAGGAAGAACTAACCCTGGGGGACGCGTTTTTCTTTGAACACTTTGCTGGCTCAAATCCGCGCAAGGTCTTGAGATAACGAGTGAAGCGAGCGACCGTGGCATAACCACCGATATAGCCGCAGGTGCGAATTTCTTCAAACAGTTCTTGGGTGTTATGGTTACCGCTATTCCAGCGACTGAGGAGGTAATCATGATAAGGGTTGAGAAGACTCAGACCGTGGTCGCTACGTTCACGACGTTCGGTAAAAGTTGAGCTACGCAAGTAATTGAATACGGTAGTTTTAGAAACTCCAAGGGATTGAGCGATTGCTAGCCCTGAGAAGCCAACAGACCGCAGTCTCCAAACTTGCTCATGGATTTCCCTCCGTCTATCCCGTGCTTTGGCGGATTGGACTTTTCTTTTTAAAGATGTGTTTTGGGGAAACCTTGGCACAACTGGACTCTTATTAGTCTCAGCAATCAGGGAAAGGTTATCTGGGAAAGGCAGAGGGCAGAAGGCAGACGGCAGAAGGTTGGTTTGAGGGTTTTCCTGTGCAGTCAATCCGTCTGTATTCTCTGCCAAAAAGGGTTTAAGACCCTCAGTCAAGTTTTGAATTTCAGTGGTCTGCAATTGGGTGGGGTATGTATCCCTATCCAATTTCAGAATGCCTTCTTCAAGTGCTGTTTCTACCTCTAAATGCACTTTAGTATCAGTACTAAATACTTGTTTTTCCACTTCTTTAAGTACTTTGGCGTGAATACCAAAGACTTGATAGAGCGTTTGAGATAAGTTCTGCAATAAGTGAAAACGGTCTGCAACTTGAATGGCTTCTGGCGCGCCTTGACGAATACCACTTTCATAAGTTTTTGACCGATCTCGTGAGACGACTTTGACACCAGGGTGCGCTTTTAACCATTCTGTCAAGGTTTCAGCCTTGGCATCTTTTAGTAGAGCAATTGGTCGGCTGCGTTCCAGGTCAATTAGTGCTGTCCCGTAAGTTTTACACTTACGAAAGCAGAAGTCGTCTACCCCAAGAGTATGTGGCGTTACGATGGGTGGCAGTGGGATTGAGCGGACTAAATTTAACAGTGTGTTGCGAGAAACTTTTATCCCCCATTCCTGTAAGAGTCTTTCCCCTGCTGCACCACCATTAGCTAAACCAATCACACTCAGTCGTTGAGCTAAACGTAGAGTTTTTCTAGCCCAAGGTGCGGTTACATTGGTCAGCCTTTCTGTAAAAATCCGTCGCTTACACAAAGCGTTGATGCAAAAAAACTTCCTTACCCGTAACTGTAAGGTAATGCTGTAATCAGCCCAGGGTAAGTCTGCTAATAAGCGTTCATAGCGACTATGAATTTTTTGAGTTGGTTGGTTACAAACTGGACAGTTAACTACTCTACTGATTGCCGAAACAATCAAATTTATCTGAGTTTTTATCTTGTCAAGTTGGCAATTCTCAAGTCTCAGATTGCTTGAATCTGGTAATAGGTGAGTTAGCACCGACATAGAACTTGCTGAGGCTTATACCTCAAATGTTTGAAGGAGCGAAGTTTGAAGTATCTCGATTATATCTTTCTTCCTTCTGCCGTCTGCCGTCTGCCCTCTGCCTTTCCCCAACCTAGATCACCAAAAGTTGCCAAGAACCACTTTATCCTTTAAGTGACATTGGGGCTTGCCATTAGCAAACGTATCGTCAATGCTCATGGTGGAGAATTATCCATTGAATCTGACACTGTGATAGGTACTAAAGTGAGCGTTCAATTACCTGTGGTTGTTCTTGGGAGCCTTTAAACAGATGGTATTTTTGACGACTGGAGCAAATGAAGACAGAACCTAAAAAGTTTACAATTTTGTCAAGTGGCGATCGCTTATATGGGGCATAGACGAATGACACTAAGAAAAGCTATTTGTTGGGGTGAGGCAGAAGGCAGAAGTTATGAAATCTTTGTACTGTAAGACTTTCAATTTTTTATTTCCTCCTGCCTTGAAAGTGCTGAGTGCTGAGTGCTGAGTGCTGAGTGCTGTTAGCGGTAGCGGGGCGTTTAGCCCGTGCTGAGTGCTGAGTAAAAATACTAGTTCCTAGCCCCCTGCCCCCTACCTATTTTCATGCTTGGTGATGTACGAAGTTCATGGGGACTGCCTTATCTTCGTGCCATTCGGGCATAGACTTATTCCTTCCCATCTGCTCCGTCATGCGTTGTTTGCAAAAAAGGTGACAGTTCTTTATTTAACTTACCTGCGCGGACAAACTCAGCGTAGGTATCAGCTTCAATTGCCAGCAGTTCCCCTCGCAGTTCTTCAGTGGTAAATTCTTGCAAATTTGGGTACTCATCAAGTAAGTTGTCAATTTTTTCTTGTAAAAGATTAATTTCTCCTGAAAGTAGCGTCTTCTGGTAGCGATAAAACTCTGGCTCAATTCCCGGACGCTTTTGTGTTGTTTCTAAATATTCCAGCGCCCTTTGGAGAGCAACTTGACGGGCAATTGCTTCCGTGTATTGTTGACGTAGGGGTTGCAAACCTAAAAGTTGTAGTTTTTCTAATAATGATTGGGTAGTTAAGCCCTGTACTAACAGCGTAAATAAAACTACTCCAAATACTGTGGCAATAATTTCTTCTCTTTGGGGGAGTATGGCTGGTACACTTAAAGCCAAGGCAATAGAGACAGACCCGCGTAGTCCACCCCACGATAATACAGTTTGTTCAGATAAAGGAATTTCGGATTTAGCTAGCCAATTGCTAAGACTGCTTAAAGCATAAATGGATACTGCTCGTGCCACAATCATAGCGGCGATCGTCACTGCAATAATTTTTAAGTTATCTCCTAAGACAGCAAAGCGAATTTGGTCGCCAATTAACAAAAAAACAATCGAATTAACAAAAAAAGCTAGAAACTCCCAAAATTCTGTAACAATGATGCGTGTGCGTGGGTTCATGCCGATGCGCGAGCCAAAGTTGCCTAAAATTAAAGCTGTGGTGACTACTCCAATTACTCCAGAACCACCCAAATCTTCTGTAATTAAGTAAGTGCTGTAGGCAGAAACTAGGGTGAGAGATTGTTCTACTAGCGGTAAGTCGAAACGTTGTGTTAGATAGGAAATACCAAAACCAATTAGTCCTCCTATGCTGATACCAATGCCTACTACCTGAAAAAATTCCCATAAAGCAGACTGTAAATCAAGTTTGGCAGTACCTAACGGCAAGGCAACTAATAAGCCAAAAGCCACAACGGCCATACCATCATTAAATAAACTTTCTCCTTCCATCAGCGTTCTTAGACGTTTGCTTGCTCCTAGTTCCCGAAATAGAGCCGTTACCGAAACCGGATCGGTTGCTGATAGACTAGCTCCAACTAATAGAGCAATGCTCAGTTCAAGTCCAGCGAATTGATGAAGACCAATTGCTACTCCAGCAATAGAAATTATCACCCCAACTACCGCATACAGACAAATAGGTAACAAATCCCGCTTTAAGTCAGACCATTTCAAATTCCAAGCAGCTTCAAATAGCAGTGGCGGTAAGAAAATCATCAGAATCAATTCAGGAGAGAGATTAATCAATCGTACATTCACGAATGCTAATCCTAATCCCACTATGACCAGTAATAGTGTATAAGGAATGCGGCGTAACCAACTAAAAATTTGTGGTAGTGTAGCAACACCTAATGAGACAGAAAGTACTAGTAGAAATTGCTTGAGTTGTTGTGCAATTACGACTTCACCCGTCGCCGACTCTAATGCCATAGGAGTATTCGATTGAGTAGGTACACATAGTTAAGCTCACTAACAGTGTAATACCATGCGCCAACCGTTCCAGTAACAGTCCTAGTACAACGAGGCAAAAGTCAAAACAAAGAAGGTTTATTTTGTAAGCTTTTTACTTATTTCAGATGGTATCCTTATTTGCGCCATACTGTACTAGATTCTGAGCAGCGATAACTTCGTTAAGCTTCTCTTCTGCTGACGGAGACGCTGCGCGTAGCAAGATCCCGAAGGGTACGAGACGCTCCGCGTAGCTTGCTTCCCCGGAGGGGTACGCTAACGCGAGTCAATTGTTTGACCAGTCTCTTAATCGCTCTTTTTATGACTTATGGCCAAAATTATCTGCAATTTAATAAATTCAAAATTATCTAATATTTGAAAACATAAAAAATTATTTTACTATTTTTCGCTCATGTTTTTGAACTTGTGCCACATCAATAGCGACTGTAATGTGTCAGTAGCCACAAAGCACATCGTTCCAACAAAACCAGTGTGGCGATAATGCCGACTGCCAAACCAAATAAAACTAAATTGTTTTCATTACCCGCCTTAAGAGCAAAACTTAAGGAAGTGGCGACTGCGGGGGGATGAACCACATCTAGCAATATCATTAGAACAATTGTTAAAATCATTGCACTTCCAGCCGATAAATACCCAGGCCCCAGAGCCAAGTAGGTTAATAAACCAATAGTCGCTGCCAACATTTGAGAGATGACAAGTGTCCGCACTGTATTAGTGCCGTGTTGCGGGTCTAAGTAAATTAGGAAGGCGCTAGAAGCAAGAGAGGCGAATAAAAGTCGTTGACGACTAAGTACCTCAACTAAAGCTAGTACCGTTAGAATTACCAACGTTGGCATTGAAGCTAGAGCAAATTCACCCTGTAAAGTTAATCTCTGTCTTTTGCGACTGTTTCCTGGCTTTATAGATTCTAATTGTTTAGGTTGATTGTTCATTCCTCCTTCTCCTTGTCTATGAGATTTTTGTGAGGAAAATCTGATTTTTCTCCCTTGACTTCTTTCACCTGACTAACTTCAAAAATTAGGGAAAAATGTTGCCCCATTTCTTTAGCGAGAAATGCTTCTAAAAGACCTACTTGCTTCGATGTTACAGATTCTTTTGCGCGAACGCTCAAGCGGACTCGGGGTGGATTTGTGAGCCAGTTAGTATCAGTTTTCAGTAGTTCCAAACGTTGAAAAGTTAAGGTTCGATTTAACAAAGCCTTTTTCAGGTGGGTTTCGAGTTGTGCTTGTCTAACTAATTGGGTAAAGCTCACAGTTAAAGGTATCAGTAAAGCACCTGTCAGCGCCAACGCCCAGAGCAGCGCTTTTCGTGCGCGATCGATAGGAGAATAGCCAATGACTAAGAATGTCAGCATACAAGCGAGGCTAATGCCCAAAAGGTTCGTTAGGTAGAGCAAAGTTGCTCCTAAACTGAGTGACCAGTCAGATTTTGCTAGACCTAAACCGATGACGCAAATTGGTGGCATGAGGGCAACAGCTATTGCTGTTCCTGCCACACTCGCAGAGATTTTTGAATTCACTTTAGCGTAGCCACTGATACCACCTGCTGCAACTGCAATACCTAAATCAAGCAGGTTAGGTTTGGAGCGAGATATCACTTCACTGCCGAAACTAGGTAGATTAACTAGCCAAGCTATACTGTAAGAAATTAAAAGTGCTAAGAATGTGCCTAATAATACCGCTACTACGCCTTGACGAAATAGGTTGACATTTCCAACTAATGCACCAAAGGCTAAACCTCGAATTGGTAACATCAGAGGTGCTATAATCATTGCCCCGATAATTACAGCAGTGCTATTGGCAAGTAATCCAAATGTAGCGATCGCACAAGAACCAACAATCAAAATCAAATATGTTGCGTCGAGACTAGACTCTTCCAATAACTCATGTACCAACTGTTTTAGTTGTAAGGGTTCAACCCTTTTGCGTTTAAAATTCCTAAAACGATTGTGAATATTATTTATCAAAACTCCTCCAAATCAAATAATTTTAGATTCTGGATTTTAAACAAAAGCTTTAGGATAGAATATCCATCTAAAGATAAATAATGCACCAGATAGCAACATTTATTTCCAGAAATCACGTTGAAAGTGGAAGTCGAACTGTAAATGTACTACCTAGCCCAGGTTGACTTTGAACGTGAATACTGCCTTTGTGTGCTTGGACGATCGCCAAAGCTATGGCTAATCCCAAACCAGAACCGCCAGAAGCGCGAGAGCGATCGCGATCGACTCGGTAGAAGCGATCAAATATTCGCTTTTGATGTTCGACAGCAATACCAATTCCTGTATCTTGAATTTTAATAATGGCGTAAAGCTCACTATCTGACAAAAAAACCGTGACTTTTCCCCCGCTAGGTGTTGCTTGAATTGCATTCACAATTAAGTTGGAAATTAAGCGATAAAGCTGTTCTTCATTTCCCATCACATACAATTTTTCTGAAACTTGCATCTGCTTGGAGAGATTTACCTGAGTCTCTACTGCTAAAAATGCTAGTTCCTCAATTAAGTCGCTAATCAAATCATTCAAACAGCAAGATTGATATTCTCCAGTTGGTTGTTTTTGGTCTATCCTCGTCAACAGCAGCAAATCTCCTACTAATTGTGACAAGCGACGATTTTGACGTTTGAGTACATCTAAAATTTTATTATTTGATTTTGGTTCTTGCTGTAACTTGATAGCAGCTTCAATAGTAGAGTGCATTGCTGCTAAAGGTGTGCGAAACTCATGGGCAGCATCAGCAGTAAATTGTTGCATTTGTTGGTAGGAATGATATATCGGTTTCATTGCCCTTCCTGCCAACCACCAACTAGACAAAGCAACAAAAATCATAGAAATTGGTAATCCCAACACCAAAGCTAATCTTAAATAAGCAATATGTTGATCTAAATCTTTCAAACTTCGCGCCACTTGGAGATAACCGGAAAGCCGATTTTGAGTGTACAAAGGTAAGGTAATTTGGCGGTAACGAATGCCAGAAGAATCTGTGAGGGTTTGCCAACGCTGTGATGATGAATTAATTCGTAACTTATCAAATTGTATACCTGCACTAGCAAACACTTTTCCCGAACCATCCAATAAGCGTATATAGTAATTAACCTGGCTAGCTGACTCTACTATTGGTTGTTTAATAATAGTTGTTTTAGGTAAACAGTTTGTTGGAGTTATACATAATTCTAAGGAAAGTTCTTTAGCAAGGCGTTGTAATTGTCCGGGTTGTTGCCAAGCAGGTTCAATACTTTTATGGAGTGTCATTGCTACTGATTGCAATCCCTGGTCTATGGTTTCATGGTAAGCATGGGCAACTACACTATAAACACCCAGACCAGATAGACCTAAAATACCGCCCATGACGAGGGTATACCAAGCTGCCAGCCGCAACCGAGTTTGGTGGAAAATGGGATTGCGTTCCATATTTCTATAACCTTACTGAAAGTGTCGCTGTCCAGTTAGCAGAAATCATCTGCATATTTCCGCAGTTGAAATATTGAGACGATAGCCCACACCATAAATAGTTTCAATTAAAGATTCGCTGTCTTCTTCTCCCAATTTACGTCTCAATAAGCGAATTTGCGCTGCTACTACATTGCTCACTGGTTCTGCACCAATTTCCCAAAGCTGATTAATAATCTGGTCGCGGCTGATAATTTGGTTAGGATGCCTCATAAAATATTCCAACAATTGGAATTCCTTAACAGTTAAAGAGAATACTTGTTTTTCTCCGTGAGGATACTGGCGAGTAACTTCATGGGTGATGTAATTAAGTATCAGACAACCTACTTGTAAGCGTCGGGGTTGGACTTGAGGTGTTAGCGTTGCTCCTACGTAAGAGGATCGCCGTTGTAATGCCCGCAATCTTGCCAGCAATTCTGCCATATCAAAGGGTTTAACTAAATAGTCATCTGCGCCGCTATCAAGACCAATAATTTTTTCTTCCATCCGGTCTTTTGCAGTTAGCATCAACACAGGTAGAGTTAGATGGCGATCGCGCAACCATTTACACAATTCTACCCCCGAAACTCCAGGCAGCATCCAATCAAAAATCGCTAGCGTATACTCAGTCCAGCCAGTTTCTAGATATTGCCATGCCTGAGTACCATCAAGAAACCAATCAACTATATATGCCTCATGACTCAGGACTTGTTTAATTGCTGCACCTAAATCCGCTTCATCCTCAACTAATATAAGCCGCATAGTTAACCCAGTGCTAAAAGCCTTCTTTAATTACGCTTTCATGAAAAGGTGAAATAACTATGAAATTTTCATTCTACTTAGGATAGAAATACTGAAAACTGCATAGTTTTTTGATTCATCCAAAAATGAAATTTTAATGAAATTGGTCTGTATCTTCAGTGACAAATTAATATTCTCCCATTAGTAAGAAGTAAGAGGGAATAGGGAATGGGCAACAGGCAACAGTTTGATACCCCATAATTAAAATTAGAGGATTTGAATAATGACGCATTGAAACATTGTGGCGTCGCAAGGGAACGTTTCACATATTTTTATCTTTTTTCATAAATAAATTTAGGGGCTTTAAACTAGGGTGTTAACAATGAGAACTAATTGCAAACGTTGAGAGGTCATGCCATGTCGCATTCCCAGCTAATCTGGCTTTCTAGTGCGATAGCGTTACTTGGCACAGGGATGTTGACTTTTACGGCAATCTTCGGCAGTCTTCTCACTTTAAACCAGACTCGAACGATTCAGCTTACGCGAGGTCAGACTTTTAAGTACCATCGTCTCATCTCGATTCTGGGAGTCGTTCTGATTTTACTTCATCCAGTTCCTTTGGTTTTTGCTCAGTCCACAACTGGAGTAAGCTTTGTAGCCGTTTTTGTGCCTTTTCTTGCAGAGAAGAAAGTAACCATTGTTGCAGTTGGTATTTTCGCACTCTATGTCCTCTTGGTTGTTCTCGTTTCGTCGCTGTACATGAAATATTTGAAGCGGAGATTATGGCGTGTATTGCATTACGGCAGCTACTTGTTCTTTGGGTTGGGTTTTTGGCATGGTCTTTCCATTTCTGACAGTTTTGTGCCCAATGCAGAAGTGAATCTATTAGAGCCGAAGAAAATTATCTTAGAAATCGAAATAGTTCTTTTACTCTTGGTTGTGGCATGGAGAGTTATGCTGTACCAAAATCAGCAACAATCAAGGCAATAAACAAATTTATGATACTCAGATTGTTCCAAGTCTTAGCTGTGATTCTGATGGGTGTGCAGTTAGGCGTTTCCTATGCTCACTTTATGCAGATGCCAGGAAAACTGGGTCTACCGCTTGATTGCTACATTTTGGTACAAAACCAGGTGATTAGCTACCGAGTCAAGTTAGCATTTATCGAATATTCCGTCTATTATTTCTGCTGTGGCAGCGACGGTTCTGCTTCGCAATCATCGAAAAGCTTTTTGGCTTACTTTGATTGGAGCAATTTCAATCGTCCTGATGTGGGCAATCTGGGCAATCTTCATTCAGCCGATCAATCAACAAATCGATGGTTGGACTGTCACAAACTTCCCTAGCAATTGGAGTGATATTCGCTATCAGTGGCATCTTTATCACTTAATTCGCCTAATCATCGCAGCAGTTGGCATGATTGCGTTAACGTTGTCTTTATTAGTTGATCGAGTAAAGCCAGCCAGCTAACAAGTCGTTGGAGCAGCGATTTGAAGGTTGTTCGCTTCGTTTCAGTCGTATTTGTCGCCGCTCAACTTGGTCGTTAGCCAATACTTTTCGGTTAAGCAATACTTTTCGGTTAAGAATTAAGCAGTATTGATCATGAGAAAATTGAGTGGCTGACGTTGAGTACCAGTACCACGATGAACAGGCTTTTTAGAGGGAAATTTGGAACGAGTTTTTTTGACTAAGCGAGGATTACTTCTGTGCTGCCGAGGCGGAATTTTCTCATCCAAAATCTCTATAATCAACCATGACCAAAAAAAGGGAGTTGTTCGGTTGGTGTATTCTGAAACTCAGGAATAGCAGCACGAATAACTTTGAGAGTGCCAGTAAAACCTAAACGTAGAGGGGAAATACCTGCTTGCTGTGCAGCTTGGAACATGAGAGAGCGTACTGCCCAATGCCCTAAAAGCCAACCATAAACTTCCTGGACAACTTCACGCGGATTAAGTGAGCGGATAGGAGTTTTGCGACCATTAAGATGGGTTTTTAACTCATCAATTGTGTTTTCAACTTCCCAACGTTGATGGTATTCACGAGCTTGCACTAAAGCAGGATAATTTTGAGGATCTAACAGACTGGTAATCAGGCGGTAAGTTTTTTGTCCTGTTTCTGAGTCAATGGTGTACTCGATGACACGTAACAGAATTTTATTGAAACCTTTTTTCTTGGACTTACCATCAGGATGAATCCAGGCTAGATACGAGCCGTCGTCTAAAACTCGTTCTGGCACAAACTTAACGTTGGCAGGTACTCGTCCTAGAAAATGACATCCTTGCATTTGAGTGGCTTGCACCATTTGGTAGGAATGAAGTCCTCTATCCCACATCAATAACATTCCTGGTGTCACTGAACGGAGCAGTTTCTTGACTCGCACTCGTTCTCCAATGCGATAAGGACACATCAAAGCATCTACGATTAAGTGAGTTCCTGCCTCAATTAATAACACCAGTCGAATTTTGGGAAACGCTGCTCTAGTTCCTTTTGGACTTCCTGGATATCCAAAGACTTTGGCATTTGCTGGAGTATCTGGTACATCTAATACTGTTCCATCTGCTGCCATCACTCGTAACCCAAATAAAAATGCCCCTGGTGTTTCGGCTGTTGCTAATGGACGTACTAGCAGATGAAATAACCGACTCATCGTTTGGCATCCCAATCTCTGTCTTGCTTCTGTAATTGATGATGGGCTTGGTACACGCCAATACTGCCCTAATTTTAGCCACTGCGTTCTTAGCCCTTTGACCAGATTTTTCAGGACAGTTCGCATTGAATCCGATGACCATATATTCATCGCTATTACCAAACAGACTATCAAGTGTGATGGCAGTTTCCGCTTTCTTGTCTCCCTACTATCTGTCTGCCCTAACACTTGCTCAATTGCTTTTCCTGGTATCGCTGTTTCTATCGCTTTTAGCACTTCCCCTGATTCTATTGAAAGAGAAACCAACGAAAATTCCTTGAGTTGCATTAGCTGTGTGCATTTTTAACTACAACTCTCAATTTACCTGTTTTTAGGCTTAACCGAAAAGTATTGGGTCGTTAGCGGAGGTTTTCATGATTTTAATTAATTGGAAAATCAAGTGTCTTTTCATTAAGCGATGATTTTAAGTATTTTTTTATGTACGATGAATTTGACAACTTCTGTAGTCAAGCAGGCGTTAGAAAGTATTCGCTATATTGACCTTAAGGATTAGGTATCTGAAGCTTTTGGTCAGTGTTAGAGGTGCAGCAAATTCAATGAATGTGCCAATATTGGGAGGCCCAAAGGCAACATACAAACTGTTCTGAACTGTAATATACTGCGATGCAGAATACTGCATTTTTGCTGGAAGTTCAAGTGCATGACATAGCGCCATTCCAGTTACAAGCGCAGATAGGATAAGAGGATGTTTGAAAAGTTTTGAGGGGTTAAATTTTATGCTAATCGCCTAACCATAATTCGGATCATGGCAAGGTAGATAAACGTCTCGGATGTTTCTGGTAATAACTCATAATCTCGGACTAATCGCCGACACCCCATAAGCCAACCAAAAGTACGCTCGACAACCCAACGTTTTTTGAGTAATATAAAGCCCTTGGTTTGCTGTGGTCGCAGAACCACAAGGACAATCAAACGGCAAAAGTCCATAACCCACTGCATGAACGCCTCGCCATCAAAGCCGCCATCCACCCAAATGG
>LXQD01000044.1 GCA_003326215.1 Nostoc minutum NIES-26 | reverse complement strand
GAGTTTGCACCGATAGCTGGCGACACTCAAAAGCTATTTCAATCAAAAGCAGGCATTCGGGCTATAGGAGGAGAAAAAGTCAAGCTTTTAAGTGATGAGCAATTTCTTCAACAGTTGCAGTCGGCATGGATAGCGTGTACTGGTAGTGAGGTAATCATTTTCAACGCTTTGGCGGATTGGGGATATCACATAGCGGAGAAATTAGGTGTACCTTGTTTCATGGCATCAGTTCTGCCGTTGACTCCCACAGGGAAGTTTGGATTTTTGAGATTCGCTCGAACAACAAAAAATCCACTCAAGAAAGTCATCAACTATGCCAGCTACTTCATCGCAGAGTTCTTGTACTGGCAGAGATATCGAAAAATCCTCAACTCCTTCAGAACCGAGACATTGAAATTGCCCCCACTGCCATATTTGGGCAGACGCTTTAGACGCTCAAGCCCAGCTAATGTATCAAGAATACCTGTGTTGTATGGGTTAAGTTCGCACGTTATTCCAAGACCCCATGATTGGCCCAAATGGGTATATGTGACTGGTTTCTGGTTTATYGATCGAGCCGACGACTACGAGCCACCAATGGAACTAGAGGATTTTCTAGGGAAAAAGATACCACCTTTGTGTTTTGGATTCGGAAGTATGACAATGTTTAATCCCGAATATTTAACGTATTACATTGTGGAAGCGTTGAAGAAAGCGCGCCAAGGTGGCATTATACTGTCAGGCTGGGGAAATGTTGGCAACATAGTCAATATCAAAGATTCGCTACGAGTGTTTGTCATCAAGGATGTTCCTCATGATTGGCTGCTGCCTCAAGTACCAGCAATGGTTCATCACGGCGGTGCTGGTACAACAGCGGCAGTATTACGCGCAGGGATACCCTCAATCGTCGTACCCTTTTTCGCGGATCAACCAGTTTGGGGACAAAAGTTGGCACAACTCGGAGTTAGCCCCCAACCAATACCCTACAAAAAATTAACAGAAGAAACTCTAGCGGCAGCAATTGAAGTTGTACTGGATGATGAGGGGATGCGAAGGAAAGCCCAGGAGTTAGGCGAGAAGATTCGGGGTGAGGATGGGGTGGCAAATGCGGTTGAAGCTTTTCACCGTCATTTGGGGTTGATTTGATTGGGTAAGTTAATCTTTTTTGTGAGGCTTTCTCCAACAGAGGCTCTGATAAAATAAATACCAGCATTAGATAGAAAAGCGATCGCTGCACAGAAGCATTGAATAATTTGGAAAGTCATAAAGAAAAAATACTGGTGGTAGATGACGAAGCAAGCATTCGCCGGATTTTGGAGACGCGACTTTCCATGATTGGTTACGATGTGGTCACAGCAGGTGATGGCGAAGAAGCACTGTTAACGTTTCGCTCTTGTGACCCGGACTTAGTAGTTTTGGATGTGATGATGCCAAGGTTAGATGGCTATGGTGTCTGCCAGGAATTACGCAAAGAATCAGATGTCCCAATTATTATGCTTACAGCCCTGGCAGACGTTACTGACCGAATCACTGGGCTAGAGTTAGGTGCAGATGACTACATAGCTAAACCATTCTCTCCCAAAGAACTAGAGTCTAGGATTCGCTCGATACTTCGACGGCGGGGCAATAAAGGGAGTACTATTGGTGTCCCTAATTCAGGAATTATATATGTAGGTAATATCAAAATTGATACTAATAGGCGAGCTGTCTACAAAGGTGATGAAAGAATTCGCTTGACGGGTGTAGAGTATAGCTTGTTCGAGTTATTGGTGAGCAATTCAGGAAAGCCCTTTGACCGTAGAGAAATTTTGCGGCTTGTTTGGGGTTATACTTCAGAACAACATGCGGATACTCGTGTTGTGGATGTGCATATTTCCCGCTTGAGGGGAAAACTAGAAGATGACCCGAATAATCCAGAGTTAATTTTAACAGCCAGAGGAACTGGTTATCTTTTTCAAAGGATTATTGAACTAGAGCATGAGCTATGAAACTATCAAATGTCCTCCCTTAAAGTTGATGAAGTGCTTTGTATCAACGGCAGCGTCCTCATCGTCTATTACACGCCTGGACATTGCTGGCAGTTTCGCATCATCAGCCGCACAGGTGGTATTCTCGCAGAGCAAAAGATTTATTACAGTGTAGAAGCGGCATTGAGGACTGGGTTGGAATGATTGAGGGATGAACGGTGATGAGTGCGGTCGCACTTCAAGACCGATTTTTCGTCAACTGTACCAAGATAGCCTCAAGACTCTGTAGAGCAGCGTTTGTGGTGCGTTGGTGTTCTTCAAAGTTGCGTTGGTGTATTTCGTGAGAGTCGCGTAATTCCAGTAGCACATCATCCATTTTCTGCTGATGTATCCACAATTAACTCGGCTACTGCTGAGACTTTTAGTTTAATCATTTTAATCATGTTGAAATCTAAATATAATCATTATTAATTTTTTTATCAATTGGCTCTTGATTTAATAGCAAAGATAAAGTTGTTAACAACTCTGATAATGTAAAGGGTTTCGGTAAAAACGCTTTCACCCCAGCGCTAGTAGCCTCAGCTATTTTCTCATTGGTAGCTAGCCCACTCATAGCAATAATTTTGAGATGTGGATTAATCTTTTGTAAAGTACGAATAGTGATAATACCATCCATATCAGGCATCATTAAATCTATTAACGCCGCACTAATTTGATTTTTATGTTCGACATATACTGAGATTGCATCAACACCATTATTAGCACTTAACATTTGATAGTTATAATTAAAAAGCGATGTCTGAGTAATTTGTAGAAGTGAGAGTTCATCATCTACAACTAAAACAACCTCTCCATTACCCTTAAGTAGTTCATAGTCATGTGTTAATGGTGGTTGCTGTTGTGTATCTGTGAATGCTGGAAAATATATTTGAAATCTGCTACCTTGACCAACTGAGCTTTCAACATTTATGAATCCACCATAACTTTTAACAATTCCCATGACTGTTGACAGTCCTAAACCTGTGCCTTTACCAATTTCTTTAGTTGTAAAAAATGGCTCAAAAATTCTTTCTAATACTTCGGGAGCGATTCCAATACCATTATCGACAACGGAAACCATAACATAATAACCAACTTTTGCCTCAAAATACTTTTGAGCAGAAAATTCGTCAATAAACTGATTGGCAGCAGAAATTTTCAAAGAACCGCCATAAGGCATAGCATCACGAGCATTAATGCACAAATTCATTAGTACTTGTTGTAATTGGGTGGGGTCTGCATAGACAGGCCATAAATCTAGAGGTAATTCAGTAGTAAATTCAATTGACTTGGGAAATGTTTGTTGGATAATGTACTGAATTTCAGCAACTATGTGCTTGAGGTGCAAAATGATGCGCTTGCTCGATGCACCTTTAGCAAAAGATAATACTTGTTTAATTAAATCAGCCCCACGCTGAACGTTGGTTTCTAATATCTTGAGCAATGGCTGAGTTTGCGGATCGGAAAATTTCTTCTCTAACAACTGTAAGGACATTAATATGGGTAAGAGAAGATTGTTTAGGTCATGAGCCATTCCACTAGCTAATGTTCCAATGCTTTCCAATCGTTGAGCGCGGAGAAATTGTTGCTCTAGCTGTTTTTTCTCCGTAATATCGGTATTAACTATGAGGATAGATTGGGTTTGTCCAAATTGATTTTGTACCAGTGTCCAGCGACTAGCAACGATAATTTCTCTGCCAGATTTGGTAACTTGCTCTAATTCACCTTGCCAAGAACCAGTTTTGATAGTGTTGTTGAGACCTTCTAAAAGTTGTGATGCTGCTGCGCGACAAAAAAACTCATCAGTTTTCTTACCCAAGCTTTCTTCTGTTGTCCAACCATATAAGTATTCAGCACCTCGATTCCAAAAAAGGATACGTTTTTCTAAATCATGGACCATAATGGCATCAGTAGCAACATCAATTAATGCAGCTTGTTCGTGGATCTTTTCTTGGGCTTGCTTGCGCTCAGTGATATCTGTAGAAATTCCACAGACTGCGTAAGGGATACCATTGGCATTATGTAACGGAAACTTGATAGTGATATAAGTACGGACTTCCTGTGCATGAGTTGCAGTCTCTTCTACTTCAATAGCTTGATTTTCTTGAAACACCTGTTGATTATTCTTTGCGAAAGTATCGGCAATTTCAGATGACCAAACCTCATAAATGCTCTTGCCGATTAGAGTTTCTGGAGTTGTGGACAGTAGGTTTGCATAACTGCGATTTACCAAAATATGTTTATTTTGTGAATCGATTAAGTAAATGGCAGCAGGCGAGTTCTCAAGAATTGCTTGCAGATGCTGTTGCGTTTCCCACAGAGCAAGTTCGGCTTTTTTGCGCTCGCTGATATCACTAGCTGTACCTAAAATCTGCACGGGCAAGCCATTTGTATCTCTAGCAAACACACACTCTCGGCTATTTAACCAATGCCACTGACCATTGGCATGTTTCATTCGGTATTCAATTTCGATGACTTCCTCATCTTGCAAGGTTTGGAAAGTCTGTAAGTGTGCGTTAATTCGGTTGATGTCATCTGGATGAATCAGACTCGGTAGTACTTTTTCTTTCATTGATTGAACAGCACAAGAGCTATAACCAAGGATCTCCACCATTTGATGATTTATATAAACATTGCGCTGTTCTACCAAATCATAGATGTATATGATATCTGGTGTTGTTTCTACAATTTTCTGCACAAAATGCTGCTTTTGTTGAACTGCTGCTTCTGCCTGCTGACGTTGCGTGAGTTCGGTTTGTAATTGTGTCAAAAGTGTAGATTGCTCGATGGCAATTGATAGTTGATCTGCAACAGTTTTTCCTAATTCGATATCTTCGTTGTGCCAAGGTAAAGAGTGCCTGTTTCTTAACAGACTAAGACTACCCCAAATTTGAGAATTAAAATGTAGGGGGATTAGTAACCATGCACCGCCATAAGTTTGAGCCAGTTGACGATTAATTTCATCACTACAACAACTAGGGTCTTCTAATTGAACAACTTCTAAGCGCTTGAGTCGCTTGGCAACATGATTGCCAACATCAGGAATGGATGTGCCTAAAGCCGTTGGTAAATTTGGACTTTCGCGATACTCTGTAATGTGCAGCCATAGTTGCTGTTGTGGCAGATATTGTACGATTACAGCTTGTTGGGCTTGTATTAGTTGAGCAATTTCTTTAACTGCTGTAGAAAAAATAGTTTCTAAGTCTAGACAATTACGAATACTTTGGATGACTCGATTGAGAGCTTGTTCTCGTTGCCATAGGTGCTGTGTTCGTTGATATAGTTGACTTTGTTGTAGAGCGATTGAAACTTGTGTGGCCAATTGCACCATCAAATCAATTTCCCACTGCTGCCATTGGCGTGGCTTTTGGCATTGATTTACGACCAGCAACCCCCATAATTGTTCATCTTGGAGAATCGGTACTACTAAGTTGGCTCTAATTTCTAAGTTAGCTAGTAAATCAACGTGACATGCACATAAGTCTGCTGTATAAATATCTGCTATGGCTTGGATACGGTTTTGTTCATAAAGCTTGCGTCTGTTGTCATCAGCAAAATATGAATCTGTAATTGTTTGACCTAAAATAGAAGTAATGCGATCGGCAGTTGATTCTACTGTCACAACTCCGCTCCAATCTGCTTGAAAGCGGTATATAAATACTCGCTCGGCTTGTAAAAACTTTTGTACTTCTTGGACTGCGGTATTGAGAATTTCTGTTAAATCTAAACTCTGCCGAATACGCCCAGCAATCTGAGCGATTAATTTTTCCCTTTGAGTTTGCTGTTGTAGTACCGTTTGTTGAGCTTGCTGCTGAGATATTAATTTTTCTAAATTGGAAAAACTTTGCCGCAGCGTTGCTAATTCTTCAATGAGCTGCTGTTTAGTCTTTTGCTCATCTCTCATAGCTTTATAAATATTAAAAAGTTTTATCAGTGGCAGACAGTAGATGGTTTAAAAAACTATATTTGAACACTATACATGAATGCCAAAGTTTATAAAGCTTTCTCAAGCTTGATTTCAAATTTAAGCAAAGCTTAGTGAAAATCTGCGCGTGCGATCGCTCCATTATCACCCAACTCCGACACTAACCACCCCCGGTAGAACTCCTGCTGCAATCCCGACAGAACCGCGACTCACCCCCAGCTTTGACCAATCACCCAAACCTCGCCATGCAGAGATACAAGGGATGTACCCGCAAGAGATGCGATGTCTGCGACAAGGCGAAGGAGCGCGTCTACGCATTCCCAAGCTCTAGTAAGAAAATACGATCTCGCTTCAGAGAGAGCCATAGGGGCGAGCGCATTTTTTGTACAAGCTTGGTATTTTTTTACAAAAAACAGTTGCTACAGCTGATTTGATAGTTTTATTTGGGTATTTTATTCTATAAGCCAAGTTCATAAATTTAGGTTTTTGCGGTTGCATCCACATGCGATCGCATTTTTTAGGAATAAGCCAATACTGAGCAAGGAGTTGCACAGTATTGGTTTCTGAAATTCTTATAAATACAGCTTTATAGCAAACTAATGAAATTTTTCTTAATTCGGTTTCTGAATCCTGACAAAGTTTTTCTCGAATCAGCAAAGTGTCATGTCATAAGAATTTGAGTAGTTTCCGCTTAAGAGAAACATTTATTCATTGAGGCAGCTAAAACGCTGTTACTTTATTGAGATAATAGGGAATTATTTATTTTGAAAGCTAAATATTGAACATGAGTGAGATATTTCCAATTGAAAACTTTTAAGCCAATGAGTAAACCGAGAGTATGAGTCAAACGCCACAAGAAAACCCCCAGGACGTTCTAAAGCCCAATCAAGCACAGTTAAACGGTGCAATTGGTGATTCGACTAGAGGAGATACTTATAGCAATTGCGAAATAAATCAGCATCACACAGAAGTATACTTGCAACAGTCAATCCAATATGCACCAGTAGGGATTGCCATATTAGATCGACAAATGCGCTATCTGGCATTTAGTCAAAGATGGCTGGAAGAATATAATCTCACCAATGAGATTATTGGTTGCTCTGTTTATGAGATATTTCCGAATATTCCCGAACAGTGGAAGCAAATTCACCAAAGGTGTTTAGTGGGGGCAATTGAACAAGGTGAGGAAACTCCTTACCCACAGGCTGATGGCTCAATAGAGTGGCTGCGCTGGTCAATCCGTCCTTGGTATCAAGCCAATGATGAAATAGGCGGCATCATGATGTTTAGCGAAAACATCACTGCTGGCAAAGAAGCAGAAATCACCCTAGGCCACAATGAAGAACGTTATAGCTCTCTGGTTAGCGCAATCTCTGAGGTGTTTTGGATAGTTCCATCTGACGGCACAGTCGTTGATAATCCTACTTGGCGGGAGTTTACTGGGCAAACAGTGGAAGATGTTTTGGCAGGGAGATGGCTTGAGGTAGTTCATCCAGAAGATCGCCTCGCAGCAAGTAAGGCTTGGGAAACAGCTTTCAAAACAGGTAGTGCATATCGACATGAATATCGTCTGCGACGACATGATGGCGAGTATCGTCATATGCAGATGCAGGGTATCCCGCTTTTAGAACCAGATGGCAGTATCCGCGAATGGGTGGGCATTTGCAAGGACATCCACGAACGCAAAGTTGCGGAAGTTGCCTTGAGCGAAAGTAACATGCTGTTACGCTCGATTTTAGAAAATACCCCAGACTTTATTGTCGTTAAAGACCGACAAGGAAGCCATGTAGCTCTCAACACCAATTTAGCTAATTTTATTGGCAAACCAATTGAAGAAATTGTTGGTAAAAATGATGCTCAACTATTTCCGCCTGAAGATGCGCGTCAAATCATAGCGAAAGACCAACAAATTAGGACTTCAGGCATTAGCGAGACTTATGAAGAAGAAGTCTCTAATGGTGAGAGCCGTGAAACTTATTTTACCACCAAGGCTCCGTGGCGAGATGCTGATGGTCAGATTATTGGCATAATTGCCGTTACACGCAATATTAGCGATCGCAAACAGGCGGAACTACAACTCAAGCAGAGCGAAGAACGCTATCGCTACTTAATCAGTGCCACCTCGCAGTTGTTTTGGATAGCTCCACCCGATGGTATTGTCACCCAAGATAATCTTGCTTGGCGGGAATATACAGGTCAAACGTGGGAGGAGTATAAAGGTTGGGGATGGTTAGAGACAATTCATCCAGAAGATCGACTATTAATGGCGCAGTCATGGGAAGCGGCAGTCAAGACTTGCACCCCATTTCAACATGAATTTCGGTGGCGACGGCATGATGGTGAGTATCGCTACACACTCAGCCGAGGTGTCCCCACCCTGGAAGCGGATGGCAGTATCCGAGAATGGATTGGCACTTGCAGCGATATCCACGAGCGAAAACAAGTAGAACTAGCACTACAGCAAAGTGAAGAAAGATTTCGTTCGCTAATTGAAGCGACATCACAAATTGTTTGGAGTGCTAATTGTGAAGGTGCATTTGTGGGCGACCAAGAACAATGGCGAGCTTTTACCGGACAAACCTTGGAAGAAATACAGGGTTGGGGATGGCTAAATATGGTACATCCAGAAGATCGAATTCAGACAAATCAGGCGTGGTCAGCAGCAGTTGCCAACCGCAGTACATATGAAGCGGAAACTCGAATTCGGCGTTATGACGGTGAGTACAGGTACTTGAATGTGCGTGGTGTACCGATTTTGAATGCAGATGGTGGCATTCGTGAATGGGTAGGAGCGAACATAGATATCACAGAACGCAAGCTTGCAGAACTGGCACTACGTCAAAACTTAGAAATCTTGGACTCAGCCAGCAACAGTATCATCATTCGAGATATGGATGACCGAATTACATACTGGAATCGCGGCGCAGAACTGCTCTACGGTTGGAAAAAAGAAGAAGTAATTGGGCAGTACATTCACACATTCTTGCAAACAGACTTTCCAAAACCAAGAGAAACAATATTGAGCGAGTTTTTAGAGCAGGGTCACTGGGAAGGCGAACTACAGCACACTACTCGTCATGGTCGGCAGGTGATTGTAGCAAGTCGCTGGACGCTACAGCGTGATACTAAAGGACAGCCCTATACTCAACTGGAAATTAATAACGATATCACAGAACGCAAGCAAGCGGAACTAGCTCTTGCCCAAGCAAAACAAGCAGCAGAAGCCGCCAATCGCACAAAGAGCGAATTTCTGGCTAACATGAACCACGAATTGCGAACTCCACTTAATGGCATACTGGGCTATGCTCAAATTCTCCAGCGCGACCCCGCTACAACTTCCAAGCAACAGAAGGGACTAAGCGTAATTCACCAGTGCGGTTCTCACCTGCTAACGTTGATCAACGACATTTTGGATCTATCGAAGTTGGAAGTGCAGAAAATGGATCTCTATCCCCAGGATTTCCATTTTGCTAACTTCCTGACCACGACGGTAGAAATCTGCCGCATCAAAGCCGAACAAAAAGGTATTGCCTTCCATTATCATCCCATCAACCTGCCTACTGCGGTTCATGCCGATGACAAACGCCTGCGGCAAGTTCTGCTGAATCTACTGAGCAATGCAGTTAAGTTTACCGATTTTGGCAGTGTCACGTTTCAGGTTGAGGCAGTAGGAAGTCAACAGATAATTCAAACTTCATCAACAAGAATTCGCTTTCAGGTGGAAGATACGGGCATCGGCATCCCAAAAGAAAAGTTGCAATCGATTTTTTTACCTTTTGAACAAGCAGGAAAACGCGAGCGCAACAGTGAAGGTACTGGGTTAGGATTAGCAATCAGCCAACAAATTGTCCAGATGATGGGTAGTTCAATCCAGGTCAACAGCATACCTGGTAAATGCAGTACCTTCTGGTTTGAAGTGGATGTACCTGCTGCCGATTGGCTGGCACAGGCTATAACAATTAATCAAAAGGTGATTGGCTACCAGGGCGAACGGCGCAAAATCTTAGTCATTGACGACCGCCAAGAGAACCGAGCTGTTGCCATTGGGATGTTAGCACCCTTGGGCTTCAAACTGGCCCAAGCGGATGATGGGCAAGTAGGACTAGATTTAGCACTCCAGATGCGTCCGGATTTAATCATTACCGATGTGATGATGTCAAAGATGAATGGGCTGGAAATGACTCGTCGCTTGCGTCAGTTGCCAGATTTTGCCAAAACACCAATTATTGCTTCTCCTGCCAGTTTATCTCAAGTGGATATGCAGGAGGCTCTTGAAGCAGGTTGCAGTAGCTTTTTTCCGAAGCCGATAGAGTTCAGCGGTTTGCTGGGAGAATTGCAACGCCACCTGGGGTTGCAATGGATTTACGAAACTACATCCGAGGTGGCGGAAGTTTCTGCGGAAGTCCTCAGCTCCGTGGATTTAGTAATGCCGTCATCACACGAACTAGCTACTGTTTATAAAGCAGCCCAAGATGGTTTTATGAGCGATATTCAACAAGAAGCCAATCGCTTAAAGCAACTCAATCCCCAGTACGCGCCTTTGGCTAATAAGCTGCTGGAATTAAGCCAGAAATTTGACGACGAAGCGATTCTCAATTTATTAGCACCGTATATTTAATATCTTTCACTCATTCCAATACTTTTGGGTTAAGGGGGAAAGGGTTTGAATTTACCTTGACCCCTTGTCATTTAACCTTTTCCCAGACCAATCCGAAAAGTATTGCCACTCATCTATTGATTTATTTTCAGGAGTCCAAGTATGCCCATTGAGATCGCAGACATTAAAGGAACCATCTTGGTAGTTGATGATAACCCTACCAATATTCAAGTGTTGTTCGATGTGTTGAGTGAAATTGGTTATCGAGTAGCGATTGCCAAAAGTGGAGAAGCGGCGCTGCAACGCGTGCAGTCTTACCATCCCGACATGATTCTGCTGGATGTGATGATGCCAGGAATTGATGGCTTCCAAACTTGTCAGCGTCTCAAAGCCGACTGTGCTACACGTGACATTCCTGTAATTTTTATGACTGCCTTGTCTGACACAGTGGATAAGGTTAAAGGTCTGAGCCTGGGTGCAGTAGATTATATTACTAAGCCCATCCAACATGAAGAAGCCTTAGCGCGGATTCGGGTACACTTGCAACTACGGGATTCCCAAAAGTCATTACAGCAAAAAACCGCTCAGCTCTCCCAAGCACTAGAAAACCTCAAGCAGGCACAAGTGCATTTAGTGCAAAGCGAAAAAATGTCTTCCCTCGGTCAAATGATGGCGGGTGTAGCACATGAAATTAACAATCCCGTGACTTTTATTCATGCCAATCTTGCCCCCGCCAAAGAACACATTGAAGATTTGCTGAATTTTATCGAGTTGTATCGCCAATGTCATCCCCAACCCCATCCTCAAATTCAAGACTGGATGGACGAGGTAGATATGGACTATCTACAAGCAGATTTGCCCAAGTTAATGAATTCCTTAAAATTGGGAAGCGAACGCATCCGGCAAATCGTTGTATCGCTACGTAATTTTTCTCGCTTGGATGAATCAGGAACTCAAGTAGTCGATTTGCATGAAGGTATCGAAAGTACTTTGTTAATCTTGCAACATCGGCTCAAAGCTCGACCCGAACATCCCGGCATTCAACTTGTGCGAGACTATGGACAACTACCCCATGTGGAATGTTATCCCAGTCAACTCAATCAGGTATTCATGAATATTCTCAGCAATGCTATTGATGCCTTGGAACAGCGGGATCAAAAGCGTTGTTTTAATGATATCCGAGCAAATCCTAGCACAATCTCTATTCGGACTGAACAACTACCAAACCAAGCGATCGCTATCAGCATTGCTGATAACGGCCCTGGTATTGAAGAAAATATCTGTTCTCAAATGTTTGAACCTTTTTTCACTACCAAACCCGTTGGCAAAGGTACTGGATTGGGACTTTCTATTAGCTATGAGATTATTCAAAAACATGGTGGTAAAATCTACTGCCAGCCTACACCAGAGACAGGAATTGAGTTTACAATCCAAATTCCAGTTCGACAAGTTTTATCTTAGACAGCTGAAATCGGAATAGAATCTTTGAATTAAGCTTCAAAACAGGATTAAGTCAAGGTACGCTCTAGTGACCTAAACTGAAGATAAAGATAAAAAATTACAAGCTCAAAAATGAGTGAAAGACTTGCGTGCTGACAAGAATCCGTTTATAAATGCAGTGCTTGAGAAACTGTGATTATCGGAATAATTTTCTTGGCAAGCGTTAAACCAAACAAGCTTATGATTTGATTAACAGGGATGCTTAATATGCGATGTCTGGAGCTTAAAGAAATCCGCACTCGCTAGTAGAGGTTACCGAGCTGCTGTCGTCGGAATTGGGTAAAAATTTTGTTATACTAATTAATAGAAATTCACACTCAGATGCCACACCAATAGAAAGAAGAATAAACAATAGTTGTCAATGAGTGTATGACTGCTGATAGCAGTAACAGAAAAATGCTTTAAACCAATCTAACCAGTATAATCCTTCTAGTTTTCGCTCAGTTGAGCGATTGAACCAGCTATGAACCAGCCCATTGAATTATCTTTAGAACAAGAGTTTAGCTTGAGAGTTTTTGCCGACCAAGTACAGCAGATGTCTGGTGAACAAGCTAAAGAGTTTTTGCTCATGCTCTACAAGCAGATGATGATGAGGGAAAAGACTTACCAAGAATTGCTAAAGCAGGAGTGGAAACGTAATTCAGATGCTGTATCTGAGTAGAGCAAGTATGTAAATCCAGCACGTTTTGTAGATATGTGCAAAATTGGTGGAGGATTTGCGACTACGCCAACGCTCGTGGGCGAATGCGCTATTGAGTACCTGTTGCTCCACAAGCGCCCAATGCTGTTGATATGGCAGCAACTATTTTACAAAAAGCAAGTTTGTGCAGTTAGTCGGGGGTGAACATGACCTACACCACCAACCAATCGCACCCCACAGCCCGACAACCGTCCGCAAAGCTCACCCAGACTTGCCACTGGCTCAAATACGCATTCCATACTGGCTCACCATCAGCAACCCCAATTGCCTCACCCACTTTGGAAACAAGCTCAGTGTAGAAGGAACCAGCACTTTCTAATCCTTGACGCAACCGCAGCCTCAGTCCCTTTCAGCCTCCAACAGCCTCATCTGATGTTTGGGGAGTATTGTCTGTGTCACTAACTTGAGTTTGTATGTCTATATTATTAGTGACTGACACACAACAATTCGCAATTCGCAATTCGCAATTGGTAGAGTCGATGGGCGGTATTATCCGCCGCACCTCTCTGTTCAATCTGGGCGTGCCACTTTCGCGGCACCCAGCTTTCGATATTCTTAGCTTGTGCCTTTGCTCATGTGGGTATAATCGTGACAGGATTCGTGTACAGCAATTAGATTTTTTGGTTTCCAATTGTTGTGCTGCCCATCTATGTGGTGTAAGTGTACTCGCTCAGAACAGGTAAACTTTAAACCACAGTGTCCGCATGAATGGTTTTGTCTTTTTAGAGCTTTAGAGGTTTCGCCGTCGT
>LXQD01000043.1 GCA_003326215.1 Nostoc minutum NIES-26 | reverse complement strand
TTTGAAACACTCAGTTACTACCTCAGTAGTCTCAAGACATCTGCTATCAACTTTGCTCATGCTATTCGTGGACACCGGGACATTGAAAACGGACTGCATTGGATCAAAGATGTTGTGTTTGGTGAAGACACTGCACCTTTTTGTGCCTATAATGCTGCTACTAACTGGTCTATTATTCGGACTTTTGTGATTAATCTGCTCCGTGCAAAGGGTTATCGCTCATTGACCAAAGCACAGAGATTTCTGTGTCATGATCTGGAACAACTTTTTTCTCTCCTTACAATGAATTAGCCCTACCTTTTTAAGGGGGTCGCCGTAGGCGGGGGGATCTAAATCTAGGATGACCCAACCTTTATCCGAGAAGCGGAATATTGGGTTCACGCCAGACTTTGACTTAAACGGAAATGTGCGGTGGGTAGGATTTTTCAAGACGTGTATACACCGTAGCGTTTCTCAGGGGGATTAAGGGTGATATGTTGAGCTTTGAAAAAATTCAAGCCGCAATGCAAGCTTTGATACAAGCTAAATTAGTAATCATTGCCTATTTCCCATACTCTGCTCATGACCAACCAAGAACTGCTGGAAATAATTGAACAAGCAGCCAGAGACGAAGTGACAGAATTAAACCTTTCTTATAAAGGTTTAGAAATGCTGCCAGCAGAGATTGGTCAACTCACCAACCTCAGCGAACTTGACCTCCACTCCAATCAACTGACGACGCTGCCAGCAGAGATTGGTCAACTCACCAACCTCAGCGAACTTGACCTCAACTCCAATCAACTGACGACGCTGCCAGCAGAGATTGGTCAACTCACCAACCTCAGCGAACTTGACCTCCACTCCAATCAACTGACGACGCTGCCAGCAGAGATTGGTCAACTCACCAACCTCAGCAGACTTGACCTTCACTCCAATCAACTGACAACGCTGCCAGCAGAGATTGGTCAACTCACCAACCTCAGCGAACTTGACCTCCACTACAATCAACTGACTACGCTGCCAGCAGAGATTGGTCAACTAACCCACCTCAGCGTACTTCACCTCGGCTTCAATCAACTAACTACGCTGCCAGCAGAGATAGTTCAACTCACCCACCTCAGCGTACTTCGCCTCCATTACAATCAACTAACGACGCTGCCAGAAGTGATTGGTCAACTCWCCAACCTCAGCATACTTACYCTCGGCAACAATCAACTGACGACGCTGCCAGAAGTGATTGGTCAACTCACCAACCTYAGCCAACTTTACCTCCACTCCAATCAACTGACGACGCTGCCAGCAGTGATTGGTCAACTCACCAACCTCAGCGAACTTTCCCTCGGCTCCAATCAACTGACGACGCTGCCAGAAGTGATTGGTCAACTCACCAACCTYAGCCAACTTTCCCTCGGCTCCAATCAACTGACGACGCTGCCAGCAGTGATTGGTCAACTCACCAACCTCAGCGAACTTTCCCTCGGCTCCAATCAACTGACGACGCTGCCAGCAGTGATTGGTCAACTCACCAACCTCAGCGAACTTTCCCTCGGCTCCAATCAACTGACGACGCTACCAGAAGTGATTGCTCAACTCWCCAACCTCAGCAAACTTTCCCTCAACTCCAATCAACTGACGACGCTACCAGAAGTGATTGGTCAACTCACCAACCTCAGCCAACTTTCCCTCGACTCCAATCAACTGACGACGCTACCAGAAGTGATTGGTCAACTCACCAACCTCAGCCAACTTTCCCTCGACTCCAATCAACTGACGACGCTGCCAGCAGAGATTGGTCAACTCACCAACCTCAGCCAACTTTCCCTTCGTGGTAATCCAGTCCCCATTCCACCGGAAATTTTAGCGTCAGGCAATGCTAAAGAAATCCTAGATTTCTATTTTCGTGTGCAAGACCCGAAGGAAACTGAATCTTTATATGAAGCTAAATTCCTCATTGTGGGCGAAGGGGGAGCAGGTAAAACTTCTCTAGCCAAGAAAATTGAAAACGAAGACTACGAACTCAAGCCAGACGAGGAATCAACCCAAGGCATTGATGTGATTCGGTGGCAATTTGCATTGTCCACTGGGCAAGAATTTCGCGTCAATATTTGGGACTTTGGCGGACAGGAAATCTATCACCAAACTCACCAGTTTTTCCTTACGGAACGTTCACTCTATGCATTAGTCGCTGATACTCGCAAGGAAAACACAGATTTTTACTACTGGCTAAAAGTTGTAGAACTTTTGAGTGACAATAGCCCTGTCTTAATTATCAAAAATGAAAAACAAAATCGTGAGTGCCAAGTCAATGAGCGGCAATTGCGGGGAGAATTTACTAACCTCAAAGAAATTCTTGCCACCGATTTAGCCACTAATCGAGGTTTAGCCGAGATTAAAAAAACTATTCAGGATTACATCATCAAGCTTCCCCACGTTGGTACTGATTTACCAAAACTTTGGGTGAGAGTTCGAGCCGCCCTAGAAAATTATTCGCGCAATTACATCAGCGTCGAAGAATATTATCATCTTTGCCGAGACAATAAATTAACTGACCGCAGAGACATGCTGCGCCTCAGTCGCTATCTGCACGACCTCGGCGTATGTCTCCACTTTCAAAACGATCCTTTGCTGAAAAATAGAGTTATCCTCAAACCAGAATGGGGTACAACTGCCGTCTACAAAGTTCTGGATAATCAGACAATCAAGAAAAATCAGGGTTATTTTACCCAAAACAATCTAGCCGATATTTGGCAAGAAGTTGAATATGCCGACATGCCAGATGAACTACTGCACCTAATGAAGCGGTTCAAGCTGTGCTACGAAATTCCTGGTAGTCCCGGCAGTTATATTGCACCTCATCTACTTTCCGCCAACCAGCCTGATTACAACTGGGATGAATCTAATAATCTTATCCTGCGCTATACATACGAATTCATGCCTAAAGGAATTCTCACCCGTTTTATTGTCGAGATGCATGGTTATATTGAGGAACAAAGGCTGGTTTGGAAAACAGGTGTTGTTCTCAGCAAAGACCAAACCCGCGCAGAAGTAATTGAGTACTACAATCAACGGGAAATTAAACTTCGCCTCACAGGAAACCGCAAGAAAGAACTGTTAGCAATCATCATCCATGAATTTGACAAAATTCATAATTCTTACGATCGCCTAAAATACCAGACCCTTGTTCCCTGCAACTGTGAAAGTTGTAAGCATAGTCAAACGCCTCATTCTTATCCTTTAAAAGTGCTGCGTGAGTTCCGTGACGTTAAGAAAAAATACGAAATTCAGTGCCAAATCAGTGCGGATATGGTGGATGTCCGAAGATTAATTGACGATATTTTAGAAACTGATAATAATTTACCAACATCTATGGTAGAACCTGTAATCAGAAATCAAGTTTTTATTAGTTACAGCCGTCAAGACCAGGAGTGGTTTGATAAACTCCAGACCTGGCTCAAACCAATGATTCGCAAACAAACGCTGCAAGTGTGGGACGATACCAAAATTAAACCGGGTACTATATGGCGCGAAGAAATTAAAAATGCTATAGCAGCAGCAAAAGTAGCAATATTAATGGTTAGTCCTAACTTTTTGGCATCAGATTTCATTGCCGACAATGAGTTACCCCCATTGTTAGATGCTGCTGAAACCGAAGGACTCACCATTATCTGGATACCCTTAAGTTATAGCCTTTATGAGGAAACAGAAATTGAAAAATATGGCGCAGCGCACCCTCCCAGCCAACCGTTAGATACTTTGAACCCAGCAGAACACAATAAAGCCTGGATGGATATTTGTAAAAAGATTAAAGCAGCAGCAAATTGAGTTAATTGATGACTGAGTAATTCGTAATTCCTATTTCATAATTAAAAATCTGTTGATAAGTAGCATAGACGCTTGCAGCTTATTGTTAATCATTCCCTTCCGAATACCATCATTCAACCTCAAAACTCAAAAGTTCCACTTCAGAACACGAACTTCCGACCTCATAACACTAACAGCCTAGCAAAAAGCTCGAAACTTCCCCTTCATAACTCGAAGTTTCACCTTCAGAACACCAACGTTGAGCCTCTGAACTCGAAAGTTCGACTTCAAAACCTAAAACTTCCCCTTCCGAACTCGACGATTGAACTTCAGATGTCAAAGTACCGAGCAAAAAACAAAGAATGTGAGTTAAATAGAGATATAGCTTACTGGCATCAGGGTTAGACAATGAGTGAAACTCAAACCCAGTTACCGACGGATATATAGATTCCTGCTTCTTGGCACGAATATTTACAAACACTTGCCGACTTCCTGAACGATCAAGGGAAAAGTTATTACTACAAAGGACACATGAGGCTGGAGATGCCACCAGTTAGCTTTGATCGTGGTCAAGACCATGTAGTAATGATATTTGCTGTAACTCTATTTGCCACACTTAAAGGAATTCCAGCAACAGGTTTAGACACCACGACTTTTCGTAAAACTGGAATTCAGGACTGTCAGCCAGATGTGGCTTATTACCTTAGAGAACGCGCCCAAACTATCCCATTTAGTACAGGAATTGTCAACTGCGATCGCTACCCTGCACCGGATTTGGTGATTGAGATTGCTAAAACATCTCTACTGGATGACTTGGGTACAAAGCGAAGTCTCTACGAAGAATTAGGCGTTACTGAATATTGGGTAGTAGATGTGCAGAATGCTCAAATCATCGCCTATGCTATGGCAGACCAGGGTAGTAAACGTATTCAAGAATCACAGGTTTTGCCTGGATTGGTAATTGTAATTTTAGAAGAAGCCTTACGCCGTAGTCGCGAAATGAGTCAATCTGAAGTTGGCGCTTGGTTACTAAGCCAGTTTCAGCAAGCCTGAATTTCTCACAAATAACTAATAACAGTCTTGACTATAAAATGTGCAACTAAGACGCACAGTAGCTTTTCGTCGCCATTACCTTATAAAATTATGAATAGTAATATTAAAATTTGTAAATATAAGCATCAATGTCTAACGTTTTTATTGACAAAAATCAACCTCGTGTCATCGTCATTGGTGCAGGAATAGGAGGACTGACTGCTGGGGCATTATTAGCCCGTAGAGGTTACAGCGTCTTAATCTTAGACCAAGCCCTTGTACCAGGAGGCTGTGCTTCTACATTTAAACGCCAAGGATTTACCTTTGATGTCGGAGCGACTCAGGTAGCAGGGTTGGAACCAGGGGGAATTCATCACCGCATATTTTTAGAACTGGAAATAGACTTACCAGAAGCAACGCCTTGTGACCCTGCTTGTGCAGTGTATCTTCCTGGTGAAGTGACACCAATCAACGTCTGGCGCGACCAACAGAAATGGCAAGAAGAACGACAAAAACAGTTTCCTGGTAGCGAACCTTTCTGGCAATTGATGGCAACTTTATTTAATGCCAGTTGGGAATTTCAAGGACGCGACCCAGTATTACCGCCGCGTAACTTGTGGGATTTGTGGCAATTAACTCAGGCAGTGCGTCCCAGTACATTCATTACTGCACCCTTCACTTTGTTTACGGTAGGAGATGCTTTACGGTTGTACGGACTGGGAAATGACCAACGCCTGAGAACATTTCTGGATTTGCAATTGAAGTTGTATTCTCAGGTGAATGCCGAAGAAACAGCATTGCTGTATGCTGCAACAGCGTTGAGTGTATCCCAACTACCCCAAGGATTGTTTCACCTCCAAGGTAGTATGCAAGTACTAAGCGATCGCCTAGTACAAGCCTTAGAAAGAGATGGTGGCAAGTTATTGATGCGCCATACGGTAGAACATATCGAAGTAGAAAATGGCAAAGCTGGTGCCGTTGTCATCAGAAATCAAAAAACGGGTGAAGTCTGGACAGAAGCCGCCGACCACGTAGTTGCCAATGTCACCGTGCAAAACTTAGTGCAACTATTGGGCGATCAGGCTCCATCAGGATATAAACACCGAGTAGAAAAGCTGCCTCAAGCATCGGGGGCGTTTGTTGTCTATTTGGGCGTAGATGCCAGCGCCGTACCGCTTGAGTGTCCTCCCCATCTGCAATTTATGTACGATGCCAATGGGCCAATTGGCGAGAATAATTCCCTGTTTGTCTCTGTCAGCCATCCTGGAGATGGGCGCGCCCCAGATGGGAAAGCTACAATTATCGCTTCTTCATTTGTAGACCCTACACAGTGGTGGCGTACTCAAGATTACCAAAGACTAAAACAAAAGTATACTCAAGAAGCGATCGCTCGTCTTGCTCAATACTTTTATTTGAAACCAGAAACAATTGTTTATCAAGAAGCCGCAACACCCCGCACCTTTGCCCATTTCACAGCCCGCGATCGCGGTATAGTTGGTGGCATCGGTCAAAGAATACCTACCTTTGGCCCCTTTGGTTTTGCCAATCGCACACCCATCAACCATTTGTGGTTGGTTGGTGACTCTACCCATCCAGGTGAAGGTACTGCTGGGGTAAGTTACTCAGCGCTAACAGTAGTTCGGCAAATCGAAGCAGAATTGAAACGATGAGGGTATATTTACACTAGCCTTACAGGATGCGGCTTGTCATACCAAAATCTTCGCAGATAGCTAAAGATGGCGTACAATTCAGTATTCCTAATGTGCTAAAATCTACGCTAAGCTGGATAAATGAATTACGAAACAGCTCGCAACCTCCTAGTATCCCAGACAACAACAACCGAAGAAAACCCGGATGCCCTGTTGATGCGGATGAAACAGGGAAAGCCACCAGTGCCAGGTCAAATTACCTCGATTTTATTAGCATTGAAAGTTGTATTTGAAGGACTCAAAGAAGCCTCAAATCTAGACAGAGAATTAGTTTTTGCCCTTTATCAGTTAGGCGTTAAGGCTCCACAGATATTTGTAGCGGGGCGTAAAGCTGGGATTGATTGGCCGCCGCTACTCAAGGAAGATTTGCTAAGAATTTCTCTAGCTACAGAAAGTATCTTTTCTGGTGTATGGCAAACCCCACCAATTGGAGGGTTCGGGGGATACTAGGAAGACTGAAGTATAAAATATTTTATAATTCAGCCTTTTACCTTTATCCTTTTACCTAGTTCGCAGTTCGCTTTCCAATTTATCTATATCGGTTTTGAGAAAAACAGTCATTTGTCCAGTGAAAGCTTTACCGCCACGGGGTTGGGCAATTTCCATCCAATAGGCATAGCGATCGCCTACTCGTAATTCTCCTTTTAAAGCTTCCCTAATCGGAGTTTTGGCAAGACGAGCCGAGTTAATCGCACTCTGATTAGGATACTCGTACATCACCTGAGCGCGGTTAAAGTCTTGATAGATATCTAAACCATAAATCACCCGTAAGGATTCTTGCAGGCGCTGAAATGACATCCCGTTAATGGCATCGTACATAGCAAGGCGTTCATAACGAATTCTGCCTCGGTCTTTGGTAAATTCCACCTTCCCAGGAGGCAACACCGAGGCTTGAAAAGTGAATCGTTGTGCAGCTGTATCGCTCTTTTGCACATATAATTGTTCTCCATTTCCAGGGCGTAGCGTGGGATGGGCTTTCATCCAAGTACCGACTTCCTCTGTACTTTGTCCTGGTAAAGCATTAGCTTTAGAATCAAAAACTATTCCCACGCACAGCCAGGGAACTAGAGAAAAAGGCAAAATCAAACGATTAACCAGAGATTTTTTTAGCATTTTCCTATACGGGACTTACATGGAAATTCCCCAATTATCAGGGGGTAACCATAGTTTTCCCGTTTTAGAAGAAAATCAACTCATAACTTTCAACTTGTAACACTGTTGCGTTTTTCTCTACTAACAGAGTATCGTTACGTGAGCTTTTTCTGATTTTCCAAATATCTTCTTAGGGAGCTTTTCATAAGCCCTCTGCAATGATGAAGCTACACTAAATTTTTTGCTGTTTAAAACAATTGATACCAGCATATCTAAGCCGCAATAACAAAAAATTGCTAATTTTTGCTTTTCTTTTCTCGGTAAGCTCAGATTAAAAGATGAGGAGAAATCGATGAATGTTTCGCTGACTCCAGAGCTAGAAAAGTTCGTCCAAGGCAAGGTTGAAAGTGGCTTGTACCATTCAGCAAGTGAAGTCATTCGGGAAGGGCTTAGGTTACTACATCATTATTCAAAACCAAAAAGCCTACTTTATCTCTAATTCTTCTTTACGGAGTCATCGCTACCTTAATCACCTTACGTGCCTTCATGTCATAAAATACCTGTTCCAAATCTTGTAACGATCGCCGTTCGCTAATAAGTAATTCAAAAGGAATTCTACGACTAGCTATGAGTGCAAGCGCCGATCGCACATATTCTGGTTTATTGTGAAACACACCTTTGAGGTTAAGTTCGCTGTAATGTAGCTGTTCTGTGTTGACTGTAATAGTCGTATCTCTGGGACAACCACCAAATAAATTGACGGTTGCACCAGGACGGGCACAAGCGATCGCAGTTTCCCAAACACTAGGCACGCCAGTCGCTTCAATTACTACATCTGCGCCCCAGCCTTGGGTAAGTTCTTTCACCACACTGGGAATATCCAAGATTTGATGATAATTAAATGTCTTAACTGCACCAAGTTTTTCACCAATTTTTAGCCTGTGGTCATTACCTCCCCATAGCAGCACCTCAGCAGTATCTGCCAAAGCAGCTACAAACATTAGCCCGATCGCTCCATCTCCCAAGACAACTACTTTATCTTTGGCTTTAACGTTGGAACGGGCTACTCCATGTAATACACAAGCTAAAGGTTCCGTTATGGCTGCCAATTCAAATGGCAATTCATCGGGAATTCGCAACAAATTATGCTGTACTATCGGTGCGGGAATTTTTAGGTACTCAGCAAAAGTGCCATTATTCCATGTCAGGTTTGGACATAGCGAATATTCTTTACGTTGACAAAAAAAGCATTCCATGCAGGGGGCTGAATTATTAGCGACGACGCGATCGCCTACTTGCCAACCCGTAACGCCTGCGCCCACAGCCACAATTTGTCCTGCGGCCTCATGACCAAACAAAGTCGGTGGTTTTAGCATCTTTGCATGACCACCACGTCGCCAGACTTTCAAATCTGTACCACAAGTTGTAGCTGTCCCTACTTGAATTACTACTTCGCTATCTGCTGGAGTAGGATCGGCTACCTGCTCTAGGCGTAAATCTTCTTGACCATAAAGCAATGCTGCTAACACAGCCTTCGACCTAAATTAATTAGCTTCACCTGATTCTATCAGGTCGAGCTGCTAGCGATCAAAACTAAATTAGGGAACTCCAAGCAATAAATTATCTCTCTTAAAGTTGTTGATTGTTCGCAGTCATCAGTCAACAATTACAAAGAAATATTTTTTTACTTGGAAATCCCTTATTTTTGGGTTTTGAGTTTTGAGCTAAAACTGCTTATGCCTTCATCAGTTCAAAAGTGTGAAAATTTAGCTATTCACCGTTGACTGGGGAAGAACTCCGGTATTCCGGATTTCCACATTAGGTAAGCGATTGACTGTTAAAAGGGGTACTTCTTGTCTGCAAGACAGACAAAACCAATACAGTTCACCGTGACGAATATGACGCAGGAGGGAACCACCGCAACACGGACAGTTATTGGCTCTCATACTCATACTGATTTCCTCCTTGAAAAAATATTCTTGTTTAAGACAGAAAAAAAATTTGTTGATTAAAGCTGGATTTTAGCGGCATGGATGTAACCGTTTAAATTAATGCGGTTTTTGATAATTTGCTCGTAAACCGCTTCATAATCGCTAACCATTTGGCTAACGTTAAATTTGTTTTGTACATATTCTCGACATGTTTGCCGATTCAGTTCCAAAGCAGGAGAAATCATTGCCGCTATTTCTTCATAACTTTGGCAGACAAAACCTGTTTCACCGTGAACAAGCACTTCCTGCACAGAACCTAAATTCATGGCTATTACTGGCGTACCAGTTGCCATTGATTCAATCATCACTAAACCAAAAGGTTCCTGCCAGTTAATAGGAAAGAGAGTTATTGCAGCATTGCCCAGAAGTTCAGCTTTTTCGGCATGGTTGATTTCGCCTAGATATTCAATTTGCTGACCATCAATATGGGGGGCAATCTCTTGTTCAAAAAACTTCGAGTCTACTACATCAACTTTTCCTGCCATTTTCAAACGCCAACCAGTCTGCTTAGCAATGGCGATCGCATGTTGTGGCCCCTTTTCTGGAGAAAAGCGTCCTAAAAATGCTAAGTATGGTGGTTCTTTTGGTTGAGCTACAAATGGATAATCTGCTGGCTCAATTCCGTTATAAACTGTGCCGACGTAGTTTAAATTAATTTGCCGCTGAGCGTTACTAATGCTGACGTATGATTGTTTTTGATGGTGGCTAAATACGTAACGGTTATCTTTTGTGAAATTGCCGTGCAGAGTATGCACTGTGGGAGTTGATACCAAACTCGCCAAAGGTAATGCCGAAATCCCTACATGAGAATGGATAATATCGAATTCCGCAGCTTGTTGGTAAACTTGGCTCAGTTCTAGTGTTTCGTACGCTGCATACTCTTGAACATTTTCTTCTAAGCGCAATGCACGCGGATAAACTGCTTTTAAATGAGCTAAGGTTTGAGAATCGCCAGTGGCAAATAAAATTACCTCATGGCCGCGACGAACTAGTTCATCGGTCAAGCGACTCACTACCAGTTCAATTCCTCCATAACTAGGAGGTGGAACTCGTTCCCACAAGGGGGCAACTTGAGCGATTTTCATAAAGTTGTTTTGGTTCAGCCGATAGAATTGTCCTCAAATTTAAGACTGAATATTATCTTAAGAGGACAAAGCATTTGTACTCACTCTTTTGACATTTAAATTAACCTAAATGACTCCTAAGAGTACAATCTTTGGTTAAACGTATTGCTAACCACTATCAATAAAATTTAAGACCTTCAGCAATAGCCGCTAGACGACTACACTTTTAAAATATAGCTTACGTTTCACTAGTTTCATCTATCTTGGGGATCATAAACCAGTAAAATATTTTGTAGCAGAACTTACAAATTCCAAAATTTTGTAGTTAAAACTACTAAAAATATAGCTGAAATCAATTTTTGCGAATGTTCATTTAGGGTAAATAAGGGAAAAGAAGCGGAATTTGAAACAATCTTAAATAATTCTAAAATTTCCTAATTGAAAATTGATAATTTATGTGGACTGCTAATAATTAACTAATGAAAATTGCTACTTGGAATGTCAACTCGATTCGCATTCGTCTACAACAGGTTATTGATTGGTTAAGTCAAAATCCTGTTGATGTCCTCTGTTTGCAAGAAACGAAAGTTATTAATACAGATTTTCCGCGATCGCCCTTTGAAAACCTGGGCTATCAACTTTATTTATCGGGACAAAAGGCTTATAACGGTGTAGCCCTAATTAGTCGCCAACCACTGATAGATGTAACTACTGGTTTCACAGCAATTTTGCCAAATCTCGATCCAGAATGGAACGAGCAAAAACGGGTAATTACAGGCGTAATTGATGGTATTCGGATTGTGAATCTTTATGTACCTAATGGTGCAGCAGTAGGAAGCGAGAAATACGAATTTAAGCTGCGTTGGTTGACAGTGTTGCGAGAGTATTTGCGAACGCTTCTATTGTCACAACGTGCTATCTGTCTGTGCGGCGACTTCAACATCGCCTTAGAAGCTAAAGATATTCACGAAAAAGTGAATCCAGCAAATCACATTATGGCATCTGAACCAGAGCGACAAGCTTTAAGAGATATTCTCGAACTAGGATTTGCCGATGCTTTTCGTAAATTTACCATCGAAGGCGGATATTACAGTTGGTGGGACTATCGCGCTGCCGCCTTTCGACGCAACCTAGGTTGGCGAATCGATCATCACTATCTCACACCAGTGCTGTACGAAGGTGCGAAAAATTGCATTATAGATATCACACCCAGAAAATTGACTCAACCTAGCGACCATGCACCAGTAATTGTCGAATTTGAAATTTGAGATTGAAAATTTTAGATTAGATACTGGGGACTAGAGATTGGGGACTAAAGATTGGGGACAAACTTTACCTAATAGCCAATACCTAATCTCTAATCCCCAATACCCAATCCCTAATCCCTAATCATTATGTTTCTGGTAACTGGGGCCACAGGAGGAATCGGTCGCCGAGTTGTGCGACTCCTACGCCAACAGGAGAAGTCAGTACGGGCATTTGTCCGCCTCACGTCGCCTTACAGCGAGTTAGAACACCGGGGAGCAGATATCTTTATCGGTGATTTGCAGTTGCAAAAAGATATCCAGAAAGCTTGTCAGGGTGTTCAGTATATTATTAGTGCTCACGGTTCTGATGGCGATGCTCTATCCTTAGACTACCGTGCCAACATAGAACTGATTGAGCAAGCCAAAGTCAACGGAGTACAACACTTTGTATTTATTTCCGTGTTGGGAGCCGACCGCGGGTATGAGGATGCACCCGTATTCAAAGCCAAACGGGCGGTAGAGCAATATCTACAAGCTAGTGGCTTGAATTACACTATTTTACGCCCAGCTGGATTAGCATCTAACTTACTGCCCTTAGCAGAACGGTTTCGTGAAACGGGGTTGTATCTGCTCATCGGCGACCCCAAAAACCGGACATCGATTGTGAGTACAGATGACTTGGCAAGGATAGTGGTGGATTCAGTGACAGTAGAAGGCGCTCGCAACCATATATTATCAGTTGGAGGCCCGGAGATTTTATTGCGTGAAGATATTCCCCGGATTTTTAGTCGTGTCTTTAGCAAAGAACCAATAGTAATTAACTCACCACTATTTGTTGTTGATGGCTTACGGAGTGCCTTTGGTTTATTTAATCCCCAAGCACAAAAAGCTTTGGGAACCTATCGCACATTGTTATCGAATGAGTTTTTCTGTACAAAAGAGGAGATAGCCAACTTAGAGAAGATTTTCAACTTCCAATTGGAAACCTTGGAAAGTTTTTTACGACGCTATTTAGCAGTTTGAATTTATTTAGTTGTCAGTTGTCAGTTGTTGGTTGCATGAGAGTTTACAACTACTGACCACTGACTACTGACCACTGACTACTGACCACCAACTAATCTAAAATTTTATGAAAAATTCCTTAGTTGCAAACGCTACTCAAGCACGTCAGACAAAAGAGCGATTCGCTAAACCAGAAGACCAACTCTCTTACGAATTGGGTAAGGCTGTACAAGAATTGCCGCCGTTGTATACCAGATTGTTAGCAGGAACGATTAGCTTAGTAGTATTTGGGGTAATTGCTTGGGCGAACTTCTCGGAAATTGATGAAGTTGCGATCGCACCTGGGGAGTTAATTGCTTCTACCCAAGTGCGACCAGTAACATCCTTGGGTAATGGGTCAATTTTAGCGGTGAAAGTGAAAGAAGGCGATCGCGTCAATAAAGACCAAATCCTGGTTCAACGCGACCCTGACTTGCAACAAACAGATGTTAGCCGCCTCGCCAGAAGTAGCAAGTTGATTCAAGAAGACTTGCAGCGTTTGGATGCAGAACGCATTGGAGCTAAAACTGCTGGTACAAAATTGCAAGATGAACTTTTAAGTTCGCGGTTAAGAGACTACCAAGCGCGTCAAGCTGCGGCAGAAGCAGAAGCAAATCGCCAAAAAGCACTCATAGATCAGGCGAAAGTACGTCTGACGCGGTTGCAGGAAAACCAAGCTAATGCCAAAACTAGCTTTGTCAACGCCAAAGACAACTTAGTTAATGCAGAAAGTATCCTTGACAAAGTTGAAAATGGCTTAGCGATCGCTCAAAGTCGAGAAAAAAGCCTACGCACTTTAGTTACTTCTGGTGCTGCCCCTAGAGTCGATTATCTTGATGCCCAAGAAAGATTAAATCGTGCCAACACAGAAGTCACTAGAGCAAAAGATGAGATAGTCAACACCCAAAATAAAATAACAGAAGCTCAAGACAGAGTAGAATCCTTAGCAAAAGATATTGCTGCCCAAGTTCAAGAAATCCGCCAAGCCGAACAAGCTTATCAAGCTGCTTTCAGTCAAGCACAACGTTTAGCATCCGAGCGCCAAAGTGAAATTTTGACTCAGATAAATAAGCGCAAAGAAGAACAGACCAACATTATTGGTCAGCTAGAACAGGCGAGAAAACAGGAAGCAGTAGAAACGATTAAAGCTCCAGTTGCAGGCACAATTTACAAAGTTAAGGCAACTAGAGGCCCGGTACAAGCAGGTGAAGAATTGCTGTCAATTTTGCCAGAAGGCGAAGAAATGTTGCTAGAGGTGAAAGTCCTCAATCGCGATATAGGCTTTATTCGTCAAGGCATGAAGGCAAAGGTAAAAATGTCAACTTTTCCTTTCCAGGAATTTGGCACTGTTGATGGTGAAGTGGTACAAGTTAGTCCCAATGCAATTGTAGATAAAGAATTAGGTTTAATTTTCCCCACTAGAATTCGCCTAAGTAAACATTCAATAAATGTGCGCGGTCAGGAAGTTACATTTACTCCAGGGATGGCTGCTAATGGTGAAATTATCACTCGTAAGAAGTCAATCTTGACATTCATAATCGAGCCTGTGACTCGCCGATTTAGCGAAGCTTTTTCTGTAAGGTAGTTTAAGCGGGGAGCAGGCTTGTCTTCCTTGTCCCCCTTGTCCCTATATTCCCCAGTCCTCAGTCCCAACTTTAAAACCGCCCCAACCATCTTTGATATTGATCTAGCTGTTTTTGGAGTTGAGTAAACTGATTTAACATTTTTTCCAGATCGGTACTATTATTATTGTCATCATCCTTGCCTGTATTATTGTTAGTGCTTAAAGTGCTTTCGTAGTATTGAAATTGCGACCAGCTTTCTGGATTTACCAATGTACTTGTGCTTGCAAGTGTGGAGACATCTTTAAAACTAGAAGTTGTAGTATTGCTCTGGCTTAAAGATTGGACGTTGAAACTTTTAGCTTCAACTGGTGTATGTGTCGGTATCTCTGCGTAGACGTGTAGCGACTTGTCGTTAGACATCGCTTGATGCATAACAGAGCTGATGTTGAGCGAGCTAACTTCAGAGGTTGAGGTTGCTGCTTGTGTACTGTTTCCTGCTGTTTCTGTAATGATTTGACGCACTTGAGCATCAGTCAGGTTGGGGTTAGCACTTAACATCAGCGCAACTACACCCGCAACGTGAGGAGTAGCCATAGATGTACCGCTATAAGTTGCATACTGATTACCTGGAACTGAAGAGTAGATACCGACTCCTGGGGCTGTGACGTAGGCGATTTGATTTGTTCCGGCTCGGTTGGAGAAGTCAGCTATGTTATTGTTCCTATCCACTGCCCCAACAGCAATTCCCGACTTGTTTGCATAGCTAGCAGGATAGTCTGGTGATGATTCGCCGTCATTACCTGCTGCCATAACAACAATTACTCCTTTGCTACTGGCATATTCAACAGCGGACTTGAGAGTACTGCTGGAATAATAGCCACCCAAGCTGAGGTTAATCACATTTGCTCCATTGTCCACAGCATAATAAATGCCTTTAGCGATCGCACTATAGGAGCCTGAACCAGATTCATTCAAAACTTTGACAGGCATAATTTGAGAATTATAGGCAATGCCAGTCACACCGTAGCCATTATTCTCACCTGCGATCGTGCCAGAAACATGAGTACCATGACCGTTGTCGTCTAAGGTGTTGTTGTTGTTATTTGAAAAGTTCCAGCCTTGGACATCATCAATATAGCCATTGCCATCATCGTCTATACCGTTACCAGCAATTTCTTTGGTATTTGTCCAGATATTATTTTTTAAATCCTCGTGATTATAATCAACTCCAGTATCGACGACAGCGACAATAACACCTTGACCTGTATATCCATTTGCCCAAGATTCTGGGGCGTTAACAAGGTCTGCTCCCCAATTATTCCCACCTAGGTTAGGAACATCAGCAAAAGTATTTTGACCTGCGGCTTTACTGACTGCCGCTCCTGCATTTACCAAGCCATAGCCATTGGTAGAGTTATAATTTCCGGTGCTTTTAGCGGTAGCAGTAGCATCACTGGTAGTTTCTGGGTAATAGCTACTGCTACTTCTGAGGTTCAAGCTATAGTCATTCTGGACATGAAAAGTATCTACTGAGGAGATAGAAGTGGAATTTAGCCCGTTATGAGAAAGTAATTTGCTACTAGTGTCATTCATGGGCATAAGTTTTTATCCTCAAATAGATTAATTATTTTTTGACAGCATTAACTGTTAAAACCTTTTGCTCAAGGTTTTAAAGTCGGAATTTGCCTCCTTTGCCAATAATTACTATGAAATTAAATAGGATTTTGCTATTTTTTTTACAAAAAATATGATGTGAATTTTGATTGTTGTGGAACCAAGATTTTAATTAAATTTAGTATTAACTTTAACAGCAAATCACGCAGTCAAAAAACTAGTATTTTTAACTGTTTTCATACATATTTCAAGATTTATCTAAACTATTTTACTATCTAGAACAAACTACTAAATATCATAATTATCGAGCAATATTTTGCTTTTTTTACTGTTGTTTAACATCAGTATCACTTCGCACAGCAACAATACTATGTTTACCGCTATCCGCACTTCATAGAATCTCAGCGGGAAGCTAAGGTATTTTGTACTATTAGGTCTGGTTGAACAGCAGCAAGAGCGATCGCTTCACTTAAAATTTAGTGTATTATGCAATAATACAGGAATAATGGTAACCAATAAATTCTCTGTATATTTTGTGATAAATGCCCTCAAACTTACTAAATCAAGGGCATTTCCAATTTAAACTTTTTGTAGAAATTCTGGAATTACTTGCAAAAGCAACTGTCACAAGTAATTGCTCTGAAATATGTCGCCCGCCATCATCGCATAGTAACAAACTCTTCAGCAGATGTAGGATGAATTCCCACAGTAGCATCAAAGTTAGCTTTGGTAGCACCCATCTTCACAGCGATCGCTACCCCTTGAATAATCTCTGCGGCATAGTCTCCGACCATATGTGCCCCTAGCACTTTATCGGTTTTTTGATCGACTACTAGCTTCATCATGGTTTTTTCGTCTTTACCAGCTAGGGTATAGTACATCGGTCGAAAGCGACTCCGATAAATTTTTACCGCATCACCATACTGTTCCCTAGCTTCTGCCTCAGTCATACCCACAGTTGCAGCTTCTGGTGTCGAGAAGACTGCTGACGGCACATTTTCATAACTCATCGTGCGAGACTTGCCACCAAATACAGTGTCTGCAAATGCCCGACCTTCATTAATTGCAACTGGAGTTAGGTTAATTTTGTTCGTACAATCTCCCACTGCATAGATATTTTCTTCGGTTGTGCGGCTGTATTTATCAACGACAACAGCCCCATCATGAAGTTTAACTTTAGTATTTTCTAAACCTAGGTTGTGGGTATTCGGTTTGCGACCAACCGCAGCTAAAGTTACAGCATCAGTAACTATTGTCTCTTCTTTAGCTTTATCATCTTTACTAAGTATAACCTTCACTCCTTCAGTGGTTTTGTCGATCGCAATCAGCTGAATTTTGTTGAGAATCTGAACCCCGTGATTAATCATTCCTTGCTGCACTTCGGTTCGCAAATCCTCATCGAAACCGCGCAAAATCTTCTCACCGCGAATCACATGAGTGACTTCAGTTCCCATACCGTTAAGAATGCAAGCGAATTCTGTACCAATATAACCTCCCCCCAAAATTACCATCCGCTGGGGCTGTTCTTTCAGGTGAAAAATATCATCGGAGGTAATGGCATGTTCAATTCCTAAAATGTTTGGCTTGATGGGATGTCCACCCACGGCAATCAGAACTTTTTCTGCTGTTACTTGGCGTTGGCGTAGCCCGCCGGAGGCATCGCCAATTAAAAGTGTATGGGCATCAACAAATTTAGCGTATCCCTGTAATAGCTCCACTTTGGAGTTATCCAGCATCTTTTGATAAATCCCATTTAAGCGAGTCACTTCATTATTGACTACCGTAATCATCTTTTCCCAATCGAGCGAACTTTTGACTGGACTCCAGCCGTATCCTTGAGCATCCTCAAACAAGTCAGGAAAATGAGAAGCGTAGACCATTAACTTTTTGGGGACACAACCACGATTTACGCAGGTTCCACCTAGGCGGTCAAACTCAGCAATCCCTACTTTTGCACCATATTCTGCGGCTCGTCTGGCAGTGGCAATACCACCGGAGCCTGCACCAATTACAAATAGGTCGAAATCGAGCTTCATGTGTCCCCCAGGTTCTAAATTTCTAGTAGGAGCGTACAGATAACTGTCCACTCCTACATAATGTGGATGTGTGAATTATGAAATTGTGGTGAAAGTTACACAGCGATGCCCTCTCCTGTCGGAGACGCTGCGCGAACGGCAACGTCTTCTCCTTCTCCTTCGGAGACGCTATCGCGAACGACGAACGCAGTCTTTGCTTCTTTTAGGTAAGCTAGCATGGTGTCTGCATCCGAGACTTCAAACGGATCGGTAAGGCAAACATCCTCATAACCTGACTCTATGAAAAACTTTTCGATTTTGCCGTCATCAACCACCATCGAATAACGCCAAGAACGCATTCCAAAGCCCAGGTTAGATTTATCAACTAACATTCCCATTTTGCGGGTAAACTCACCATTGCCATCAGGAAGCAAGAAAACATTTTTAGCTCCTTGCTGTTTACCCCATTGGAACATAACAAAGGCATCATTTACAGATATACAGATTACCTCATCAATTCCCAAAGCTTTGAATTCTGAGTAAAGTTCCTCATAACGGGGAAGGTGCGAGGTGGAACAAGTAGGAGTAAAAGCCCCAGGCAATGAAAACACAACTACCCGCTTACCACCGAAAATTTCTTGACTGGTGCGGTCTTGCCAACGGTAGGGATTGGGGCCAGGAATAGACTCATCGCGGACACGGGTTTTAAATACAACGTTGGGAACTCTTTCGATCACAGCCATAATAGACCTCCTAATAGGTGGATTTGTAGGCGATTAATAACATGGGGCGGTTGTAAACCAGAATAATTCTGACTTGAGAAATATTCAATAGTTATATATACTTAAATAAATTAAAAAATAAAATTTCAGATAGACTCAGTTTTAAAAATAAATATAATAAATAAAAGAAATATAAAATATCACAGCAAATATGCAGCAACAAGCAAACGCAATTATTCAAACTTTAAAGTCCAGGGGTTTGAGGGTGACTCCTCAGCGGTTTGCAGTCTATGCTAATTTGTTATCTCGTGCCGATCACCCCACAGTTGAGCAAATCCTGACCGACCTCAACAAAGATTTTCCAGTTTCATCGCAGGCAACAATCTATAGTTCCTTGCAAACCTTACGAGAAGCGGGTTTAGTGCGGGAGGTTCTCTTAGAAGAGGGGGTTTCTCGTTATGATGCCAATGTTGAACCCCATCATCACTTCTGCTGTCGCCAATGCGGTGCAATTGAAGATATTGCCTGGAATACTTTTCAATGTGTAGAGCTTAAGAGTCTGCGCCCTGGTTTGTGTGGTGAAACCTACGAAGTCACGGTTCAAGGTTTGTGCGATCGCTGTACTAACTAATATTTTTAAGTAGAATATTAACCTGGGGAAACCCCTTTATTTTTCAGCCCATCGCTTGACGGTGGCTTTGAACTCATTTCGCTATCTAACCCCAAACGCCTTTCTAGCTCTGCTATTCGTTCGCGCAGTGCTTGGTTCTCTTGTTCTAGCCTCTCTATTTTTCGATCTTTTTCTTCTCGGCAGTTACTATTTATTTGAGAATAAACAAAAACGATCGCTCCAGATATTTGGTGATGCGATCGCTTTTTCTTATCTATACTATATAACTCCTAATTTTTTCCATTCGGTCGCTGAATAATCGTTTCTATAACGCGCCGCTTTGCCTTCGGATCGATCCCTACCAAGCGGACATACTCGCCGCTATATTCAGCTAGATGTGATTCTAAAGTTGAGATAGCATCAGACTCGGCATCGATATGAATAGTACCGCAACTTTGCCATGAACCTGTGCGGAAGCGACGCTCATCTACGTGTTCAAAGGTAATTTTGTGACCTTGAGATAAAATTTGCCGGATCTGTTCTTGTGTTTCTAGGGTTAAATGGGTACTAGAAACTTCTTGCTTTTGAGATCCATTGGTTGACGGCTGATTACTAGGTTTCTCAGCAGGGGAAGGTGCAGATTGATAATTTCTGCCTCGATTCAGTCGATTGTACTGATCGACTAATTGGGAAGTTTCCACCCGTTTTTGTTCGCCAACCATGAAGTTACCAGACTCGATTAAGTGAGACAAGCTGAAATTTGGCTTTTTAAATTCTGGTGGCCCTTCTGTACTGTTCACCACACGCAGGGAAATTCGCTCAAAACCTATTTCATGAATAAAGTTGCGGATTTGTTCGTCATAAATTCGCGATCGCAAAGCACTAAAAAAGTCTATTGACTGATTGGCAAAAGTATCAACCAGCTGTTCAATTTCCCGTTGCGATAGTTCATCCGGTTCAAAAATCCCTTTGACAATTCCCACCTTATCATCTCGGTCTGGTTCCCAATAAAATTTCTCCATCCGACCATCCCGAATTAATGGTGCATAAAGAGTGGAAAAATCATTGCCTGTGACAATAATCGGCACGCGACACAAAGGTGTGGAATCGTAGCTTCCAGGCAACTGCACATCTGTGGGATTATCAGCAATATTCATCAGTGTGGCATTCACCAGCTGAGTATTTACTGTATATTGAGTGCCTTCATCAAAGCGTCCAGCACCTGCATCTAAATCATTAATCATCAGCACGCACATTTTACCGCGCACCTTGATTAATTCTGCTGTTTCCCGATAACGCAGACGAATCAACCGCGCTGGATCTCCTGCATCTGGACTTTCCAATTCTCCACCAGATATCAAGGTTACTTCGATACCCATTTTTTCAAAGACTAACTCACATTGAAAAGACTTGCCTTCGCCTTTGCGTCCATGAATGCCCAAAATTAAGGGGACTCTAACACCTGGTAGATTCAAAAAGTTTTTGGTAATGTGGACAGCAAGTTTGTCCAGAAAGCGGGGAGCAATGTAATAACCCATGAGCCTGTCTTAATTAATAGTTAGCACTTCTAAAGTTAATGTTAATTTTTTCTGGGGACAGCGATCGCCTATCCCTCAGTTGTTATTGCCACTGATTTCTCCATAGTTAATAAATATAATTATCATTAATAACAGCATACTGGTAATGACAATCACAATTTTACAGGAGGCTTACTGGAAACTATGGGATGAAAATACCAATAATATTCAGTAAATTTGGCCTCGATCGTGATTTAGACATCATCCACAAGTATCCTCAGTAATTGGGTCAAGGTTATTCACGCATTATCGAATTAAGTTAAGGATTAGAGTTAGAAATTAACAAATATCATCTTCACGAACATCCCCTAAAGTATACATTTTATCTATCTGGAAGTTACACAGATGATTCTAAATTTCTCAACATTAGTACTGGAGAATACGGAGAATACGGTTTCTATGGTAGTGGAATAGCATCAAAAGAACATTGTGAATGGTCAGCAGCACAGCAGCTAGTTGAGATTAATATTCATATTAACTGGAAATTTTTCGCTGATTTATCGGAGATCAATCTGGACAACTCCCAGCAGAATTACAGCATTTAGTTAGAAATGGCGATCGCATCTATCACACCAATTCTGGGATGACAACGCCAAATTTTACATTATATTGTTGAAGCAGCTCAAAAGCTTTACCCCAACCTCAAACCCCACCACATCACCGTACTACAACAAGCTGACGCAGGTATCTAACGATTTCTACGATTGGGTAGTGAGTGCGATCGCGCTTTAATCTGCTGACATCATGAGTGCGATCGCTCAAAAAAGAGAAATGTTTAAATATAAATTAATCTCAAGATTTATAGCTAAGATTTTCGTGTTAACTGCTGCACAAAATCTGCATGTTCTTTACTATTCAATCCTTGCTGTAACACAGCTAAAACTTGTGTCATTTCTCCTGCACGTAAAGCCTGCACATCCAACCACAAACCAGGAAAAACACGACTTTTGATCGCTCCATCTGTACCCGATTCTAATATTACATATTCACCGTTTTGCAAGCTGAACCAATCGAGTTTGTTTTCTAAACTCTGCCAGACAATATACTCTTTGACACCGTTACGACGGTAAGTTTTTTTCTTATCATATAAGTCATTCGCAGCGCTGCTGGCTGCAACTTCTGCAACTAATTCTGGTGCGCCTTCAATGTAGTCATCGTCGCTAATACGTGCTTGTCCACCGAGTTTTTCATCTATTAATAGCACGACATCAGGCTGCGGTTCGTTATCTAAGTCCAGACGTACTGTGGAATTATCACCTAACTCAACGCCAGTAGTGGAAACCTTATAAGTCCATAACCAACCTATAAGATTCGCATGGGGTTTTCCATGACTGTTGAAACGCAAAGGTGATGCCACGTAGACGATTCCTTCTATTAGTTCTGCTTTCTTAATATGGGGCATGGCAGTATATCGACGCTCAAATTCGTGACGGGAGAGTCTGTCGCCACTTTCTAACGGCGGAATTCTTGCACTTTTATCGAAGTTTTGTTCTACCGATGCTGTCATTGGCAGATTCCTTAAAGGAGTGTTGCTGCATCTAGTATAAGCAATTATTATGCAAACTAATTTAATGAAGTATCCCAGTAGTAGGGTGTGTTAACGCGACAGCGTAACGCACCCGACATTTTTAGAAAGTCTTTAAATAGGAAGTTTAAGGAAACCAATTTAACCAAGCATCCCAATTTTCCACAATTCTGGCAAATTCTGCATAACCTCCTGCTTTGGGATGAGCGCCGTCATTGGCTCTTGCTTCATCAATCCAAATATTAGATTTTTCCAGTATTGGCAAAACATCTAAATAAGGTATATCCAAATCCTCACAAACCAAAGCAAATTGTTTAGATAAATCGCTAGTTCTCTTATTTCTCTGGGAGTCTTCCTGTTCTGCATATGGTGCTGGGCCAACCATCAAAACAGGATATATTTGTTTAGCCTGACTTAAAATTTTACGGGTATTTCTGATTGAATCTATAAAGTCTACACGAGTTTTACCGTTCTCTACTGTTGTGTCATTTAGACCAAAAGAAAATACTACTCTGCCATAATATTCTTTGGGTAAGCGAACTGATACTTCCTGGAACCATCGCTTTTCTATATCAGTACTTGTGTCCCTTCTAATTCCCAAATTATAGTATGTTATCTCATAACCTTTTTTATTAGCCTTAGTACAGATTCTGCCTGCCCAACCCAGGCATTCTGGATCTCCGGTACCATTAACAAAAGAGTCACCAACAAAACAAATTCTTGCTTGTGGTATATGTAGTGAATTCATTTATAGCAGTTCTCAATTTTCTGTAATACGTTCTTAGTTAAGAAGTCAGGAATCAGAAGTAATTAAAAAAGAGAGGTAGTTAATTTTACCTCTCTCATCTTAAGTGAGTTTAAAAGATATAAGGAAAAAGAAATTTATTTTCTCTTTTACCCTTTGTCTTTTTTAGTATCTGCTGGGTTTGTGAACGATAAAGCTGAGAATTTGGCACTGCTTGATGTTATCAAAACCCACAACGCGGATGTAGTTACTGGAATATTGAGAACGGCAAGATTGAACTTCATTCAGCACTTCTTGAGTAGTTTTAGCGCCAAATAAAGGCAGCTTCCACATTGTCCAATATAATTCTGTTGGCTCAGAAGTTTCGTTAAACTCAACTGCTGGAATGTAACCTTGGCTCAGGATGTACTGAATCTGCTTGGCAATTTGAGCATCAGAGAGGGGAGGCAGATAAGAAAGGGTTTCGTAACGACGCTCTTTTGGTAGAGTTTGCATGGTTGTTGATGATGGTTTGAGATTTTTACTAATGAGTTGACTGACTAACTCGATGAGTTATCCAAATTCGGCTCTGAGATTGCTTGCTGTTCTGATTCCGGACTGGGGTTTGATAAATTGAGTTGCGTGATGCGTTCTAAATGCTGGCGACGTTGTTCCATATTGGACTGCTGAATGCCAGTGCGAACCATTTCCGGTAGAAATTCGGTGATTTCTTCGGCAATGTGTTCTCTAACAGTCATAATCCGCAATCCCAAATCTGGCTTTTCTTGGAGCAGTTGCTCAATGTATGCTTCTCCATCATGAATTTTATCGGCGGAAAAGTTATGCAGCCAAAGTTCCAGAGGGGGATTTGTTTCGCTCAGCTGTGCCAGTACTGTTCTCAACGCCTGATATGTCAGGTAGCGTTGGAGAGTCTTGGCTGTGTCCTTCGCAATTTGCTTAAGATTCATGCTTGACCCCAGCCCTCAAAAGTTATGAGTTATCAGTGAGGAGTTATGAATTAATGTAACTCCTAATTCTTGTACAGACGCGTAGACGCTCGTAAGAGCGGCTTCTCGTCAGAGTATAATCGCGTCTCTACTCCTAACTTCTAACTCCTAACTAGATATCAGACAGTATCCATTGCCTCGAACTCAAACTTGATTTCCTTCCAAAGTTCGCAAGCAACTGCCAATTCAGGAGACCACTTGGCGGCTTCGCGGATAACGTCGTTGCCTTCGCGAGCTAGGTTGCGACCTTCGTTACGAGCTTGGATACAAGCTTCTAAGGCTACGCGGTTAGCGGTTGCACCAGGAGCGTTACCCCATGGGTGACCAAGAGTACCACCACCAAATTGTAGAACGGAGTCATCACCAAAGATTTCTACCAATGCAGGCATGTGCCATACGTGGATACCACCAGAAGCAACTGCCATTACACCAGGCATAGAAGCCCAGTCTTGAGTGAAGTAGATACCGCGAGACTTGTCTTGCTCAACATAGTTTTCACGCAACAGGTCAACGAAGCCCATTGTAATGCCACGCTCACCTTCCAATTTACCAACCACAGTGCCGGTGTGGATGTGGTCGCCACCGGACATCCGCAGGGTCTTAGCCAAAACGCGGAAGTGGATACCGTGGTTCTTTTGACGATCAATTACCGCGTGCATAGCGCGGTGGATGTGCAACAGGATACCGTTGTCACGACACCAACGAGCCAATGTAGTGTTAGCGGTGAAACCTGCGGTTAGGTAGTCGTGCATGATGATGGGCTGTTTGAGTTCTTTAGCGAACTCAGCCCGTTGCAACATTTGTTCGCAGGTGGGGGCAGTAACGTTGAGGTAGTGACCTTTGATTTCACCCGTTTCTGCTTGGGCTTTGGTAATAGCCTCAGATACGAACAAGAAGCGATCGCGCCATCTTTGGAATGGTGCAGAATTGATGTTTTCGTCGTCTTTGGTGAAGTCCAAACCACCGCGCAAACACTCGTATACAGCGCGTCCGTAGTTCTTAGCAGACAAACCAAGCTTGGGTTTGATGGTACAACCCAGCAAAGGACGACCATATTTGTTTAATTTGTCGCGCTCAACTTGGATACCGTGGGGAGGGCCTTGGAAGGTCTTCAGATAAGCTACAGGAATCCGCAAGTCTTCTAGACGTAGTGCCCGCAAGGCTTTGAAACCAAACACGTTACCTACAATCGAGGTCAACATGTTGGTTACGGAACCTTCTTCAAACAGATCCAGAGGATAGGCAATGTAAGCAATAAATTGATTATCTTCGCCAGGAACTGGTTCGATATCATAGCAACGACCTTTGTAGCGATCTAGGTCGGTGAGCAAGTCTGTCCATACGGTTGTCCAAGTACCAGTAGAAGACTCAGCCGCTACCGCAGCACCTGCTTCTTCATAGGGAACTCCGGGCTGGGGTGTAACCCGGAATGCCGCCAGAATATCTGTATCTTTTGGTGTGTAATCGGGTGTGTAATAAGTTAGTCTGTAATCTTTAACCCCGGCTTGATACCCAGATTTTGACTGAGTCTTCGTTTGAGCGTAAGACATATAATTCCCTTCCAAGAACTCACTCTTTTTACCGATCAAATTACGTTCCGTGCAACTTCCTCTCATCCCCATTCATTCCCCCCAACATTAGGGCAAAGATTAAGGAAAAATTCTTTTTTAGAGGTTGTCTCTGGCAGAGGGTAGCCATTTTTATGCGACAAACATTTTAGTTAAAAATGCTCTGCCCACTTAGGGGTGCATAACCTATTGCTTCTGCTTTTCCCTCATCCCATGAATAAAAATTCTCTTTTATCTCTTCCTCTTACCCCACTAAATTTTCTCAGTTTCGGCAAAAACTCCATATTCTGCGGCAAGTATTTGATTATTCCCCTACACATCGGGGTTATTGGGTGAGTGGGCTTGCTAGCACACATTCCCGCTTTCGTACTTCTGCTATCTTCCCTATTGACAGGAATCAATGCTGGGAGAGAATTTGCTTGACGGAGATCCAGTGGAGTGATATATGAAAGATAAAAAAATTGCACACCACGTAATTTGTAACTTGTCTCACAATATATCAAGAATTCAATAAGTTATTCTTTGAAAGTTTTTAACTTATTTATTTAAATTTGTTATTACATAAAGATTTAAACATTTTGTAACGAAAGATTTACAAAAGAAATCTCTAACTGTATGGAAATGTGAAGGGGGAGCAGAGAGGCAGAGAGGCAGAGAGGCAGAGGGGCAGAGGGGTAGGGTAGAAATCCTAGTACCCAATCTTCAGTCCCAAAAAACTTGTCGGTGACGTTTAAAACATACCAAGCAAGGGAACACTGAAATTAACCGTTAGCCAGTTTAGGCAATGGTTATGGGTACTGTCTCCAAAGGAAATGTCACCGTGGTATTGTTTCACAATCGTAATAGTTTATTGATTACTTCTGTCTTGCTGGGGTTGATGGCTCTGCCAAGCATTGGCGTTGTAGTAATGGCAAATCCAGCGAGTGCAGAAAAAAATAGTAGTAATCTGCCGTCAAAAAAAACCCCCGACATTAAACCATCCGAGTTAACCCCTTCTTATCCAGCTGCTGCACCACCGCCACGAGTAGACCCTTTACCAGATGAACGGAGAATTGAAGAGCGATCGCTAGACGTAGATTATCGTGTTAACAACTTGCTGGGAGATTTTGCAGGCAATCTCTGGGTGGGTTCTTGGCGGGGATTATCGCGGATTGACCCCAACACAGGGAAAATTTTAGCTCGTGTTAGTTTACCAAATGTCGCCATTGGTGCTTTAGCTCAAGATAAAGTCGGACGTTTGTGGGTAGGAAGTTATGAGGGGCTGATGCGAGTTGACCCCCGCACTAGCGAAATTACAGCACAGAATTTATTTTTACCTTCCAAGCGAGTGTTGTCGCTGTTGCTTGACAAGCGGGGTTATTTGTGGGCAGGAACTGATAATGGTTTAGCTTTAATTAGTCCTGACCAAGGCTTAATTATGACAACATTAAAAAATTTGCCTGGTGTCAGTGCCAACGCTATGACTTTAGATGCTGAAGGTCATGTTTGGGTCGGTACTCTTGATGGACTGGTACGGGTTGATAGCGCTAAAGCTGCAATCGTGAAACGGATCGCTGATTTACCAGGAACGACAGTACAAGCCTTAGCTATCAGTCCAGAAGGATTAATTTGGGCGGGAATGCCGAATAATTTGCTAGTTATTAATCCCAAAACTGGTGCAGTGCTAAGGTCTGTAACTCGCTTGCGTGGGCGTAATGTTACAGCAGTGCGCTTTGCGAAAGATGGTAGTATCTGGGTCGGTACTAACAATGGTTTGTTACGATTGAATCCAAATACAGGAGCTGTATTAGACAGTGAAGTCGCCGGACTTCCTTCGAGTCGGGTTTTAACCCTTGTGCCTGATGTCGGCAATAAATTGTGGATTGGCACAAGTGAAGGTCTGGCTTGGTTAATGCCCAAAATGGGCAGTGCAAAACCCCATCTTGCTTTCAGTCGCGCTGTGAAGTAAAGATTGGGGATTAGGGACTGGGGACTGGGGACTAGGTAAAAGTTTTCCTAATACTTAATCTTCTAAACTTAATCCCAATACCAATCCCCAATACTCAATCCCTAATAGTCCTCAATACCTAATACCCAGTCCCCAGTCTCCAATACCTAATCCCTAATTGAACATGGCAATCACTACCCAGCAATTAATTCAATGGAAACAACAGGGACGTTCAATTGTGGCATTGACCGCATGGGATTATGCGATCGCCCAACTCCTCGACGCTGCTGGTGTAGACTTAATCCTTGTGGGAGACTCAATGGCAGTAGTTTTAGGGTATGAAACAACACTGCCAATTACCTTAGAAGAGATGCTGTTCCATGCCAAATCTGTACGCCGTGGTGTTAAACGAGCATTAATTGTTGTAGATTTGCCATTTTTAACGTATCAAGAAAGCTTCCAACAAGCGATGCACTCAGCTGGGCTGATACTTAAGGAAACCGGTGCTCAAGCAGTCAAGTTGGAGGGTGGCTATCCAGCGATGGTAGAAACTATTGCTCGGTTGGTACAGGCGGGAATTCCGGTAATGGGTCATGTAGGTTTGACACCCCAATCAGTACATCAAATTGGGTTGCGTCAACAAGGGAAAACCCAAGAAGCAGCAGAGAGAATTTTAAATGAAGCGATCGCTCTCGAACAAGCGGGTGTATTTTCTATAGTGTTAGAGCATATCCCCGCAGATTTGGCAAACCTAGTTACACAAAAATTGAGTGTTCCCACCATTGGTATTGGTGCAGGCCCCCACTGTGACGGACAGATTTTAGTCACCTCTGATGTCCTTGGTCTTTCTGAAAAGCACCCACCCTTTGTCAAAGTTTATACAAATTTGCGCGAGACAATTACCAAAGCCGTGCAGGATTATACTGTGGAAGTGCGAGAGCGTAAGTTTCCGTAATAACTCACCATTGGCGCAATCGCAAGTAATTGCGTAATTCGTGGAAGTAATACCAAGCAGCTGTGTTCTATAAAAAGTTATTTTCCAAGCAGTTCTAGCAGTGTTAAGTAGCCATCACGATTTACTTATACCAATAATGTATGAAAAATTTCTCCTTCATCTCCCCTGCCCCTCTGCCCCTCTACCCCTCTGCCCTTCTGCCTCCTGCCTTCTACTTATTTACATATCAGTCATTGTGGCTGTGTTCAAACTCATAAACATAAAACAGTCGGCTTAATTTCTGAAACAAATATCCTACCACTGCAAATAGTGCTGCGCCTCCAAGCGCCCACCAGAATCCTGTAGGAGGAAAAACCGTTAAAAGCGGTGTGGACATTTGCTTTACAACTGCTAGCGCAGCCTTTACCGCTATAGCCCTTGCATCCACAATTACAGCTAAACACAAAAAAATTACAGCCAACCCATAAGCCGATATATAAAGGCGTTTAATATTTTTCAGAGCATCCTGGCAAACTTGGCAATTTTGGGTATGGGTTGTCCAGACATCAAAAAGCTTTTGCTTCTCTAGTTCTTCTAGAGAAAGATTGGGGTTACAACCAGAAGCCCAAGGGATACTACCTCCAGCTTTTTTCTCCAACCACTGGCGAAACGTAATTACCATTTTATCTTGAGGATTGGGTGTATAAACTGTATCCAGCCATCGTCTGTTATGGTGTTTGGCTAGAGTTGTCTGTTGGTAATGAAGAAACACCATATCTTGGTGTAAGAATAGGGATGACAAAACATGACCTAGCCAAGTTGGCATTGGTAGACCAAAGATTCCTAATCCTTTAGGCATCTTTCCCGCCTCATTCTTAACCAACACCTGGCAGCCAATATGACGACACCATCCCGGACGGGTCGGGCTTGCATATAATGCCAGAATGAGTTTGCCACCATCAACAGAAGTAGAGACAATTCTCATATGACAAGGTGGTTGGAAGTCATGAACTGCTTGCTCAATTGTGGGCGCAGTCGGTGTGATTTCAAAAGAAAATCCTTCTTGAGTAGACATCTGCTTGATGCAAAGCATGTCATAGTAATTAGCATCTTGATACCGATTGCCGACAAGACCGTGGTGAGAGACAGGCACATGGGCAGGGTCAGCTACGTTCTCCATAAAAAAGTCCCATCCATAGGGTAGGTCGCGGATATTCCAAAACAGATGTACTATTTTATCGGATATATCCTCAAGCTCTGGAATAATTCGTGGTGTTCTTAATTGGCTTTCAAGCTGCGCTTGAGAACCTGACTCAGCCCAAACCCATAGTAGACCTTGGCGTTCTTGTGTTGGATAGGTAACAGCACATGACTTTGAGTTTGAGCAGTGCTGAGAAGATGTTTGCCGATCTTTTGACTGGGGAATACTAACGCAGTTTCCTTGTGAATCAAAACGCCAAGCATGGTAGGCACATAAAAGTGTGCCATCAGACTCAACACGCCCTTCCGAAAGAGGAACTAGTCGATGGGGACAAGAATCTTCAAAGCAAGACCATTTGCTAAAACTGTCTCGCCACAAGACAAGATCCTTTCCCAGCAACTGTATTGCATGTGGGCGAGATGGATCTAGGAAATTTACAACTGCTACTGGATACCACTGCTTTGTCCATTGGAATATTTCTTTGTCTTGTTGATTAAATTGTTCGATCGCGTTACCCGTATCGCCTTGTAAATTGGTATTAATAGTCACGAGTGTTCCTTTGACCTTTTTAAACTAATAAGCCTGTTTAATATTTAATATAGGTGCAATCCGATGTAGCCTCTGTTGACTGGCAGATGTCCTGAGTGTGGTACAAAGTCTGAACGGCACTACATAGCTCGTGTTCGTTGGGATTGTCCTAACCCAGAGTGTGGTTGGTTGAATGATAAAGTTGAGAGCGATCGCTTGATTGTTAGCTGACAAAATAATGGATTATTCAATTGCGATTAGAACTCTCTAACAGTCAGATCCGAACTTGGCAAACTTAATAGAAAGTATAAGTAAAAACCAGTCCAATCAAGCTCACCCAAGGACAAATGATTAAGGACGATTCAACACTAACCGAGAATTATTTACCCCTAACCCGCAATTCCTTATTCCTAATCTCCTCTACGACACTAGAATGGGAATTGACGTGACCTTCCTCAGCAGCTAACGTGTCAGAATCTCTGCCATTGCGCGATCGCTATCTCGCCCTCATCGACGAAATTATCCAACTTACCCTCCAGGGAAAGATTAGCTCTGGAGAAATGGTGTATCAAAAATTGCAAAAAGGTATCACTTCCGGTACTGGTGAAGTATTTGAGTTGGCTTTGAGCGATCGCTTCAGTGCCATTCAAAGCCAAGTGGACAGTGAAAAAGATGAACTCAAAAAAGCCAAGGCTACCCGGAGTTTGAGGGCAATTAAGACCATTCAAACCCAATGGCAACGCTATGGAGAGCAAAACAAAGCCACAGAAGCGATCGCTACTGCTGCTAGAGAAATTACCACAGCTGCACCGGATGAGCGTCTGGCGACATTTTTACGTTTTACTGACCCGAATCAAAAACAGCTATTGAATGTCCAACAACTACAACAGTTGTCAAAAGCTTTACAACAATTCGCTCAGGCAGATTCTGATTTACAGCAACTATCTCAAGGGATTACCCGTGGTTTAGCCGCATGGCAGCGACTACAAGACCATTTGCTTAGTTGGATGTACGAGCAAAATCGCGATCTGGGATTTGGCGGCGTACCTGGAGAAAATGGCCCTTGGGCAACTTGGGCAAAGCAAGTTAAAAGTGAGTTACCCCAAACACTGTTTCACACTCTAGCAATGGAACAATCTGCCATTGAATTTGCCGAACAGCAAAGCAGTATGACTCTGGGTGACTGGGTTGAAATGGCATTGGTTTTACAGTACGTGCAACGCGGGTTAGTTAACTGGTTCGACCAACAAGCTTACAACGTCCAGGCAGGCTCAAAGCTGTCGATTTCTACGTTCTTGACGTTTGCTGTAATTTGGAGTCAGTTAGCAAATGGTTTTGGTAGTACGGCAGCGTACAGCAACGGGGCTTCTCAAATCATGCTCCAGATTCTGCGAAACTTTGCTCTGCGTCCATATTTTCCCCTTTACGGCGGGATTTTCGCTTCTTTTTCTGGTAATTATTTGCGGGATGCTTTAGATTACTTGGATGAACCACTGCGGCAAGTCGAGAAAACCCAGGAAAAGGCGCGAATTTTAACACTTTTAGGCTCTTCGCAGCGTGCTTTGGGACAATACAAACGCTCCATCCAGTTTCACCAACAAGCGCTAGAGATAGCCAGAAATGCAGGCGATCGCCCCTGTGAAATCGCCAATCTCAATCACTTAAGCCGTACTTATGTGCAAGAGCAAAATTATACTGAGGCAATTAACAACAGCCAAAGGGCATTGATCTTGAGTCGCCAAGCAGGCGATCGGACAGGAGAGGCAAATGCACTGGTGAATTTGGGTTACAGCGAAGTTATGGAAGCCCAAAAGCAGGAACAGCTAGAACCAGAAACCTATGAGACAGCAATTAATTATTTAGAACAAGGTTTAAAGTTATCGGAACAACTAGGCGATATTCAAAGTAAAGCTTTATGTTTTAGTAGTTTAGGCATTGCTTATTTAGTGATTGGACAACCAGAAACTGCTATTAAATATCTAGAAAATGGCTTTAAGACAGCACAGATTTCCGGCGATTTGTATCTCCAAGGGCGGAATTTAGCTTATTTAGCAGATGCTTATTTTCGTCTGCTAAATTCTGAAAAAGCTATTTATACAGGTAGCTTAGGAATGTATCTTTTAGAGCAAATCGCTTCTAATGAATGGCGGCAACCAGCAGGTTTATTAACAATTTTACAAGGTCAAATAGGAGTAGAAACTTTTCAAAATTTCTTACAGCAACACAGAACTAAAATTATTGCCATTATTGGTGTGGATGGGTACGATTACATTCCACAATTGTTAGAAGAATATAAGCGAGATATATAGCAATTCTAGCTGATTTGTGAAAAATTGTTTTTTTACTCGAACCACAGAGACACGGAGAACACAGAGAGAAGAAAGAGATACAGCGTTTTTTAGGTAAATGAAGTACACGGGTAGGGACGAACTCCCATTCGCCCTTACAATTATCTGTACCTCACGCTTGTTGCAAGCAGCTGTATAAACTTCTGAAGGTGTTAAATATTAAGTTAAGCTTTACAAGTCACTACGCGAGATAAGAGACAGGCCGCCAACCACCAGTCTCTAGATGTTATCGAGGGGAGGTGTCCACTAGATGCTGAGGTATTGAAAATGAGTTGGGTGTAGTACCTATTATTTACTCTCCATCCCACGCGATCGCAAAGCATTCTCCAAGCTTCTTCATAATATTTGCCGTCTGGCTTACCACCGACAATCAAGTAAATTTCTTTTTGAACGCTGAAGCCAAAGTGTCCATTGCTGTATTTTACCCACAGGCGGTCAATCGTGCGGAGGTCAGTACAAGGAAAGTTTAATAGTTCTTTATCCCTAATCCAGTCATTTTCCCTACGCCCTACTGCTTCAAGCATCACCACATAGGTTTCATAATCTGCTTCTTTCCACTGTCTTGCTTTTAGAAAGTCCCGCAGCTTGGCGTAGTTTATACCTTTTTGTGAATTAAGGTCATCTTCGTTGGGTGGTATTTGTCGAGGCGTGGGTATCAGTGTTGGTTGCTGGGGAATGGTATCGGTCATTGAGGTAGGCTCAAGAGAAATCAAGCGTTGGTGTATGGGTGCAACATCCTCATCTCGAAGTCTAAGGATTTGTTGGAATCGCTGCAATTCCTCACGAGTCCCATCACTGAGAACTGGCTCGTATTTCAAAGCATCAAGCAGTGCTTGTTCGTATTCCTGTGAGCTTTCCTCAAACTCACGAAATGGTTTTAAAACTTCCTCTTCTATAGCTGCCGCAACTTCAGGCTGTAATCCCAATTGCCTTTGCCTACGATTAAGAACCCAGCGCCCCACAACTGAGACACAACCATTTCTGACAAATCGCTCTACTTCCTTGCGATACTCTAACTCCGGATCGCCTATTGGTGCTTTTGCTAGACGGATTGTATAACCTTCCCGAACTGCAAAGATTTCCGGTTTCATCGCTGGTTTTGCTTCCTGCACTTTCCGTTTTGCATATTCATGCAATTCAGCTACTGTAATTACACCATCGTTGTCAGTGTCAGCAGCCCCGGTTTCAATACCTTCAATCAAATAGCGAGTGTAAACTCCACCTCCCGAATCTTCAAAGGATTGTTGTGTAGCTGTTGAGGAGGTTAATACAGCTCTACCCTCACCACCTAATTGTTGAGCAATTTCATCATTAATACTCAAAGAAACAAGTTTTTTAGCACTCATGCTTTCAGCGAATGCTCCGCTAAAGCAGCAGTCAAGAATTAGCACCTGTCGCCGAGATCTGCTACGGCTCATGTAATTTTCATGGATAAATTTGGCATTTACTGCTGTTCCAATTCTTGGTAAATCTTCGGGGTTGATTTGGGTGTTGTGAGTGACAAAAAATAGATGCCCATCTTCATGTCTATAGCCATGTCCAGAAAAATAGAGCATTACTATGTCATCTTTTTGACATTTTTCCATGAACAACTGCTCAATTTCTGATTGCATGGTGATGGAGTCAGGATTAAGCAAAAATTTGACCTCATCAAACCCGCCTATCTCTGAGTTCTGTAAAACAAGCTGCATTGCTTGGATATCTTTAACGACACCAGGTAACTGATTTATCTTTTGAGACTGATATTCACTAACCCCAATCAGCAATGCATACTTGGCCATTTTGCTTGCTTATTTACGTTAAAACAGACAAACTTGCTTAATTGTATATTTTAGACGGTATCAAAATATAAAAGCGATCGCCCCTTTTACTACTCGCAAATTTAGGGGCGATCGCATTATCAAACTAATATTTAAAACCTACTGATCTTTTCCTTTTTTTTCATCTAGTGCTTTCTGGATTGCTTGACGGCAAAATTCAGGAGGATCATCTTGTTGCTGTACTTCCTCTTTCATCTTTTCGGTGACACGAAAATTAAGATTACGTGTTAGCGGTTCGTCTCTAGTTGATTTAATTGGTTCAAAGTTTTGTGGATTACCCTTGGGGTTAGGCATTGTTGAGAACTATAAATATAACTTGATTCTTCCGTGAACAAAAGAATAGAGTTTTTAATCGGTGGGTATCTAGCCTAGGAAACTTGTTACCCACCGATACCACTTTTATCAAGAGGTAATTCTATTCTATGTTTACGCGTTCTGAACTTGAAATCAAAACCATCCAAGAATTACGCGACTTATGCCGTAGGTATGGCATCAAGCCAACTGGTAATCCAGGTTACAAAACCTCATTTATAACATCGTTGATGGCATTTCCATACTTGGCACTTCAACAGATGAAAGAACACAGAGGTTTAAAGCCTCCTAGTTTTGCAAACTTTCAGTCCTTTAGTTCTGCACTAGATGAAATGGGAGTACCCACAGACGAGCAATCTGCTTTAATTCGGCTCACACTGGAAGGGCGTAAGATGAGCTACCCAGAGCGTTATGAGCAATCAAAGTTAATGAATTTCTATAAAGCTAAGTTGCTACTTGAACAACTCATTGACCTGTTGAATCAGTAAAAACTGATGTTGGGCAGTAGGAGCTAGAGGGATGAGGAAGCATTCTCTCCCTTGTCCCCGCGTCTCTACCTCTGCCCGTCTCCAGCTAAGTCCCTTTAGAACGTTTGTAACTTCTGACAGATTAACTCGATAAGATGTCATCTGCTATATTCAGGAAACTTACTGAGTTCAGTAAATTACGAGTATACGCGAAAATGGAATTTTCTATCCGCAACACAGTAGAAATTCTTGAGCAAGTTCATCAATCAGAGTCCACACCCAGACTCAAGAACGAAGCTTGTCGTTCAAAATTCTTCATTCATCCCCACGCTACACCAAAAGTTTGTCTGTTCTTGCATGGTTTCACAGCAGGCCCTTACCAGTTTGAACCGCTGGGTAAAGCTTTCTTCAACAGAGGATACAATGTTCTGATTCCCTTACAACCCGGTCATGGACTCTCAGGTGATTGGAATCGCCCAAATCCTCCGCCACTGCCAACAGACATTCAGATTTATCAACAGTTTGTAATGAAGTGGTTGCAGATTGCAAAAACCCTAGGTGAACAAGTCGTAGTCGGAGGATTATCAACAGGTGGAACTTTAGCTGGGTGGTTAGCTTTAGAACATCCCCAAGAGATTGAACGCGCTTTATTGTTCACACCTTATTTGGGCAGTCATTATTTATTATTTGATTGGTTGATCGAAATCCTACCTATTTACTTTGAATGGTTTAACAAAAACGCACCTGGCAATTTTGGCTATAAAGGTTTTCGTCTTCAGGCATTACGAATATTTCTAGAATTGGCACAGAAGATTTTAAAACAGGCACAAACTTGTATTTCTGCTCCGACATTAATGGTGTGTAGCGAGGCAGATCGTGCTGTTAACCTCTCTAAACAGCAGGATTTTTTCACAATGGTAGTTAAGCAGCAACCAAAATCCTGGTATTACTGCTTTGATGATTCGCTTCACATTGAACACCGGATGATGACGAAATTGGAAGACAATGATTATGAGGAGTTGGTGATTATCCTTGCTAAAGCCTTTGTTGATAGTGATTTAACTTGGGCGCAGTTTCAGCAAATGGCAAAGCGGATAGCCCAAGGAGAGACTTATGAAAACATCAAGCAACAATTGAATCTTGATGGTCAAGCTTCGCAACAATTATTTGCGATGATGACTCAACGTTTTGGTTGCCATCATCTCGAATGCATCAATCCATGTAAGTAAGCTCTAGCACTGCTTATGAATAGATAAATAAAGCTTATGTAAATAAAGAAAATTGATTACTTAAACCAACTTAACCAATAATTTTAAAGATCCGATTGCCTGACAGTGGCTAGAATGCTTGTAGGGCAAAGGATTAACGGAGAGAGAGGGATTCGAACCCTCGTTGAAGTTGCCCCCAAACAGCATTTCCAGTGCTGCGCCTTCAACCACTCGGCCATCTCTCCAGTTGTCACGATTTACCATCTTACTCTAAAATTCCAGAAAATGCAAAGATAAAAGAAGACATTTTAGATTTAATCTGAAAGTTCTAATCCTAAATCCCAAATCAAGATGTCCCGTACATACACGATTAGAGTTCGCGATCGCGCCACTGGCAAAGTACACACCCTGCAAGTGCCAGAAGACCGCTACATTTTGCACACTTTTGAAAATCAAGGGGTGGAATTGCCTTTTTCCTGCCGTAATGGGGCTTGCACCACTTGTGCTGTGAGGGTGCTGTCTGGAGATATTTACCAACCAGAAGCGATCGGATTGTCGCCAGAGTTGCGTCGGCAAGGTTATGCTTTGCTGTGTGTGAGTTACCCCCGTTCTGATTTGGAGGTGGAGACGCAAGATGAAGATGAAGTCTATGAACTCCAGTTCGGGCGCTATTTTGCTAGGGGGAGAGTTAAGGCGGGTTTACCCTTAGATGAAGACTAGAAATTTGTTCCCGCACAGGAACCAGCGTTGTGCTTTGGTTTCTCAAGTTGAGATCGCTAACATGCATATAAACGTAAAGACTCAAATTAATGCGTTTATACGTTTTAGCATTTGGCTGCGAAAAATTGCCATTTTGGCTTGCATATTACTACTGGTGAGTTGTCAAGCCAAAAGTCAGTCTGAAAATAATCAGGCCCAGGTGAAGGTAGCGCGGGTGGTGAGTGGACAAAGTTTGGAAGTGCTAGGTATGGCTGAACAACCAAATCTCATATCCCAAGTGCGATTAATTGGTATTGATGCACCAGATTTGCGTCAGCGTCCTTGGGGAGATGGCGCAAAACAAGTCCTAGAAAAGTTGATTGGTAATACAGAAAAGCCCGTAATCCTAGAGTTTGATATCGAAGCAAAAGACAAAATTGGACGGACTTTGGCTTATGTATGGAAAGATCGCAAGTTGTTGAACGAAGAAGTCGTCAAACAAGGGTATGCATTATTCGTGGGGCGATCGCCTAATCATAAATATGACCAGCGCTTAGAACGTGCCCAACAATGGGCTAGACTCATGGGACAAGGAATTTGGAACTCAGAAAACCCCATGCGTATCACACCCGCTGAGTTTCGCCGTTTGAATCGTTAAGTAGTTGTCAATTGTCAGTTGTCAGTTGTTTTTCACCAAGTATTGACTAATGACCAATAACAACTGACCATTGACTCTTGACCATTGACCACTGTACAGACGCGATTAATCGCGTCTCTACTAATGACTCAACTACAAATTTTTCTGGATATTGCCACGGAAGCGGCGCTAGCTGCGGGTGCAGTGTTAAAAGGTTATTTGGGTAAATTAGAAGATGCCGTTACTGAAAAGGGACGACCTGGAGATTTAGTCACCGCTGCGGATAAAGCCTCAGAAGAAGTGATTTTAACAGTTTTGCGTCGTCATTTTCCCCAGCATTCCATACTGGCTGAAGAATCAGGCAAACTAGGCAATCAAGATAATCAATACCTCTGGGCGATCGATCCTCTAGATGGTACAACTAACTACGCCCACCAATACCCAGCTTTTGCGGTTTCCATTGGGCTATTAATTAACGGCGTTCCGCAAGTCGGTGTCATTTATGACCCCTCTGGTGATGAACTATTCCAGGCTGCGGCTGGCTTGGGAGCAACACGCGATCGCCGCCCGATCAATGTTTCCCAAACCTCAGAACTGAGTAAAAGTCTGCTGGTAACAGGATTTGCTTACGATCGCCGCGAAACTTCTGACAACAACTATGCGGAATTTTGTCACCTCACCCATCTCACCCAAGGAGTCAGGCGAAGCGGTTCAGCATCGCTTGATTTGGCATATGTTGCTTGTGGGCGTGTTGATGGTTATTGGGAACGGGGACTATCTCCTTGGGATATTGTCGCCGGCATAATTTTAGTACAAGAAGCAGGTGGTAAAGTCACTGCCTATGATGGCAGCCCCTTAAAAATTGAGACGGGTAGAATTCTGGCTACTAACGGTTATCTGCACGACAGCCTCAGTCGTGAACTCCTGCAAGTCCCGCCACTATCAGCTTGGAAGTGAGGAACTAGAATACGAAGTTACTGGGGTTATTCATCGCCTGTGAGGTCACATTGTCTAACTCAATAAAGTTTCTGAAGACGGCATTACCAACTGCACCATCGCGGTCAATTTGCAGGATAGTACTATTAGCTGCACTGCCTTGTACTAGTCGCACGTAACCATCGGCGATCGCATTGCTGCCGTTATAGCCACCAGATACAAGGCTATCCAGCAGTTGAGTTAGCACAATTTTGTCGCTGCCAACAGTAAAATCAGTGATGCGCTGACCCACTTCACGAATACTGGTGTAAATAAATTCGTCATTACCAGCACCACCTGTGATTGTTTTTTTGCCAGTACCGCCGATAATGCGATCGCCTCCAGCAGTACCAGTTAATGGGTCACGACTATTACCACCATTAATGACATTGTCAGTTTTGATTGCCCACAACTCCTGACCGTAGATGTCGTCCTCGGCAGTGAAATAAAGAGTATCGTTGAGGTAAATCAGACTATTAGGATTGAAATCAGCAGCAATCGCGGTATCGCGGTCTTTGACCAGAACAGTGCCTTCTGTAGTGCCATCACTCTTCCACAACTCATAAATGTTAATAGGGTTATATGGATCGTATACACTCAAAGAAAAACTGAAATAAAGAGTACCGTTAGCATCGATCGACTGGGTGGAGATATTTGTTGAACCATCAAAATCACCAGCAAAGACATCTTTAACCAGGACGGTACCATTTTGTGTGCCATCACTTTTCCATAATGTATCGCCGTAAAAGAAATAGAGGATGCCATCAACTTCGGTCAGGTTGGAGAGATCGGTAGCATAGTAATATATAGAGTTAACAGAGTTGATGTCTTGGACCAGAACAGTACCTGATTGTGTACCATCACTTTTCCATAACTCTAGACTTTGACTAGTAGGTTGGTTGATGGTGAAATATAAGCTACCTTTGTAGTTTGTTAATAAATTTATACTTAAACTATCAGAGGTTTCACTGATATCTTTGAGTAGAACAGTGCCAGTAGCAGTACCATCACTTCTCCACAATTGTTTAGCGTAGTTGTTTTGAGCGTTAGCAGTGAAATAAAGGATGTCATTGACATTTCTCAGGTCGGAGATGGAACCGAACGATGGGTTAATGTCTGTGAGTCTGACAGTGCCAGCACTGGTACCATTGCTTTTCCACAACTCCACACCACGGATACCGTCGTTAGCAAGGAAATAGAGAGTATTATTAATACTGAGGAAGTCGGTGGGATCGGAACTACCAGACCCAGAGTTAATGTCTTTGACTCTAACAGTACCAGCACTAGTGCCATCGCTTTTCCACAACTCAAGACCGTAGGTGTTGTCAAAAGAAGTGAAATAGACGGTATCGTTGACGTTAATTAGGTCGGAAAGACTGTAAGTATTGGTTTTGAGTTTAACAGTACCAGCAGTAGTACCATTACTTTTCCATAAACTATAACCAGAACTGCTGCCGCTATTTTCATAAGCAAAGAAATAGAGATTGCCACTGACGTTTATCCGGTTGTCTATGTACGAAGAATCAGATCCGGGAAGGTCTTTAACAAGCACAGTACCGTCTTGAGTGCCGTCGCTCTTCCATAAATCATTTCTCCCGTAGATGCCGTCATCAGCAGTGAAATAGAAGACGCTATCAATATTTAACTGTATTACGGGATTGGAACCACTCAGCCCAGGAACAATATCTTGAAACAGGACAGTACCTGCTGCTGTCCCGTCGCTCTTCCATAACTCACTACCGTTAATGCCATCGTCAGCAGCGAAATAAAGGAAGTCGCCAAACTTTGCCAAGCTGAGGATATTGGAATCACTAGGCCCTGGGAAGATATCCTTCACTAGGTAAGGTTCAGTCAGTACTACGGTACTAGGATCATCGGCGATGGTAGCACTAGCAGCATTACTAGATGAATCTACAAGATAGTACTGGTAGTACTTATCAAAAAGAGTGACAGTAAGAGTTTCGCTTTCTTCTGGGAAGGTATCAGCTAATGGTGTAATGCTGAGGTCTACAAAAGATTGACCTGCGGCAATGGCGATAGTACCGTTGAGTTGGTCGTAATCTTGACCGTTGGTGGCAGTACCATCAACATCATATTTAACAGTCAACGCCGTACTGGTATCGCCAGTGCGGCTGATACGGAAAACGGCTGGCTCATTGCCAGCTTCAGCGGCGTTAGCATCGATGGCACTAATGCTGACTACGGGGCTAGCGACGGGGGGGTTGGCGTTCAATGCCCACAATCTACCGTTGGCATTGAAATAGAGGGTGCCATCAATGTTGGTTAACTCGAAGATATCAGAACTACCAGCCCCAGGGTTGATATCTTCTACCAAGACTGTGCCTTCTGCTGTGCCATCGCTTTGCCACAACTCCCCGCCGTGGGTGCCGTCATTAGCAAAGAAATAGAGAGTATTATTAACACTTGTCAGCAGGAGGTCTTGCCAACTGTTATCGTAGCTAACAATAGAACTACCAGACCCTGGGTTGATGTCTTTAACTAGGACGGTGCCTTCTGCGGTACCATTGCTTTTCCACAACTCAAAACCACGGATACCGTCATCAGCAAAGAGATAGAGAGTACCATTGACCTCAATATAGTCATAAACAGAAGTACCAGATGATCCTGGGTTAATGTCTTTAACTAGGACGGTGCCTTCTGCGGTGCCATCGCTTTTCCACAACTCAAGACCGGAGGTACCGTTATCAGCACGGAAATAGAGAGTACCATTGACCTCAGTGATGAAAGAGATACTGCTACCAGATGACCCTGGGTTGATATCTTTAACTAGGACGGTGCCTTCTGCGGTACCATCGCTTGTCCACAACTCTCCACCATAGATACCGTCGTCACCAACGAAGTAGAGAGTATCGTTGAAGTTTCTCAGACTGCCTGCATTGATGTCTTTGACTTTGACAGTACCAGCCTCAGTGCCATCACTTTTCCACAACCCACCGCTAGTGAAATAGAAAATATTATTAACCGCTGTCAGGTTAGAGGGATAAATGTCACTTTCGACGGTACCAGCAGTAGTGCCATCGGTTTTCCAGAATGAAGTTTGCCTGCCTTCATCGTTGCCTTCTTCGTTGTAAAATGTCCTACTAACAGTAAAATAGAGTGTATCGTTGATGTTTATTGATGAGTCAATTCTAACGAAACTGTTGTCAGGGTATAATTCTTTGAGTCGGAAAGTCCCCTCTTGGGTGCCATCGCTCTTCCACAAATCATAATTGTCTTTCTCAGAATCGGGGTTAGGAGCAGCGAAATAGAGAGTGCCGTTGATGTTTGCCAGGAATCTAGCATATCTCCAGCCACCAGGAAAAGTGACTGCTGCACCAGTACCCTCTGGAGTACCATCACTTCTCCACAATGTACTAAATTTCAGGAAGTAAAAGATGCCGTTGACGTTAGTCCACGCATCGGGTTCAGTGCCCTCATCCCGGACTGTGGAAATATTGTAGACATCCTTGACCGGAATGGTACCAGCCTTTGTGCCATCGCTCTTCCACAAGCGAACACCTCCGTAGTCCGGGTTATTTATAGAGAAACCACTAAAGAAATAGAGAGTACCGTTGATGTTTGTCAGTCCACTGGCATAAGGACTGTCATACCCAGGTATAACTTGGTAAGGTTTAGCCAGCACTGTCTCATCGCTCTCTAAGGTTGCTGGATTATTTAGTAATTTTGATCTTTTAGTATTTGCCATAACGTGATTATTTGGTTATTCCTAAAAGTTTTTGATGCTAATTGCATCTAGTAGCAGTCACATTTGAGGCATCGCACCCTATACTTACCAGCTTGATTTGCATAATTGTCCCATTTCCAAAGATTTTTATTAGCGATCGCTTGACTCAACAGCCATAAGCTAGCTAGCAATTAATGTACTGATCCCCAAATATTTAGGTTAAATTAATGACATTAAAGGAATTTAAGAACATTATTGAATGTAAAGAAAGTTATTCTAGCTTTACAAACAAAGCATTTATTCCTTCTTCTTGTCCTTGCATAATGTGCGATCTAATACCATTTCTCTAAAATCTGGCGAAACATTAATCTCCGCGTCTTCCAGTCTCCGTATCGCTGCGTCCTCATCTACGGAACTCACTACACGCAAATTGCTTTTCCTGACTACCGAAAATTTGCTACTGCCGGATTGCCAATTGGGCAAACTAAACTAGAACAAATCTAACGGCTCCTTTGGTGCAAAACTGCTATATGTCATTAAAAATAGATCGTGGATTGTTTAAATATGATTTCATAGACCATCACGCAATTTTGTGTGTTTCAGTTGATGCGGATATAAAAGATATACGTAAACGCTATCTTCAAATCGCCCGCCGCTTGCACCCTGATAGCAGTGCTATGACTACTGCCACAGAAAAGCAGCTAGCCAGCGAATTATTATCAAAGTTGGTTAACCCAGCTTACGAAAAACTGACTGGAGAACGCTCTCGCACCGAATACATTGTAGTTTTGTCTCAAATGGGCAAGCGCTTAGTACAAGAATCTGCTTCGGTGGAACTGAATACCGATTTAGCTAGACAGCTAGCTGCTGCCCCAAATATCGATCATCTTTATAAAACTACGATCGCTAAAATTGCGGAAACTCAATATGAATCGTTGCAGCAATCCATTCAAGTCATTTCCCAAGTCAGCGAGTTGAATTTAGTTTACTTAATGCGAAGTGCTGGTAAAGCCTTCGCAGTACCGCCGCCATCTGCTAAACCCACAAGTAACTCAGGTACTTCACAACCAAACACACCAGCAGCCCCTCCACCTCCACCTCCACCAGTAAAAGAAGATTCCGTCGCTGAGCAATATATTCGCCGCGCTCAAAGTTTGATCGACAAAAATCAATTTGCCCAAGCCAAGGTCGAGTTACAGGATGCTCTGAAGCTAGAACCTAAGAGTAGTCGCTGTCATAGTTTGATTGGATTGGTTTATTTAAAGCAGAATCAGCTGAAGATGGCCAAGATTCATTTTGACAATGCTTTGAAATTAGACCCCAATGACCAAGTAGCGACGACATGGAAACCTAAAATAGAGAAGGCTTTAGGGCAACAATCCAGTGGCTCTAAAGTGACTTCACCTCCGAATACTGGAACTAAACAACCAGATAAATCAGGAGGTGGAGGTTTATTTGGTGGTTTGTTTGGTGGGAAGAAAAAATAATGGTGTATCAACCAGCAGCGGGAGCCAGGGATTTATTACCTTTAGATGTGGCTCAAAAACGCTGGATTGAAGACAGGTTACAGCAGGTGTTTCACCGTTGGGGATATCACAGGATTATCACCTCGACGCTGGAGCGTATGGATACCCTGATGGCAGGAGAAGCAATTCATCGCCAAATGGTAATTCAACTGCAAAATGGACAAGATGAAGAGTTAGGACTGCGGCCAGAATTGACAGCCTCGATCGCTCGTGCGGTTGTCACGCGCATGGCAGATCTCCGTTATCCGCAGCGACTATACTACAATGCCAACGTATTCCGCCGCACTTGGGAAAACAGGCACAATCGTCAGCAAGAGTTTTATCAAGCTGGGGTTGAGTTGTTGGGTGTAGGCGGATTGCTGGCGAATGCAGAGGTACTGCTGTTAGCAGGCGATTGTTTATCAGCATTGGGTTTGCAGGATTGGCATTTAATTTTAGGGGAAGCGGGAATTACGCGATCGCTCCTTGATGCCTTTCCCGCTCATCTCCAAGCTAAAGTGCGAAGTGCGATCGCCCATCTCGACCGTATCACTATAGATACTTTGCCGCTGAGCGACGAACTGCGCGATCGCGCCAGAATCATGCTGGATTTACGCGGCACGAGTGGGGATGTCTTGCAAAAAGTCAGCAGCCTTAGTTTAGACGTAGACCAACAAGAAGCAGTAAATAATCTAAAATCTCTGGTAGATTTATTAGAGTCAGGAGGGAGATTCCCTGTAATCTTAGACCTCAGTTTGATTCAAACCATCGACTACTATACCGGCATAGTATTTGAAGTAGTCAGCGATACCGGATCGCAAGCGAAGGTTTTAGGACGCGGTGGTCGTTATGACAAACTTCTGGGACTATATCATCCCCAAGGAGAAGATATTCCTGGAATTGGTTTTGTACTCAACATCGAAGATTTATACCAAGTTCTCTTATCTACACAGCAATTGCCACAGGTAACCCCAGCTAGTAACTGGTTGGTAGTACCAGAGACACCAACTGCTGACGCTGCCGCCTTTGCCTACGCGCAAAAACTGCGCGATTCCACCCATCTAGTGCGAGTGGAAATCGATTTAGGTGGCAGAGATGTCCAAGCCATCCGGCAATATGCACGCGATCGCGGCATTGCCCAAATCGCTTGGATCAAACCCAACGGCTCGCCAACAATTGAAACATTGCGTTAGAAGGCAGGAGGCAGAAGGCAGAAGGCAGAAGGCAGGAGTTAGGATTTTTATCTCCCCCTGCTCCCCCTGCTCCCCCTGCTCCCCCTGCTCCCCCTGCTCTCCATCCCCTGCTAGGCTAGAAAAAGCTGACTCAGAAGAGAGGGAATCGAGAAAATGCCACACACGATTGTGACTGATGTTTGTGAAGGTGTTGCTGACTGCGTAGATGCCTGTCCAGTAGCTTGCATCCATGAAGGTCCGGGAAAAAATGTTAAGGGAACAGATTGGTACTGGATTGATTTTGCTACCTGCATTGATTGTGGCATCTGTATTCAAGTTTGCCCTGTAGCAGATGCGATCGTTCCAGAAGAACGACCAGATTTGCAAAAAACTCCGTAATCATACTTTCAGGTACAAATCTCTGTTCAACTTATTGCGACGATAGCGTAGTGAAGCAGGAATTCTAGAGCATCGGAATTCCACACCATATCATAGATTGATTGGTGGCAAGAGGACGCGATTCTGTTAGAGAGTATCAGAGATTGGGAAAAGGGAAAGGGGAAAAGAACTATCCCTTTGCCCTTTAACCTTTCCCTCTCTTACCCAGTCCCCAGTCACCAAAAATTTACTGTATTGTTATAAGTTATATAAAAAATTTATAAAATTTTAACTGGTTTTTTGTAAAAATTGAGTAACCTATCTAGTTACTTACCTCAAGTAGCACCCTGAGCTAGCGTCAAAAGGTATGTGAAATTCGCTCACACTACGAAAATGATATCCATAACTCATGAAAAGGCTAAGTATTGTAACTACTTCTAAGTTCTTAATGTTTAGTCTGGCTACTGTAGCAGTGAGCCTGATGTCCATTCAAAGTGCCACAGCTGCAACATTCGATCTATCCTTTACAAAGCTATCAGGCGTGACTGGTGGTAATCCACAAGGAACTGCTGTTTACCATGCCCAGCTTTCCAATATTGGCTTTGATAATATCAGTTCTATCCTAATTGGTGATAGTAACATCGGTACTGGTGGCGAACCTGGCAAATTTAGCGGCTTTGATTTAGACGCAATCAAGCTTAGCAGAACCTCGATTAGTAGTGCTTCAGGCATCAACAGCATCACAGGTTTAAATTTGTTTGATTTTAGTCCAACCGGAACCGTTTTTACTCCAGGAACCAAGCGTCCTACTGCTAATCCAGCTTTATCTGGTAATTTATTTGGTACTACTGGTGATAGTATTGATAACTCGGTTGCTACATTACAAAACTTTGATGGCAATTCCGTAACGAATACTAATGCTTTTGGGTACGCTAGCCTAGGTGATGGCGGTCAAGTCGGATTTAACCTCACAAGTCCCGTTTCTACAAGAAGTTCACTATACCTTTATATCGGAGAGGTAGGTGACAATGGTGAGGTAGCAACAGTTCAAATTACCGTTTCAGACGAACCAATTCGGATTCCAGAACCTACTAGCTTAGCGGCTTTATCTTTAATGGGAATCTACTTTACAGTGCGATGTACCAAGAGGGCAAAAGCTCAATAATTTCTAATTGAGCGATCTCTGCCATGAGAAAGTATACATAAGTATCTTAATCTAGAGGGTAATCTATTTTTTCAGTAGAAGTAAGGTGTGATGCCAAAATACTCCTATCCAAAGCAATTTGGTGATTTTCAGGCATGAAGTACTCCTTCTTGCCAAAATCCCTTATGCACTTCAGCAATTGGTTCATAGTCTGTTATTTTTACTGAAATTCTAGATATAAGCACTACTGCAAGCTAAGTGAAACAATAAATTCTAAACAAGCGAGCAATAGCTCTAAACTTGTCTGCCAAGCTTGAGTTAGTCAGGAGTGAGTAATGTCTGTTAAGTCTAGAAAACCTCAAATTTCCAGCATTGGGATGCTTCTTATCAGCTTGGATTCTAAGCTTTGCTGTAATGTTTCATCACAGCCTTCTTACAGTTGCGACAGAAAAAAGTTCATTAGTTCGCTTACAGAATTTACAAAAGGTCGTTGTGAATTCCAGCTTTATCAGTCCTTTGGTTGAACTATTTGGTAATGTATTTATTGGTAAAAAAGTTTTTGTCGCGTCTAATACTGTTCTGCGAGCAGATCCGGACACCCAACTCTGTCTAAGGATTTTATGTCAGGTTCACTAAACAATTCGGCTCCACTACTAGAAGTTCAAAATGTCCACGCCGGATACATTAAAGATGTAGATATCCTACAAGGTGTGAATTTCCTCGTTGAACCAGGTGAATTAGTTACAGTAATTGGCCCCAATGGTGCTGGTAAATCCACTTTGGCAAAAACCATTTTTGGGCTATTGACACCCCATACAGGCACAATTACTTTTAAAGGTGAGAATATTGCTGGGCTAAAGTCAAATCAAATTGTCCAAAGAGGAATGTGCTACGTACCGCAAATTGCAAATGTCTTCCCTTCTCTTAGTGTTGAAGAAAACTTAGAAATGGGAGCTTTTGTTCGTAACGTTCCGCTAAAGCCCCTCAAAGATAAAATATTTACCATGTTTCCCAGATTAAGCGATCGCCGTCATCAACGTGCTGGTACTCTCTCCGGAGGGGAACGCCAAATGCTGGCTATGGGCAAAGCTTTAATGTTGGAACCTAGCTTGCTGCTATTGGACGAACCTTCTGCTGCTTTATCGCCAATTCTAGTAACGCAAGTATTTGAGCAGATTAAACAAATTAACCAAAGCGGTACAGCAATTGTCCTAGTCGAACAAAATGCTCGTAAAGCTTTAGAAATGGCCGATCGCGGTTATGTACTTGAATCTGGACGCAATGCCATCTCCGGCCCTGGTCAAGAATTGTTGAACGATCCTAAAGTCGGTGAATTGTATCTGGGAGCAGGTAAGGGTCATTGAGGGGGATGAGGGGGACGCGGGGACGCGGAGATAAAGAGAATAACGGCGTTGCATAACAGTGGGATGAATTGGGGTAGGCAGGGGAAGCAGGGGGAGAATTTTAGAAGTTGCTAAATCATCCCGCAACTATGCAACGCCAGAATAACTTCTACCTTCTGACTTCTGACAAAAATTAAATGACTCTTAAACCGTGTAAGAGCTTACTCTTGCATCCTTGTTGAGTCTGATATCTTCCGGCCAACAAACTGTTGTCAGGTAGATTAATGACTCGAATTAATGGATTTATCGGGCGACGTGATTTTTTCAAGTTAGCAGGTACAGGAGGCTTTGCCATTGCAGCTACTGCTTTCGGTGGTAGCCTGATTTGGGGTAAACAAGACACTGCGATCGCTGATGTTAATCCAGCCAACCCTAATCCAGTAAACTCTAATCAAGCTTTAAAATATCTGCTGGATGGCAATCAAAGATTCCTACATCAAAGACCTAAATATCCTCACCAATCACTACGACATCTACAATTAGTTGCCAAAGCACAGTATCCTTTTGCCGCTATACTTGGTTGTGCAGATTCTCGAGTACCTGCGGAAATTGTCTTCGATCGAGGTCTTGGGGATTTATTTGTCGTCCGAGTAGCTGGTAATGTAGCTAGTGACATGGCTATAGGTAGTTTGGAATATGCTACAGCTGTACTGGGTACGCAGTTGATTGTAGTTCTGGGTCATAGAAGATGCGGTGCAGTGGCAGAGGCCATCAAAAACGCTCCTCTTCCTGGCAGAATTGGCTATGTTGTCGAGAGCATCAAACCAGCTTTAGCAAAAGTAAATTTAACAATTGGGGCTGGCGATCGCAATGATGATGCAGTTATCGCCAACATTCAATATCAGGCAGAAAAATTGCAACAGAACTCAATGATTTTGGCCCAATTGCTGCACGCAGGCAAACTAAAAATTGTTGGCGCTTGTTACGATATCGACACTGGTAAAGTCTCTATTATCACCTGAACTTTTCACAAGACGCTAAACAACTGTAAAACTCTCAGAGTAGATTTGGTTGTAGAGACGTGAAGTAACACGTTTCTACAACTGCATTTGGCTTAGTTGTTTATCCCCACAAAAAGACTTTTTGTGTTGGATATGGTTTTGCTGGCGAAGCTACTCATTGGGAGTAGTTACTGGGTTAGTCAAGTTTTCCCAGCAACTTTACATCATATTGTCTTGGGATAGTTCATTAATTTTGATTGTTACTTCTGATTGGACTATAAACATAGTTGTCTTTAAAATCAAAAAAATATTAGCAATACTTATAGTTTGTTCCTCCTACTGCCCTGTTACTGTCAGTCAAAAAATCACTGTAGTGTTGGTCGGTTTCTCGGAGGCCTAATTGTTCCCTAGTCATGCTAACCCTTCACTCTTTTTGCTTTGGGGAGAGTTTGCTTTTGGCAGTGGAAGAATTTTTCTGTGAAGTTGGCAGTTCTATATCATTTTTGGCTAACCAATTTTCAATGAGTTCAGCTGAAACGTCAGACATATTGAGTCCCTTAAAAAAGCAAACTGTTTTAAACCTGTCTTTTATTTCAGGCGATAGGTAAACCCTAATTGAAGATTCTCCTTGTGCCACACTATACTCCGATTTATGAACTTATTCACTAGTTTATTAGTGCAATGGTTCATAGAGCAAAATTATACATTGGTTGACTAATGCATCGGTGCATTGGTATGCTATCATCTATACCCAAAGACAGGCACACAACAAAAGCAACGGACGCTAGAAAGTGTCACAAGGGGTAAATAAATATCGAAATAAGCGAACAAAGCCAAAATGGGCTGAGTTTAACTTAACTCTCGTGGCATCACTACTTGTAGTCCAACGTGAAACTAGATGATTTTTTTCCAACAGACCACAGACGATGTTTGTAAACCATATTATTTGCAAATAGCCTGTACGCATTATTCAGGATATGTTTGAGCATTATTCGGCTCTAGCTCTTATGCTGAGTGCTGAAACGCTCACTAACCTATATTCATCACCGAACGCACCTCATATCAAAAACATAGAAACTGAGTTAGAGATTAGTATTTCCGTTAAAAAGTTGCTTTCAAATAACCTGTTTATTTAAGATAGTAGGAGCTTAGGTGTGCTAAAAAACTTCTGGTATGCTTGTGAATTTAGCCCAGCTGTTACCAACAAGCCCAAGCAAATTGTGATGTTAAATCAGAGATTCGTTCTCTATCGCAATTCGCAAGGGCAAGTCGTAGCGCTGAAAGACCAGTGTTCCCATCGTGGTGCTGCATTATCTATGGGCTGGCTAGAAAACGGCTGTATCCGTTGTCCATATCATGGATGGAAATTTCAAGCTGATGGTCAATGTATAGAAATTCCTTCCAATGCACATAGAACACCCATCCCTAAAAAAGCTAGCGTCAACAGCTATCCAGTTCAAGAAAAATATGGTTTTGTCTGGCTGTTTTATGGGGACTTACTAGAAGAACAGTACCCACCAATTCCTCTATTGCCAGAATATGAAGACTCGACTATGCATCCTATTTACTTAGAATATGAAATGAAAGCTCACTATACTCGAGTCATAGAAAACGCTCTTGACCCAGCTCACTTGTATGCAGTTCATGCTAATTCCTTCGGGGCGGGATTTGCACAAGATCCAAGAGTAGAAGACTATGTGGTTCAAGATGAAGATTGGGGTATAAGTGCCAAAATTACATACAAAAATTACACTAAGCCCAAAGATGGTATATTTAAATCCTTCTTTCGTCCAGCACGCACACAATTAAATGCAAGAACTAGCTTCTTTCTCCCCAATATAACTAAGATTGAAAGTGACTTTGGTCGTGGCAAAATGGTCAATTACGCTGTCCACATTCCTGTTGATGCAAACACGACCATTAGTAAGCGAATTCAGTTTCGTAATTTTTTTACCTATTCTTGGGCAGATAAGATATTCGTGAATTTTCACCATAGAGTTGGCTTAGAAGATAGGGTAGTAACTGAATCCCAATATCCCAAATTAATACCTGAGACTCTATCAACCGAAGTCCATGTTCCTGCTGATGCTTTGACTCTTGCCTATCGTAAACTTCGCCAGAAATATTTAGCTATGGGTTGGGGTTTACAACCGCATAAAAGTACATTATATAACTCTAAAATAGACCTAATTACACTTCGTTAATGAATTAGATTGATATCTTACACAGCATCGTATTTAGAGATTTTTTGTATTTATATCAACTCAAATCAAGTAAATCCAAATACAAGCCTTCTCTGTAAACCTGACAAAATTACTTTTGAAAAAATAGACTTGTCGCATAAGTATTTTGGTTTTGCTGAGCCATACTAAAAAAAGCTCAAATCAAAGGCAATAAAACTGTAAATAAGACTGCAAAACTATTTTTATCCGCGCACTATCTATTTAGATTCGATAAAAGTTTTGAGTGCAATTTGCTTTTAAAGTATCAAGACAATATCTCCAACAAAAACAGGAGGAAAATACTTTGAAAAACTTCTGGTATGCTTGTGAATTTAGCTCAGCGGTTACCGATCAGCCCAAGCAAATTGTGATGTTAAATCAGAGATTTGTCCTCTACCGCAACTCTCAAGGACAAATCGTAGCTCTCAAAGATCGGTGTCCGCATCGTGGTGCTGCCTTATCTCTTGGATGGGTAGAAAACAGCTGTATCCGTTGTCCCTATCATGGATGGAAATTTCAAGCTGATGGTCAATGCATTGAAATACCCTCTAATGCGCCCGAAAAGCCTATTCCTAAAAGAGCTAGTGTAGATAGCTACCCCGTGAAGGAAAAATACGGTTTTGTTTGGCTATTTTATGGAAACTTGTCAGAAACAGAACGTCCTTCCTTGCCAACTTTTCCGAAATACATGGTTGAGACTATGCGTCCTGTATACGATGAGGGTATAGATAATGCTAACTATGCTCGTCTCATGGAGGCTAATCTTGACTTTACCCATGTTATCGCAGTCCATAGAAAATCATTTGGTCAGAGAATCCCCATTAATAAAACTATTAACTATAAAGTCGATAAATACGATTGGGGAGCAGTTGCCAAAGTTAATTATAAATCTTTAGGTAAGTCCAAAAGTTTTCTAAATTTTTTACTCGGTGGTCGTCCAGAATTGAAAACAAAATTGACCTTGTACCTGCCCAATGTTACCCTGGCAGAAATTAGCATAGGTAGAGGCAATAGGTTTGATATCAAGTTTGGTATTTTAGTGGCTCACCTTCCTATTGATGACAACAATACTTTAGTCAAACGCGTTTTATATCGTAATATTTTACCTATACCTTGGTTGGATGGTTTTTTCAGGAAGCTTGACCACAAACTTGCTCAAGAAGACACAGTAGTAGTTGCAACTTTAGATTCTCAACTAATGCCCAAAATATCAGAAGAGCTTCACGTTGCTGCTGACGCTTTAGATATTACTTTTCGCCAGTTTCTTCAAAAGCACTTAACAGCATCATCTAGCAATTTTGGACGTAATATAGCTTTTTCCCCAGAAAGTGACTAACACACTAGCAGCCTATTGCATACCAACAAAGACTTAACTGCAAAAGGACAAGACTTCGTCAATAGTGAGTGAGGAGATAATCATGACCCATGTCCTAGAAAAATCGGTGACACAACAACCAACAATGCGCGGGGTAATCGATAAGTCTTTCAGACAGATGTTTGAGAACACTTGTCAAGCTCTGGAAACGTTAGATGGTAAAAGGTTCATCGAACAGTCTTGGACTCGCGATCGCAAAGGGATCTGGACACCTGGCGAAAGTAGTGAAGGCACCATCTATATTGACCGGTCTTTGCAAAATGGCAATGTCTTTGAAAAGGTAGGAGTTAACTATGTAGCGATAGAGGGTGAATTACCACCTGGAATGTCTTTTCAGCAATCAGGTGCCCTCGCGTCAGAAGCAGCAGATCGAATAACGACCAATAAAGGCGATCGCTTTTTTGCTACAGGTTCTAGCTTTGTTATTCATCCCCATAACCCGATGGCACCTACTGCTCATGTTAACTACCGCTATTTCCAGATCAATAATGGTACAAAACCAGTTTATTGGTGGCTTGGCGGGGGAGCAGACCTCACACCAGCCTACCTTTTCGAGGAAGATGCTGTTCATTTTCATCGGATACATAAAGAGGTTTGTGACAAGTACGATTCTTCCTACTACCCCCGCTTTAAAAAGTCTTGTGATGAATACTTCCACATCCCACATCGTGGTGAACGCCGAGGTATAGGTGGAATTTTCTTCGACCATCTCAACAAAGGTAATTCCCAAAAACTTCTTTCATTTATCACAAATTGTGCTGATGCTTTCCTCCCGGCCTATATGCCGATTGTAGAAAGACGTAAGGATATGTCTTTTACAGAGAAGAATAAGTACTGGCAGCGTCTTGTACGCGGGCGCTATGTGGAGTTTATTTTATCTTGCGATCGTGGTATTCGTTTTGGTCTAGCAAGCGGTATGGTCAAGCAGCAAAGTGTGTTTAACTGTATGCCTCCAGCTGCTAGTTGGGAATATGACGACCAACCCGCCCCAGGTAGTCAGGAAGCAATGCTGAAAGAAGTGCTAAAAAATCCTCGAGAGTGGCTATAAATTTTTTGATACAACTCGTTATTTAGAATTAAAGCCACATTAATCAAGACAACTAAGCAGACAACAACAGATAGTCATTGGTGGGTGAGATGAGAAAAACAAAGTCGGTGGATGTGAGGCAACAAAAAGCAAAATTGATGAGACAGTACAACGAATCTATAACGAACGAACTCGAAATCGATATTGTATTAATCTGTCTCAATACTTGCAGATATGTGCTTGTCGGAATAATTGGGCTTTGTATGTATGCCAGTAGATAATTCGTAATTCGTGAGGCAGTACAGTCTTGGGGTCTCACGCCAGTTCGCTCAAGTCGAGCCACTGCCTTGCGGAGCCAGCGCCGTGCGGAGGTTCCCCTCGTTGTTGCAAGTCGCGTAGGAAACCCGCCCACGCGACTGGCTCCCCAAGTGGAGTAACTGCTGTTAGCACAGTGTTAGCAAGCTTGCGAGCGTCACTCAAAGGGTAATTTGAAATTGATGGTATGAGTTTTTAGCTTGAGTTATTTGTTTTCATTTTGGAGAATACGAATTACAAATTATTTTGATGATTTACTAGTCGTGATAAATATGGGACAAGAAAGGAATGAAAACTGAAACTGAACTAGTTACAGGCAATTTACGCATGGAAGATATCATCAACATTGATGAATCGAAAGCCATGAAGCTGTTCAGAAATAGATTTAAAAAATATAAAAATCTAGTAGCAGAACTGGGAGATGAAGCTGCTTTTGAAAAAATGATGGAAAAATATCCCGAGCAACAAAAGGCGTTAATGGGTACTTTTATTGAGAACAATACCCTAGCTCAAGGCTTTAAGAAAGCCGCCCCGTTACTGGGATTGATGGGCTTCGTTATGGAAATAGTCGATGTTTCTCAAAATGAAATAGATGCAGCACTAGAAATTCAAAGAGTTTGCCCAGTTCTGGCGATCGCTAAAGAATATGGTTTCGATAATCCGTGTCGTGTCTTCTGTGAAATGGAACAGGAAGCAACTAGAAGGGCTTTCCCTGGAATAAAGGCTGCGATTCTTAGTAAACAAGCAGAAGGTAACTGTGTTTGTGTATTTAAGTATGAAAGACCTACAAATAAGCTGATGGTAAAAAATACACATATACCAAGTTTTTCTTCCAAATTAATCAATCGTATCATAGAGCTAATTGGACTGATTCCTAGCTTGATTAAAATTAGTATTAAAATGCTCAAAATGCGGTTTAATAATTAAGTTCAAAGATGTCATTTCTAAAGGAATTGATCTTTTTAAACGAACCACAAGGGATAGAGATAAGTTGCGTACGCGGGTTCTCAAGGCACTCCGTTGGGTGGCTTTGCAGACTTGTTTCTTAAAAGCGTTCCTGTACCCGCTACGCACAGCAGCGACCTTAGGAGAAGGGTAGGAAGTGCTACCGTATTGAGCAAACTTCGGGAAAACACAAAAGTAAGAGATAAAAAGCATTTTGTTAAAGATTCAGGATTGATATAACATTTTTACCCTTTTTTGAAAGTTACATGAATAGCATTATCTCCGATTTAAATCATCTTATTGAAGGTGAGGTTACCAATAAAGAAGCAGACTTAGGGGCGGTTTCTCAAGATTTTGGTGGCATTATTCAAAAACAGCCTCTAATTGTTGTTCGTCCTCAAAATTCCACTGATGTTGCTAAAGCTATTAAGTATGCTGCTGAGCAAGAATTAACTATTTCATCACGGGCTGCGGGACATTCATTAAGTGGTCAATCTTTGAACCAAGGTGGAATCCTCTTAGATATGAGGAACCTGAATCAAATTCATGAGTTCCGCCCTAATGAACTTTGGTACAAAGCGGATGCTGGTGTTACTTGGAAGCAAGTAGTTGATACTTCGATACCACATGGTGTAATTCCTCCTGTGCTGACAAATAACTTTGAAGTAACTTTAGGAGGCACTCTCTCCGCAGGTGGTTTAGGTTTGAGTTCTTTTCGTTACGGCTCTCAAACTGATAATTGTTTGGGTTTAGAAGTTGTAACCGGAACTGGAGATATTGTCTGGTGTACGCCAGAAGAAAATAGCGAACTTTTCTATCACGTTCTTTGCGGTTATGGTCAGTTTGGTATCATCACTAAAGTACAAAATCGGCTCAGAAAATACCGCCCCTTAACTCGCAGCTATTTCCTTTGTTATGACGATTTAGAGCATCTTTTGAATGATGAAGTATTCCTTATTTCTGAAGGTCGTATTGATGGTTTAGTATCTTTGTTCTCCCCTTGTTTACTAGGATTTTCCAGAGCAAGTAAAAAGGGAATAAAACCTCTAATCCAGTGGTTTTACAGAATGCAAATCACTCTAGAAGTGGATACTGTGAATGATATAAACGAACAGAAATTACTCTCTGACTTAAACTTTTATCGTCATATCCACACTGAAGAACTGACTTTTGAAAAATTCATCCAACCAATAGCACAAATCCCTCATCCTGTGGAGACTGCTAACTCTTGGATAGATGTTCTGCTACCAATGTCTGCGGCTAAAGAATACATAGACATTGCTCTTCAACGTCTACCTTCTTTCATTGACTTTCGGACTGTACCTGTAGGTTCATTTTGTCTAGTTTCTAGCAATACTAAAATGCCCATGTTCCCTTTACCCGATGAAGAGTTCATTATTGGGTTAGGAATGTATCCTACTATTCCTAAATCACAGATTAAACCTGTCACAGAACAGTTAAATTCACTTACTGACCTTGGTTTACAAATGGGTGGCAAAAGATATATGGCTACCTGGGTAGATTTTGACTTACCACAATGGCGACTGCAATTTGGCGACTACTGGACTACAGTCAATGAAATCAAGAGAAAATATGACCCTCATGGCATACTCAATCCTGGCTTTTTCAAGTACGAACAGGTTGCACAGACAAATGTGAATAGGACTTATATTCAAACCCATTAGATATTCATCGTGAGGGAATTTTAAAGAACGATGTTGCAAGATTCTGAGGAAATTAGTAAACCCTCTCTATTCCGACCTAATTTGCGTTGGTTAGTCGCTTTGGGTATTATCTGTATGCTGGGAATAGGGACAGGAGTGTTTTATTTAACCCGGATATCAGCTACGACTAAACGTTCAGTAGCTGTTGCACAAGTTAAGCGACCAGTAGCTTCTAAGGTTAATGCATTGGGAAGATTAGAGCCAGCAGGTGAAGTGATTCAAATTTCTGCTCCTACTAATCCCAGCATTGGCAGTGGTAGTCGTGTCGCTAAATTGTTAGTCGATGAAGGTGACTTAGTACGATCGCAACAGATAATTGCTATTTTAGATAATCGCGATCGCCTGCAAGCCAGTTTGATAGAAGCACAAAAGCAAGTCCAAGTCGCCCAATTCCGTTTAGCTCAGGTGAAAGCAGGGGCAAAACCAGCCGAACTCGCAGCGATACAAGCGAATGTGAGGAATTTACAAGCAGAGTTAGAAGGCGAAATCCAAAGCCAAAAAGCTACCATCGCCCGCTTAGAAGCAGAATTACAGAACGCAGACATCGAATTTCGTCGCAATCAAGCTCTTTACAAACAAGGAGCGATCGCAGCTTCAGCACTCGACAGTCGCAGACTAGCTCTGAGAACTGCCCAAGAGCAGTTGAATAGTGCCAAAGCAAACTTAGAGCGGACGAAACGCACACTCATTGCCAAAATTCAAGAAGCCAAAGCCACTTGGGATAAAACAGCCGAAGTGCGTCCCACAGATGTGGCAACAGCACAGGCAGAGATAGATAGTGCTGTGGCTACAGTGGGAAAGATTCAAGCCGAACTCGATTTGGCATATATTCGGGCACCGCAAGCAGGTACAATTCTGCGGATTCAAGCTCATCCCGGAGAAACAGTGGGCAACGACGGAATTGTGGAACTCGGTCAAACCGATCGCATGTACGTTGTAGCAGAAATCTATGAAAGTGATATTGCCAAAATTCGTCCTGGTCAAACTGCCAGCATTACCAGTCTCAGCAATGCCTTTCCTGGCCAGTTAAGCGGAACAGTCGATCGCATTGGTTTAACAGTGGCAAAAAAAGATGTCTTAGACACCGATCCAACAGCCGCAACAGATGCCAGAGTAATTGAAGCCAAAATCCGTTTAGACAAAGCTGCTAGTAGACAAGTAGCTAGCCTCACAAATCTTCAAGTCAACGTTGAAATTGATTTGTAATTAGTCATTAGTCAGTTGTTATTCTCTTGTTTATTCCCAGTCCCCAATTCCTATGTTTAAACGCAAAATTCCATTAGCTTGGCTACAACTAATGAAACAAAGGGGACGTTTTATTGTTGCTCTTTGTGGAATTACATTCGCGGCTTTTCTAATGTTGATGCAGCTGGGTTTTCAGTCTGCTTTGTATGACAGTAATACCCGTTTTCATGAACTCCTACAAACAGATTTGGTAGTTATTAGCCGCCAAGCACAGAACTTAGGACTACTGAGTTCTTTTCCTCGTCGTCGTTTGTTCCAAGCTGCGAATCTTTCAGAGGTGGAATCAGTAAATCCTTTATATATCCGTTTAGGAGTTTGGAAAAGCTTGCAAACTAAACTTGATGAATCAATTCTAGTTATAGGCTTTAATCCAGAAAAACCTGCGTTCAACTTGCCAGAGGTCAATCAAAATTTGGATGTTATTAAATATCCAGATACTTTTTTGTTTGACCGCAACGCCAATGGAAAATATCAAGAAGCGATCGCTCAAGTAGCTCAAGGCAAACCTGTCATCACAGAACTGCAAGCACGTAAAATTACCATTGCAGGTTTGTATGAGGTAGGCGCATCTTTTGTAGCCAATGCTAGCGTCATTACCAGCGACCAGAACTTCCTGCGAATTTTTTCGACACAGCAAGCAGGTAAAGTCAATCTTGGTCTAATTCAGCTAAAAGCTGGTAGCGATGTCAATGTAGTAGTTAAAGCATTGCAATCTTATCTCCCGGATGATGTAAAAGTTCTCACTCGCCAAGAATTTATTGATTTTGAGAAGAAATATTGGCAAGAGAGTGGTGCAATTGGTTTTATCTTCTCATTAGGTGTAACCATCGGATTTCTGGTTGGTGTGATTATTGTTTACCAAATTATTTACAGCGATGTTATCGATCACATAGCCGAATATGCCACACTCAAAGCTATGGGGTTTCGCAGTATCTACTTCTTGTTTGTGGTATTTCAAGAGGCATTGATATTAGCTGTACTTGGTTATATTCCTGGCTGTTTAATTTCTTTTGGCATGTATACCTTGACTCGATCTGTAACAAAATTACCGCTTTTTCTAACTGTTGAGCGTGTAATTCAAGTTTTAATATTGACGATTATCATGTGTGTTATCTCTGGGGCGATCGCTATGCGAAAATTAAACTCGGCAGACCCAGCAGACATATTTTAAGAATTCGTAATGACGCTCGAGGACTCGCTAACGCTACGCTAACGTAATTCGTAATTAATATCAAGACAATAAAATTTTACATAAACGGGATAAATATGCAAATTTTAAATAATTTTAATTCAAATCAACTAACTACTGGTGAACCTGTCATTTCTATTCGCAATATTAATCATTTTTTTGGTAAAGAAAGCTTACGCAAACAAGTTCTATTTAATATCAAATTAGATATTTACCCAGGTGAAATAGTAATTATGACTGGCCCATCTGGGTCAGGAAAAACAACTTTGCTGTCGCTGATTGGTGCGTTGCGTTCTTGCCAGCATGGTAGCTTAAAGGTAATTGGTCAAGAACTTTGTGGCGCTAGGCAAAACCAATTAATCAAAACACGGCGGCAGATTGGCTACATTTTCCAGTCATACAACCTTTTGGATAGCTTGACAGCACGACAAAATGTTGAGATGTCTTTGGAACTGCACGAGCATTTGTCTTGGACAGCAAGACGAGCAAAAGCAGTACGAATGCTTGAAGCAGTAGGATTAGGAAATCGGGTTAACTATTACCCAGAAAATTTATCTGGCGGTCAAAAGCAGAGAGTTGCGATCGCCCGTGCCTTGGTAGCAAATCCCAAAATTATTCTCGCTGACGAACCCACAGCATCATTAGACAAGAAATCAGGACGGGATGTAGTGGAATTAATGCAAAGCCTTGCCAAAGAACAAGGCTGTACTATCTTACTCGTCACCCATGACAATCGGATTCTCGATATAGCCCATCGCATTCTTCACATGGAGGACGGTTATTTAATGTAAAATTAGCAGCTAATAAAACTACAATAAGCTTTTTAAGAGTCAAGTATGGCTAGAGCAAGAAGAAGAGTCGGTGGCTTTTTTAGAGATTTTCAGGAATTTGCATTCAAAGGTAATGTAGTTGACTTGGCGATCGCCGTAATTATTGGTGCCGCCTTTGGCAAGATTATCACCTCTTTTGTTGAAGATGTGGTTATGCCATTAATCAACCCTATAGTTGCTTTAAGTGGTAAAGACTGGAGGACAATCACGATTGGCCCGGGAATTGCTATTGGTAAGTTTCTTGGCTCAATAGTTGATTTTGCGATCGTTGCCCTAATTTTATTTGTGGCTATTCAAGCTTTACAAAAATTCAAAAGGCAAGAAGAAGTCACCACTGACCCCCCACCAGATGCTAATCTCATAGCTCAAGAAAGACTGACTGGTGCGTTAGACAGGCTGACAAATACTTTAGAATCTCGCAGCGATCGAGTTTTATGAAGGAGCAGGGGAAACAGGGGAAGTTCCGCCGAGGTAAAGGGAAAAGAGAATATCCTCCTTTTCCCTAACCCAAAAGCTTTAACAACTTACCACTGATTGCTGATAACTTACCCAGTCCCTCACTTTGCAGTATTTGGTTTAAGAGCTAACAACATCTCTAATTGACTAATGGATTTATCGGGGCTGGTGGCAGTAGCACTAACACCACGAATCGAACTCAGGATAGCCCTAGTTTCAGGCGGGATGGATTGGCCTTGTGCCGCAAAACGATTTACTAGGGATACAGTTTTGTCCATATCTAGATAGAAGTAGCCACCGTTGGGTTTTTGCAAAGAACCAGTAACGGCTTTGAAGGTTTCGCTATTTTCAAGAGATTGATTTTTACCAGCTGTAATGGACTCAGCAACAGGACCACCAATCGCCAAAAATACCGTGTCTTGGTCTAGCCAACCATGAGCTAATAAGGCTCCTTGTTGGGGTATTTGCCATTCAGTTACGTCTTTGCCACCGATTTTTCTTTGGGTGATGTTGATTCTTTGTGTTTTGGCAAGGGTATCCAATTTGGTAAAGGTGGCTTCTGCTGTTTTGCGATCGCTGGTGTCAAATAATAAGGCTCCTCCAAAACCCAAACTCGCTAATACACCTTGATTAGATGGAATGGCACCAAAAGCAAATTCTCCATTCATCCACCCAAAAATGTCTTTATCTAGGTCGATATTGACTGTTTGTAATTGTCCCCGCATCTGTTGGAGTGCTTGCTGTAATTCTGGATAATCTTTGGACTGTTCTACTATCGTTGACCAGCTACGACTAATATCTTTACCGTTAACTAGAGCAAAGGTCTCAATGGGAAATTGAGCCACTATGTTGGCAGGAGTCGTTTGATACTGGAATTTGCTGAGTTGCGGATCTAAATTGGCGATCGCTTTCATCCGCACTCCTGCATCATCAACACCAACAGCCGCTGCCATCGATTTTACCTGTTTCAACTGCGCTAGAGTTTGTTGAGGTACTTGTTTTGCCTGGGGACTTGCAGCTATTAATTGCTGTACCATACCTGCGTAGTCTGGTACATAAATTTGAGCTAGGGTGTTTTTCACATCTACACCTTTGCTAAGAATACTGCTTGCACCTTCTTTACTTGCAAAGGAGGGCTGTCCTTTATAGGTGTCAATAGCATTCTCTACAGCTTGCTTTTCAGGAGCCAATACTATATGGCTATTATTTAAAACTGCGCTATATGTTGGTTTACCATTTTCTATAGTTTCTGTAATTTTTTCACCTTTATAGTCAGATTCTTGGCTTTTGACGTTTTTCTGTTCTTTTAGTCTCTTAGCAAAATTCAAAGCGCTGATTTTGTCCTTGATTCCCACTACCATTAGAATCTTTGGTTCTTGCTGTAATGTTATGGGCGGATTCGCTGGATTAGAAGGCTCACTCAACTGCGCGGGTTTGGCTGCATTTGGTGGCAGTACTGCAAACATTACACCACCAACCCAAGGCTTGATGTCTTTTTCGTAAGAGATGTCGCTGCCTTTAAATGTATTTTTATTAAAATCTTCTAGACTTTTTGCTAGTAATTTTTGTGCTTCCGGAGTGCCAAACTGCTGCAACTTCTCCCAGGCTTCTGAGTCGGTGGTAATATAAGTTGCCATGAGCGCTGTAGAAGGTACTAATTTAGCACTGCCTAGAGCGCCTGAACTATCTCCAGAAGGCCCTTTTAAATACATATAAGCAACCACACTGCCTGCTACAACTACGGCAGCACCAATAGCAGGAATAAAAAACTTCGATTTACTTTCAGACATTATTGTTCTCCTATTTTCCTCAAATTGTCACCGAGGTTTATAAAAACGTCACTATACAGTTTTCGGAATTATTCACCATTTCAAGTGATTTCTCGGAATTTACTGAAAAATTTAGTAGTTCTACACAAAGATAAATCGGGAAGACTCCCAAAAATACTTCAATACCATGAGGAGGAAATCCGCAAATGGTGCGTTTATCTCAAAAACACGATTCCTGTTTACGGAGGGTTAGGAGTTAGAGACGCGATTATACTCTGACGAGAAGCCGCTCTTACGAGCGTCTACGCGTCTGTGCAAGAGTTAGGAGTTAGGAGTTATTCTCTTTGTCCCCGCATCTCCCCTACTCTCTCTTGTCCTCAGTTGCCAGCAAGACTAAAAAGTTATTCGGTAAAATTGATGCGGATGCCAAAACAGCTATTGCTCAAGCCATAAGGAGTTGACAATGACAGAGGCTAAAAACGTAATCGGTACAGACCTAGAGGTTTGCTGTACTTCTCCCATGACTGGATATTACCGCGACGGCTTTTGTCGTACAGGCGGTCAAGATTTTGGCTCGCACGTCGTATGTGCCCAAGTCACAGCAGAATTCCTTGAATTTACTAAGTCACGGGGTAACGACCTCAGTACACCTGTTCCTGATTATAATTTTCCTGGTCTGAAACCAGGCGATCGCTGGTGTTTGTGTGCTTCTCGCTGGCAAGAAGCTTTAGAAGCTGGTGTTGCTCCACCCGTTATTCTCTCATCTACCCATGCTAGAGCTTTGGAAGTTGTTTCCCTAAACGAACTGAAAAAACATGCGTTCTTAGTATAAAGGAACTCCAAAAAATAAATTATCCAATTTTCTACAAGCAAGACTATTATCAGATTCTTCTTCCCCAGCTTCCCCAGCTCCACGGCAGTTGCTACAACGGGGAGGCAGCCGCGTGGGCGCTTTGCCGATTTTTAGACGCGCTCTGTGCGGCTTCCCACAAGGTAGGAACTGCCGTGGGAACCCCGACAACGCACTGCCTCCCCAGCTTCAGGAGTGATATCAAGTTCGGCAAATAACTTACGATATGTCATTGCGAATGCAACGAAGTGAAATTAAGCAATCGCAAGGCTTTGGGATTGCCGCGCTTCTCCTAAGGGAGACGCTGCGCGAACGCTCGCAATGACATAAGTATTAAGTCGGACATGATATGATGATATATTTTTTATTTGTCAGTCCCTTATTCCTGTCTGCTAACTTTATTGAAAACCCTTGGCTGCCTTTTTTTGCCCCTTACCCTTGGGCTTAGATTTGTTAACTTCTGTAACAGCTTCTTGAAATAAGTTGTGCAGATGTATAGGCACACTAGCGATTTCTGGTAACTCTGGCTCGATAGGTTTGTCGTATTCTTGCAAAAGTTGATTCAAGTCACTTTCCAAACTAAATTCTGGACGTTGCAGAATAGCTTGCAATATTTTTTCTAATTGAGTTGGGTACTTTTGGGCTAACCGATGCCAGATAAAAGCGTTAATAGTTTTATCTGTGAGATAAAAGCGAATTAGTTTTTCAGCGCCTTCAATACTTTGCCAGTCATCGGCTGACAAAATAGCCTGTATTTTACTGTACGTTGGTAAAAACATTTGACCCCAACGGGGATGAGAAAGAGCTGTTACCTGTTCTGCTTTCTTGAGTTCGGCAGGTAAATCAACTTTTGGCATCACCATTTTGCTCTTGCCACTTTTATCATTGAAAATTTGAGAAACTACTTTTGAGTCAGCACCAACTTCTTCGACTGCTGCTTTGATTTCCTCTTCACCAACTCCAGCTTCTACTGCCATCTCGCTCAGAGATTTAGATGTATCAAGTCCTGCTGCTGCTAAGCGTTTCTCAGTAATTAATTCTTGGAATTCAGCTATTTTTTTATTCAGTTGATATCCAGGTAGCGTGATTTCATCAGTGGCGAAAAAGTCAACAAACTGCTGATGATATTCTGCTACAGATTCCCAAGCTGCCTCTAGTAAGTCTGGAGCATCGCTGTAAAGACTATTTTTATAGTTATCTTTGAAATTACCAATAGCTACAGCAAGTTTCGGTTTACCGAGTTTACCCATCTGTGTGTAGGGGCCGGAAAATGTCCAGTAGCTGTCGGTGACAGGAGAAATGCGAGTTAGTAAGATTTCTGCCGTTTTTAGGCGAGATAGTGCCTGTAATGTTTGGGGATTGTTGGGCTTGACAATGTAATGTTTATCTGTCAACCAGTTCGTTAACTCAAAGCCATCGCTTAGGATTTGAGTAATGGCAAATAAACCAATAAAACTATGATGCCAGCTGCCGATCAGGTTGCGATCGCTCTCGGATAAATCTGGATGGTTTTCTATAAATATCTCTAGCGGTGACTTATCGCCGACTTTTCCTTCTGTAATAAAGCTGTCAACGATTAAGTCTTGTTGTGTACTATCTCCACTGCCACGGCGCAACTGTGCGGCTGCATAAGTTTCCAGTGCTTGTGCTAGTTCTCCTTCGGCATCAAGGACAAAATCAACTAAGTCTTGTTTGAGTGCGTGCGATCGTTCTAGTATGGCATCCACAAGTAAATCTGTTGGTTCAACAGTTGTAGGTTAAGGTTCCTAGAAAACTTTAACATCTAGCAATAGCTAGATTTGTCTTAAACTTATTGGTTGCTGAGTAATAACTGATACTATGTTCGTTTAAACACTTGTCATTGTGAGCGAAGCGTACTCCTTCGGGTTCTCCAAAGGGAGATGCTTCACGAACGGGCATGGCTTCGCTTAGCGCAATGACATATCAGAAGTAATTTAGCAGACATGATATTGAGTGTACCTGGCTCAGTACTAGGAACTGTAAGATTCTCGAAAATTATGGTTTTGAAATTATCAACGAAATTACAAAGGTTTTAACATTTAGTTCACATTATTACTCAAGCTTTAAACGTCAAAACTGGACTCAATCGCGCTACAGCATCAACCATTTCCGCTTTTACTTGCACATCAATCACAGACTGAATTGGCTTATAGGCAGCAGGTGCTTCTTCAATTCTGCGTTCTTCGCGCAGGGTAATGCAGTCTACCCCAGTTAATCCGAGTTCTGCCTCACTTTGAGATGCACCTCTGCGATTGAGGTCAAAACGCGATCGCACTCTTCCTGCACCATGTGACGCAGAATTGCAAAACGCTGGATTGCCTTTGCCTACCATGAGATAAGAGTAAGCACCCATTGAACCAGGAATAATTACAGGTTGCCCTGTGTGGGCAGGACAAGCACCCTTGCGCGTTACCCATCCCCGATCTTCTGGCAAAGTGATGTTGTGCGGCAAGTCGTAAACTAGAGGTGCTTCCACATCACCGTACACTTCCCGCAAACGCAGACGTAGCAGTTCCGCTAACAGAAGGCGATTGACAAAGCCGTAGTTAGCGGCTGTCGCCTCAGCTTGTAGGTAACTGGCAACTAGTTCGGGGTGGGAATGAACAGAAAGTGGAAAAATCTGAGATTCTGGGTACTTTAAACCTTTTGGCCAAGTCGCCCTAGCTTTATCTCGCCACATTCCGCCAATATACTTACCCACGTTGCGAGAACCTGAGTGAATCATGAAAGCTAGCTGTCCCTCGCGCACTCCCCAAGCATGGGCTAAGGCGCGATTTTCAACTTTATCAACTCGTTGCACTTCCACAAAATGGTTGCCAGAACCGATGGTTGCTAGTCCGCCATCGCGCACCAATCCATCATTTGGAACCAATTCTTCTGGTGCAAGTTTCCAGTCACCATTCATTGAACCACCTAAGAAGATGCGTTCGCCAAAGGCGTTGGCGCAGCCATCGCTCTCTTGGGCAAGTTGCTCTAGATTGGACTTGACTACACTGCCTGTAGGCCGATCCAGCATGGCATCTAACCAACCGGGAACACCATACTGAAACAAAGCTCGCATTGTATGAGCAGTCATAGTCGCATCACGCGTACCGAAGAAGTAATCCCCCTTCATGCGTTCTACGAAGGAGTCGCGCTTTGCGAGGAATTCATCGATTGTCAAATCGGCAACGTGTAGGCGCATCCCACAATTGATGTCTGAACCGACAGCCGCAGGAATAACTTGATCTACAGTTTCTACAACTGAACCAATAGCAACACCAGCATCACCAGGGTGAAAATCAGGTGTGGCACAGGCACGGCAGATGCATCCACCTGCTGGGTGACGAACGTTTGCCAGATTTGCTAACTGCTTTAGTGCCTTAGCTTCTATGGGGAAGCCTTCGGGCAATAGCACTTCTGCTACTGGGGCATCGACATTATTTGTTAAACGGACAGAATAAGTGTAATTGCTGTAAGTTACATCTAGACCCTGACGTGCTAAAGCACGCAGAAGACGTTGAAGATTTTTTGGCTGCATGAAAACTCCGTGGGAGTCTAAAAAAAGACTCTTTGTTTTGAAGAGATTAGGGAGACATGGGTTCAGCAGCCGCGTCTCAGTTGGTTTGGATGGTCGTTGTCCCAGATTTGTGGGGAAAACAACAGGTTAATTTTTACAAATGTGATTATATAGCTTTGATAGCACACACTTTTACAGAATGACAAGTCTTAAGTAGATGAAGTTATTGCCGATGCCCTCAAACCCTCATCAGCCGCAGCAGTAAAAGCACTACAAAAGTTAGGTTTAGAAGTAGTAATGCTGACTGGAGATAATCGCCAAACTGCGGAAGCGATCGCGACTAGCGATATCACTCTTGTTTCTGGAGACTTGCAAGGAATTGTCACAGCGATCCAACTCAGTCGCGCTACCATCCGCAATATTCAGCAAAATCTCGTTTTTGCTTTTATTTATAACGTCATTGATATTCCCGTTGCAGCTGGCATTCTTTTCCCTATTTTTGGTTGGTTACTCAATCCAATTATCGCCGGAGCAACAATGGCTTTATCTTCAATCTCTGTTGTGACTAATGCTCTCAGATTGCGTAAGTTTCAATCAAAAGCTACCTCGTTGTGATAGGGAGTAAGGAGTGGTGCAGTTAAATCAGTTGAGAAAGTTTTGCTACTCCTACAAAAGTAAAAGGAATTGTATAATTTACATTTTATTAGCAAATTAATAAATATTTTTTCAGTATTTATTCACACTTTAAATTTATCAATTTTATTTTTAAATAATATAACTATCTACCAAAGTACTAAAAATAACTGTTTTCACTATATTTTCGTGTTAATTCTAAATCAACCGCTTCACTTCAAGTGAAACTCTAAAAATGAATGTTAATTCGCAGCCTGCTAGCTCAAAGCGTAAACCTAAAACTTTTAATAACCCAGAACGTTTTATTGAAGGATGGTATTGGGTAATACCGTCTTTAAATTTGGAGATAGGTGAAGTAAAACCTGTAAATCTTTTGGGTAGAGAACTAGCGATTTACCGTGGTAAAGACAGAAGAGTAGTGACTGTTGATGCCTATTGTCCTCACATGGGCGCTCACCTTGCTGAAGGTCAAGTCGAGGGTAATGAATTACGCTGTTTATTCCATCATTGGAAGTTTAATGCTCAAGGAATCTGTGTTGATATTCCATGTTTGGATGAGTCACTTCCTATGAAGTTAAAAACTTGGCCTACTGCTGAAAAGTACGGGATGATTTGGGTTTGGACTGGAGAATATCCACAACAACCTTTACCATTTATTCCAGAGTTGGAACATAAGGACTGTGATGTTATCTTTGGCCCCCGCTTAGTGATGAATTGTCATCCTAATGTAGTCGGGATTAATGCTATCGATGCTCAACACTTCAATACAGTTCACAAACTCCTATCAGAAATTATTTTTGAAAAAGATGAACTAAATCAGAATGCTATTATCTTCAGCAATACTACATATAGTGGTGAAGATTCTTTTTTGATTAAACTTATCCGTCCCTTCTACAAAAATCCTGTCACTTATAGTATTTGCTACTGGTATGGCACTATTGGTATAGTAACACTTAGTTTTGATTCTCTTTATATTCACGTTATGTTCGCTATGCGTCTTCTAGAAGGAGGAAAAACTGAAGCTCAAACTATTGCAATGACTAGGAAACGTCAAGGAATTTTTGGTTGGTTACATAATCGAGTTATACTGTGGCTAACTAAGATTGTGGGTAAAGATTTCATCAAGGCTGATATTAGAATTTTTCAAACAATTCAGTTTGATTTAAAAACCCCAATCAAGGCAGATATGTCGATTATGCAGTTTATCAATCATCTGGAAAGACAGAAACCCTTGATGTGGAAGACTTGGAAATTAGCGCGATCGCAAGATGTCGAGATGAAGGAAAAGCGCGAAAAATGGCGGGATGAACTGTCTAACGATTAACAAAAGTTAAATAAAAAACTAAAAAGCAATGTACTTTTTAGTTTTTTGATTACTTTGTTGCTATGCTACCCTATTTACAAAAAGAAGTGGCAAAGCCACTTCGTAATTCCCAGGTAGAACCTGAGAATGAGTATAACGACTATGCAAATTGAAAATAGTATAAATTAACACTGAATAATTTGATATATCTGTTCTATTTACCTTCCGGGCTAGTGAATCCTGATTTGAATCATGCAAATAACTGTATATTTACCATTTTTGACTGTGGTTGTCTTATTCTGTTGGTATGTTGAGTTTATGTTGCGATCGCCTCTGCTGTTCAGCAATTAAGCTAGTAGAAGTGATGAAAGTTTGATTTGTTATGCCTCAGCCTCTAAAAGTGCTGATAGTAATCGCCTGATGGTAAAAACTGAATCTTTCCCGTGGCACCATCAACTGAAAAACTTGGACTGTGCAGCACCATGTCTTTATCTTTCCAGCCTGACAAGTTGAATTCTCACAAATAATACTTCGAGCAATAAAAAACCCTCAAGAAATTGCCTAGAGGGGTGAATCGATTTCTTTGCTTTATATGTCAGCAAGACTTCACGACCCTCCTTGATAGGTAGTTAGAGTAGTCCTGGTAGTGGTCGGGAAATTAAGTTGGATTGCCATTATTAATTGCAAATTTTTGCTCGATCGAATGCTTGATATATATAGCCTCATTTAAGCAAATATCGGCTAATTGTCAAGATATCATCTGATTACCAATTAGCTACGGCTTGGGCGATCGCATCCTTAGCAGCGGCTAGAGACTGTTGGCGCGCATCATCACCAGAGTTGAGGTTTTCAGCATAGATAAAGGTAATATCTGTGAGGCCGACAAAGCTGAAAATCGCACGGAGGTAGGGTTCTTGATAATCATAAGCAGCAAAGGACGTTCCGGGGGAAAAAGCACCTCCACGCGCTGTGACGATCAATACCTTTTTGCTGCTATCGACTAAACCTTTATATCCATTTTCGTCAAACGTAAAGGTGCGACCTACACGTACAATTTGGTCAATGTAAGCCTTAAACGTGGAGGGTATGTTCAAGTTATACATTGGCACGCCAAAGATATAGCGATCGGCTGCTAAAAACTCGTCAACTAAATTATCAGATACCTTAATTGCTTCAACTAGTTCCGGTGTGCGTGCTTCAGGTGGTGTAAAAGCAGCCGCAATCCATGATTCGTCTACATGAGGAACGGGATTGTGACCTAAATCTCGGTAAATAACCGTATCGCCAGGATGAGTATCTTTCCAGGATGTGATGAACTCATAAGAGAGCGATCGCGAAATAGAACGTTCACCACGAGGACTAGTATCAATGTGGAGGATATTTGCCATAAATTTTCCAACAAGAACTGTGTCTATCAGGTATATGGAAAGCTGAAGTATGAAGCCGGAAATCGCCCTACGCATCAAGGGATAAGGCATGAATATTGAAAATAACTGTTGGATTTAGCGCCACTTGTGGGTGAGGCATATACCAAGTTCTTACTTCATCATTCATCCTTTAAACTTCAGACTTCTATAGTCAACGTACAAAAAACTTGCCGAATAGACTTTAAACTAAATAAAGTTAATATGAAAAGTAGGCACTTAAAAGTAAGATACTTACTAAAAAGTAACTATGAAAGCTGAAGCAGAAGATTATAGCAGGCTGACTTGTGAAGTAGAAACCACCATAAAGGTGATTGGCGGACGTTGGAAGGTTTTAATTATTAGAGAATTAATGACAAGCGTAAAACGATTTGGTGAATTGCAGCGAGCGTTACCCGGAATTACGCAAAAAATGCTCACCCAGCAACTAAGGGAAATGGAGGAAGATGGTATTATACATCGAGAAATCTACGCCCAAATTCCTCCAAAGGTAGAATACTCATTAACACCCTTAGGAGTTAGTCTGCAACCGATTCTCTATGCAATGCATGAATGGGCCGTTCAGCATTATTTATCTCAAATAAATGGTAAGCAGAATCATTAAATTAAATTGAAATAATTTTGAGTTTATTCGTTACTTTGTAAATATTCAATTGCTGCCTCTAATTTTGAGGGATAGCTTTCAGAAAATCTTTCAAACCAAAGTCCTTCAGGTGAGAATGGGTCTAATTTGTCTAACCATTCTTTTGCTTGATTTTTCAAAGTTTCTAGTTTTGTTGCTTTAATTTTTTCTTGTCGAATTCGTTCTTGTTCTAGTTCTTGCTGTCTCCTTAACTCTTCAGCTTTATCCTGTGCTGCAAAATCAGCCTGGACTTCCGCCAACAAATTATCTACTAAAGATACCGATTTTGGCGGCGGTGGCACGAATGGTTTTACTACATTTATTTTTGGCTGTTGCTTTTCAGATTTTGCTTCATCATATTCAGCTTTGATTTGAGCTAACAGCTTATCAATGGTATCCATTATTTTACATGTGGTAACGGTGATTACTTAATTAGTGATAATAGAAAGCTTTGAATAGGCAGTAGGGAATATGAGGGGGACAAAGAAAATAATTCCTGCCTTCTACCTCCTACCTTTTTGCACTAGTCAGTAATGGCATTAAGTAGAACTTCTGATAAACTTAAATCTTCCATATCATCCATTGTAATTGTGTCACAGATATCAAATTTAGCTCCAGCGCTTTGAAGTTCATCATCTAAAACTTTAAGAAAGCGGGTAGCTTGCTGATCTGTACCGACTTGAATAAAAGAAATCGCTAATTCTTCATCTCGATCCATACGGCGAGAAGCTTCAATTATTACCTTCATTACAGCTTTGCGATCGTCCGGTTCGCCATCAGTAACAACTAAAATTGTTTCACCATTTGGTTTCGTTTGACCTGAACCTTTGCGTTGAAAGTAATCATCAGTTGCGTGTTTCAACACAGATGCTAAGTCTGTAGTCCCAGAGGGGTCGTTTTCGCGAAAAACTTGTGCTACTTTAGCCGATGTGACATTTTCATAGCGTTTAAATCTTCCAGAAAACACATAAACAGTAATACCATCTGGATCGAATTGCTCGCACTTGCTAGCTAAAGCTAAGGTAGATTCTTGAGCTGCTGTCCATCTGTTTCTACCACCCTTTTGGTCTGGGGTTGCCATGCTACCACTTTTATCAATAATTAAAGTGTAGTCTCGATTTTCTAACATTTCTAAATTCTCCACTTATGAGTCAATTGACTCTAGAATTTTGACTATTAATCAATCAGTAATCGCATTCATTAATACATCTGCGAGACTCATGTCTTCTAAGTCTTCTAAAGTGACAGTATCGCAAATATCGAATTTAGCACCGACACCTTGCAATTGATCGTCTAAAGCCTTGAGAAACTTAGTAGCCTGGGCATCTGAACCTACTTGAATAATTGAAATTGCTAATTCTTCATCACGATCCATTTGGCGCGTGGCTTGAATAATTACCTCAAATACGGCTTTGCGATCGTCTGGTTCGCCATCAGTAATTACTAAGATTGTCTCACCATTGAGTTTGGTTTTACCCGCAGCTTTACGTTGAAAGTAATTATTGAGTGCATCCTGGAGTACACCTGCTAAGTTTGTCGTGCCAGATGGGTCATTTTCTAGAAATATCTGTGCGACTTTGGCTGAGGTTACATCGTCATAGCGTTTAAATCTTCCAGAAAATACATACACAGTGATACCATCTGGATCGAACTGCTCGCACTTCCTTGCCAAAGCGAGAGTAGACTCTTGGGCTATTTCCCATCGACTTCTACCGCCAACTTGGTCGGGAGTGGACATACTACCGCTTTTATCAAGGATTAATGTATAGTCGCGATCGCTCATCATAAATTCCTTTGAATATTGACCTGTGCTACTAGTCTAGTCTACGGTTTTCTAGGCTATGCAATCTTTGTAAGCCTTTGTATCAATTCTGCTACTACTTATTTTAAATGCGATCGCTATGAACCATCCCTAAGTGTCCCAAACCACTTCTGTACTCGACTTGGGGAGCTACTCCGTTGGGGAGGACATCACTGTAATTCCCAACGCCCCGCCTCACAACTGACAACTAATTCCTACCTGAGTTGTGAAGAGTTGGGGAATCACGCCATTTCCAAATTTGGCAGACTACAACCCTCGTTATAGATTAATAAGTGTAAGTGTATCTATAACACCTGACTTATTCGGGCTTGGTCTTTCACAGCGAAGGGTTTGGAAATGTTTACTTCCTCAGAGACTCCTATAATTGGGACTATTTTGCTGGTAGCTTTGGGTATTTTGGGTTGGGGCTTTTACCGCGCCAGACCTTTTGGTAAACTGGGAATCTTAGCCTGGTTGCAGTCTGTGGTGTTAATGGCTCCCTGGCTGTTATTCTTTGGGTTATTTGCCACAGGAATTTACATCAATATAGTTGGAATATTATTCTTAGTAGTGGCTTCCGCTGGACTGTACATCTTCTTGGGAAGACAATTGCGCTCGGCGGGGCAAGATGCCATACTCAGACAGCGAGCAACACAAAGGCTAGCCGCTGATTCCTCACCACAAGCAGAAAATAACTCACAGCCAGTAATTTCAGAATTGCAAATTGGAGTATTGCCAATTCCAGAAGAGGACTTGAACGCAATTAAAGGCATTTTCGGTATCGATACATTTTTTGCTACAGAAACGATCGCTTACCAGGAAGGAGCTATTTTTAAAGGTAATATTCGAGGAGAGCCAGACGAGGTTTATAACCGTCTCACTACCAGTTTAAAAGAAAGATTAGGCGATCGATATCGTCTGTTTTTAACGGAAAATACAGACGGAAGACCTGTGGTGATTGTTTTACCTAGCAGAAATGAACCACGTTCAACAACGTTACCCCAAAAAGTCTTTGCAGGTATCTTGGCTGTAGCAACTATCGCCACCAGTTTTGAAACTGCGGGACTACTGCAAAATTTTGATTTATTCGCCAATCCAGAACGGTTTACAGAAGCTTTACCTATAGGTGCTGGCATCTTGACGATTTTGGTAGCTCATGAAATCGGTCATTGGATACTTGCACGTCGTCATCAAGTCCGCCTTAGTTGGCCCTTCTTTTTGCCTGCTGTGCAAATAGGGTCTTTTGGTGCAATTACTCGCTTTGAGTCTTTAGTACCCAATCGCAAGGCATTGTTTGATATTGCTTTAGCAGGGCCAGCTGTTGGTGGTATTGCTTCTTTATTAATGCTAATTGTCGGCTTGTTGCTTTCGCACCCAGGCAGTTTATTTCAATTGCCCAATCAGTTTTTCCAAGGTTCAATTTTGGTGGGTAGCTTAGCGCGGGTTGTCCTGGGTTCGGCTTTACAGTCGCCTTTAGTGAATGTTCATCCTTTAGTAGTGATTGGTTGGCTGGGATTAGTAATTACCGCCCTCAACTTAATGCCCGCAGGACAATTAGATGGTGGTCGCATTGTTCAGGCAATTTACGGACGCAAAACCGCAGGACGGACAACGCTGGCAACTTTAATTTTGTTAGGGCTAGTGGCTCTTGGTAATCCTTTGGCATTGTACTGGGCGATCGCGATTTTATTCTTACAACGGGATCTAGAACGCCCTAGCTTGAATGAAATTAGCGAACCTGATGATGCCAGAGCCGCCTTAGGTCTTTTGGCTCTATTCTTAATGATTACCATTCTCCTACCCCTAACTCCCGGCTTAGCTGGGCGGTTGGGAATAGGGAGTTAAGAGGCAGGAGGCAGAGAGGCAGAGGGGCAGAGGGGCAGAGGGGCAGAGGGGCAGAGGGGCAGAGGAAGCAGGGGGAGAAAAATCTCAAATGACCACTGACCCCATCCTAAGTACCCAGTTCCCAGTACCCAATCCCCAATCCCTATTTTCAAGCTAGGCAGGTATGAAGAAATTCTCCTTATCTACCTTGTCCCCGCGTCTCTGTGTCTCCCTCATCTCCCCTTGTCCTCCTACGGTGTCCAACCTGTAAGCAAATTTGGGTAAGTTGTTGGTGTGGGGAAGATTTGCTGGAAGCCAGAGCGACGCTTGAGGGCTGTTTCTTGGCTTAGGTTCCAGAGAGTTTCATAAAAAAAGAAGGAGACTCCAGCAAAGTTGCGATCGCGTACTTTTTGCACTTGTGTCTGAATCTGTTCCATTGGTATCGCTCTGTTTTTCAAGCCGGCTAAAATGCCGATACTCACGGGAATATGACTTCGTGCTGCTTTGACTTCTGGGTATTCTAATTCACTGATAAAGACATTCAGATCGTTGCGATATATCTGCAATATCAACTCTTCGATTAGTCCCATCCGCTCCCATCTCTGCCAGTCTGCTAAAAAATATTCGTAGGAGAAACGCTGGGGATTAGGTGCAACGGAAACTAGGCAATCTTTTTTATTGGCTTTGATGGCTGAAAATACCCGCTTCATGAAGTCGGTGATTTTGTTAGCTCTCCAGCGCACCCATTCTGGGTCTTTAGGGTTTTTTGAGGGAGCTTGACCACGGTGTTCTTTTTTGTATAACGTCACTGTATAGGGATCGTAGCCTAGTTCTGATGGTAAGCCAAAATGGTCGTCAAATTGAATGCCGTCGATGTCGTAGTTTCTAACGATTTCAATGATTAAATCTTGGATGAATTGTTGTACTTCTGGGCGAAAGGGATTTAGCCAAACGCGGTTATGTGTGCCTTCTTTGACAATCCGCGTACCGTCGCTGCGGTTGGTGAGCCATTGGGGACGATTCTTGGCTAAGAGGGAATCAGCGGGAGCCATGAAGCCAAATTCAAACCAGGGAATCACGGTTAACCCTTTTTTATGTCCCTCGCTGACAATTTCTTTGAGCATATCTCGCCCTTGCAGTCCAGGTGTAGGATCGAGCGATCGCCCAATCACTTTACCTGCAACTTTACTGGGATAGAGTGTATATCCCCAATTCCAAACCGCAGGGTAGATGGTATTGAAGTTTAATTCATCAAGTGTTTGTAAAGCATTCTTGAGACGATTGCCTTCAAATAGCACATCACTATCAATATTTGTTAACCACACTCCTCTTAACTCAGTTGCTAACGTTGGTGTAGCCCCCCGAAGGTATCGCGGAGTCGTTTGAGCATTCAAAGGTAACGATAATGTTACCGTAGCTACCATGCTCAAGGCTAGCATCACGATAAATAACGCCTTCTTTCTATTGGAAATAATTTTCCGCTTTAGAAACTTCACACACCACTTTACAAAATTTTGCATAAATTGCTACAGCTATCAGAAAAGAAAACATGAACCATGACTGGTATATTTTGACAGAAGTTGCGTTTCTGTCTACTGATTAAGAGTTTGATTAATTTTTGCGATCGGGTTATACCTTTTGATTGTTTAAATTTTTTACCCTTATATCCTATGGCGCTTGCATTAAGTTGTTATTATTACTACACTATTTCTTATCCCTAAATGTGGGGTAATACACCTCTTGCTGACTTACTGATGCATCTCTAAGATTATGCTAAGTGTTATAAAAGATAAATTTAAACTAAATTGTAAATCCGCTACGTATAATAAAAATTACTATTTTAAAAGTAATTGTACTGTTATCACATGCAACTTTGAAAACCAAAAACAGGGTTTATCATGAAAAGCTTAGGTAACTCTCAAAACAACCAGGCGCTCAGTACAGCAGCTATCCAAAGACTAGCAAGGGCTGTAATGGTTGCTACTGGAGAGTTTGCACTAATATTAGTGTGTTGTAACTCTGTGAATAAACAGCAGCAAATACTGAGTTTGTTAAAAGAGTTTTCAGCGGTAGATATCCAAGAAATTACCCTCTCACCTTCAGTAGAGACACTTTACACAACTATTACAAATACGATTGGTGCTTCCCAACCTGAAGCTTTGGTTATACAGGGTTTAGAATCTGTGGTAGCCATTAATCAATTAGTCATCAGTACTAATCTCATGCGAGATGAGTTTCGGAAAAGTTTTCGCTTTCCTCTAGTGTTGTGGGTAAATGATGAAATTCTCAGCAAGCTAGTTTGGTTAGCACCTGATATGAAAAACTGGGCTGCTAGCACTATTAGAATCGATGTCTCTAACAATCAGTTAATCGAAAGTCCAGTTCTTAGTGCCTGATACTGTTTTCAATGTCTGGTTTGGAGTTAACAGCATTGTATAATTAATTGCAGTTAAATGGTTTAATTTCTACACAACATTCATATAACTTGCTGCGATCTAGCATCCAATTCTAGCAGTAACTTATATTTTAGGGACGCTAGGCAGCTTTACAAATTAAGGCAAATTTGTTTTGTTTGCGAACCTCTGACTCTTGGCGGTACAGCCATTATTGGTGCTATGGGGGAGTGGCGACGCAAGCCAAAGTAAACACAATATAGAAATTGCTTTAATCTTAATTACACGCGTAGGTTGTGAAGACAATGTAAATTGGAAGGAACAAACAATACTTACATCAGCGTCTATCTTCATATCTCCCTCAGAAGACAGATAATAATTGATCCCGACTACTTCGGTCTTGGGATTACTTTATCTTTTGTTCCTAATCGCTAGATATTAGTTTTTAGTCATTGTAAATTTTGACTAAATTATTAATGTCAGTATCTTACCATAAAATTATGTTGAAAAATTATTCTACCGCCAACCAAGCCCGAATTGTTACTGCTTTAATTTTGACTGGCATTTTGTCTATTGGTAGCGGGTTAACCTTTATCAAAAATGCCACAGCCGCTTCTACTAACCTCTTACCAGAGACAACAAATGAAGTTCTTAAACAAAACATTAAATCAAATCGCTTGCCACGTCCAGTAGCTAACGCGGTATTGCGAGATTTAGCTCGCAGACAGGGAATTTTCACCAGTCAACTGAAAATTATTAACTATAGTCAACAAACTTGGCGCAATGGTTGCTTGGAACTGCCTCAACCAGATGAACTCTGCACCCAAGCGTTAGTTCCTGGTTGGCGGGTTGTGGTATCTAATAATAGAAAAAACTGGATTTATCACACCAATAGCAACGGGCGTTCTTTACGCTTAGGTTCGGAAAATACTTCTTCAGACAACTCGCCTAGTCAATTGCCAGCGTCTGTAAAAAATACTGTTTTACAAGCTGCATCCAGACGTTTGCAACTGCCAATTTCTCGGTTAACTATCATTCAGGCTCAACAGCGGACTTGGAGAGATGGCTGTTTGGAATTAGGAAATATCAATGAATTATGTATTGCTGCTTTGACACCAGGTTGGCGGGTAGTCATCGGTGCAGTTGACCAAACCTTGGTTTATCACAGCAACCAAACAGGTTCCGTCATCAGGCTGAATGAAAGGGCTAGCGGAAATGCTGATAACCAATTGCCCCAAAAAGTTAGGGATACAATTTTACAAAAGGCTTCCCAAGTATCAGGGCTACCAACAGGAGCGCCGAATATTATTGAATCTACACGGAAAACATGGCAGCCATTTTTTTATTGTCCTCCAACTGCTGATTGTATTGCGCCTCCTGCACAAATATCTGGTTGGCAAGTAGTCGTAGAAGCTGGGGAAGACCGTTGGATTTATCTAACTGATGAAACTGCTTCTATGATGCAACTGTCTGCACAAGGTTTACCCGTCATTGGCGATGCTATTTTGCGTCAGGCTTCTGTGTTAACAGGCTTGCCGACAAAAGCGCTGAATATTGTTGGATATAAAAGAACAAAATTCGCTAGTGGTTGCGATCGCGAAGTGAGTCCTTCGGACTCTCGCTCAACTCTTCCCAATCTCTGCGCTCCGATAGTATTATCTGGCTGGGAAGTATCTGTAAAACCTTATAATCAGCGCAACCTCTTAGTCTTCCTAAGTGATGATAGTGGTTCTCGAATACAGCTGGCTAGTGGGGATAGCTCAACTGGTAATAATGGTACAGGTCAACCTGTACCAATTCCCAGCAGTGAGTTACCACCTCCATTGGATCGAGGTGTAGTATTTCGGCAAATCTCTAGTGGTGGCTTTGCTGGCAGAACCTACGAAACAGTCCTACTTAATGATGGAAGTTTGATTCGTGTGCGAATTGGTGATGCTAATGATTCTGAGCGGAGTGTGCGCCGTATTTCTCGTCAAGAGGTACAAAGGTTTCAGCAATTGCTAGAACGGTCTAGATTTGGTGAATACAAAAATTTGAGTTACCCCGCTCCCAGTGGTGCTGCTGATTACATCATTTATACTCTCACCAGCCGAGAGGGTACAGTTCAGTACAACGATATTTCACAAAATAACCTGCCGCAAAATTTACAAGTAGTAGTCAAAGCCTGGAATCAGATTACCAACAGTCAAGTCTCTAACGGTAATACGGATGAGACTGTGTCAATTCCAGCTAGTGAATTACCACCTCCATTAGATCGAGGTGTGGTGTTTAGGCAAATCTCTAGTGGAGGTTTGTTTCCCAGAACCTATGAAACAGTGTTACTTAATGATGGGCGTTTGATTCGCGTGCGAATTGGTGATGCTAATGATTCTGAGCGGAGTGTCCGCCGTATTTCCATACAACAGGTGCAACAGTTTGAGCAATTACTAGAACGCTCTGAATTTGGCGAATACAAAAATCTAAGTTACCCCGCTCCCAGCGGTGCAGCTGATTACATCACCTATACTCTCACCAGCCAAGAGGGTACGGTACAGTACAACGATATTTCGCAAAATAACTTGCCAGAGAGTTTACGGCAAGTGGTTAACAGTTGGAATCAAATTGTCAGCAACGCCCAAAGATGATTTATTATTAGCTTGGTCAATGAATGATAAAACTCAGATTTGCTAAGGAAATTAGCGATGCTCAGGGACAAACCCTCCGGGTAAAGCCCCTTCATCGCTAACGCCAGTGGCTCATGGGGGAAACCACGCCACTTGACGGCAGTTGCTACAACGGGGAGGCAGCCGCGTAGGCAGGTTTCCCGACTTGAGCGGACTGCCGTGGGAACCACACGTCAGTCGCTTCAACGGATAGCGAGTCAGACGCTCCTACGTCGCTAACGCTGCGCTATCGAGCGTCGGGAACCCCCGCACAGCGCTGGCTCAGCAACGCACTGCCTCCTCCACTTGGGGAGCCACCCCCGTGGGCGGCGGGTCTCCCGACTTGTAGACGCTTTGCGGCTTCCCGCAGGGTAGGGAGTGGCGTAAAACCCCAAGACCCTACCCTGCGGGTTCTGCTTTAGCAGTACGGGTGATGCTCCTAACGTTGCGCTTCGCTGCGCTAATACCATTTCACAAAAAATGTGATACAGATGTAGGTTGGGTTGAGGAACGAAACCCAACACCTCAAAGTCTTGTAACTGTTGGGTTTTACTGCGTTCAACCCAACCTACGCATCTGTCTCATTATTTTCGGAAATTGGTATAACAGCACTTTGCTATCGACGGAAGCTCTTACGGGTGACGCTCCTTCTCCTGACGGAGACGCTACGCGAACGTCGCGCTAACGGCAGTTCCTCTACTTGGCGAGACCCCAAGACCATACTGCCTCACCGCTACGCGTCTACGCAAACTAATAGAAACCTTCAAACTAAACTCTATTAGTGAAACCCTATCTAAACAGGGGTTTCAGCTTTTACTATGGCGAGAGTGATAAAACAGAGCTAAAATCAACTCTCTGTTTTCACAGTCAAAACCTGCGGTGGAGTAGAATCAGTTGGATACAAAAAGTTTACTTGTATTTGCCGCTTGTCTTTTGGTGGCATTTTCAACGTTATCAATGGTTCACCTCTTTGTCCCTGACTTTTCACGTCATGTGGAAAAGCTAACGCAAAACCTAACCCCCCAGCCCCCTTCCCTACTAGGGAAGGGGGAGAAATCAAAGCCTCTCTCCTTGCAGGGGAGAGGTTTGGAGAGGGGTTTTCCAGATACCGTGAAAAGTCAGCTTTGTCCCCGTCGCTGCACTAGATGCACGTAGCGAGTCTTTTCAACTCCATAGTAATTTTTTAGACTACCACTGTTAACTCTTAACAACTAACAACTGACATTACCCATCATGTTCAACTGTAGTAATTTCAGTATATTCATACTCATTCGGGCTTTGCTTCACCAAAGGATATCTTTCTCTACCCAATTCAATATAATCCTGTTCGCAATCTGGCTTGGAAGAGTAATACGTAAGTACATATTCTCTACCAATTCTGTCTGTTATTTCCTCTTCTACTTCACCCCGCCACTGAGTTTTAGTAACTAACACAATTAACTGATTCGCTAATTTGGGAATAGTCCTAGCTATATGTCGCCGAGAAATTTCATCCAAACTCCCAAAGGGCGAATCCATAACGATAGGGAAAGTGCTACTATCGGGAATCATCATCATTTTTCGCTTTTCACTCCATTCCCGCACCTTGTCAATGATGCTGGCAATAAAAGATAAACTCAGAATTTGATTTTCACCGGTAGAAGCTGCAACTGGTGCTTCCATACCTGCTGTATGTTCTACCAGTGTCAATTCATATTTTTCACTAATTTTGGGAATATATGGAGCAACTGAAATTTTAGTAAATATCTCTTGTACCCGCTTTTCTAATTGCAGACGAAATTGTTTTTCTTGACGATTCTTAACTTCTGTTAACCGTTCAATGGCATCTTGAGTGGCGTTAATCCGTCGCTGTGCCAATGTTTGTCTTTCTTCATTCAGTTTTTGCTTAGCAATTTGTTTGCCCAAGGCATCAATTTCTGTTTTTAAGTAAACAAGTTGTTGCTGATTTGCTCCCTGTTCTCTATTTAATTCATCAATTTTATTTTCAATTTCATCTAAGCGTTTTTGTAAACTGCTAATTTCTTCATTGGCATCTTTGCGCAGTCGTTCCTGAATATTATCTAATTCACCTTCAACGTCAGATATTGTTTGCCTTAACTGATTAATTCTTGCTTGTTCCTTGTCAACCTCTTCCCAAAAAGCCGTCGCTTGTTTATCAATTTCATCCACTTGATAACTCATGCGAATTGCAGTTTCTTCGATGGCGGAAGAACTTGCTCTCTCTAACCAGATTTGCACGTTTGCATGAGAATGAGTTCCTACATTTAGGTCTGCACCACAAATACAACTTTTAGAGTTCAGTAATTCATTGACAAATTCCCGCGAAATTCCTGATGTAAACTCACCTCGCTCCTTTAAATCAGAAAAAACTTGGCGAAACTGTGCTGTGGTTTCTGATAGCAATACCGTGTAACTACGCGCAGAAATTACCTTTTTAAGTGCTTCCTTAGTTTTTTTATACTCTTCCTGATTCGCTGTTTTTTGCAATTCTAAGTTCTGCCATCTTTCTTGCAGTTCTTTAGCTGCAATCATTTCTCTTAAACGGTTAATAGTCTCTTTTTTAAAAGTTTGTTGATATTCTAACTCTTGTTGTATCTCCGTTTGCCGCTTGGTAATTTGTTCGCTGTCTTTCTCTATCTTTTCTTGTTGTCTGAGAAGCTGTTTAGTTTCTGCATCACCAATAGCTTTTAATTCATTTTCTAGATTTTTTTTAGCTTCCCCTAAGTGTCTGATGGAACGGTTGATAACTTCCACTCCCAAGAAAATCTTGGTTGCTTCGGCAATTTCAGCTTTTTTGTCAGAACGAACTATTTCTTCAATCCGTTCGCCGTCAAAGAAAAAATATTGATGTAAACTCGCAGGTAAAATCTGGTTAATTATATCCTCTGGTTGCTGCGGTGGTAAATACCATTTGCCATCCTCCTCACCTACCCACATACTTAACTGAGTTTTACCGGCTTCAAAATCACTTTCATTTTTATAAACCCGACAGGAACGTTTGACTCGATAGCGCTTTCCTTCATGTTCCCAGCCAACTTCTACCCAACATTCAACAGCTTGGCCTGTTTGGGCTTCGGTAATCGATCGCTTATTAACTAGCTGCTCTGTGGAGGCAAAAGCTGCACTAAATTTTTCGTACAATACCCAAGTAAAAGCATTCAATAGACTGGTTTTTCCCGCACCATTATTGCCATGAATAATTGTTGTATTGCGAACATCTCCTACCGCGAGGATCATCTCTGGCGTTGTACCATAAAAGGAGCGAAAATTGCACAATTTAATTGAAGTTAGTTTCATCGCACCTCTTCCTTTACAATGCCTAATATCTCCTCATTAATATGGCTGTTACTTTTTTTATCTAGTCTGCCTTTTTCCAACTTCCATACTCGCTCAATAATTTGACGCACTTCTGGGGGAGCGCTAATAATTGGCTCCTGAACATCATCGATATTCGCCTCTTGTGACATCTCGGTTTTTAAATAGCTTTTTTTATATTCTAACCGCCTCTATTCCTGTCCTCACATCGGTAAAGTTACGATTTTTAGTATCTTGATATTCTGCAAACGGTAGCTCAAAAATTTCAAATTATTTTGACAAAAAGAGCTTTGTTTTTGGGATATTTACTGATATCATCATTTATATCTAAATATTTTTTAAAATTGTATATTTGTAGCTATAAAAATTTGGCGTACATTCAATTATAATATAATTTAACATCATACCTATCATCCCACATTCTAATGTCCATATTCTCAAATATCAGGAAAAACTTTACATATACTTTGTGACTTAATGCCTTAGTGGTAGAAAAATTTTGAACCACTAAGACACAAAGAGAAAAATATTTTATTTAAAATATCTTGCTATTAAATATCCAATAATCCATAGCGTTTTTGTAAATCCAGCAACTTCATTCTTGCTTCGCCAGCGTTATCAGCCAAATCAGCAAATTCGACAAAGCGACGCAATTCTTTTCTTAACAAATTACGCTCAACTTCTATAGTTTCTCTATCTAAGTCTGGTGGCAACACTATCATATCGAATATGGTGGCGCGTTCCTTATCTGGATGAGGGCGCAAAACTCGCCCCCGTCGCTGAATAAACTGACGGGGATTACCGGAACTTGATAAAATCACCGCAGTTTGAATTGCTGGAATATCGACTCCTTCATCCAAACAGCGAATTGCTACTAAACCTTGCAACTCGCCACTTTCAAATTGCCGCCGTAGAACTTCTCTTTCTTTTAAAGGAGTTTGGGCAGTGTAGGTGCTGACTCTATACCCTAGTTCCACCCCAAGAATTTTAGCAACGGCTTTGAGTTGGCGTAAGGATGAACGTTGTCCCGCCTCTTGCGAACCATCACTGCAATAAAAAAGTGTGTGAGTGGTTTCGCGCCGAGTTGCCATTAAATCTCGCAAAGCAGTTAATTTATTTTCCGCTGCACCAATTAATCTGGCACGTTGCATTAACAACGGTTTTAAATCTTCATGGTCTTCAAAGTTTGGTGATTCTCCAGTTTCTCGTTCTCGATACAGTAGCGATCGCCCGATCTTTTTGGTTAATTTTAAATAAGCAATACTTTCAGCTTCAGTTAACTCAACAAGGATTGGATAATACAGATAATGCACCAAAGCACCTTGAGCGATCGCATGATTCAAGGTAAACTCTGGTTGAAGAACTGGGCCAAAATAATCAAATAAAGATTGCGTCCCACCATCATCAAAATACCTCTCCGGTGTGGCAGATAAAGCCAATCGCAAACCCACCCGCCTTGGTAAGCTTTCTTCTAACTTAGGTGCGCCTAAATTATGCGCTTCATCGCCAATAATTAAAGTCTTATGAGGAAAGTACTTGAGTTGAGATTGAAACCCATCTCCGATTAATGTGGAGTTGGTAGTAATTACTGTGACAAACTTTTGAGAACCGGAACGCAGATTATAAATTTGGGTGGAAAGTTGACTTTGCCAAGTACGAAAATTATCAAAAGCTAAAATCGGCTGTAAATTAAATTTTTCACATTCTCGCGCCCATTGGGTGACGAGATGGCGGTAAGGACACACCACCAACAAGACTTGTAGATTAATCTGCTGATATAATTCACAAGCGATCGCTAGTGCTGTGATAGTTTTACCACTACCAGTAGCCATTTTTAGCGTTCCTCTACCATTGTTGGCAAACCAGTTAGTGATAGCTTGTTGCTGATACTGCCGCAATTGCAGAGATGAAGGAACTTTTGGACATCCTGGTAATGTTTGCTGAGTTTGATACCTGCCCTTACTTTCGCCTACAAATGGTATTCGCAGTCGAAAAAAGGGCAGTTGCTGCACTGGATTTTGCGTCAGGTACATAAAAAGTCAAACACAAAGGTGATGAACCCTAAAAATTGGGCGATTAGTGATTAGGGAATTTTGAACTGTCCCTAGTCTCCAGTCTCCAATACTTCAGTTGTAACCTCGCCAAACGCCGACAAGAGTACCTTGCACTTGCACTTGCATAGCAGGAACTTCAATAGGGTTGTATTTAGGATTTGCAGGTTTGAGGGTAACGCGATCGCTCTGTCGATAAAAGCGCTTTAATGTAGTACCGTATCCTTCAACTCTGGCGGCGACGATAGTGCCATTTTTCAGATGTTCCGGTTCTGGTACTGGACGGAGAAAGACTAAATCTCCATCAGCAATTAAATCTTCAATCATGCTATCGCCAGTTACTCGCAAAGCGTAGGTTTGGGGAGGCAATGAGAAATTAGAAAAGTCTAAATGATCTACAGCATCTGTAAAGGGTTCAATTAAACCACCAGCAGCAATTGTGCCCAAAATTGGTACGCCTTGTTTTACAGCACGCAAAACTCTTATGGTTCGTGCTTTACCTTCAGTCCATTCGATATATCCTTTGGTGCGTAAATGTTCTAAACGGCTTTGAATTGGTGCAGGCGACTTCAGATTCATCGCCTGCATCATCTGCCGAATGGAAGGCGAATGCTGATGCATTCTGATGTATTCTGCCAGCCATTCATACAATTCTTGTTGAGCTTCGGTTAAACGTTCCATAAATTTGTCGGGAGGTAAATATAAATAGTCTCTAGAACATTAGTACTACAAAAAAACTCCCATAACAAGATAAAAATTTGAAGTTGGAAGAATAAAGTATGAAATTTAATTTTTGATCGTTTTTCATTCTTGATTTTTTGTCCCTCATTTTGCCCCTAAGATACTGGCTAGTAAAGCTTTTTGGGCGTGCAAGCGATTTTCTGCTTGTTGCCAAACTCGGGACTGAGAACCTTCAAGGACTGCCTCAGTAACTTCTTCACCACGATGGGCTGGTAAGCAGTGTAAAACAATCGCCTTTGGGTCAGCAAGGCTCAATAACGGCTCGGAAATTTGATAAGGTTGAAAAATTGGTAAGCGATCGTCCACTTCCGTTTCTTGCCCCATACTTGCCCAAACATCAGTGTAGAGTACCGCAGCTCCTTTGGCTGCGAATTCTGGGTCATGAGTAAGAATTACTTCAGTTTTATTGTTAGCGATCGCTCGTGCTTGTTCAACAATGCTAGCATTTGGCTCATATCCACTAGGGGTGGCTATTTTAACATTCATTCCCACCAAAGCACAGCCCAACATTAGAGAATTGGCGACATTATTACCATCGCCCACATAAGTCAAAGTTAAGCCAGCAAGAGTGCCAAAGCATTCTTGAATTGTCAATAAATCAGCCAATACCTGACAAGGATGTTCTAAATCGGTAAGCGCATTAATTACAGGAATCTGGGCATAGTTAGCAAAAGTTTCCAATTCCTGCTGTGCGAAAGTCCGAATTGCCAAAATATCGAGATATCGATCCAATACCCGTGCTGTATCTTGTACGGGTTCTCCCCGACTAACTTGAGTAACATTCGGGTTCAGGTCAATTACTTGTCCACCCAATTGGTACATCGCCACAGTAAAACTGACTCGTGTGCGAGTTGAAGCTTTAGAGAACAACAAACCCAATACCTTATTACACTGCAATTGCAACTGTTGTGATTTCAATTGCGTCGCTAATTGCAGGAGTTCTTGAAGTTCTGTTGGACTGAGGTCAGCCAAACTTAATAAATCTCGTCCGATCAATGCTGCCATGCTTCTAAGTCGGTAAAGAACAATTATATATTTCTGTTCCTTTATTCACCTGTGTCAAAAAAAATACAGCTTTACAGCTGTATACTCAGCCCAGGATTTGAATTAGCTTTTGCTATGAATATTAATTTATCAACTTTATCAGTAATTAAAATCCTAGATTTTTTTCGGGTGGTGAAACTATTTAGAAGCTAAAAATTAGTAAAATAGTCAAGATTTCCAGTTATTCTAGCCCAACTTCAGAAAGAGATTTACTCATCGCTAGACAAATAGCGCACTTGTGGTACAATAAGAAATTGGTTAGTGCTTAAAAGAGATAATCAAGTTTGCCAGCATAGCACAGTGGTAGTGCATCCGACTTGTAATCGGAAGGTCGTCGGTTCAAATCCGACTGCTGGCTTTAACAAATAAATGTTGTCAACGCAGACAAATAATTTGGCAATTGTACAGCCACCCTCCAGAATGTCTTCAGGCTCAAACGCCACAACTAAAACCTCATTATGTAAGATTAATAGCTAATTTTTTTAGTTATACACTGAAACAGACTAGCGCAGTTAATTTTGCAACACTGATGCAGCCCACACCACAATTAATCGGATTTTATCCCTTACATAAGTAAATATATTGCCGCTATCGAGAATGCGATATCTAATTCGTGAAGTCTTTTGATAGCACACTTTCTCACTGAATAAAATAAACGACCATTAAAATGTAAAACTTTGGTTTTGCGACCTCAATTTTGTGAAACCAGTGAAAATCTTTAGTCACTTTTGCATACTCATATAAATTAATAAAACCTCTGCTACACAAGGGTTTCATAGGTTAAAGTTAGCGACATTGAGTTTGTGAATGTACAGTTGAGCCAGTTGGACATCTTCTTGTGCATCACTTAGATTTGCATGAATCACCAGAGCGATCGCTAGGCTAGCACAAAAACAACACTCAAAAAGGTATAGAAAAATGCCCTAAATAGGTAGTAGTCTATTTTTTGTTAATATTCAAACCTAAAGTTGGGCTTTAAATTCCAAGTTGACATTTTGTGAGGAGCAAGTTGCGTGGCGCTAATGAACACTTTAGAAACAGCAATTAAAAAGCTACCTGTTGTTTGTGGCATAGCTGCACTGATGACACTGGGGATGAACGCCAAAGCAATGGCTGCAATCCTCTATGATATTACCGATCTCGGTATCTTACCGAGCGCGACTCGTACTTATGCCAGTGGTCTTAATGATTTAGGTCAGGTAGTGGGTACTGCATATGGCGATCGCTATCGGCGCGGCTTTTTGTGGAGCGAAAGCACTGGTATGAAAGACCTTGGTTTCTTGCAAACTCAGTATCCTACTAGTTCCGCCTCTGATATCAATAATGCTGGTCAAGTGGTAGGAACCGTTGATGGTTATTTTGCTGAATATATACTTGCTGGGTCTAGGCCATTCTTCTGGAGCAACGACACTGGCATGGTTGCTCTCGCATTAAGCAGCAACTACAAAGATGGTTTTGGCATAACCATCAATAATTCTGGTCAGGTGTTGGGTAATGTACAGGGTGGTTTGACCTCTATGAGCTTTGTTTGGAGCCAAAGCACAGGCGAAACTTACCTCAACCTTAATGGTTACCTAGGTGATAATGAATACTTATATGCCAACGATATCAATGATAATGGTCAGTTGGTAGGAAGTATCGGTAACTACTATCCACCTGAAGGTCGCGCTTTTTTAGGCAGCATCAACGGTATCATAACTGAAATTGGCACTCTCCCAGGAAGGGATTTCAGTGGTGCCAGTCTTATCAATAATGTCGGTCAGGTAGTAGGTACTTCATATAACCTTGATAACGAATTGAATGTGATTGATAACAGTACCTTTTTGTGGAGCATTACCAGTGGTATGACTGACATCGAGTATTACTTTTACCCCACTGATATCAACGATTCTGGTCAAGTGGTGGGGTCATTTGATGGTAGCCCCCTTGTATGGAGTAGCAGCGATGGCATAGTTTACCTCAACACCGTAATTAACCCTAGTCAGGATTGGAAACTAATAGGAGCAAACGCTATTAATGAAAAAGGGCAGATTGCAGCTACAGGCATCAATCAAAGCGGTCAGACACGCGCTCTTTTGTTAACTCCTAGGTCTGGCGAAGCTGTACCAGAACCGATGACAATAGGCAGTACACTGCTTGCAGGAGCTGGGTTAGCTTATCTGCGTCGCCGTCAGTTGTTGTCCTCATCTAAGGTTGCAGAATAATTTGTAATTGAAAACGCTGTGCTTTGGCGTTGTCTGAACATTTGTTTCGGCTCGCCTGCACAGCAGCAATATTCATACAATTTTATTAGAGTGAGTTGGTAAAGCGATCGCTACGTGTCAGCTATCCATCATCGCACAGCTACAATGATTTAAAAGGCAACTTTTGGCAAAAAGTACCATGCTGAAAATCAGCCTCAAAGTATTTCTCGAAATAATTTTAGGAGGCAAATAATGGCATTGGCTGGGGTAAGAATTATATTGGTGGAACCAGCTGGCCCTATTAATGTTGGCGCGATCGCTCGGGTAATGAAAAATTTCGGGTTACATCAATTAGTATTAGTCAACCCCCAATGCGATCCGCTATCAATAGAAGCTCTGAGAATGGCAGTTCACGCCAAAGATATTCTAGAATCTGCGGTCATAGTAGATACATTACCAGCAGCATTGCAGGGATGCATCCGAGCGATCGCCACCACTGCCCGTGTGCGTGATTGGGAAACACCTCTAGAAAACCCCCGCACAGCACTACCTTGGTTACTAGAAATCCCAGATCTACCCGCAGCGTTAATTTTTGGCAGAGAAGACCGGGGATTAAGCAATGAAGAATTAAATTATGCCCAGCGTTTTGTTCGCATTCCTACCAGTGAAAATTATCCATCCTTGAATTTGGCTACTGCTGTGGCAATCTGCTGCTATGAACTATCACAAAATACAGAACAACCGGAAACACCAATCCCAAGTCAAACTGAATTCGCACCTTTGGAACTTGTGGAAGTATACTACCAGCAATTAGAATCACTACTACTGAAAATTGGTTATCTCTATCCACATACCGCAGCAAGTCGCATGGAAAAATTCCGGCAACTCTATAATCGCGCTCAACTACAAACTCAAGAGGTTGCTATGCTGCGAGGAATTTTGCGGCAGTTAGAATGGGCACTGGAAGAAAGCCAAGAGGGCAAGGGGGCAGAGGAGCACAGGGGCAGAGAAGCAGAGGAAGATAAAAACAACTGACTCAGTACTCACAACCCAGAATGAGAAAAAATTCTAATCATAGTTTAATATTTTACGCAATCATCTCCCCAAACTAGATAATATGGCTTAAACTAAACACGAAAATGCTACCAAGTAGCAAAAGGTGATTTCCGCATCAAGCTGCTTCAGGAGTGAGTTTTGGGTCGGGAGTCTGCCGGAAAAAAGTCGAGTGGGTCACAAGGAGTAATAGTGTCAGAGTCAGGTGACAAACTAAGAGCTTTCCCGCGGCGTCAACCCTTAAACCGCCGCGAGCGATCGCAAAAAGTCCAAAAAGCGGAACCGAAAAAAGTGAAAGTTCCTAAGCAGCAAAGAGCTGCTGTAGGGGAAACAGCGCTAGCACGCCTAAACAATAATGTTATGCCTCCCCCAGTTGCTGCTGGAGTCCGTAGGGCAAAAGTGGGGGTAATTATGCCAACTGCGGTGAAACCAATCCCTCATGTGAAGGGCAAAATTCCACCTGCAAACCCCAGCACTGTGCAGATGAAAACAGTGCGAGTACAGAAGCAGCCCCTGCAAAAGATAGGCAGACGAGTTTCGCGAAAGACGCGGTTAAAGCCCATGGCAAGAACTCTGTTGTATGCCCTGAGATTGTTAATTGTAGGTGTGGGGATGGGCGCAATTGTCGGTACGCTATTGTCAGTTTTAGACCCTGCTACTCGCATGACCCCAGCTCCTGCTGCACCCAATACCAATAATGTTGGTCAAGCTCAACCACAACCTACCCCAAGTACGCCAGCCACGGGTACAAGTTTATACTTATCTCAGGAAGTTACCTCTTTAAAAGATGCGGTACAGAACTTGGCGACAACAAACCCAAGTCTGTCACCTGGGGTTTTCTTGGTTGATTTAGATACTGGTGGATACGTAGACGTGAATAGTAGCACCAGTTTTCCTGCCGCCAGCACGATTAAAGTGCCAATTCTAGTTGCTTTTTTCCAGGATGTAGATGCTGGGAAAGTTCGGCTGGATGAAATGCTAACCATGCAACAAGATACGGTAGCTGGTGGTTCTGGACAACTACAATACAAACCACTGGGAACCCAGTATAACGCTCTGGAAGTCGCCACAAAAATGATTACAATCAGCGATAATACGGCTACAAATATGCTGATTGCCCGGCTGGGAGGTATGGATGCGCTAAATCAGCGTTTCCGCAGTTGGGGATTGACAACCACAATGATTCGCAATGCACTTCCGGATTTGCAAGGGACAAATACTACTAGCCCCAGAGAATTGGCAAATTTGATGGCTATGGTAAATCAGGGGAATTTCGTAAGTATGCGATCGCGGGATTTGATGCTTGATATTATGCGTCGCACACAGAGAGACAATTTACTTCCATCTGGTTTGGGAACAGGTGCGAGAATATACCATAAAACAGGCGATATTGGCACAATGCTGGCTGATGTTGGTTTGGTTGACACCCCCACAGGCAAGCGGTACATAGCTGCTGTGATGGTACAACGCCCTAATAACGATCCTCGTGCTGAAAAACTAATTAGCTCGATTTCTCGTGCTGCCTACCAGCAATTCGGCCAAAATCCTGTTATACCCAGCAATAATACAACCACTGTTCCCCCAAATGGTTATCAGTCTCCAATCATCAATACTCCTGTACCCAACAGCACTACAAGTACCATACCTCTGAACAATTATCAGCCTCCAGTTATAAGTACTCCTATACCCAACAACATGGGAAGCACTATGCCTGCAACGGGCTATCAGTCGCCAGCCATCAATCCACAATATTATCCTCCAAGATAGGAGCAGGGGGAGCAAGGGGAGAAGAATTTGATACTTGTGTTGGATGCAGGAATTGGATAATTTATTTTTTCTAGTTCCCTAAAAAGATGAAGAATGAAGGATAAAATTTTATCCTTCATAATTACCAATTCCGGTAGAGTTTTTCTGCATAAAACATAATCTCTTCATTTGGTAATCTAATTTTTGGTTTTTGCTTGGGATACAAACTTTCTACTGCACCTGTATCCTGTTCAATAACTGTAGCTGCTGCTTGTAAAACTGAATTTTGAAACAGGAACTTCATTAAAGGATTGACGACCTGAGCATACATCAAAATAAATGTCTTAGTTCTTTTTTCTACTTCAGGGTAAAGGATGTGAATTTGAGCAATATTACCAATAGGCGTTTTTGCAAATAAAACTGTAGTTGAAGGAAAAGCGTATTCTAGTGTATTAGTGAGGGTTTTGGGTAAAATTCCCAAAATAGGATTTTTGAGCAATTCTCCTAATGTGTTGTTATCTCTTATTAGCTCTTGCTTGACTTGGGCATAGTATCCTTTTTCTTCAAAATAAGTAACATCACAGGATGTAATTTTAAATAGTTCTTTATGAGTACCATTTTGGTGGTTATAGTCATAGTTAACCATTATGTTACTCAAAAAGTCACCTTTAATACTTTTTTCTCCAGATACTCCAATAAATTCGTATTCATCTACTATTCTCTGATGCAAATCTGGAATGGGCAATTTTGGCTCAAATCCAGCATACGTCCAAATGCAATCGTTGCTAATTATTAGCTCTAATGGCTTGGTGATTAGCTGAGTGTCCTTTTTATCTTCTCTGTAAAGTCTGCCTTGTCCATCAAATTCTAGTGCATGAAAAGGGCAAGTAATAGTATCTCTCTCTTGACATATCCAACCATCTGATAGAGGTGCTTGCATATGCGGACAGATGTTATCAATGGCAAATATTTCTCCTTTTTGATTTTGCCAAATGACATAATCATGAGTGTTTAAGGTGATTTTATGGGGTTTATTCACTCCTAGCATCGATCTGTGAGCAATCAACCAAGGCGCACCAGGTAGAATCGGTTCCATGTTGCCTCTAACGTATTTAAAATGTTGTTGATTTCTGTACTATTTCAAAGTCTCTATCTCTGCTGTTGAAGATAGTTTTGATGTTTCACCGAGAATCAGATGAGCAAAACCAAGCTAACGGGTTATTGTTCAGCCAATTTCGGTCACTACGCTATTGAATTTTGAGAAAATAACTAACTAAAAAATTAGTTAATTAATAATGTAATAAATTCTATCTTCTATGTCAACTACTAATCAATTTTTTAGTTAAGATGTTTTGGTGATTCGGATAGAGAACCGTGGGTCGTTCAACGCAGTCAAAACTCCCATTAAAAAAACCGCGTCAAGTGCGGGATGCAGAGGCTACAAAAAAGCAGATTCTCGATGCGGCAGAAGCAGAGTTCGCTAGACATGGACTCAGTGGGGCGCGGACAGAAGCGATCGCCAAAGGTGCAGGGGTAACCACAGCGATGATCTACTACTATTTCCAGAGCAAGGAAGGGCTATATCAAGCTGTTCTGCAACGTCCGGCAGTGGAAATGCATGAAGGGTTCCAACAGCTAAATCTGGATCAGTTCCCACCGGAGGAGGCGTTGAAGGTGCTAGTTAAGGAAGCGATCGCTTACGAAGCCGCACATCCGCAGCGAGGGATGCTTTGGTTTCAAGAAGCAAACCAAAATCAGGGAAAGTATTTCAAACAGGGGAATTGGCAAGAAAATTTTGCCTATCTGATCGAGATTTTAGAACGGGGGATGGCAGAAGGTTGCTTTCGTCAACTCGATCCATTTCTTACCACCCTCCATATTGTGGGGGTTTGTAATTTATACTTCAACGCTTACGAAAATATCAAGCATACTAGACCCGATTTGCAGTTGCTGAGTCCAGAAATGATTGAGCAGCATACTCAAGAAGCGGTTAAATTTATTTTGGCTGGTGTACGAAACATTGAGGATTAGGGACGACGAACTTCGGAGGGACAAGGGGGACAAGGGGGGACAAGGAAGAATTATTCAAGAAACCTCTCCCTTGTCTTCCCACTCTACCTTGTCTCTTTCCAATCTCCAGTCCCCCATCCTTAGCCTTTAGCCAATTTCTCATTACTAGCCTTCAACTTGGGATAAGCAATACGTTTATGATGAAATTGCTGCCAGACTTCTACAAAAATTTGGGCAATTTCTGTCATTTCTTCCCGCGTTAGTCCGGAATCAACCATTTGATTGTCTTGCCAGCGGGCACGCAGGATATTATTGAGCATTGTCAATGCTTGTTCTGGTGTCGTGTCTTTGAGCGATCGCAGCGCTGCTTCGCAAGAATCTGCCAGCATGACAATTGCTGTCTCTCGCGATTGGGGAATTGGCCCATCGTAGCGAAAATCTGCTTCGTTTACTGTGATGCTGGGATCTGCCTGGGCCATTTGTTGTGCTTGGTGATAGAAATAGGCGATCGCCATCGTTCCCTGATGTTCGGGAATAAAAGCTTGAATTGCTGTAGGCAGAAGGTGTTTTCGTGCCATCACTAACCCTTCAGTGACGTGCTTTTTGATCAGTTCTGCACTCTTCCAAGGGTCTTTAATCTCTGTTTCGTGTTTATTCGGCCCCCCCATTTGATTTTCAATAAAGCCAAGAGGGTCATGCATTTTGCCGATATCATGGTACAATGTCCCAGCCCTGACGAGTTCGACATTACATCCTAATTTTTTCGCAGCAGCTTCGGCAAGGGTAGATACAAAGAGGGTATGTTGGAAAGTGCCAGGCGTTTCAGTGGCTAGTCGTTTTAACAAGGGGCGATTAGGATTTGCTAGTTCCGCTAATCGAATGGGGGTAACCAAATCAAATAGTTTTTCCAAATAAGGACTTAAGCCCAACGCCACAATACTCCAGATCAAACCGGACAGAGCAAATAACCCCGCTTCTTGAAGTACGAGATACCAACCAACTCCAAATGCTGCACCAACCATCAGCTTAGCAATTAGGTAAACACCACCCTGAGTTAAAGCTATGGCAATACCCAATAATGCCAGTTCTTCACGCGTTCGCAGTCTTTGTGCTATGCAACTGCCCAATATTCCTCCGGCCGCACCAGCCAAAAGCGCGATCGTGCTGACTTCCAAACTTACTGGTAGTAATAGAAACATTAAGACTACAACGGTTACACCCAAAGTCGGTCTGTAAAAGCTACCCAACAACAAACCTACGGCACTCCAGGTTGTATATGGTATACCCATCGCTAGCACTCCTGGCGTACTTAGTGTAAGCAGTAGCACCAACAAGCGATCGCGTTGTCGCACTTGGCACTTAAACCGTTTTTCTACCCAGACAAAAATACCAATTGCAACCGTCACAAATCCTGCCAACTTCGCCAACCCTAGCCAGTTATTTTCTCGGCGAATCAGTTGATAATGCTCCAGGACATCAAAGCGCCAGGCAGTAATCAGCTTTCCTTTGGTGACAATTACCTCGCCTTGCCGCACTTCCACCATCACTGGTGTCACTCCAGCAGCCGCCTGTAGTGCATGTTGTTTAGTTTGTTCTTCATCTTTCTTCAAATTTGGTTGCAGCACAGCCAACAACAATTTAGTTGCCAATGGTTCGGCGTTTTTTGGTACAAGTGCTTGTACTTGTAAACTTACTGCATTTTGTAAAATACTTGGCGGTAGTCCGTAGGGAATGCCTTGGGTGAGAATCCGTTCTGCACTCTGGCGAATTCCCGTTTGTGTTTTTGCCCAATCGTCATCTAACAAGTCTAGAAGGATAGTTTCGTTATATATTGTCTCTGATTCCGAGTTGGTAATCTCTTGTTGTAAAAATTGGACGCTGGCTTGGGCGTATGCTTGGCGTGCTTGGGAAATTTGGATAATCACAGAGGACAAATTTTGCTCTGAAGTCGTAACGCGGTAGGTTTCTAGTTCTGCTAATGCTTGAGTAAAGTCAGCACTCCGAGTGGGGAGTACGGAGTTGGGAGAATTTTGTAATCCTCTAATCTTCTGCTTGGGAAGTGACAATCTTGGCTTTTGTTTGCTGGTATTTTCTACAGTCGCCAGTAGTGCTTGCCATTCCGAGACAGAACAAGAGCGTAGATAATGCTGAATATATACAGACAAAACAGAAGTGTCAAAAAAAGGAAAAGACCCAGCAGTAGTACGAATTTCGTTGCCCCGAGCTAAAAGTTGTTGCAAATTTTGGTTGATTTTTTCAGTGACTTGCGTATCAATCATCAAAACTGGCATAGAACTTTTACTAACGGCTTTGCGCTGAGCGTCAGTTTCTTTTTTGTCTTCTATGGTATCAGTATAGGGCGCTTTAATTGTCTGTGGTGCGGGAGTCCCGACTTTCAGTTGGGGTTGGTTGTACAACTTGTGCCCCATAACGCCTGTGAGAGATACGATTGCGATCGCCAAAACAACGGAAGAGCGCTGTTCATGAATCCAGCCTAAACCTGATGTATCAATCCCACCGTGATTTTTGACTGATTTTGCCATCGATCCGAGCGCTATTTCTCGTTTTTGGTGTTCGCTGTTGCCACTAATTTTTAATAAAAATAAAATTATATAACTGAAAATATCCCTTTTAAGTCCTCTACGTCGGTTGTTGCCACTTTCACTTCTCAGCGTCCCAAGCAACTTTCTTTTACGGCGTAGTGCTTCATACTGTCGTCGCCAGTAAGTCAATTGCTCGCTGAAAGACTGAAAAAATCGCTGCGTTTTCATTACCTTTGGCTGCTTACTTTGATAACTCAAAACAAGACAATCCTAAGAAAAGTTCTAAGGGGTGGCGGTGCGTTCGAGGTTTCAGTGTTCGGAATTAGTTAAGGGTGATTTGAAATTGTAGTTTGACAGTGACTGGTTTGGTAACACTTAGTATTTCGCACCTATACTATTAAACGGTGATAGTAACATTAACGCGATCGGATAACGCGAGGAGCTGCATAAACACAGAGTAGAGCTTGTTCTTCAGACATCACAAATCCCTCTTTTTGAAACTCGCTTGAATATGGGGCAATACTATACACTCCTGACCATACAGCCACAAGTGCATCTGCCAATTTTAGCATCTGAGAAAAACTTGTCAGTTCCCAAGCTGTTGAATTGGCTGGCGAGAGCGAAACCTGCCACTTGACGGGAATACCCGCAGTGCTGTTGTAAGCTCCTGATAAAGCTCCTGTAATTGCACCTATAATCTGCGAGCGTAAAGGCCAAGCGTCTTGCCTCCAAACTTCGCCATTGTCAGTAGCCCGCAAAACTGCTAGACGGAAGTCTTCTAAGGTACTCAGAAAGCAGTAAAATGCCATAGCAATAGCATTACTCCACTTTTCTTCTTGACTTAACTCGGCTTGCACCCTTTCTAAACCAGCTCCTTGCTCTAACAAATCATTGACTTTTAATAATTGCTCTGGTAATAGCGTCGACGTTTCTCCGAGAAAAGAAATTATTTGTGGGATCAGGGTTCGAGGTTCGAGGTTTTCAGTGAGAGATTGAGCGATCGCATACCCTACAGCTAGTGTTGCATCCTGAATAACTGGGTCATTCGCCCAGATTTTTAACACACGTAGCAAGTTTTGTCGCAGCTTGATTTTATTTTCGTGAAAAAAAAGTGCCACTGGTATTGTGGCAAGTATAGCTTGTGGCGAGACATCATCATTTGTATCTAAATGAAGAGATTTTTGTTGCTGACGCTCTAGCCAATCATTTAAATCTAGTTTGCCCAGAGTAATCAAACTCTCGGTACCCAAAACCGCCACTTTACTTAAACTAAAGCAACTTTGAGACTCGTAGTCTTTTGCTAAACTTTGCCCCAGTAATACCCCCAGTAAAGTACCTCTAAACCGACTTACAAGTGAGTAGCGCATAAATTATATAGAGTTAAGAGTGAGAAGTGAGGAGTGAAAAATTAATGAAAGACAGCTAACTCTCAACTCCTAATTCTTAACTCCTAACTTTTCTCTCTTAAATGATGCACTAATGCCTGTAAACCCAACAAGTAGCTTTGAACGCCAAAACCGCTGATTTGTCCGATAGCTACTGGAGATATGTAAGAATGATGGCGGAATTCTTCACGGCGGTAAATATTGCTGAGATGCACTTCTACTGTAGGTAAGTTAACAGCCGCGATCGCATCCCGTAACGCTACACTAGTATGTGTGTAAGCCCCAGCATTAATCAAAATCCCCTGATGTTTCCCTAATGCCTCGTGAATAGTATCTACTAAAACCCCTTCATGATTTGACTGCATTGAAATAATACTCGCCTGTAATTTTGATGCTTCTTCTTCTAACAGACGATTAATTTCAGACAAACTCAAAGAACCATAGATTCCTGGTTCTCGGTGTCCAAGCATATTCAGGTTTGGCCCGTGCAGCGCCAAAATGCTCAAGGGTGGCAATGTCAAGTTCAGTACCTTTTAGCTTTTAGCGGCGACGCGAGCGATCGTTCACAGGAATCGGAATCAGTTCCGGTTCCGGCTCAGCCTCTGGCCCGAGTAGAGCCTCAATCAGCTTGCGTGCCAATTCCTTAAGCTTTTCCAGCACCTTTTCTATATAGTCCATTGAACTGACTGCTCCTGAGATACTACCTCAAATTTTAATTAACAGCTACGCAAAAACTAGCGTATTTTTGCACCTCTGGCTTGCAAGCGGGCTATACACACCTTAATTTTGAGCATAAGCCACTTCTAAAAATTTGGTGTTGTGATTTCCCTTACTTTTTAGAGTATCACATTAGCAACCTACAAGACACCATCCTACCAAGGATGGGTATTTTGTATTAATAGTCAATAGTCATTAGTTCAGTCGTTAGTGGTCAGTAGTCAACAGGAAAAAACAACTGACCCTCTGGCTTAGGCAGTTGCTAGCCTGCGGGTAGTCGTTCGGAGAACTCATTCGGCAAAGCCGTTCTAGTACCCCTGCTCTTAAGCAAGCTAGCTAGCAAGAGCGTCAACCTTAGGAGAAAAGTAGAGTAGCCGCAGAAGCATCTACAAGTCGGCAAAGCCAACGGCAGTTACTTCAACGGAGTGCCTTGGAAACCCTTGCGGCAGTTCCCCAGATGCTCGTAACACTCGTTCGCTTTTAGCGTCTCATACCAATTCTTTATGAAGCTGCGCTAACGACGGAAACCGCCAAGACGGGGCTGCCGACGCTTCTACATAGCTACCGCTAGGCTAACACCAACGCAATATCTCCCCAAGGCACTGCCTCACAAATAACAACTGACACGAGCTAACCTTTTGTATCTTTTTTTCTTGCAGTGGTCGTTGATGACTTAGCGGTTGACTTGGTTCTCGAACTTGTTGATTTACTAGTTTTGCGAGTAGATTTTGTTGTCGATGCTTTAGCCGCCAACAATTCTAGTGCTGTAGACAGCGTTATATCTTCAACCGATTGACCTTCTGGGATACTGACATTAGTTTTTTCATGCTTAATGTAAGGACCGTAGGGGCCATCATAGATGTTTACTGGTGACCCATCATCAGGATGTGCGCCCAATTCGCGTAAGGCTGCCTTAGACTTGCCATTACTGGAGTTACGTCCCTTTTTCGGTTCGGATAATAATTCTAATGCCCGCTCTAGAGAAATTGTCAAAACATCATCGGCAGCTTTTAAGGAGCGATAGTCTTTTCCTTCTTTACCCTGGTCATGAACTACATAAGGGCCAAAGCGTCCTAAACTTGCTTGGATTTTGCCACCAGTGACGGGATGTACACCCAATGTTCGGGGTAGTGCCAAAAGACCAACAGCCATTTCTAAGGTAACAGTTTCTGGGGTGACACCTTTGGGTAGGGAAGCTTGTTTTGGTTTGGGATTTTCATCGGACTTATCACCCAACTGAACGTATGGACCATACGTGCCAATTTTCACGTAAATTGGTTCGCCAGTTTCGGGATGGCGACCGACTTGGTCAGGTCCAGTAGTTTTTTGGCGTAGTATTACTTCTACCTGTTTGGGGTCAAGGTCAGCTGGGGTCAAGTCTTTAGGAATGGAGGCAGTGACGACACCATCTCCATTTTCGACTTCGATGTAAGGTCCATACTTACCGATACGGACTTTAGCTGCTAAATTTTCCAGTTCTACCGTTCTAGCTTTAGTGGCATCAATTTGATTTTCTTGTTCTCTAACCAGAGTTTCTAAACCTTTGTCTCCCAAATAAAAGTCCCGCAAGTAAGGTAGCCAGGCGACTTCACCTTCAGCAATGTCATCCAAGGTTTGCTCCATCTTAGAAGTAAAGCTGGGATCGACGATATCCGGGAAATGTTTTTCCAATAGGTCAGTAACGGCAAAAGCGGTGAAAGTCGGAATGAGAGCGTTATTCACCAATTGGGTATAACCCTTGTCAATAATCGTGCCGATGATGCTGGCGTAGGTGCTGGGACGACCGATGCCTTCACTTTCTAGGGTTTTTACTAGAGTAGCTTCGGTGTATCTAGCTGGCGGTTGGGTTTCATGACCAACTGCTTCTATATCTTTACAATCTGGACGATCGCCGACTTTCATACTGGGCAAAATTACTTCTTGGTCTTCTAATGCTGCTTCGGGATCGTCTGAACCTTCGACATAAGCGCGTAAGTATCCAGGAAAGTCGATGCGCTTGCCAGAAGAACGGAAACCTGCATCTTCAATTTGCAGGAGTACGGTAATTTGAGTTTGCCGAGAGTCAGCCATTTGGCAGGCAACGGTGCGCTTCCAAATCAAGTCGTAGACAGCAAATTCCCGACCGCTCAAACCAGTTTCTTGGGGAGTGCGGAAAGTGCTACCCGCAGGACGAATGGCTTCGTGTGCTTCTTGAGCGCCTTTAGATTTGGTGGTGTATTGCCTGGGTTGGGGGCTGAGGTATTGTTTACCGTAAAGTTGTTCTACACAGCTACGAGCAGCTGCGATCGCCTGATCTGACAAATGCACCGAATCTGTACGCATGTAGGTAATATATCCTTGCTCGTACAAATTCTGGGCAATCCGCATGGTGTCTCGCGCTGAAAGGCGCAGTTTGCGGTTGGATTCTTGTTGCAGTGTGGAAGTAGTAAACGGTGGTGCGGGTTTGCGCGTTACTGGGCGTTCCTCTACATCCGTGACACTCCAAGGTTTATCAGTCAGGCGTTCTTTGAGGGCTACGGCATCCTCTTCGGAAAGCAATACTACATTGCGACCAGCAGCGATTTTACCAGTTGCTGGGTCGAAATCGCTGCCAGTTGCCACTTTCGTGCCTGCCACTGTCATCAACTGAGCAGTAAAGGGATTTTTTTGCTGCTCTAAGTAAGCTTTCAAATCCCAGTAAGTACCTTCATGGAAAGCACGGCGTTGGCGTTCCTTATTTACCAAAAGTCGCACGGCCACAGATTGCACCCGCCCAGCGGATAATCCCCAGGCAATTTTCTTCCACAACAGCGGAGACAGAGTATAGCCAACCAATCGATCCAAAATTCGCCGCGTTTCTTGGGCACGAACTAGCTGCTCATCGATGTTACGGCAGTTTTTCAAAGCTTTTTTGATAGCGTCTTGGGTAATTTCGTGAAACACCATCCGCTTTGTGGGAACTTTTGGCTTCAGCAACTGGTACAAATGCCAACTAATGCTTTCACCTTCCCGGTCTTCGTCCGTTGCCAGGATCAATTCTTCTGCATCTTTGAGCGCATCTTTGAGTTGGGTGACAACTTTCTTTTTATCTTTTGGGATCACATATACCGGTTCAAAGTCGGCATCCACATTTACCCCCAGCTGCGCCCATTTTTCTGCTTTGACAGCGGCGGGAATTTCACTAGCCGATTGCGGAAGGTCACGCACATGACCCATAGACGCTTCCACCCGATAGCCTTTTGGCAGGTAGTTGCGAATGGTACGAGCTTTGGTTGGAGATTCGACGATGACGAGAGTTGACATGGAAATTTTAGGAAAAAGAGTAGCTGCTAAGCTAAACAGTCAAATTGAGGCAATTTAGGCGAAATGTCAAGATAAAACGTCAACCAAAAGGTGAAGTATGAAAGGCGCAAGGTGTTGCACCCATACTATGAATTATGAAATTTTCCATTCTTTATCCTTTTGTGGGACTAATACCGCTTTCTTGTTTCATCTTCATCCTTTTTCAATCAAGCTTAGGGCTGTGATTTAATCCTTACACAAACTGCTCGCTAGGGCGAAAATTCGCGCTTACTTACGGCGCAGTCTTTCTTAGAGAAACGCTGGGTTTGAATTGCCAACTATTTCAATCTTTAACTTATCTGGGTCATAATTGGCGACTACAGTTTTTAAAATACCCCGCAAGTGTAATACGGTGTTACCTTCTATGATTGGCAAGTGGGAGAGCAGGAGAAGCAGGGGAGCAGGGGAGACAGGAGGGAGATGAGGAAGTAATTTTCCTAGTTCCCAGTCCTCAGTCCCCATTTCCACAAAGGCTGTGCCAAAATTAAACCAAACTTGAGAATAAAAGCGAAGTGGGGTTTATACCTATCTTGGAGGGAAAACTATGCAAGCAATTCGTCAAGGTGATGTCATCTTATTGCCTGTGCAGCAGGTTGAAGGACAAAAGATACATCATTTAATTTTGGCAGAAGGCGAAGTTACGGGACACAAACATAGTATTTCTGAAGGTCAGGCAGAATTATCAGAAAAAGATGGCACGCTGTATCTGCGTGTATTTTCACCAGACGCGTTGCTGACTCACGAAGAACATAAAGCCATTGCAATTCCTCAAGGTCATTGGATGGTGAAAATTCAACGAGAATACGAGCCTGAAGGTTGGCGGTATGTCGCTGATTGAAAAGTTAACGCCTGAACAAGCAGCTTTGATTCCAATTTATCGGGAGAAGTGGCGAAAAATTGCACTTTCTACAGAGCGGATTGATAAAGAAAAAGCCTCTCAAGCTTTAAAAATTGCTTTTAGAATCTCATTTAGAGAATCTTTATTTTTACTGCTGGCAACCAAATCAAAAAACTACAGGAGCTAGCGTACATGATTTTCATTTTAAAGTGTTAAATGTTGATTGCGATCTAACAAAATTTCAGTTTTATGAATCATTAATTACAGAATGTGGTTGAATTTCTCCATTTGAAAAAATTTGTATAGTGTGCGATCGCCCGCTTCATCTTAGCTTCGACAATCAAAATCGCCTCCATGCAGAAGGCAAACCAGCTATTGAATTTACCGATGGATTTAGCTTGTATTCTTATCACGGTGTCACCTTGCCTGAAAAATACGGCAAAATCCACCCGCATCAATGGCAAACTAAATGGCTTTTAACAGAGAAAAATGCCGAACTGCGGCGAGTGTTAATTCAAGGTATTGGTTACGCCCGAATTTGCCAAGAATTACAAGCAATAGAATTAGATACTTGGGCTGAATATACATTATTGAAAATCAATGCTGATGTTGATGAAGAACCAATTTATTTATTAAAAATGACTTGTCCTAGCACAGGATTCATTCATGCTTTGCGAGTTCCACCCGATACAATATCAGCGCCAGAGGCGATTCGCTGGGTAAATTGGAGAATTTCACCAGACGAATTTTCTATACAAACCTAATTTTTCAATTTAGTAAGTTTAATAAATACTAAACATAGTTAAAAACAACACAATATACCACATATAGAAACAACTAAACACAATCAAGCTTGGCTATTATAAAAGTTGTGCTAGCATAAAATTGGAGAAGTTAAGTTCGGCGATACGGATCTTGTTTTTAGTAATAATTGCAAGCGGCTCTCCGGATGAACATCTCTGCATCAATGGATTCTGGAGAGTTTCATGTCAATCTACGTAGGGAACCTATCCTACAACGTCACACAAGACGACCTCAGCAAAGTATTTTCCGAGTATGGCACTGTAACGCGAGTGCAATTACCCACAGATAGGGAAACGGGTCGCGTTAGGGGCTTTGGTTTCATAGAAATGGAATCATCAGCCGCAGAAGATGCTGCTATTCAAGCTTTGGATGGTGCTGAATGGATGGGGCGTGTAATGAAAGTTAATAAAGCTAGACCAAGGGAGGAGAAAACAACTCGCTCCGGCGGTGGTAGCTGGGGAAAAAATAGTGGGGGATACTCGCGACAGTATTAAGTCTTGAGATCGTTTAGCAAGGCAAAGGCATAAGAAGCATTTGCCAAGCGCAAATTATTTTAAAATCAGCAGTTCAGTAAATAACTGACCTGCATATTTGTATATAAGCAGTTCAGTAGATAGCTGGACTGCTTATTTGTGCGAACATTACAAAGAAACGCTGAAGGCAGAAGGAAAGAAGTATTAGTAAAGCATCTTTGTTTTAAGAACCGAATAAAGCGATTTATTTGTTGAAATGTAGATTTTCGGTTCTAAACTTTAGCATAATTTAATCTGATGCTAAGGATAGTAGAGATAGTATCAATGTCTGGTCAGATGCGCGATTTCATCTGCGATCAGTCGCTTTTACGAAATCGTGTCTGTACGCTCACATATAAAATTGAATGCAACTTTGGCCAAGAACAATAGATAGAATTAACTCAGCTAGCCTTAATGTCTAATCGCCAAAACCTATACATCTCATGGATTTTGCTAATCTTGCATCCCAGTTAAATGCTGGAACGATTTTGCCAGAGGGAATTGTAATTGTCACCCTCTTAGGGGTTTTGATTGTTGATTTGATTTTGGGGCGGACATCCTCACGCTGGATTGGATATCTAGCGATCGCAGGTTTACTTGCTTCGATTGTCGCCCTGTATTTTCAATGGGATAATCCCAATCCCATCTCTTTTAGCGGTGAGTTTAACAGTGACGACCTCAGTATTATCTTTCGCGGGATCGTGGCGTTGTCTGCCGTTGTGACTATATTGATGTCAATTCGCTACGTTGAGCAGAGTGGCACCGCTTTAGCAGAATTCATCGCCATTTTGATGACTGCTACCCTAGGAGGGATGTTTTTATCCGGGGCTAGTGAGTTGGTGATGATATTCATCTCTCTAGAAACCCTGAGTATTTCCTCTTATTTGCTAACAGGTTATACCAAGCGCGATCCCCGTTCCAATGAAGCGGCGCTAAAATACCTGTTAATTGGAGCTTCTAGTACAGCAGTATTTTTGTACGGCGTTTCCCTGCTGTACGGACTATCAGGCGGACAAACGGAACTGAGGGCGATCGCTGATGGCATTGCTAATGCTAACGTTGGTCAATCTTTAGGTTTGGTAATTGCCCTGGTTTTTGTCATTGCAGGTATTGGCTTTAAAATCTCTGCTGCACCATTCCACCAGTGGACACCAGACGTTTATGAAGGCGCACCCACTCCAGTGATTGCCTTTTTATCAGTTGGTTCCAAAGCAGCCGGTTTTGCTCTAGCCATCCGCTTACTAACGACAACCTTTTCCCTCGTTGCTGATGAGTGGAGATTTGTCTTCACCGCCCTTGCGGTTCTCAGTATGATCCTGGGTAATGTTGTCGCCCTCGCCCAAACCAGCATGAAACGGATGCTAGCTTATTCATCCATTGCTCAAGCTGGGTTTGTGATGATTGGCTTGATTGCTGGTACTGAAGCAGGATATGCCAGCATGATATTTTACCTGCTGGTCTATTTGTTCATGAACCTGTGCGGTTTTACCTGCATCATTCTGTTCTCTCTGCGGACTGGAACGGATCAAATTGCCGAATACTCAGGTTTATATCAAAAAGACCCACTCTTAACACTGGGGTTAAGTATCTCCCTACTTTCCTTAGGTGGTATTCCGCCACTAGCTGGGTTTTTCGGCAAGATTTACTTATTCTGGGCTGGTTGGCAAGCTGGTCTTTACGGATTAGTTTTACTGGGCTTAGTTACCAGTGTTGTCTCCATCTACTACTACATTCGCGTAGTCAAAATGATGGTAGTCAAAGAACCACACGAAATGTCCGACGTAGTGAAGAATTATCCCGAAGTGCGTTGGAATTTGCCTGGGTTCAGACCTTTGCAGGTGGGACTGATAGTGACTTTAATCGCCACTTCCATAGCAGGGATTTTGTCAAATCCCCTGTTTAAACTGGCTAACGCGTCTATCTCCCACACCGCAATTTTGCAAGCAACAACAATTAATAGCACTCAAGTCAGCGCAATCGCTACTGAACAATCAAAAGGGTTGTAGGCTGAATTATTGCTAATGGCTAATAGCTAATCGTTAACTGTCGAATAGCTATTAGCCATTTTTCGTTTATCAAAAACGAACCGCTAAGAACGAGCCAGTGCGTTGCAGAGCCGGTCTCGTGTTGAGGCAGCCGCATGGGCGGCTGCCTCTTTGTTGTAGCAACTGCCGTGCCTGCCAATAAATCAGAGATTTAAGACAGTTTGGTACGGGTTCACAAAGGAACAGTATTACTACGAATTATGTGGTGACTCATTTAGATTAATTTCTAACTAAGCACTATTGAACTCAAGTGAAATCTCTACACACGGGTCAAAATTTCTAAATTATGACCATCAAGATCGTAGAAATAAAAGCCACGACCTCCGTTTCTATAATTAATTTGACCTTTATTTTGATGCATGGGATCGCTACTATATTCCAAACCTGCATCTTTGACCCGTGCGAAGATGGCATCAAATTCTTCATCACTGACATAGAATGCATAATGATGCGACTCGAATTCTTCTCTGTCGGCAAAGTCTAATGTCAGCTGGTCGTTGACATGCACAGCAGCAAAGTGACCGACAGGGGCTTCAACCTTTAGACCAAAGATTTGTGCAAAGAATCGTGCCGATGCTTCTTTGTCGTATGCTGGCACTATAGTGTGATTTAGGGTAATTGTCACGTTACACCTCTTGTTCCCATTAGGGTAGTAGTCAAATCAACTCTTTATTAGAGTCGATCAAAAGAACGTTTTTGATTAGCGTTGGTGTAGTTTTCTTCTATCTTACTTATCTTTTTAAAACCTTACACAGTAAGCTATCTGAGAGGGCCAACGACAGAATCAGGATTTTAGCAATCGCATGACCCGCTCAGATAACATCACTTAACATGAAAAATCTTTATTTAATTGTCAAGGTTCATATTTTAGTAATCTTTCAAACCGTGACCGGTATTAGCCACGATTGTCAATCTGGGCGCGTTGCAAACTTTCTGAAAAGTCAACATAAACACTCTTCCATTCTGTGAAAACATCTAAAGCTGTAGTTCCAGCTTCGCGGTGTCCGTTACCCGTTTGTTTAACACCACCAAAGGGCAAGTGTACCTCAGCACCAATAGTAGGGCCGTTAATGTAGGTGATACCTGCCTCGATATCGCGCATGGCAGTAAAAGCTCGGTTGATATCGCGGGTATACACTGAGGAAGAAAGACCATACTTGCTATCGTTGAGGATGGCGATCGCTTCTTCAAAAGAGTTAACCTCAATTAATGCCACTACTGGCCCAAATATCTCTTCACGGGCGACGCGCATATCGGGAGTGACACAATCTAAAATGGTCGGTTGAAAGAAGTAACCATGTTTGAGGGAGCCATCACTGGCAATTTCCCCACCAATTAATACCTTTGCTCCTTCCTCACGGGCAATATCCATATATTGGCTCACCCGTTGGAGTTGTCTTTCGTTGATTATCGGGCCGATATCCGTATCAGAGTCATTGCCAGCACCCAAGCGTAACTTAGTAGTACGCTCGTGGAGCATGGTAGTAAATTTTTCTTTGATGTCGCGATGCAAAATCAAGCGACTAGTAGCCGTACACCGCTGACCGGTAGTACCAAAAGCTCCCCAAATAGCACCGTCTAGTGCTAATTCCAAGTCAGCATCTTCCATCACCACTTGGGCATTTTTGCCGCCCATCTCTAGACAGACACGCTTGTGAGTGCGTCCGCAAGTCGCACCAACATAAGCACCTGTTTGGGAAGAACCAGTAAAAGACACCAAATCAACATCGGGATGCTCAACTAAAGCTTTTCCTACTTCTTCACCTACGCCATGAACCAAGTTAATTACTCCGGGTGGCAAACCTGCGCCAGCAAAAATTTCAATCAATTTAGTCGCACAGGCTGGGGTATCTTCCGCCGGTTTGAGAATCACCGTATTACCACAGACTAAAGCTGGCATGGCTTTCCAGCAAGGAATTGCCACAGGGAAATTCCAAGGAGTAATTAAGGCACAAACTCCTATAGGCATCCGTACCGTCATCGCAAATTTATTGGGCATTTCCGAAGGCGTAGTTTGCCCGAATAGTCGCCGCCCTTCACCAGCACTGTAAAAAGCGCAGTCAATGCCTTCTTGAATATCTCCCCGTGCTTCTGTCAAGGGTTTACCCATTTCCCGACTGATTAACTGGGCAAGTTCTTCTTTGTGCTGGAGTAATAGTTCCCCGACGCGAAAAACGTACTCTGCCCTCGCTGGGGCAGGAACTTTTCGCCAACTGTGGTAAGCTTTGCGGGCTGCGGCCACCGCTGTATCCACATCATCAGCTTGGGAACGGGGAAAGGTAGCAACGACTTCATGCACTAAAGCGGGGTTGCGGCTTTCTAGGATGGTTCCTGCTGCGGCACTCAACCATTGACCATCGATATAATTGCAGCAAGTTAGCAAAGTCATAATCAAATTCCAATTTCTTAAAAGGGATAGTGCAGAACTACTGCTGCTTCATAAGGCAACATTACTAACTGAGTATTAAGTAGACCCTACACTGCCCTAGTGGAGTGCATTGTAGCTCAATCTAAATGAGAACTGCCATACTTGAAGAAAGGCAGGAGGCAAGATTGTCGGCCTCTTGGTTCAATCCTGGGAATCACCAAAAAACAAATACTACCTCTTTGTCTCTGCTTTCTGCCATCTGACTTGAAAGAGAGTGTAGGGGGAATTTCTCCCTTCTCCCTTTTTCATGCATGGCGGTGAAATTTTTTCATTAGGACTGCCTTGCCCAAAGGGCTGATAAATCAAGGCACTAATGCCAAAACAGCAGCAGGAGAACCCGAACCATCCCGCAACCGAAGAATACCAATAACTAAGGTAGTACCTTGAGGTGGCAACTGATGTAAATTTGTAAGATTTTCTAGCACAATGCGCGGTTGTTCCAATACCAGGCGGTTAGTGGTAAAACTATCATCCTGTCCCGGGTCTACACCATGAGTATCAATTCCTATGCCAGCAATTTGCCGTTCGTGAAGTAGGAAACGGGTAGCGTCACTGCCAAACCCTGGAAAATGCATAATTCCTTGAGCATCTCGGTTGAAGAATGCATTTTTATCCAACCACTTATCTTGCCAGCCAGTATTAAGTAGCACTAAGCTATCAGGAGAAATCTTGCCGTATTTTTCTTCCCAGACCAGAATATCGGCAATAGTGAGGGCATAGTCAGGATAAACTGCTGCGGCTTCATGGATATCTATGACTATTGCAGGTACAACCAGTGATTGAGCAGAGTATTGGTCAATTCCCACACCGAAACTGTGAAAACTGTTAGGAGCATTGATATGAGTAGCGCTATGTTCTCCTAAAGAAAAACACCGCAAGTAATAACCATTCTCTGGCAGTTTTGCAACGGTTGTAAATTCTACTGGAGGGTCGCCAGGCCATTGGGGAATAGCTGTGTCGATTACATGACTGAGATGAATAACGCGTGAGTAAGCGATCGCATGTTGGTTCTGTGATTGTATCATCCAAGCTTTGCACCTCTAGTGATTAGCTAGATATTGCGATCGCAAATATTCCCGATCACTCGTCCATTTCTTTTAATGTGGCTAGTGCTGAAGGAGATAACCTACTAAGATAGCGGAATATCCAATATTTAAATATAGTATCTAAAATCACAGGAAATGTAGCAATAAACATAAATATTACATTTCTACTTGCTGAAAGTCCCAAATGTTCTGCCAGCCCTTCGAGAATTACCTCCCATCCATGTGGTGAGTGGAATCCTACAAATATATCTGTAAATAAAATAATTAAAAAAGCTTTGGCGCTATCACTCAGACCATAGACTGTATCATCTATGAAAGACTTCACAATTACAATTTCTCTTTTACTATTAGCAATTACTATGCTAAAAGCAACCAATGAGAGTATATCAGCAAACACATTGCTAATAGCCTCACTACTTTTATGACGAAACACCTCAGCTATTTCAATTGCTTTTTGTTTCAAACTTGCTTCTGTTGCATCTAAAGAAAGCGGCGATTCTTGGTTAATTAAGCTTTCAAACCTGAGTTTTACTTGAAAACTCTTTAACTCCCCAAGAGCTTTTTCTTCCATTTCCGAATTGATAAAAATTTGAGTTTCAGCATGACCTCTAACACGTTCTACTATCGGATTTATCAAAATTTGTTTAGATAACTGCTGCGTTAAAAGAGGTACGATAATTAAAGTTAGCAAAAATTTTAAAGCAATTCTGGTACGATTTCTCGATATCTGATAATTCTTGACAAATTGTTCTTCCGCCTGGGGAGTAAAATCTGACTTAATTTTATTAATCGTTCTGCCAATAGACCTAGGAAATGCTCCCGTTTTTTGAGAAATAGACTGAACTTTAGTCAGATTAGATGAATCTGAGTGTTTATTAGCTTTATCCTGGTTAACGTCTACATTTTCCAAAACTGAAGTATTGTTAACTGGCTCATCTCTAAAAGTATACTTATCTATGACTTCATCAATAAATTTTAGTTTTTCTAACAAAGCTGGATTAGAGAGATTGAGTATTGAACGACTCAATTGAAATTCTGCTAACCTCAATTTAATAATAATTAAGTTTTGCTCCAGACATCCTTGCCAATAAGACATGACATTTTCGGTATAATTTGCTGATTCAGCAGATATTTTTTGGTTACCAAAATGTTCTGTTTCAATATTTTTAATTGTCTGAGCAGCCTTGTATGCTTCTAATAAAGCTCTTTCTGGCGTTTCTGAAAACCATTGGTTCATTGTTCGTACAATTTAAAACTGACCAATATTAATTATTTTACCTCTATTTTCTTAATTATCCAGCTTGAAATTGTTAACTGCGAACAGTTAACAGTTAACATTCAACAAACAACAATTACAAAGAGATATTTTTCTTTGAAAGTCCCCTATTCCGCTGTGATGGACTAGTAAATATTCACAGCTACAGAGTTTGTAAAAAATGATTGAATATATTAACAAGTCAGTTTATTCCAATCTTGTGTAGATTATGCAACTACTATAAAAAATGTTACTTTTTATACTTATAAACTTTATGTTTGGAGATGCTGAAGCGTTTTATCGTTATTTATTTAACATTTTATCTGATGAATGTCAATCAATAAATGAAAAATTATATTGACTTAGATGTAACATACAGCCTTCACATGAAGAGTTGCTCATACCTCAAAGTAACACAATTAGTAGTACAGTATCTATGTAACCTATTATGGCAGTTTCCTGGAGCAAATACTTAGTATTGACCGTCAATTAAATTTGGCTGTTTCAGTAATATACTCAATATTTTTTAGGAATTTGGGCATTAACTATGAGATTGAGGTTCTCTGGTCAAGGATTGACAGGGGTTGCAATAGCTTCTCTGACTATATTTACCACAACTGCAACCATCAATCAGCCTAGCTATGCGGGAGGCACTACCTTTTTCTGTGCAAAGAGCAAGGGCATACCGATAACATTTGCTCGTACCCAAGATGGGCGGAAAGTGCCGATGATTAAATGGATTTCCCAGGATTACTTTTCCCGAGATTGGCCAGTTGAACGCCGCTGTCAAGAGGTATCTCGTAGATTTCAAAGGAGTTATGATAACGGTACGCTCAAGTACATCAGAACTGGGACGCTCAGAGGTGAACCAGTGGTGTGCGCTGCCAGTAGTTACAACGCTGCTTGTACGGATAACAATTTGTTATTTACTCTCAAGCGTGGCAGTAGTTCCAAAGATACTGTACGAAGACTATTGAATCGTCGTGGCTTAGTGGCTGGAAATGTCCTCAATGAAAGTGGTGGTGGCGACACGCTGAATGTTGAATTCGATCGGTACATAAATAATGCCACAGAGGAGCCAAGTAGTGATTCCATTCAAGATTAGGGTAATACCCTCTGATGCTTTCGCAGCCTTGGATTACCCATAAACTCAGATGGATTGGTATAGATTGGCACCGATTGTCTTGATTGGCAGTTTATCAATGATACTATCGGCATCGGCACCAGTTGTTAGTGTTTCTGCCCCATGCACAACCTCTGGTTGCAAAATTTCTCAGTCAAGAAAACTTCACCTCCAGGCTCAGTCCATCACTGTCAAAGTGTTGTCAGTAGATTTCTTAGGCTCAGGGATTATACTGCAAAAACAAGGTGTATTTTACACAGTATTAACCAGCGCTCATGTGCTGCAAGCAGGCGACTCTCCCTATCGCGTGCAAACACCGGATGGCAGCATTCATACCGCTGATTTACCTCAAGACTGGAACTTTGGGAAAAATGATTTGGCATTATTGCAATTCCAAAGTCCAAGCACTATCTATACTGCGGCAGCCCTAGGTTCTCGTCCAGCAGTTGGGGATGAAGTGTTCGCTGCGGGGTTTCCCGCTACTGAAGAGGAATCTCAGGAAACAAGCTTGGTCTTGACTACAGGTAAGGTTTCGTTAGTGCTATCCAAACCTTTGGAGGGGGGCTATCAATTAGGCTACACCAATAATATCGAAAACGGCATGAGTGGCGGGCCACTCTTGAATTATCGGGGTGAGGTGGTGGGTGTGAATGGAATGCACGCTTATCCTTTGTGGGATGCTCCTTCTGTATTTCAGGATGGCTCTAACGTAGCCGAACGATTACATCAGATAATTATTGGACTGAGTTGGGCTGTGCCCATAGATAAGGTAGTGCAGTTAATGCCAAAATCCGTAAAAACCAAAGAATCTCGTGTATTACATTAGGCTGATTAGAGGTCAGATAATGAGGCTCGACCGTGGCATAACATCAGTAATTATTGGCATAGCGATCACATTTGGGCAGCCAGAAATAGCTGTCACATTAACTGCTCAAGATGTCAGTAATATTGCGAAACAAATTACAGTCGTAATTAGTGGCCCCAAGCTTGGCTCTGGGGTGATAATTCACCAACAAGGTGACACTTACAGCGTTCTTACCAATGGACATGTTGTCGATGAAGCAGGAACCTATACAGTTCAGACTCGCGATCGCAGCACATATGAAGTTAAATCAAATCTCGTTCAGCGACTGCCAGGAGTGGACTTAGCAGTATTAAAGTTCACTAGTAGTAAAAAATATAACATTGCTACCATCGGCAATTCAGATGCAGCGACCGAAGGCACAACCGTTTATGTCTCTGGTGCACCGGAACCAGTGCAAGGAATCGAAGCCCGTACCGTGCTGGTTCTCAGAGGAGAGATTGTCGGTACAAATTCCCAGCCCCAGGAAGGTTACGTCCTAATTTACAACAACAATACTCATCGGGGCATGAGTGGCGGCCCCGTACTGGATGAAAATGGGCATTTAATTGGCATTCATGGCAGGGGCGCAAGAGATAATGACGGTCAAAAGGTAGGTTTTAATCTTGGAATTCCCATCAAAATCTTTACTGCTTCCAAAACAGGCAGCAATTTGGGAGTGACAACTCAAAATCCGCCAATAACACAAGTTCCACCAAAAAGCTTTACAGACCCGTCTTCTAGTGTTCCCCTAATCGGAAGACCGCGCACAATTGATGGTTCAGAGGGAACTGCCGGATTTGGTTGTCCTGGCAGACGTTGTTAAATATCAAACTTTTATATTTTGAGTGTAAATACAATGTTGCAAAAGTTTTTAAAATCCAGCCTTTTCGCTTTATTATTGGTTCCAGCATTGCTTAACTTGTGTGTTGGAAGTGCGATCGCCGAAACCTCAATCGATGAAGATCGACTAGATACTGTTGATGGAATGCGTTGGGCTGGTAGTGGTTTACCTTTTGATGAAGTTGTCAATATCAAAGATAGTCTTGTCAATTCCGCTTTAGGGAAAGTAGTACTAGATCGCCACGGAGAAGATCGATCTGGAGGTCTATTCAAAAGTCCCTTTGATAGTCCCCGCCCCGGCAGATTTGTATTAGTTTCCTTGTGGGGCAGCAAAATCGAAGGGTGCTTTGTCAAAATGATCGTCCAATCAGCTCCACCTGATGGTCAAGCCGATTTAGAAGACCTCGTTCCCAAATTCATAGAATTAGGCATTGGAGATCAAATTCTCCAACTCACTCAAAGCCAAGCTACCAAACCCAGAGGGTTTTCCGGAAAATACACATACACCGTATACGAAAACAATACGAAATATACACGCTCTAGTACTTGGTATATGACAGACACGTCATTTGCCATCAGTCCCGATGCCGCTAATATGCTCAGAACCGCACCAGAGAAAGAAATTCGGGCGCGTTTAACTTTTGCTAACGGTGATACCAAAGTCTTCCCCATAGGCAAAGGAAATGTTAGACGTTGGCAAGAAGCCTATAGTTTTAATAGTTCTTGTACTGGGTCTAAGTAGAGATGAGGGAGACGAGGGGGACAAGGTGGACAAGAGAGACAAAGAGAATAACAACTGACTCCCAACTCCTGTACAGACGCGATTAATCGCGTCTCTTCTAACTCCTGCCTTTCTTCAGAGAATCCCTAAGCTTTTAATAAATTGAATTATGAAATTTTATTATGCACTAGCACCAGTAATCATAGGTGTATCTATTGCCTTTGTACAACCACAAATTGCTGTAGCGCTCTCCTCTGCTGAAGTCGCAAAGGTTGCTAAAGATATTACGGTGCAGATTGACAATCAAAATGGCTCTGGAACTGGGGTAATTATTAAGGAAGAGGGCGACTTTTACACTGTCCTTACAGCTAAACATGTAATCGATACTCAAGCTAAATATCAAATCATCACCCCAGATGGTGAGCGTCATCCGCTCATCTCCAGTACGGTGAAAAAGTTACCAGAAGTAGACTTAGCCGTTGTGCAGTTTACCAGTCGCCGAAGATACTCTGTTGCTAAGATTGGCAACTCCAATGAATCCGCAGAAGGTACAACCACTTATGTCGCAGGTTTTCCCCAAGCGACGGCAGCAATTTCCAACACGATTTACAATTTTACCGATGGACGGATTACTGCTAATGCCTCAAAACCTCTGCGTGATGGTTATGCCTTGGTCTACACTAACAATACGTTACCAGGGATGAGCGGCGGCCCGGTGTTGAATGAAAAAGGCGAACTGGTAGGAGTTCATGGTAGAGCAGACGAAGCAGACATCGAAACTTCTACTATTAATCCCACAGTTGCTTATGTCAAATCAGGTTTTAATTTGGGCATTCCCATTAATACCTTTTTGCGACTATCAGCCCAAGTTGGGGTAGATATGGGCGTTAGTCCTCCCAGCACTTCGACAGCCGCAGTACCAAAAGCTGACAACTACTATATTCAAGCTGGGGATAAGTACGATAAAGGAGACTTTCAAGGAGCGATCGCAGACTATACCCAAGCTATTAAGCTCAATCCCAACTATCTCAAAGCTTACAATAACCGAGGTCTTGCCCGCTATTTGTTAGGAGATAACCAGGGAGCAATTGTTGATTTTAACCAAGTCCTCAAGCTTGACTCCAGTGATGTCGATGGCTACAATAACCGAGGTCTTGCCCGCTATAACTTGGGCGATAAGAAAGGCGCACTTGCAGATTACAGTCAAGCCTTGCGGTTTAATCCCAAATATGCCTTAGCCTACAACAACCGAGGAATTGCTCGGAATAACCTGGATGACAACCAAGGGGCGATCGCAGATTTCAACCAAGCCATAAAAATTAATCCCAACTATGCCGAAGCCTATGCTGGTCGGGGTCTTGCCCGCTATCAATTGAAAGATCAGCAAGGAGCAATTAGCGACTATAACCAAGCTTTGCGAATTAATCCCAAACTGGCTACAGCTTACACTGGTCGCGGCGTAGCTAAGTCTGACTTGGGAGATAAGCAAGGTGCGATCGCTGATTATAACCAAGCCTTGAAAATTAATCCTAACTCTGCCCCAACCTACACAGTTCGCGGAATTACTCGCTTTCAGTTGGGAGATAAAAAAGGAGCGATCGCTGATTTACAAAAAGCAGCCAACCTCAATCTAGAACAAGGCAAAACAGATGATTACCAACAACTTTTGGAGTTAATTAAAAAGCTTCAATAAGTCTTTGATAAGTAGATCGGCGCAAATAAATAGGCTAATCAAAAAACTTTGGTATTCTAATATCTAGTATCTAGATCTAGAACTTGTCACTTCATTAGGATTGCGATAAGCTTTGGGTTCTTCGCGCTTACGAGCCAGACCTGCTAAACCTAGTAAACCTAGCAAACCTAGCCAACCCCAATCAAAACTGCGATCGCTTCTCACTTCGCTAGTTCCTCGATAAGAGGGGTCACTTGTAGTCGCGTCAGTGCCTGTAGTACCAGTTCCTGTGGTATCAGTGTCTATTGTGCCAGTTCCTGTTGTGCCAGTACCCGTAGTGCCAGTTCCTGTAGTATCAGTGCCTGTAGTGCCTGTGCCTGTTGTGCCAGTACCCGTAGTACCAGTTCCTGTAGTACCTGTGCCCGTGCCATAAGTACCAGTTCCTGTGGTATCAGTGCCTGTTGTGCCAGTACCCGTAGTACCAGTTCCTGTAGTACCTGTGCCCGTGCCATAAGTACCAGTGCCTGTTGTGCCAGTACCCGTAGTACCAGTTCCTGTAGTACCTGTGCCCGTAGTGCCCGTGCCATAAGTACTAGTTCCTGTTGTGTCAGTACCTGTAGTGCCCGTGCCATAAGTACTAGTTCCTGTTGTGCCAGTGCCTGTTGTGCCAGTACCCGTAGTACCAGTGCCATAAGTACCAGTACCTGTTGTGCCAGTGCCTGTTGTGCCAGTTCCTGTGCTACCAGTACCTGTTGTGCCAGTGCCACCAGTTTGAGCAAAAACAGGCACAGTTAAAGCAACAGCAGTAAAACTCATGGTAAAAATACTAGCCCAAACAGATTTAGATAAATTGAAACGCTTCATAGTCATGGTTCCTGGTATATTCCAAATTACTGTGAATGATTTTCATAAAAATTGTATTTTCCAATTTCGTAAATAAATATTGAAAAATACAATTTTTTGTAAATTCATTAAGTTATTTAGATTCTCCTAGACTTGAAATAATTGAACCTCTTTCCTAAGGTAGAAACTTGTTTTCAGGTTGTGTTGCAAAAACAAACAATGCTTTGGCAAAAGCTGAAAATAGCTATTTTTTTAGATAAATAGGGATTCGTAGGACAGTAAAATTATCCATTATCTGATTCTCAATAACCTACCATCTAATTAAATGTGGTATCTCTGAGCATTAATCTGGCGCTGTACCTACTACTTTTGATTAGATGAAAGGATCTATCTTAGGAGTCTTGCAAGGAGCGATCTGCTTAAAAATTTGCAAAAAGCAGACAACTTCAATTTAGAACAAGGAAAAACAGATAATTACCAACAATTGTTGGAGTTAATTAAAAAATTCAAAAGTAGATAGTGGAAAGTAGAGAGAATTATTTGAACTGTAATTTCGTGAATTCTTATGAAATTATATCTATATAAAAATTAAATAAAGAAAGAAATTTTAGATGTGCGATCGCCGATTTCCAAAAAGCAGCTAATCACTTTCAAGAACAAGGAAACTTAGGTAGATGCCTACGTCAACTAAGTATTGACGAGTTACCACAACTTTTGAATGTTTTAGAAGGCTCAATGAGCTTAGTTGGCCCTCGACCACTGATGATTCATATGCTTGAAGCATACCCTAATTTTTCTAAAGTCAGACATTTAGTCAAGCCGGGAATCACAGGTTTATGGCAAATTCGCGATCGCCGCCATAACAATAACGCTTGCTACATGATCGAACATGACTTTGAATATGTTAATCAATATAGCTTTTGGCTAGACATTAAAATTCTTATAAAAACTATTCCTGCTGTTTTATCAATGCGTGGGGCATTCTAATTAGCAAGTATACCGAACTTATTTGATAAGACATCAAATATACATTCATATTAAATATATAAAGTGTTGTGCAAGCAATAATTTCTGACAACGTTAACCACTGCAATACGCTAATATAGTTTGCTGTTTCCTACATTTATAGGAACAGTTTGAGTCTCTAAAAAGCCAATTTCGCCAAATTACCAAACAGGTTTTTGAGCTAATAATTGTCTAAGAAAAAACACTATAAAACGAGGATTGTGCTTTAAATAGTGCTTCCACAAGCGTTTTGGTTCCATTAATAGTCTAAATAACCATTCTAAACCTATTTCTTGCATCCAACTTGGTGCTTGCTTAATACGACCAGAATAAAAATCAAAAGCTGCCCCAACACCTAACATCACTACTGCAATCCGATCTTTATGTTCTGCAATCCAAAATTCTTGTTTGGGACAACCAATACCCACAAACAAAATTTGCGCTCCTGATTCAATAATTTGGTTAGTAACAGAAATATCCAAGTTTGATAAAAAGCGATTGCTCTGTTAGGAAAATATCATTAGTAATTATTTGGTCATTGAGGTTCTACTTGTGGCAAAACACAGGAAGCACGATTGTAAACTCTGTTCCTTGTCCTAGAACAGAATCCACTTTCAGCGTTCCCCCATGTCGCTCAACGACAATTTGGCGAGCGATCGCTAGCCCTAATCCTGTTCCCTGACCTACTGGCTTAGTGGTGAACAAATAATCAAATATCTGTTGCTTCACTGCTTCCAGCATTCCTACACCATTGTCCGCAATCCGAATCAAAATATGCTGTTCGTCTTCTACCAGACGAGTTTGAATTCTAATTTGATTGGAATTTGCTTGGATGTTGGCAAAACTGCGTCCCTGATTTGACTCCTCTAATGCATCGATCGCATTCGCCAGCAAATTCATGAACACTTGATTGAGTTGTCCGGCAAAACACTCTATCAAAGGCAATCGGTCGTAGTCTTTGACTACCTCGATTTCCGGACGGTTTTGGTTAGCTTTCAATCGGTGCTTGAGAATCAGAATCGTGCTGTCGATGCCTTCATGAATATTAAATGGCACTTTGTAATCTTTGTCAGCCCTAGAAAAAGTTCGCAAACTAATGCTGATATTGCGAATTCGGTCAATACCGAGTGTCATTGAATCTAGTAACTTCGGCAAATCTTCCTGGAGATAGTCCAAGTCAATTGCTGCAATTTCTTTCTCAATTTCCCGATCGGGATTCGGCAACTTCTGTTGATATAAATTAATTAATCCAAATATATCTCGGACATAGTTTTTGGCTGGCTCCAGGTTCCCTATAATGAAACTCAGGGGATTGTTAATTTCGTGAGCCACACCAGCCACAAGATTCCCTAGTGCTGACATCTTCTCATTCTGCACTAACTGAAGTTGGGTTTGTTGGAGATGCTGGAGTGTTTGTTCTAGCTGGGTTGCCTGCTGGCGAGTTTCGATCAGCAACTCCGTCTGCTTGAGTGCAACCCCCATTTGAGCAGCAACTTGCTTGGCAAATTGAATCTCAGAAGATTGCCAGTGACGGGGTTGGTCGCATTGGTGAATGCACAACAAACCCCAAAGATCCCGATCTTGCATAATCGCCACCACTAATGATGCTCTGATCTGAAATTGCTGCAAAATCGCTCGATGGCAGTCCAGCACATCAGCGGTTTGGATATCAGCTATTGCACAGAAACGACCGTTTTTATACAGAGTTGCATAGTCCTCACCAAAGCAATGATCTTGAATTTTAATAGCTAGAGCGGAAGGAAATGCTGGTAGGACATCTTCAGCAATGAATTCGCCGTATTGGTACTTCGATTCGAGATTAAAATGATAGATACCAACTCGATCTGCATTCAGAATGCGACGAATATTTTGGGTGACTGCACAGAAAATCGCATCCAAATCTAAAGACTCTCGCATCTGGCTGACAACATGAAATAAAGTCTTTTGTTGGGCCAGCGATCGCTCCAATTGTTGAGCATAAGTCTGAGCTTGTTGAAAGAGACGGGCATTTTCTAAGGCGATCGCCGCTTGGGTGCAGAGCAAATTGATGATTTCAATGCGATCGCTTGTAAACACCCCCGCAGTCAGCTTGTTTTCTAGATACAAAATTCCCAATAGTTTGCCTTGATAATTAATCGGCGTGCAAAACAAACTCTTGGGTTGTTGATGGATGATGTAGGCATCAGCCATACCTGAAGCATGGGTAATGGCATTGTCAATCGTTAAAGGTTGCAGGGTGCGTTTAACACTGTTAATTAATGAAATAGGCAAATCGTGCGAATCTTCCAGAGGCAGCGATCGCGTGACTGTTGCTGATTTGCCAACTGTTGTTATTGCTTCAATCAGCAACCTTTCCTCTTTGAGTAGTAGCAATGCACATTTATCTGCACCAGCATTTTCAATCAATACATACAGCAATGTGGCCAGCAGCCGATCGAAATGAATTTCACTAGAGAGTGTCTGTGAGGCTTTGAAAAGTGTTGTCAAATCGAGTGCAACTGACACACTAGTGTTGCTACAAGTCGTGGAGTTGCCAGAACTTAGGTAAGATAAAGTGACATTATCAGCCGGATTGATTGTGACATTAGGCATCAACTGGGTTCTATTTTGTTGCAGCACGGGAGCTAATAATTGGGGATAATGTTGTTCTAAATCCTCAACCTTGGCTTTCGCTCCCCAACGAGTATAGGCATAGTAGGCTTTCAGCAAATAATCCCGAGCAAGTTGCTCTTTGCCCCATCCCAAGTAAAAGCGGCCGGCGAGTTCGTTAGCCAAAGCTTCTTCATTGAGGTAGTGATTTTTCTGAGCAAAAGTAATGGCAAGGTCATAATACTCAATCGCCTCAGCTTTGTTGCCGAGAATTCGCTGCCGTTCTGCTTCCACTAAATAATATTTGTGTAAGTGATTTTCTGGGACATGACCAGCCCAGTTTTTCATCTTTTCTTGGTTGGCGATTACCCGCTGGTGAATGCTTTGTTTTTCTGCCTCTGAAACCTCAGAATAAATAGCTAAATGTGCTAGAGAGTCATAGGTGTGGAAAACTGGCACCAAAAATAATCCTGTAGCACCACCCAAGTAATTTTCAATGGCGATCGCTGCTTCCACCGCTAAATCGAATTGAGCAAACGCATAACAGAGTAAAAGTCTGCTGATATAGAAATAGCACAGTGCAGTTTGATCGCCCGCTCGCTGGATGCTGGGTAGCATTTGCTCTTGATCGAAGGCATTCCCAACTAGTTGCCATGCCTGGGCAGCATCGCCGATTAAATTTAAAATCGCTTGCTGAAAAATAGTCAGATGGCTGAGAAGTCCTTCTTGTTTGAGTTGAGTAAGTTGAGCATGGAAGGCAGTACTCTCCTGGCTTAAATCGCCCAGTTCTTTGCCGATAAACCAAGAGTGCATGACGTAAACAAATGCACAAATAGTCGCTGATTCTAAATCTCCCGTTTCCAATCCACTTTGATAGCCTTTGCGGAGAAATGGTAAGGTGTTCCTTAGTGGCTGTTTCCAATGCCAGACGCTACAGTGAACTCCTACATAGGCTCTAGCGATCGTTTCTTTGGCATTCAGTTGTTCGAGCAACAAATGTGCCAGTTGTCCAAATTGATAGCCACGCTCAATTTCTCCCATCACTCCACATAGCATCAGTCCGTAGTAGGCATAACCATTTGCCGAGTATGAAGTGTTGCCATATTGAACTGATAAATTTACCTGCTCCAGAATCAGAAATGGTAAAAGAGTTGGAGCGACAACATAAGCAGAAGAAGAGACACCAGTGAGAATACGAATAGCAGCTAACTTTTCCGGCTCCTTCATCTGGGGTAAAGCAATTAAATCTAACGCTTGCCTACCTGCCAGAATCGAGTTGGTTGCCGCACATGCCTGAGCAATATCAGATTCGCTAGGTTGTTGAGGAAAACTGATTCCTAGATATTCCAAAATTTCTAAGGCAATCTGCACTGCTTCCAGAAATTGATGTTGGGCTTGAGCTGCTTGGATTTTAATTTCATAGATTTTAACCTTATCCAACAAGGTGCTAGCGTGTTCTAAAATAATTACCGCCAATTGTGCCATTTGCTCGAAATTGCCGCTCAAATAAGCAGCCTCAGTAGCAGCTTCGTAAAGTGCCAAGGTTAGCTCATACTGTGTTTGCCACGGCTTTGGTGGCAACAAAGCAATGCCTGTGTTGAAATACTCAAATGCTGCTATATATGCTGTAGCGGCTCTGGCTTTGTGTCCGGCTTTGAGATTGAGTTGAGCGAGTTCAGTCTGCTGTGTTTGTTCGCTGATGAGATTTTTACCGATATTTAATTGGTTGACAATCTCAAACAGTTTTTCGTCCTGCTGGGCAACGGTTGTATGACTCAGCAATAGTTGCCCAATTTGCAAGTGAGTTGCTTGTTTTTGCTCCTTAGGGATCAGAGAATAGGCAGCCTGTTGGACGCGATCGTGTAAAAATTTATAATTAGGCAATTGCTCGCTGCTCATTGGTAATTGGCATGATTCACCGCTATTACCGGAGTTTTGGAAAAACTTATAAACCTCACTGGTTGGTAAAATCAATCCCTCTTGCAGCGCTTTCCACAAGTCTACGGCAGTATCAGCTAGGGATTTTTCATAAACAATGGCTAGAGTTGCCAAGTCAAAAGAGTTACCAATACAGGCAGCTAGTTTTAAAACAGATTGGGCAGTGGCGGGCAATTTCTGGATTTGACGCACCATGAACTCAACAACATCATCGGTGAGTGTTAGTGCTTGAATTTGAGCAATATCTCCTTGCCAATACCCTCTTTGAAAATCAAAGGTAATCCAGCCATCTTCATACAATGCCTTGAGAAATTGGGTGACAAAAAAGGGATTACCCTTAGTTTTCCGATATACCAATTCAGTTAATGGTGTTGCTAGTGTCGGCGAACAACTGAGAGTAGCGGCAATCAAATGGTTGAGGTCGGATGCCTGGAGGGGATTTAGGGTAATAGTGTTAACAACCGCTGCTGTTTTACTAATGTCGCTGATTGCCAGCATCAGAGGATGGGCAAGGGTAACTTCATTATCTCGGTAGGCACCAATCAGCAGGAGATAGCCAGTTTCTGTCTCACTCATCAGCAGTTGTATTAGTTGTAGCGATGCAGAATCTGCCCATTGCAAATCGTCCAGGAAAATCACTAGAGGATGCTCTGGGGTTGTGAGTACCTGAATAAACTTCTGGAACAGCAGATTGAAGCGATTTTGAACAGCACCACCAGAAAGTTCCACAGCAGGAAATTGTTTGCCAATAATCCGTTCGAGTTCCGGAATGACCTCAATCATTACCTGCCCATTCTCACCCAACGCTGAGAGAATTTTCGTCTGCCATTGCGCCAGTTGGGTGTCTGTTTCAGCGAGCAGTTGTCCCATTAAGTCCCGTAATGCCAACACAAACGCAGAAAATGGGATATTGCGCTGAAACTGGTCAAATTTACCTTTGATGAAATAACCCCGCTGCCGTACAATCGGCTTGTGGACTTCGTTGACAACGGCTGTTTTGCCGATGCCGGAGAAACCTGCTACTAGCATGATTTCTGTACTACCAGCACTGATACGGTCAAAGGCTTGTAAAAGTGTTGCAACTTCGGTTTCACGACCGTAAAGTTTTTCTGGAATCAGGAAGCGATCGCATACATCCTGACTTGCAATTGGAAAGTCTGCAATTTTGCCTGTTGTCTTGAGTTGCTCTAAGCAATTTTGTAAATCAAATTTCAATCCTAATGCACTCTGATAGCGGTCTTCAGCATTTTTCGCCATCAGTTTCATCACAATATCGTACAATACTTGCGGTATTTCTTCTGCCTCTTGCCTCCTGCCTTCTAGAGGCAGTGCGGTCTTGGGGTCTCCCCAAGTGGAGCAACTGCTGTCCTCCTGCCATCTGCCATCTGCCGTCTGCCTTCTACCTTCTAACAGTGGAGGTTGTTTGGCAATGTGACAATGAACCAACTCCATTGGGTCATTAGATTGGAAAGGAAGTTGACCCGTAAGTAATTCAAAAAAAGTCACTCCTAACGAATAGAGATCGCTGCGATAGTCAATACCTCGGTTCATTCTTCCAGTTTGTTCGGGGGAAAGGTAAGCGAGGGTACCTTCCAAAACTTGGGGATTTTTAATCTCTTGGGTTTCTCTCGGCAGTAGAGAAGCAATACTAAAGTCAGTGAGTTTGATTTGTTTGGTGTCGGGATGAATGACAATATTGGCTGGCTTGATATCTTTGTGGATTACCTGATGCTGATAAAGTCCGTTAATAATGTCAGCTAGTTCAAGAGCGATCGCCAAAAATTCACCGAGTTCTAGCGAACGTGCTTTAGTATATTCTTGCAGGGAAACGCCGCCAAAATCTTCCATCACTAGTGCGTAGCTATTGCGATACGTTTCCAAACTGTATGGTTGAACCACACCTGGTAAGTCAAGATTTTTGGCGATCGCGTACTGATTTCGGAACTGCAACAGTTCGCTAAAGCTTGGGTAATCGCGGTTCAGGTATTTGATGATTACAGGTTGCTGGTCTAGATTGCGAATGCCTCGATAGACAACAGTTCTAGAACTAAAGTATAGTTGCTCAACAACTTGGTATCCTTCTATCACAAGTGCTAAATCCAGACCCATCATTTATACTGACCTCATCTCGACAATTGGTCTCAAAGACTATAATAATTAATAATTCCCATTAGGAAGTTTTATTGAACATCAAAACTTAATTTTTCATGCAAAATTAAGTTTTAGAATAAATTTGTAAAGTATTAAATAATTGGACAAAACTCACTTACTTGGTGAAGCCAGGGAACAGTGAATAAGAAAATAATAAGTGTAATTAATTCTCTGGCTCAGAAATGTCTAGTGAGGCAACAACAATCATCTGACTAGATTAACAGAATAGTTTATCTCCTACTATTACCCTGTGGGGAGCATCCCACTTTTTTGCATGTCATTGCGAGCGAAACAAAGTGAAGCGAAGCAATCGCAAAATCTTCAACTAAGAGCTACTCCATGCGATTGCTTCGTCGTTCCTTCTCGCAATGACAGTTATTATCTCATTGAAAAATAAAAACTGGGATGCACCCTACCCTATGCCTCCCTTATCTCTGCGTACTAGCCATTTTTCTAGGGTCAATTCTCTCCATTTTTCTGATGTCATCTGTACATCTAAAACGACACGATATGAGCATCTAGAAACGTTTGCAGAGGAATTTTATGTCTTCATTACTAGCTTTGTCTCAGAGTTTAGCTGATACTGTAGAACAAGCTGGGAGTTCTGTAGTGGCAGTTAATGCTGGTACGCGTATTTCCCCAAGTGGTATTCACTGGCGCAAGGATATTATTGTTACTTCAGACGAGTCGCTTCAGCGTTATGACGAAATCACTATCACTTTAGGAGATGGACACACCTTACCTGCCACACTTATAGGTCATGACTCTAGCACCGATCTAGCTGTGTTTCAATTACAAAATGCAGAAATTCCTGTAGCGAAAATTGGTGATGCTACCACGATTAAAGTCGGTCATCTGGTGCTGGGACTGGCAAGAAGTAGCGAAGGCGACTTGCGGGCGGCAATGGGTGCGGTGAGTGTGGTTAGTGGTGCTTGGCGGAGTATGAGCGGTGGTAATATCGACCAATTCATCCGCCCAGATATCTCCCTTTACCCTGGCTTTGCAGGCGGCCCACTCGTAGATGCGGCTGGTTATGTGGTAGGTATGAATACATCAGGGCGGCGCGGTACAGCTTTGACTATCCCTGCGGCTACAGTTAATCGCGTGGTTAATCAATTGCAAGCAAAAGGACACATTTCACGCGGTTACCTGGGTGTAGGTATGCAACCCGTACGCTTGCCCAACAACTTGAAAACAGCCCTCAATTTATCTGCTGCTACTGGGGTGATTGTCGTCAATGTTGAACCTTCCGGCCCCGCGGACAAGGCTGGTGTGTTGCTCGGTGATGTTTTAATAACATTCGATAATACTTCTGTGAGCGATACAGGCGATGTACTAGCACTGCTCAATAGTAGCGATCGCATTGGCAAAACTGTCCCTGTACAGGTTGTGCGAGGGGGTGCATTAGTTGAGTTGGTAATTGTTATTGGCGAACGACCTGTTGAGTAATTCAAAATTCAAAATTCAAAATTATGACTAGCACAACTACCAACATAGCTGATGAATTGGCGGTGTTAGCTGCAAAGCTACGGCATAGTACTGTGAAAGTGAAAAGCGGCTCTTTGGGAGTCGGTTCGGGTGTTATTTGGCAATCTGACGGATTAATTATCACGAATGCCCATGTGGCAACTAGTAAACAAGCAACTGTGGAATTGTCAGATGGACGGGTATTCGCAGCTGTGCGTACCCACTTCGATCCACAGCAGGATTTAGCTGCCTTGAAAATTGCTGCAACCGATCTCAACACTGCAACCATCGGTGATGCTGATACGCTGCGAGTGGGTGAATTAGTTGTAGCTGTGGGTAATCCATTTGCTGATAGTGGTGCTGTGACTACTGGGATTATCTATGCAAATAATCCGCGTGTAGTTATGGCTGATATTAAGCTGTATCCAGGTAATTCTGGGGGGCCGCTTGCCGATTGTCTCGGTCGGGTTGTGGGAATTAACACGATGATTACCAATGGTTTGGCTGTGGCTATATCTAGTAACACTGTAGACAAATTTTTAAGTGCGAAGAGTCGTTCACAACTGGGAGTCACACTGCAACCTGTGCTGTTAGGCAGACGTATTGTAGGCTTGTTGATATTGTCTGTACTATCTGGTAGTGCAGCAGAAACAGCTGGTTTGCAAATCGGTGATGTACTAGTTGGAGTTTCGGGACGATTATTTACTAAACCCGATGACTTAGCAAAGTATCTACACAGCAACGTTAACAAATCGATATCACTCCAAGTTCTGCGCGGCAAGCAGCAATTCGTTGTTGATGTTTTACAGCGTGGGAAAACTGCTGTGGAGGCGAGATGATTCGGGTGATGGTAGTTGCTACTTCCCCTGTTGTGCGGGCAGGATTATCAGCTGTTGTAACTAGCAATCCCCGGCTGACGGTTGTGGGAAGTGCATCCAACTTGGATGTACTGGCAAGGGAAGTTGAGCAATTACAACCAGATGTAGTGTTGTTGGATTTGAGCGGTAATCTGCTACCTGTATGGGATAAATTGCTGCTCATCCAAGAGAAGCAATACTCACTAGGAATGGTTGTCATTGTTGAAGAACTCGACAGTATCGACTTGGAGGGGGCATTGCGTTCTGGTGTGCGGGGCATATTGCCTAGTACCAGCACAGAGTTAGAAATTGCCGCTGCTGTCGAGGCGATCGCTTTTGGTTTGGTGGTGCTGCACCCAGATGCTGTACAATTGGTGCCTGTGCGGGAAAAAATCGCGGTCAATCCCGTACAAACCTTGACACCAAGAGAGATAGAGGTTTTAGAAATGCTAGGTTCTGGGTTAGGTAATAAAGCGATCGCCAAACGCCTCCACATCTCAGAACATACAGTTAAATTTCACCTTTCCTCTATTTTTCAGAAACTCGGTGTCTCCACCCGCACCGAGGCTGTGACTGTCGGTGTGCGACTGGGTTTAATTATGCTTTGATTTGGGAATGGAAACTTTATTTCTATTATGATTCGCGGGTTTAAGTAAGTCGGTGGGAAAAAACACAACCATGTTAAGAAAGATAAACGAGGCTAAAACTCTCTTCCCTCCTGCCTTCTGCCCTTCGGGTGACGCTCCTGCGTCGCTAACGCTGCGCTAACGGCAGTCGCTCATGGGGGAAACCCCCAAGACCGCGCTGCCTCACCTCCTGCCTCCTGCCTCATCCCAACTACAAATATTTACGCCGTTCTACTTAGTCGGTGCGATTTGTATACCGAAGAAGGATATCAAGCCTTATACCGCTGCCTTACCAATCAACCCTTGAAGCCAAAACCCCCACTTGGCGAGAAAGTAGAACTTGCAGCGCGTGTACTACCACCATTACTTTACTTCCTGAGCATACACGTGAGCAGTTGGTGCATTTGAATCTTTACTAGCAAAGGCGCAATATGCCTTGAGATTGCTTTTCCCATATGTTTTAAGGAAATCAATACAACTGCGGCGATCTTTATAGGTAGTCACATAAACTATAAATAAAGGTTTATCTGACAGATTGGGATAATCTGGTGTCCAAAAAACTCCTGATTGTCTATAACCTTTGGCTTGTAAAGTCTTAACTTGCTCAACAGCAGTTTGCAGATTTGGGAAAGACGAATTTGAGATGAAATGAAAAGAATCAGGTAGATTAGCAATATTTGTAATTGGTGATTCCGAAGTTGGGACTTTTTCAGAACGTGAATCTATAGGTGGAGAAGATAGTGAAAAAGGGTTTTCTGGAGCTTGTTGTTTTGGCAGTAGAGAAGATGCAGATTCTCTATATGACCTTGTTTGAGTCGATGCCAATAACAAACCAATAATTACAAATACACCGATTAATCCACCTGAGACTAAAGTACTGCCAAGAAAAATAGCGTTTTGTCTTCTGCTTTGAATAGCAGACTCTCGAATATTAGAATTAGTCAAAGCAAACAATTGGTTAAAGCTAGGTACTTTTGGAGCAGTTGAATTTGCAATACTTTGCAAAGCATCTAGCATTGCTTTAGCGCTGGTATAGCGCTCCCTAACATCAAACCGAATTGCTTTATTTAATACTGCTGCCAAATTCGGACTGATGGTATCGCGATCCCAAATATTTTCGCCAGTGTAGGAATCTGTTTTCAATTCATGCGGCAGTTTTCCCATCAATAAATAAATAGCTGTCAGTCCCAAACTATATAAGTCACTGGCAAAAACTGGTCGCCCTGCTGCTTGTTCATTTGGCATAAAACCTGGCGTACCAATGACAATTGAACTAGTAACATTGCCTTCATAATTTACTACTGTTGCCATCGTTTCTCGCACTGCACCGAAATCAATTAAAATCGGTTTGCCATCAGATGAACGCAGTAAAATATTATCTGGTTTAATATCGCGGTGGATAATGCCTTTGCTATGTACAAAATCCAGTACTTTTAACAGACTAATTAAAATTGGGATTACTTCACTTTCGCTTAAACAACCGTTTTGTTTGACTATTTGGCTGAGGGTTTGTCCAAAAATCCATTCCTGTACTAAATAGAATTGCCCAGATGCTTGAAAGTAGGCGTATAAGGTGGGAATCTGATTATTAGCTCCTCCCAGTTCTTCTAGAATGGCAGCTTCTCTTTGAAATCGCCTTTGTACCACCTGATGAATCTGAGGATTGTCATTAACAGGTTTAAGTTGCTTAATGACACAACGCCGTCCCGAAGGCATCTGTGTATCTTCGGCTAAAAATGTTTCGCAAAATCCACCAGTTCCCAGTACGCTAATAATGCGATAGCGATCGCTCAAAAGTGTTGATGTCATTATTTGTTTACTCAGGTTCGTCTGGAAGCAATCTTTACGATCGGCAAGCTCAAACTACCACTTTTTACAATGTTAGTAGTGTATATTTTTAGTATTAATTATTACTTAAATCTTACATAAATTTACAATTATCTACGTACTTGTTATCAAGTATATCAGTAAGAGAATATCACATATTGGTCTTCTGATAAACTATAGAAGCACATATAAAGTACAAAGATTTACTCTAACTTCAAAAAGAGTATCAATAATTTTCACGCTCTTTAAGTGAAAAAATCATCAAACTAGAAAATTCAATCAAAATTTTCAATATTATTTTGATAAATTCTTAGAGTTCAATTCATCCTAAATTAGCTCAAAATAGCAAGATATCGCCCAGCTATCTAATCAAACCGATTTTAAACTCATTAGTATAGCGCTGTTACGGGCAACAATTAAAAATATGTTAGCCGAACGCGAATATTTCTGCGAAATAAATTTAGCTCTTATTTGTTAAACTAACTAGACTATTGACTTTGAGATATTGCATAATAAGATTTTAAAATCAAATGAAAACTAATGAATATCCATAATTTCCATTTACTAAATTCAATAACAGCCACAAGCATTACAGTAAAAATACATACATATACTACTATATCTAACGTTGTTATCTAGGGAGTTAGAAATCAGTGGTCGGGGTTCAGTAGTAAGTTGTAATTTTTCTTACTCTGTTCGCCAATTCCCAGTCCCCATTGCCCCTAATCCCCCTAATCCCCACAGGGGGATCCGAGTTACCCAATCCCTAGTCCCCAATCCCCAATCCCCAGGCTATGAATAGCACCCATGACTCGCGCCTTGTGGCGCTTTCGATTGCGATCGCAGTCCTTGCCTCATACACCGCTCTTGATTTGGCAGTACGGGTAACAGCAGCCAAAGCATCGGCAAGACTCGCTTGGTTGATTGGTGGTGCAATCGTTATGGGAATCGGTATCTGGTCGATGCACTTTGTAGCTATGCTGGCCTTCAGTCTGCCGATGCCAATGTCCTATGATATGTTGACGGTGCTAGTCTCTATGCTGCCTGCCGTGGTAGCTTCTGGGGGCGCACTTTTTCTTGCCAGTCGTCCAATCTTGAGCATTTGGCAATTACTAATTGGCGGCACATTAATGGGTATTGGGATCGCCTCCATGCACTACATCGGTATGTTGGCCATGCGGATGGAAGCAATTACCCGATATGACCCATTGCTGTTTGTGCTTTCTTTGGCGATCGCTATTGGGGCATCGATTGTGGCGCTATGGATTGCATTCCAACTGCGGATGCAGACTGGCAAAAATGCCTGGTGGATCAAGATTGGTAGTGCGCTAGTTATGGGATCGGCGATCGCAGGAATGCACTACACGGGAATGGCTGCGGCTAGATTCACGCCGACCAACCCCAAAGCAATTTCCGCAACTGGGGGAACGAACTATTCGCTAACTTGGTTGGCTGTATCCATCGGTATTTCCACCTTGGTGATTCTGGGTTTCGCATTATTAACTTCGTTGGTAGAACAGCATTTGATTGCCCAAACAAAGCTTTTAGAACAACAAGAAGCTGAAGCCAGGCGTTCGCAGCTGTTCACAGAGATTACCCTGCAAATTCGGCGATCGCTAAATTTGGATGATGTGATGAATACAACTGTCCACGAAGTTCGGCAAGCATTGAAAGCAGATAGGGTAATTATCTATCGTTTCGATCCTGACTGGAGTGGCAACATCATCGCCGAATCGGTATCAACAGGTTGGATGAAAACTTTAGGGAAAACAGTCAACGATCCCTTCCGAGAAAATTACATTGAAATGTACAAAAATGGTCGAGTCCGAGCTACTAATAACATTTACAAAGCTGGTTTTACAGATTGTCACAGAGAAATTTTAGAAGGTTTTCAAATCAAGGCCAGTTTGGTTGCACCGATTATTAATAACAGTCAACTTGTCAGCTTATTGTGCGTTCACCAGTGTTCTCAACCTCGAAACTGGCAAAAGTATGAAATTGATTTATTTAGACAACTGGCAATTCAAGTCGGCATCGCCCTAGAACAAGCGAGTTTGCTCCATGAACTGGAACAGGCGCAGAAAGTTTTGCGGTTGCGCGATCGCGCCATTGCCGCAGCTAGTAACGCCATCTTCATTACTGACCCGCGTCATCTAGAAAATCCGATTGTCTTTTGCAATGCTGCCTTTGAAAAAATTACGGGCTACTCAGCAGAAGAAGCACTGGGACGCAACTACAAATTTTTACAAGGAATCGATACAGACCTAGCCACAGTTAAACAATTAAACCACGCCATACAAAATGCCAGTGAATGCCAAGTTGTACTCAAAAGTTACCGTAAGGATGGCAGTTCGTTCTGGTGTGAACTATCGATTTCTCCAGTGCGGGATGCCTTTGGAAAAGTCATCAACTTTATTGGAGTACTGGCTGAAATTACTTCCCGCAAGCAAGGGGAAGAAGAATTAAAGCGGAGTAAAGAAGACCTTCAAAGTCAGTTACTAGAACTTCTCACTGATGTTGAACAAGCATCTCAAGGAGATTTAACTGTTCGCTCTCAAATTACAAATGGTGAAATTGGTATCTTGGCTGATGTTGTGAATACCATCATTGACAGCCTACAACAGATCGTCATTCAAGTTAAAAAAGCTGCCCACCAAGTAAATGTTTCCGTGGGTGACAACTCTGATGTGATTCAGCAATTAGCAAAGGATGCACTCCAACAGGCTGAAGAGATTACCTACACTCTTCAGGAAGTAGACAAAATGAATCTCTGGATTCAATCGGTGGCAGATACCGCTCGCCAAGCAGAAGTAGTGGCTGGCACAGCCTCTAATAAAGCAGAAATAGCCCAGGTCGCAATAGATTACACTGTCGAAAGTATCTGGAATTTGCAACAGACAGTGACAGAAATAGCTAACAAAGTAAAGCATCTGAGCGAATCTGCTCAAACTATTTCCCTAGTAGCATCGTCGATTAAACAAATCGCTTTGCAAACTAACTTGTTAGCCGCTGACGCTGGCATTGAAACTGCGTGGATGGGTCATGAAGGCCGGGGCTTTGCTTTGCTAGTCGAACAAATCGGTCAATTGGCTGTACAGTCTGCCGAAGCTACAGAAGAAATTCAACACATTTTAAAGACCATCGAATTAGAAACTAGCGAAGTAGTCAAAACCATAAAATTGGGAACAACCGAAGTAGTAGAAAAAGCAAATCTTGTTCAAAATACCAAACTTAGTCTAGAACAGATCGTAGATGCATCCCACCAGATTAATTATTTAGTACAGTCAATTTCTACAGCCACGGGATCTCAAGCTGAAACTTCGCAAGCGATCGCATCTTTGATAAAACAGATTGCCGAAGTGTCAAAACACACTGTCAATTCGTCTAGCATTATGTCTGGCTCTCTACAACAAGCAGTAGAATTTGCACTGCAATTACAAGCATCTGTTGATGCGTTTAAGACTGAGGAATAGGGATTGGGGACTGGGGAAGTAGGGGGACGCAAAGACGCGGGGACAAGGGAGACAAGGGAGACAAGGGAGACAAGGGAGACAAGGGAGACAAGGGGGACAAGGGGGACAAGGGAGACAAGGGAGATAATTTTCATTTCTGCCTTCTGCCTTCTGACAAATACCCTTCATCCCTAAGCATTTTTAAACCTTACCAAGCCGAATTCTTCGTCGATGGGTTGGAAGCCGATTCCGCGATAAGCTGCTTGTGCTGGTTTGCTAGGTTTCGTTCTACTCCTGGCGATCGCACATCCAGTAAAGAACCAGTGCTGGCTAACCTTTCCCTACCCGAAAAGCTTTGACTCCTAACTCCTGTACAGACGCGTAGACGCTCGTAAGAGTATAATCGCGCCTCTACTCCTAACTCATGACTTTCGGTCGATGTTAAATTTACTGGCGATCGCTTCAATTATCTTTTGTTCCACTGGTGTTGTCTGACTATCAAGCTGGGCAATTTTCTCACACTGCGCCAATAAAGGTATGGCAAAATCACGGTTTAACTGATTCAGCAGTGTATCTAAAGGCTGGGGTGATTTAATGTTTTCGGCTATGGCTGCTAGTGACTCGGAACTGAGGTTCGCAGCTTGCAACTCTGGCAAAATTTCTTCCCAAGTCTTCTCTGGATGGCTGGCAAGGATAGCGTGAACTAAAATTTGATCCATGATTGATTGTTGGGCGATCGCAGTTTCCAGATACTTTTCACTCTGTTGTTGTAAACTTGCTAATGTCTGTGGTGATGTCAGCGATACTGATTCATCCAGCTTGGCTTCATAAAATCGACAAGCAGCATACCCCAAAGAATAGATCATCGTCGCATTTGAACTAGCTGCGATCGCAGCACCAGCAAAAGGCACATTCCGCAGCAAGCCTAATCCCGCAGCTTTCAAAAGACGACCGCCACCCAACGCCAGACCAAAAATTGCTAAAACTTCACCCTTACGGGCAGGGTCTTTTAAATCTAGCCCATAGGCAGCGGCAATCTGATAAAGCATTTCTGACTGCAATTCTGTTGTCGCTGCTAAATCAATTGCTAACAATGCCACCGCTACTCCTGGCAAAATACTAGTTGCTAATCCAATTCCGCCTGCTTTAGTTGCTTTTTCCACCATGATGTGGTGGGCAATCTGACTAGGTGTTTCATTGGGATACTGTTGCTTTAGCTTGTTTACCGCAGCTTCTGCTTTATTTAAATCAACAACATCACTAGCACCAATTAGCCAATTCAGATTTAATACCCCAGATAGTTTGCGGATTAGCCAATTTTCGCTAAGGCGATTGACTACCTCGCCTGTGGTATGCGTTGTTTGTTCAATTAATTTATGTGTTTGTTTCGTTGCTGCTGTTCCTACTTCAAAAGCTGTATCTACAAATGCTTTGCCAGCTTGGGTAACAGTTTGGGCAAAAGACTCGAAAACAGACGGTTTATCTGTTGCTGAGGGTTGAGCCTTGATTTCTAATTCTGAAGTTTTTGTGAGTGAATTATCCGATTGGTTCACCTCTATTTCTGGTTGGGGTTTATTTGTCGTCATTGTTAAGCACCATCTTGAAAGTCTTTCTATTCTGGTTTTAGCGGAGGTTTGAGCCACATGACATCTGACCACAAGCACAAGTTATGGAATCAACTGGGTAGTGTAAGTAGGCAAGGTGCAAATCAAGAAGAATCCAGAAGTCAGAACTCAGAATTCAGAACAAGAGCATGGAGATGTTATACCAGTTCTCCAAAAGACGGCTAGAGATGATGACGCAGGGACATGGGGACGCGGGGAGAAGGCAGATAATTTTTCACTTCTGCCTCCTGCCTTCTACCTTCTGCCTTCTGCTGAATTCTTTGTTGATAAACACAACTTGATAAATAAATGTGAACAAGACTCAAACTTTACTAGCTTCTGAATTAAACCTCGTCTACCTTGAGAACTGTAGTTTTTTGCCAAGATACTGAGATTGCTTCCTTACATCGCAATGACGCATCTGAATTATTAGAAACTCCAGGTTTCAACATAGACGATATTTATGACTCCCTAACTAAGAACCGCTATCAATTCACATAAGTATATACAGAAACTTAAAAGAAACTTGACAGGGAATGTATAATGAGCGCGTCTACTCCTTTATAAACAAAATTTAAGGCTGGCCGGCTTTCCGTACCTGATAAAGAGCATATGTGGCAACAAGAAAAAAAAGATAGTGCAATAGTCAATTTGGCATTATTGCTTGCCTTAGCTACTGCCCCTATGGCAGCAAATCTGTTTGTGTCTGCACCGCTGCTAGCACAATCTGCTACTGACGCTCCCTCTTTCCCGCTACCGCAAACAGTGGAGAATGGAACTACGGTGCGGATTGATGGTTCAAATGAACTGGCGGCAATCAACCAAAGCCTAAAACAAAGTTTTGAGAAACAGTTCTCTGGCACGAAGGTGGAAGTTGCTGCTAACGGCACTGATGCAGCAATCAAAGCTGTGCAGGATGGGAATATTGATGTGGCAGCAATTGGTCGTGGCTTGACTCCAGAAGAAAAAGCACAAGGTTTAGAGCAAGTCCGCCTGTATCGAGAAAAGATTGCGATTATTGTTAGTAAGGAAAATCCTTTCAAAGGAAGCTTGACCGATAGACAATTCGCTAGGATTTTCCGCGGGAGAATTAAAAATTGGTCGCAAGTGGGAGGTGCTGGGGGTCAGATTCGGGTAATCGATCGCCCGACAACGAGTGAGATCCGTACAGCCTTGAGCAATTACCCAGTTTTCAGAGCTACTAAGTTCGCCACAGGCTCTACCGCAACCCAACTAACAGAAGATAATACCGCAGAAATTATCAAACAATTAGGCAAAGACGGGATCGGCTATGCAGTCGCTAATGAAGTATCAAAGCTTTCAGATGTACGAGTTCTGCCGCTACATCAAACTTTGCCAGACGATCCTAAATATCCCTTTTCACAGCCGTTAGTTTACGTTTACAAGAAAAATCCTAGCCCAGCCATAGCAAGTTTCCTTGGCTTTACGCTAGCGTCACCAGGAAAAAAGGCTATAGAAGAAGCCAGGGCCGCTCAAGCAGATGCGATCGCTAACGGTAAAACATTATTCACGGCTGCGAATCCTACACCAAACTCAGAGACTACACCGGCGGCAACTGCCACACCGAATGCAGAGAATACATTGGCGGCAACTGCCACACCAAATGCTGAACAGCAACCTGTTGTACCTCCTGCTGCTGATAATCCAATTGCTAGAGGACAAGTACCACTTTGGTGGTTGCTATTACCTTTAGCTGCGATCGTGGGATTGCTAGCGTGGTTTCTCAGAAGCAGCCCATCCAATACTCAAAGAGCAGATAACACACCATCAACTCCCAAATCGCCCACGCCGCAAGATAACACTAGCGTTGCTCTCCCCGTCAGCCAACCTCAAACACCATCTAATTTGGCAGTAGAACACCCTACTACTTCTAACTTGAGTGAAAGCACGACTCCAACCTTATCAAATACAGGAGAAAATACCACCTTGATTGGAGGTGCAGCTTTAGCAGCAGGAGCAGGAGCAGCCATCTGGTCTACAGTTGCCAAAGAAAATAATCAAAAAATAGAAGAAACTACTAATTTAAGTAATTCTGGGGTAGTCGATCCTTACGATATTGGCGAGTCACCGTGGGATATAGAAGCACCAGCGGCTGTGGTAAATACTTCATATCCACAAATATTGGATGTGTCTAAAAATACGCCTAATGTAGAGCCGCCCGCAGCAGAAGTCACAAATATAAGTCCTGACCAGCCCGATATTCCAATAGCATCTGCTGAGGAAGTTGGCGATCTTGAAGTTGCTGAAGAACCGACAACAGAACAACCACAGGCAGAATCGAACTGGTTAGAGGATATCACTTCAACTAATGCAACCTTAGCGGCAGAAGTAGCGGCAAGCACTTGGTCTACTAATGAAGAGACTGATGACAACACTATACAAGTGAATCCTGCTGAACTACCCTCAACCGAATCTGACGAAGTAACACCTGATTTGGAATGGCCGACGGCAGTATTTTCAGATGTAATTCCTGAACAGCCAGTAGAGGGAGCAGGGGAAGCAGGGGGAGTAGAGGAAGCAAGAGCAAATATCTGGCCGGATTTTAGAGAGAATACCGATTTTGAAGTAAATAGTGATATTACAGAATTCAATTTAGATCCTGAACTAGCTTTAACCGAATTTAGTGAAGCAACATCAGACGAAGAATGGCCCGAAGCGGAAATGCCAACTTGTCTGCCAGTACTGCCAGATATTCCAGAAGAGACATTAAATGTAGTAGCGGACGAAGCTGAACCCACTGAAGATGAAATAATCTCTAACCCAACAGAAGAAACAGAAAATGTGACTCAATCTGGTTTAGCAGATTTCGTAGAAAGTGCAGCCTTAACAGGAGTAGGAATCGGATCGTGGGCTACTGTTTATGGCATTCAGGACACGACTCAATCAGAGGTGCAAGCGCCAGCTTATACCAATGAAAACATACCCACTGAAGACGAAACAGCTTTTAACTGGCTAGATGCAGATGACCAGAGCAGTATTGTCCTCACACCCCGTACTTTTGAATGGGCTGATGTCTCGTGGCATGTTTCTGAGACTGACCAGCAAACACTACGCTCAACAGGCTCTCAATTAGCACTGCGACTATATGATGTGACTGGACTTGACCTGAGTTACCAGAGTCCCCAACTAGTGCAACAGTATGTTTGCGAGTTAGCAACACACGAACATTACATAGCTATTCCCGCAGGCGATCGCGATTACATCACGGAAATCGGTTATGTTACTACTGGCGACTGGGTGACTCTAGCCAGTTCAGCAATTGTTCGCGTCTTCAATCCTGCCCAAACAGATAGCGAAACAGCTTTGCTAGATGCCAATGAACAGAGCAGTATTGTCCTCACACCCCGCACTTTTGAGTGGGCTGATGTCTCATGGTATGTTTCTGAGACTGACCAGCAAATACTGCGCTCAACTGGTTTTCAATTAGCATTGCGACTATATGATGTGACAGGACTTGACCTGAGTTACCAGAATCCCCAACTGGTGCAACAGTATATCTGTGAGGCAACAACAGACAATCGCTCTGTAGCTATTCCCAAAAGCGATCGCGATTACATCACGGAAATCGGTTATGTTACTGCTGGCGACTGGGTGACTCTAGCCAGTTCAGCAATTGTTCGCGTCTTCAATCCTGCCCACACAGATAGCGAAACAGCTTTGCTAGATGCAGATGAACAGAGCAGTATTGTCCTCACGCCCCGCACTTTTGAGTGGGCTGATGTCTCATGGCATGTTTCTGAGACTGACCTGCAAGCGCTGCGATCTGCTGGCTCTCAATTAGCACTGCTACTATATGATGTGACTGACCTCGACCTGAGTTATCAGAATCCTCGTTTAATACAGCAATATGTATGCGAGGCAACAACAGACAATCGCTCTGTAGCTATTCCCAAAAGCGATCGCGACTATATCACGGAAATTGGTTATGTCACCGATGGCGGGTGGGTAACGCTAGCCCGTTCAGCGATTGTTCGCGTATTCAGTCCTATCCCCACAGATAACGCGGTGGATTTACTCCAGACACACAGCCAAACAGCTTTGCTAGATGCACAAGACCAGAGCAGTGTTGTCCTCACACCCGGTACTTTTGAGTGGGCTGAAGTTTCGTGGCATGTTTCCGAGCCTGACCAACAAGTATTGCAAAATGCTGGCTCCCAATTAAACCTGCGAATGTATGATGTGACAGGCCTTGACCTCAGTTATCAAAGTCCCCAACTGGTACAGCAGTATACATGCGAGGCAGCAATACACAAACAATACGTAGCTATTCCCACAAGCGATCGCGACTATATCACGGAAATCGGCTATGTCACTGATGGCAGCTGGGTAACGCTAGCCCGTTCAGCGATTGTGCGCGTCTTCAGTCCTATCCCTACAGATAACGCGGTGGATTTACTCCAGACACACAGCCAAATAGCTTTGCTAGATGCACAAGACCAGAGCAATGTAGTCTTCACGCCCCGGACTCCCAAATGGGCTTATGTCTCGTGGCAAATTTCTGATATTGACAAGCAAGCACTGCAAAAAGCTGGCTCTCAATTGGCTCTGCGACTGTATGATGTGACAGGTCTTGACCTGAGTTATCAGAGTCCTCAATTGGTACAGCAGTATGCATGTGAGTTAGCAATACACGATCAATACATAGCTATTGGCAAAAGCGATCGCGATTATATTACGGAAATCGGCTATGTTACTGATGGCGATCGCTGGGTGAAGTTAGCCCAATCGACTATAGTCCGTCTCTTCAGCCGTCCTTCTGGAGATTTCTGGTTTGTAGCGGATGCTGAGCTAATTATCCACGGGGCAACAGAGCCAGGTGCAACCGTAAATATTGCTGGTAATCCCGTCACACTCAAATCAGATGGTACTTTCCACTTGCGTATTCCCTTCTCAGACGACTTCATCGACTATCTGATGACGGCAGTTGCTGCTAACGGGGAAGAAACTAAAACCATCCATAAAAAGTTCTCCCAAGATATTCCGGAAACTGAAGGATGAACAGACGAGAAGGTTAACCAAGCTTATTTTCCAACTTCTACACAGCGAGTTGGACATTTGCTGCAACAGGTGACTCGACGCTACCCATGTTTTTTACAGCAATAAGTGTAGGTAAATAAACTAAAAATGCTTGTATAGTTGTATGACTATATGAACTAGGTAATACTAGTCAAGCGTCTATGACTGAGTAGCAAGATAAGGTTATTGTAGCCAATCAAATTTTGCGATAATCAGGTTGAATTGTAGAGATTTTAATGCGTGACATAATGCCAGCACCCTTAAAAGTTTACCTATGGCGATGTCATCAAAGCTATTTATTTACAGACTAGTAGCTCCTACAAGGCACAGGGATTAGGAGAGAGGTTAAAACAGTATTCATCGAACCTTAAGTCTATTTACTTTCCAATCAACTGCCTAAAGCTCTCATCATCTGCAATATCATCAAAATCTATATCAGTTGCTGCTTCTTCTTTATATCTGGGATTAATTTGAATCGCCTGTTGCAAACTTTCCAAAGCTAATTTTAGTTCTCTTTGCAGTGCATAACAAGCTGCTTTATTGTAATAAGCACTGGCATAGTCTGAATTAATTTCCAGCGCTTTATCAAAACTAGCGATCGCTTCATTATCGCGTCCCAATCTTACCAGAGTGTAACCTCGTTTATCCCAGGCTTTCGGCGAATCAGGTTTATATTGCAGCGATTTATCGAAGGAGGCGATCGCTTCTTCGTATTGTTCCAACTCTACCAAAGAAAGACCGCGATTCAACCAGGCAACTGCATCATCAGGTTTGACTTGCGTAGCTTTATCAAAAGAATTAAAAGCCTGTTGATGCTGTCGTAAATTGCCAAAAGCTACACCGCGATCGCACCAAGCTTGGTGATAGTCAGGTTGGACTTCAATAGCTTTATCGTAGCAGGCGATCGCATCTTTGTAGCGTTTCAATCTGCCGAGAGTTAGACCTGTTTTTAACCAAATAACAGGTTCGTCAGGTTGGATTTTAACTGCTTGATTGTAAGCTGCGATCGCGTCTTTATATCGTTTTTGAGAAAACAGGGCATCTCCTTGCTTGACATAATCATCTGCTAACAATTCCGGCTGTGATTCGGGTTCCTGTACTTGTTTCTCTTCAGGAAGTGATTCAGGTTTAATTTCAATCAATTCTTGTAAGATGTTATCCTTGCGTTGTTGAGCATCCAACTGCAATTCAGAAAGTTGAGATACAACATCCGCTTCTAATTTTTCTAGCTTTTCTAGAATCAAAATCTTTTGCTGTTGAGCATTTGATTGTAATTCCGAAAATTGAGAGACAAACTCTGAACCTGATTTTTCTAAATTTTCAATGATTAACTCTTTTCGTTTTTGAGCATCTCGTTGTAAATCTAATAGTTGTGATGTAAACTCTGACTGTAATTTTGTTAAACTTTCGATAATTTTATCTTTTTGTATCTGAGTATCAGATTGCGATCCGGACATTTGCTCTTTGAGATATTCCAGAGTTATATCTTTCTGTTGTTGAGCATCCAATCGTAATTCTGATAGTTGCGCTGCAAATTCTGACTGTAATCGTGTTAAACTTTCAAGAATTTTCTCCCTTTGCATTTGAGTATCAGATTGCGATCCGGATATTTGCTCTTTGAGATATTCCAAGGTTATATCTTTCTGTTGTTGAGCATCCAATCGTAATTCTGATAGTTGCGCTGCAAATTCTGACTGTAATTGTGTTAAACTTTCAAGAATTTTCTCCCTTTGCATCTGAGTGTCAGATTGCAATTCGGACATTTGCTGATTGAGATTTTCTAGCGCTACATCTTTTTGCTGTTGAGCACCCAATCGTAATTCTGATAGCTGTGATGTAAATTCTGACTGAGTCTTTATTAAATTATCAATTATATTATCTTTTCTTTGCTGAGTATCAGACTGTAAGTTGGTAAGTAAAGCGACGAATTCATCTCTAGATTTTTCTATATTCTCCAGGGCAGTATTTTTTTGTTGTTCAGTGTCTAAGTGTAATTTAGATATTTGATGGGCAAGCTCAGATTCCAATTTTCCTAAATTATCTAATGTAATATCTCTTTTTTGTTGATTATCCAATTGTAATTCAGATAATTGGACAATAAAATCCGATTCTAATTCTTCTATATGTTTTTGAACTCTTTTAATGTCCGTTTCTAACCCAGATAAAATATTTTCTTTTGTTTGTAATATTTCAGATTTTAAGCTAGATAAATCTTCTTGCTGCCTTTGGAAATTTTGTTGTATGATATCAGTTTCTTTTTCTAATTGCCGATTGATATTTTTAGCTTCTTGAATAGTATTTTCAGCTTCTTGCTTAACAAGAGTTAGCTGGTTTTGCAAATTTTCTAATCCCTGTAGCTGTGCCATCGCTCTTTCAACAATTTCACGGATTGCTACCCGTCGTAAAAGCCAAAATAAAGCAATGATGGCGATTGGAAATAGGCTTAAGATTACTAACCAGACATTAAGTAGAATCGTTGTACGACTAAAGGCGCGATCGAAACCTAATTGCTCTTGTTCTCGAAGACGTTTTTCTGCTCGCAGTCGCGCTAATTCTTCTCGCTCCTGGTTTGTTGTTACCTGAGCAGTAGTAATCTCTCTTGAGACGGATGGTCTAATTTGTCCACTTGTAATGCCAGCAGACAGCAGCAAGGGTGAAAAGACAATCGCGCCTTTCAAAATGAAGGTGAAAACAACTTGATTCTTGCTCTTCATAACAACCATCTCGTTCTATTGGTCAGTTTTTAAAGCAGTGAGCCTCTCTCCAATCTATAACAGAATTTTATTGTGAAATTTTATCAGGGGCAGTAAACAAAACAGTGCATTTTTGCGTTTGACTTCGCAACAGGTGTTTTCTTTCTGGTTAAGATTGCCGTTCCCTGTCATAGAATTTAAAAAACTTGGCTATATCCAATATTTGTGCTGATATTCCGCCAAAACTGTCCAAAAGACGCTTGTGATGAACATTTACGGGATGTTACCGTCTACAAGTTGACACAGGAGTAGACAGAGTTCTCAAATCATGAAGCGCAGATACCAAGTGTCCGTCCAGACATCACTCATCAGTCTTAGCTTAATATCTACATTCCTTGTACCTGACGCTGCTATTGTCGCCGCACTACCAAGAACCCCAGATAAAACCATACATTGCGAAATTTTAGTTGTGGGTGGCGGACTTTCCGGCGTGGCTACAGCTTACGAGGGCTTACTAGCAGGACGAAGGGTTTGCCTCACGGAAATTACGGACTGGTTGGGAGGGCAAATTTCTTCTCAGGGGACATCAGCATTAGATGAACGACCAACTCAGCGAGCTCTGCAATTCTATTCTCGCGGCTACCTGGAATTACGCGATCGCATTCAGCGCAAGTACGGTAAACTTAACCCCGGTGACTGCTGGGTAAGCGACTCCTGCTTTCTCCCCCGCGATGCTCACAGCATTTTGGCTCAGATGCTCAAAGATGCGGAAAAACGGGGCAAAGGCAAGTTAGAGTGGTTTCCCAACACAGTAATTAAAGACTTAGAAATTAGTGCTGATGGCAAAATAATTAATAGTGCGATCGCTATTCAACATCAACCGATAAAAGGCGCACCATCCATCAACACCTTTCCGTTATCTCGAACTATTGAAGATGCTTATCGCTACCAAAACTCTTCTCAGTTTAATAAAAGCATTATTCGCTTAGTTCCCAAACAAGTTAAAGGCAATGCCCCTAAATGGTACGTTGTAGATACCAGCGAAACTGGAGAAGTTATTGCCCTAGCTGACGTTCCCTACCGATTAGGTATCGATGGCCGTTCCTACCTCGAACCTTCCGCTTCCAGCCCCACAAACGATCCTTATTGCACTCAAGGCTTTACTTATACCTTTGCAATGGAGGCAACCAAGGAACCGCAACCGCAAAAAATGCCCCCATTTTACTTACAGTACTCCCCATATTTCAGCTATGAATTATCGCGACTGGCAAACTTTGACTTAGTTTTCACCTATCGTCGCATTTGGAGTCCCCAAAAAGGTCAATCTGCGAAATTTGGCGGTGTCAATTTTACTACTCCCACACCAGGGGATATCTCCATGCAAAACTGGACTTGGGGCAATGACTATCGCCCTGGAACCGCTAAGGATAACTTAGTTTACACTCGCTCACAACTGCAAGCCACTGGACAGTTAAAACCTGGGGGCTGGATGGGGGGACTGCGGACAGACAGCCTCCGCAAAGCTGAGGAAAACGCACTCTCATATTATTATTGGCTGGTAGCTGGGACTACAGATTCTCAGTTGGGAGAAGGAGTGAAGCAGCCACGAACTAATAACCGCTTGTTAACTGGCCTAGATTCCCCGATGGGAACCGTGCATGGCTTATCAAAATATCCTTACATGCGAGAGGGACGGCGGGTCATTGGACGACCCAGTTGGGGACAAGCTGGAGGCTTTGGGATTTGGGAAATTGACATTTCTCGCCGCAACTACAATGATGAGTATTACCGCAAGACTCTACCAGCAGATATGTATCGTCGTTTAAGAGCAGCACTTGCAGGTTTAGAGGCAGTATCAGTAATTGAGGGTAAAGTCTCACCAGACCAAGCAATGCGGCGGACTCGTTCTACAATCTTCCCCGACGCTGTGGGTATTGGTCACTACGCCATAGACTTTCATCCTTGCATGGTACAAAGCCCACCAGAAACCCCTGGTAACACAGAACGTCCTGGTGAAAGGCGCGGCGCTGGACAAGCTTTTCCCTTCCAAATTGCCCTGCGGGCGATGATTCCTCAGAAAATCGATAATTTACTAGTAGGAGGCAAAAGCATTGCCACTAGTCACATTGCCTCCGCTGCCTATCGGGTACACTCTTTTGAATGGTCTGCTGGTGCGGCTGCGGGAACTGTTGCCGCTTTCTCCTTGAAAAATGCTGTTGCACCCTATCAACTGGTAGACGATTTGCCCAAACAAGAACCGCAACTCCAAGCCCTGAAACGTCTGTTAGAGCAAAATGGTAATCCGACAGCTTTCCCCGATACCTCGATTTTTAACCAAAACTGGGAAGATTGGAAGTAAGCGCTATGCGCTGGGATTGGGTATTGGGTAATGAGTATTAGAAAAAGTTTATTACCCAGTCCCCAGTCTCCAGTCCCCGTCCCCAGTACCAGACTATGGACTAAACTAGTAATTTGTAGTGTAGTTTTGCAAAATTCTGTTGGTTAAGTGTTTTATGGTTACAAGACTTTCAGCAGCTGTTTATGGAATGGGTACAGCACCAACTGTAGCTCCTGAACGGTCTAATCAAGTTACCCGCAAGACTTATCCGAATTACAAAGTCATCGTTTTAAACGATGACTTCAATACTTTTCAACACGTGGCTGATTGTTTGACTAAGTATATTCCGGGGATGACAAGCGATCGCGCTTGGGATCTGACTAATCAGGTACATTATGAAGGACAAGCGATCGTTTGGGTAGGCCCACAAGAACCTGCCGAGCTGTATCACCAACAGCTGCGTCGAGCTGGTTTAACAATGGCTCCTCTAGAAGCAGCTTAATCATCATGGGCAAACCCAATGTAGATTCTCTCTCCACCGCTGCTCGCAAAGATGGCAGACTCGTCTGGAATCACTCAACTCATCTTTCTGGTCTCATTCCCATTTTAGAACGCCTTTGTCAGCAGGATGGGATTCAAACTGTCACGCCTGGGGTGATTGGACGGGTGAAAGGTCATTGTCCGAAAATGCAACTGCGTGTATCTGTACCCATTCGCGGCGGTTATAAAGTTATTGCTCGCCAAGGTAAGACAGTACAAGAGGTATTTATCCTGACCACTTTGGATCGGGATAAATTTCAAGATGCCATTGCGATCGCCATAAAAAATTAACTATATAGTCCAGAGTCAAAATTTGAAAAGTAGTTGACTGTTAACTATTCTTCAACTTGGTGTACTGCAAATCTGTGTAGCGGCAAACTGAGTACGCAAGAAAAAGTTAAGAAATACGACAAAGCTGTAGTTATTTTCAAACTGATGGCTAGAGTTTCCCAGTCAGGTAATATTATCTTCTCCATGCCAAAAGCAACACAATACACTAACCAGTAAGAAAAGCTCATTCTAAACAGAATTTTTTCAGTTTCTTCTATATCATTCTTTGCTTGCTTGCGATCCCAGAGTAATATCAAACCGACAATACAAGCAACAAAAGACACAGCAACAACAGCCTCATGACACAACAAATTTATTGAATGCATTTGCGTTTATCCCAATGTTTTTCATATTGAAATTCAGTCTAAAGGAATATTCCTTGCGGTTACACAAAATAGTTACAAACTGCAATGGAGTACTGCAAAAGCTGTAAATAATTGCAACAAATTTATAAATTGGTTATTAATTATGTCGCACGAAGCCATTGAAACAGTTATTGATGCCTACTTTATCAACATTGCGGCCATGAATGCAGAAGGCTGGGTAGAGAACTTTGCTGAAGATGCCGTTAGTTACGATCCAGTTAACGAACCACCAACAAAAATCCATGAGGGATTCCGTCAGTTTATCGGGCAGTTGCAAGCAGTCTTTGAGAAACTAGAACCGACAACTGAACATATCTTTGTTGCTGGTAATGAAGCAGCGGTTAAGTGGACAATGCGGGGACTCAGCAAGAGTGGCAAATCAGTTACCTTCGAGGGAATCACGATTTTTGAGATTAACGCAGTTAACAAGATTCAAACAACTCGCGCATACTGGAATCCTGCTCAGATGGTGGCTCAATTGCGCTCTTAATATCACGTCTAAGTAAAAGGGATTGGGTACTGAAAAAAGGAACAAGGAGAGAAGTCGCAAGGAGGAGCCACTGCACGGGACGGGTTCCCCGGCTTGTACTCCTTCTCCGACGGAGACGCTAGCGCGAACGGAGAACCCGCAGGGTAGCAAGTGGCGTGGTTTCCCTCCGGCGAACTTCGGAAAGACAAGGTAAAAATTTTACTTTGTCTTCCCACTCTCCTTCATTTCCACACTCCCAAATCCCTCAAGCCAAAGTTACTAAATTACAACTCCTGCTCTTCTTCATAGAACCAAGCTTCTGCCACCAGTGTTAAGCCAATCAGCCAAAAAAAGCAAAAAGTCGCAAACAAGAATATTTCTATCATTGCTATCACCTCCAACAAAGCTCTTGCTCACATCGCTCTATTAACCATCTGTTTGCCAGAAAACCTTGCTACATCTGTATATTGGTATCAGAAATGAAAAATCTTTACATTTCTAAAGAAATAGCTACCCAGCAAATGCAACAAAAAACATGTAAGTTGAGACGAAATAGTGGAGCGAGATGAGTGATGAAACAATAGTTTGTATATTATTGGATACTGTCAAACATAAATAAATTATCCCTCTAAATATACAGAACGATTCAAATAATTAATAAAAATAAATCCTGATACGACTAAGTATTAAGTAACTTAAAATTTAAATTTTTCTACCTTGCAAGCATAATTATTACCTTGCCAGGAAGCGTACAGTGTTTTTGAATGGATTGAACTATGTGTTGAACCTTTGATTTGAATCGAGGACGAGGTCTACCAGTACTGGCGACGAATCAGTACTGGCAAAAATAAATAGAAGTCGCAGCCTTTAGATTCCGGATGCATTTGATTCATCAGTATGATGCTTTTTACCCGGAACTTGTCCTAAACCAAGTAAAGAGAGTAATAAGAAAGTACAAATTCAGTGAATAATTTAACTGTTTAAAATAAAGACTTCTTACTCTTTTTTCATGAGAAGAGGCGAAGATAACACTGGGATTTATCTACTTTGCCTCCAAACCCCTGACTTTACTTAATTTTTTCGTGAGCAGCTAAAATAATCTTTTCTGTTTCTTCCCAACTGATACATTTGTCAGTTACAGAAACCCCATATTGTAATTCCTCTCGTTTTCCAGTAATTGGTTGATTACCTTCATACAAATTTGATTCCAACATCATGCCAACTATTGATGTGTTGCCATCTACTATTTGTTGAATCACATTTTCAAAGACAGCAGATTGTAATTTATAGTCTTTATTTGTATTGCCGTGGCTACAGTCAATCACAATTCTGGGTGGTAAATTAGCTTCTTTTAATTTTTCTTCCACCAATTTGACATTCACTGGGTCAAAGTTGGGCTGACTACCGCCGCGTAAAATGACGTGACCGTAAGCATTACCTCTAGTTTGAAATACGCTTACCTGACCTTTTTGATTAATTCCCAGAAAATTGTGAGGACTTTTTGCTGAGTGTAGCGCATTCAAAGCTACTTGAATATTACCATCTGTGCCGTTTTTAAAACCTACAGGCATCGAAAGTCCACTTGCCATTTCACGATGAGTTTGTGATTCAGTTGTGCGTGCCCCGATAGCAGACCATGTAACCAGTTCACTGATGTATTGAGGGATTATAGGGTCAAGTGCTTCCGTACCAGTAGGTAATCCCAATTCTGTAATTTTTAATAGTAAGCTCCGTGCAATTAATATACCATTTTCCAGATGGAAAGAATCATCCATATCGGGATCGTTAATCAACCCTTTCCATCCTACTGTTGTTCTTGGTTTTTCAAAGTAAACCCGCATGATTAAGAGCAATTTATCTTGTACTCGTTCAGCTAAAATTTTCAGTTTTTCTGAATATTCAAGTGCTGCTTTTGGATCGTGAATTGAACAGGGCCCAACTACTATAAATTTTCTACGATCCTGAAAATCTAGAATATGTTGTATTTCCTGTCTAAATTTTAAAACAGTTTGTTCAGCCGATTTTATTAAAGGTAATTTTGATTTGACTTCGCTAGGAGTTAATAATACGTGAGAATTCTTGATGTTAGTGTTAGATAACTGATTGTGCATGGAGCGGTTCCTGCGTCCTTGGCGACTTCATTTATGAGTGAAAAATCATAAACACATTTTAAATGAAAAGGAGAACATCAATTCATAGAATTTTAGACAAAAAAGTTTACTAATTGAAAAAAATCTGATTAAAATGTAACCAAGCATGTTAATAAATACTGATAATTGCTTGTTTGATTCTCAAAATAAAAAAGGGGAAAGTATTTTCCCCTTTGCAGTGTTATTTAGACTGCTGAGTTAGTGTTAGTGTATTTTATTACTGCCAAACAAAGACTTTTGCTTCATATGGCCCTATATCAGTTATGATGCCATCGTCACCAGCTTCGACATCATAATCGGCTGTCCATTCGTGCCATGTGCCACTAGCAGGAAAGTTAGGAACGTGGTAGCCAGCTAGGAAGTTTTCTGAGAAGTTTGTCACCACAACAACGCGAGAACCTTCATCATTCCAACGGCTGTAGGCTAGCACCTTAGCTTCTGGATTTTCGTGAATAAAATCAATATTTTCTGTGTAGAGGGCATGATTATTTTTACGCAGATTAATCAACCCTGAGTAGTAACCAAACAAGCTACTGTTGAGGTCATTACCTAGTAGTGTCCAATCAATTTTGGCTGATTCAGGTTGTTTGGGCTTATACTCTGCAAATTCTTCTCCCATCCAAACCAAAGGTACACCCACAGCTGTCATCAGAATAGCTACTCCCAACCTAGCCCGCCTAAATGCTTCTTCGTCAAAAATCTCACGTTTACCTAACTCTACCATGACGCGATCGTGGTCGTGGTTGGTCAGGTAATTTACGACATTCGTAGCACCCATAAAACCTTGACGCTTACAATCAATTACATCTTTGAGGCGTTCTAAATCAAATGTATCACCGCAAATATGTTCTAAAACACAGTGATAGAAACTGTCGTGCCAGCAACCATCCATTGGACCGTCTACATTGGTGATGCTGGTAGTTTCAGGGATGTGTTCTGCAATATTGTAAAAAGGTTTAGTACCAGCTGTTTTTTTAGCTTCCTGAACAATCCAATGCATGAAATCGTAGTTAGCTATTTGCCGCGCTGCATCATAGCGAATACCATCGATATGAAAATTTTCAATCCAGTAACGGATTGTATCGCCAATAAATTTTCGTGCTGGAAAAACGTCTAAATTTTCATCATAGTGTTCGTAATTAAACTCAGGTCCCCAGCTATTATCAGGGTCGCGGGGCGAGTGGTGATACCAATAGTCATGGTCTATTTGGGTTAATGGTGCAGATGCTTCTGAATGGTTATAAATACCATCAATAATGATGCGAATACCTTTACCATGACACTCATCAATTAGCTGCTTTAACCCAGCCGTGGAACCATAACTAGATTCAGTTGCAAAAAAATGGCGGGGGTTGTAACCCCAGCTATAATCACCTGGATATTCTTTGACTGGCATCAATTCAATAGCATTGATTCCTAATTCACACAAATAATCTAATTTCTCAATAACGTGTTTATACTTGCCTCTAGCATATGGATCGTCTTCACCACCAGAAAAGTCGCCGACATGCAATTCATAAATTACTAATTCGTGGTCAGCAGGTAAAGGTTTGTCATCATTTTTCCAAACGTATGTATCGACAATCCTTTCTCCATCTTTTACCCTTATAATACCGTCATCTTTGCCACTCAATTCATTGATATTAGTTGCATAGGGATCTGTGACATCAACCCACTGTTCTGGTTCTAAAAACCATGAGTTGGACTGAACGCGGAATTTATATTCATAGTCGCCATCTTCTAGTTCAACAGTTGTGCGAAAATAACCATCTTCACCTTTTTCCATTAGAATTTCTTGCCAATCAGAGAAAGAACCAATTAGCGCAGCTCCTTTGTTATAGGGCGCAAATAGGTTAAATTCAATCGGTTTTGCCATAATATTGTTTGGAATATATTATCTCAATAATGCTTATTTTCTAAATTATTAATCATTTTGCAAATCGGTCTAGGGAAATAATTATATAAGCACTTCCTCTATCTATAGGAAGAATATATACTATATAAAAAGATTGTTTATCTTTATTAGATTTCTGAATATTAGGTTGAATAGTTATCTGCCTACTATCAAATGATATAAATATAAAAGTAATTGATAAAATGTGTTTTTAACCGAAAATAAAAAAATATTCAGCGTTCAATAAAGATTGAATTACCGAATATTTTCTAGCTAAATTTACTCGAGTTGATTGCTATTTTGTTGCAAATAACTTAACAGCCAGTTTGCTACTGTTGCTCTGCGAGTCTGCCGAGGCCCAAATTCGCCTAGTTTATAACCTTTAAAGCCTAGTTTCTCTTTCAGTAGTTGTTTATTTCCTTGAGGAACAGAACGAGTTAATTTGACTGTTGCAGGTCGACTATCAATAAAATTTGGTGGTTGTGGGTACTCATCTTGCCATTCTTGTGCAACTTCGTTATTGTTCCATTTCGCAGATGAAGAGTCATAACGATAGCCTAAATAGTACCATACCAATTCGTTGACTGTGGCATCATCAATTTTATCGTTGATAATTGCCCAGATGGTTTCTGTGTTGAGCGGTGGCAAATTAGACATAAGCAATGCAGAATTAAAAATTCAACTTAGTGAATTGGTCATCAACAATCGGTGATTTAAGATGCTACGTTAATTGATGACTTATGAACGCCAGTTGCTACCCTGCGGGAAGCCCTACCCTTCTCCTAAGGTCGCCACTGCGCTAACGACCCTTCCTTTAACGGGGGTTACCCCCGCAACGGAGTGTCTCACCGCAGGCATTCCCCTTGGACGAGGACTGGCGCTTCGCTTCGCTAACGGCAGTCGCTCACCAACGGACTGGCTCCTGATGACTGTCAACTTGAGTCAATTTGCAATTTTTAAAGGGTAACAGCTCAGTACACAACACTTTATCACTACCTTGATAGTCTTCTAAAGATAGGGATGATTTTATATTTATCTACATCTAGTGGAAGATTTGTCCTCTACAAGCATTAGACAAACTATGAAAGTGACCACAAAAAAGGAGATTGGTCAACTCAGGAGGAAGATTATGGGAATAGACGATTTATTTAGAAATATAGGTGGTGGTAAGAAACGACGCGATGATGACTGGGATAGACGCGACGATCGCCAGCCAAGATATCGCGATGATGAAGAAGGCGAAGAAGAAAGCCAGCCAAGATATCGTGATGATGATGAAGGTGAAGAAGACAGCCAGCCAAGATATCGCGATGACGAAGAAGACGAAGAAGACGAAGAAAGTCGGTACAGGTATCAGCGAGGTGGTGGCAATCGCGATTAATTTCGCGAGTTAGAGTTAAAAACAGATTGTGTACTCACAAACTCGGTAGACTGGAAATCGTAAAGAACAGACCAGTCTATGCAGAATTCCACACCCCTGCCAAAGCTAATCCGCGCCCATGTATTCGTTTCTGGCCGAGTCCAAGGAGTGGGCTATCGCTATGCCACTGTGGATACAGCTAGCCAGTTGGGATTAACAGGTTGGGTGCGGAACCTCCCCGATACTCGTGTGGAAGCAGTGTTTGAAGGGGCACGGGAAGTTGTGGAAGAAATGATTCGCTGGTGTTACTCCGGACCACCTGCGGCTGTGGTGAAAGAGGTTGTGATTGAGTACGAAGAACCAGAAGGATTGCGGGGATTTGAAGTTAGGCGGGTTGAGTAAGTAAGATTTATAGCATAAGGGGCGCACAGTTTAGCTGTACGCCCCTACTTAATTTATTATCCAACAATAACTGCAAAGCAGAACTGACCCTTAAAAGGGGATATCATCTGGATCTGGTTCTTCCTCTACTGGTGTTGGATAGGTAGCTAAGTCAAAATTACTGGCTTGGGGGATGGGTTCGGGTGTGACTTGAGGAACGACACCAACAGTGGTTTTAGTTGGGGTAGCTGCTGGACGAGATGATTCATAACTGGGCACATCTTGAGAAGCTGCTACTGGAGAGGAAACTCCTGGGGATGATTGCCGCGCCGGAGTTTCTGCAACTGATGTATTTCTGGATGAAGTAGTATGAAAATCACCTGTTAAAGATTGAATTTGTTGCACTGTTAATTCAGCACGTTTTTCTTTAAAACCTTCTTGACGTTCGACAGTATGCATACCTAAGCGCCCTACTAAAATGACGCGATCGCCTTGATGGTAGTTTTGCTGAATTTCTGTGGCCAGATTTCCCCAACCTACAACTTTCAAAGTAGCTGGCTGATCTTCTTGCTTCTGGGAATTGGGAAACTGCACAAGCATTTCTGTAACTGCCAAATTATCGGATGTATAGCGTAGTTGCGGTTCTTGAACAATTTCCGCCATCAAAACGCAGCTGTTCATTAAATCCTCCTAACTGGAAAAAGTGCTGATGGGAAAGGTGAGTTTTTATATGTAGGGTCAATCAATACCTAGATATGTTTAATTGTTTGCATTTTTTAATATTGCCGAAATAATTTTCTACAAGCACTCTCTATTTTGAGTCTGTTTTAGCATAAAAGCCAAGCGATCGCCTTGAACAGCATTTGAGATGCGGTTCATCACTTTCGCCTGACTAGGAACGAGCATTGAATTCTGCATGAATAGTATAATTGTACCACCCAATGCCCAGAAAAAATACTCGAAGTTAGGTTTTGACGTGAACTGGAAACACACCCAAGCCAATCAACCGTGCTGGTAGGTCGCGTAAAATGGGCAACTTCAAAAAAACAGGTGGTTGCAAGGTGCGATTTGAGTTAAGAATTGGGGCAAACACCTGCTTTTGAATAAAAGTCTGAAATGCTTGAATGATACGTGTAGGCAACTCCCTTTGACGTTGCACTTTTGCTAAATCGCTAACATCTACATGTCGGTTCTTCAGCGGTTTAGTGAGAACATTTGCTGCCACGACAGCATCTTGGATTGCGTAGTTAATGCCTACTCCACCAACAGGAGACATGACATGGGCTGCGTCCCCGATAAGTAACAGTCCGGGACGATACCAGCGTTTGACGCGGCTGGATTCCACTGAGAGAAAGGCTACCTGCGACCAATCGTGTAGATTTTGGATGCGTTGGCGCGAAGCGTCTTGTCGGCAGACATCGCTTAATTCTGGTACAACTTCGACAACAGATTTTTTTAATTCTTCCAATCCAGCAGCGCGGAGTTTTTGATAGCCTCCCTTGGGGATGACATAGGCAATTTGCCATTCATCACCACGATCTAGCATTACCAAAATATGACCTGGAGTGAAACGCCCCATGCCTCCCTCAGCGTCTTCTGGGTTCTTGGGTAGACGAAACCAGAGGATATCCATTGGTGGTGAGGTGTCAATTGATTCAAAGTCCCCCAGTTGCCTTAATCGTGAGTGACGACCATCTGCACCAACTGTAATTATCGCTCGGATTTCATGCCAGCCACCTCCTCCCCGATAACGGACACCTTGAATTACTCCATTTTCCGTGATTAATTCCTGGACATTTGCACCCATCACTAGCCGAAAATGAGGGTATTTTTGTGCCTCTTGGGTAATAAACTCCAAAAATTTCACCTGGGGCAGCATTGTAATGTAAGGGTAGCGAGTTTTCAGATGGCTAAAATCTGCCAATGTCACGGTATCTTGAGGAGTTTGAACCCGAATGCGGTGCATCTTAGTATGGGGCAACTGTAGCAAGCGATCGCTTAAGCCCAATTCCTCCATAATTTCCATTACGGATGGATGAATTGTATCTCCCCGAAAGTCGCGATCGAAGTCTTTGTGCGCTTCTAAAAGCATCACAGAAATACCTTGACGCGCTAATAGCAGTGATAACACAGCCCCTGCCGGTCCACCACCGACAATGCAACAATCTGTAGTTTGTACGTCTACAATGTCATGGGCAGGGTTAACACTTGGGTCTTGAGAAAGATTTTTAGGTACATAGGTAGTCATAACAATACCTACTGACAGCCCTAGAATCCAGGGTAGTTTGCTTTTTATAGTTAAAGCTGCTTTTTTAACTTTTCGTATTCACATGAAACGTGTATCATGGGCGCTAAACCTTTCGCTTCGCAAAGTCAACAGTCCAGAGTTATTGATTTTGACTTTTGATCCTTGTAGGGGCGCAAGGCCGCAGCGCCCCTACTGACCATTGACTATTAATTAACACTCGTGGCCCAAGTTGTTTTAGAAAACGTTTATAAAAGTTTTCCCCCACGTAGAGGGGAAATTGTTGCTTCACCAGCCCAAAACCCACTCACATTTGGGAAGACAAGTGATGTAGAGCCAGAGCGTGCAGAAAGCGTAAACGTCTTGCGAAGAATTAACCTCACGATCGCAGATGGGGAATTTATGGTGCTAGTGGGTCCTTCTGGTTGTGGTAAAAGCACCCTATTGCGGTTAATTGCTGGCTTGGAAGCGATGACTGGAGGTAATATCTGGCTGGGCGATCGCTTGATAAATGACCTGCCACCCAAAGAACGTGATATTGCAATGGTGTTTCAAAATTACGCCCTCTATCCCCACATGACGGTGTATGACAATATTGCTTTTGGGCTGCGCCGCCGAGGTGGAGCAGAGGCAGCAGGGGAGCAGGAAGAGAAGTTGCCAGGAGGAGCCACTGCGTTGGACGGGTTCCCCGGCTTGAAGCAAGTGGCGTGGTTTCCCTCCAAGCAAACTTCGGGAAGCAGAGGAGCAGGAATCCCGAACTGGGCTGAAAATCTCTTGGTAGGGGTGACAAAACAGTTACCTAAAGGACTCCGCTATGTTTCTGCCAAAGAACGAGTAGTGGATGAACAGGTGCGGAGTGTTGCCCAGTTGTTACAAATTGAAACACTGCTGAATCGCTTACCCAAACAGCTTTCTGGAGGGCAAAGGCAACGAGTCGCCCTAGGACGAGCGATTGCACGCAATCCACAGGTGTTTTTGATGGATGAACCGCTTTCTAACTTAGATGCTAAATTGCGTGCAGAAACCCGCGCTCAAATTGTGAAATTGCAACGTCAGTTGGGGACAACAACAATTTACGTCACCCACGACCAAACAGAAGCAATGACAATGGGCGATCGGATCGCAATTATGAATCAAGGTCAGATTCAGCAAGTTGCTTCTCCATTAGAACTTTACAACCGCCCTGCCAACCGCTTTGTCGCAGAATTCATAGGCTCACCCCCAATGAATTTTATTTCTGTAGAATTTCATGCCCCATTATTGATTACCAATTCTCAATTCCGTCTTACCCTCCCAGAAACCTGGGGAACTGCCTTACAAAAATATGATGGGCAAACTTTAATTTTAGGTATTCGCCCAGAACACTTAAGCTTGGGTTTGCCTGCTACCAAAAATCTGCCAGCGCAAGTAGACTTGGTAGAGAACCTCGGTAACGATTCTTTTATTACCGTCAGGCTTGGCGAACACGGTCAAGCTACCCATAAAAGTAATTATCTACAAGTGCGAGTGCCACCAGACCGATTGGTTAGTATTGGTGAACAAATATGGTTATCGCTGACTCAAGATAAAATTCACTTTTTCGACCCTGAAACTGAGCTAGCAATATTTCCTAAGAATTAATCTCCAAATCTGCTTTAAAAAGAGTCAACTGGTTGGTGACTAACAGATTTTATGATGAATGCCTTAAGAAGTTATTAGAATAACGAACAAAATAATATTGTGTCATTGCGAGTACAACGAAGTTGAACGTTCGCCCTAGCGTCTCCGAAGGAGAAGAGTAGCAATCCTAAAATCATTGCGAGCGAAGCGATCGCAATGACAACTGTTCAACCGGACATGATATAACTCCCATTTCAATGACCCTAAAAAAACATTACCCCTCTTTGCTGACGAGGAGAGGGGTAAGGCTTTTCAATACAAAGTAGCGTGGAGCGAGAACTTATAACTTGCCACCCAAGCAGTTTACATCTTCTGCTCTTGTAAGCTTTTAGATTTATAAAATAAATCTGTTCTAACTACTTCACCTACTCAAATAATCTGAAATAGGGATAGCGCACAGGGACTCCAGGCTCTTTTTCCAAATCAAAATTAATCACTTCCCAGCAGGGATCTTCTGAAGGGTCGGAGCTAAACTCCACAGGTAAGCCGTACAGTCGCGCAGATGTAGTTTCCGGCTGTCCAGAACGCCAAGGTGTACTGCGTTCTAAATAACCACTCATCAATTCCTGATAGCGTATAGCAATGATTACCCGTGTTGCTCGGTAGCCTTGAGTGTAAAGCTTATCTAGTGCTTCGTGAATTTCAAACCGAATGCCATCGGGATGAGTATGTTGCCTATACCATTCACTATTCCACCTTCGCCAATGACGACCCGACTGAAGATGAATCAGCTCTCCAGTTTTAGGATTAGCTTCAAACGCGCCATGACGTGGACATAGATAAGTATCTGTTAATGTCAGTGCCGGAATAGTCTGGCGACAGTGAGGGCACTGAATTTCGGGGCCAAATATGGGGTACTGCAAGCCTGGATTCATCATGAAGTGCGTACAAACATAGTTTCGTCTTCACCAGCACCAGTGAGTGGAATTTTACACTTCGGCTCCACCATTCGGTAACTTGCTCGCCGCAGCAAGGACACGAAGTAACGGCGGGAACAAATTTCACTAGTCTCTTCCTCAATATAGAGGGTTGACACCATGATATCCTGGTTGTGCAACCAGCCTCAAAGGTTGGAGTTTCTCCAGTGTTCCTGGGTACCATATTCATATTCTATCGTGTCTACTGCTTGTTACTGGTCATCTCCCGATTTTTCTCAAGCAGCCTTCGTTGCAGCTAACGCTGTTGTTATCGGTTCAGTAAACATAGCAGCAGGGGTAAGCATTTGGTATGGAGCCGTAGTTAGGGGAGATGTAGAACGCATTGATATTGGCGAATGCACAAATATTCAGGATGGAGCAATTCTACATGGCGATCCTGGTATGCCAACCATTTTAGAAGATCGTGTTACCGTAGGGCATCGCGCTGTGGTACATTCTGCTTACATTGAACGTGGCAGTTTGATTGGCATTGGCGCGGTGATTTTAGACGGAGTCCGAGTGGGTACTGGTAGCATTATTGGTGCTGGCGCAGTCGTAACTAAGGATGTACCCTCTTTATCTCTTGTAGTCGGCATTCCTGGCAAAGTGTTACGTAAAGTTACAGATGCTGAAGCCGCAGAACTGCTCGAACACGCCGAACGTTACCAAAAGTTAGCTTTGGTTCATGCTGGCAAGGGTACTGATATTGGCTTTAGTTAGCCCCAGTTAGAGATGAGGCACTGGGCAATGGGGACTGAGGACAAGGAGAATAACTACTGACAAATTACTAATACTTTAAATTTCTTTACACATAGGTCTGGAAAAATTGTCCACTTCAGCTAAAAATAAAAATGAGAACAGTTGACAAAACTTTAATTTCTTCTTTGAAGAGGGGTTCTAGATATGGATGGTATTGATTTCCGCGTAGTGGTCGTTTTAGCACCAGTCGCTATTGCTGCCGGCTGGGCTGTGTTTAATATTGGTGCTGCTGCTTTAAGACAAATTCAAGGCTTTTTGGACAAAGAAGCCTAAACTCAACTTAATATCATCACTTGTTAACCGACTGTTTATCTTTACAGAGCAGTCGGTTTTATTGATACAGCGTATGAGACAGAGGGGATAACGCGATGTGCGACTTATTCATGAAACCCCTCTCCAAACCTCTCATGCCAGTTGCTACAACGGGGTAAGGGACTTCCAACTAAAAAAATATCCCATCGCTTTGGTGAGCAGGGGAGGCAGTGCGTTGCGCGGGTTAAGAGCGTTGTAGCAACTGCCGTGAAGCAGGGGGAGCAGAGGGAGCAGGGGAGGAAGAATCTCACAATCGTCTTCGCTCTTACAATTGAATAATTTAATTTCTGGAAGTCCCTAACCCCACGCCAGTTCCTCAAGTCGGCAGAGCCTTGACGCTCGTGACGCTCGTTCGCGTAGCGTCTCCCCTTGGGAGAAGACTCGCGCTTCGCTGCGCTATCGCTCTTAGCGTCTCCCCTTGAGAGAAGACTCGCTAACGGCAGTCGCTCATGGGGGAAACCCCCAAGACCACGCTGCCTTACCACGCAACTGGCTCCCCTGAAAGGAGAGAGGCTTTGATTCTTGTATCCCCTTTCCTAGCAGGGAAAGGGTTAGGGGTTAAGTTTGAGAGAAAGTTGCACACGGCGTGGGATAGTAAAAAAGAATTCCCAGTCCCCATTACCCCTACGAGTTCCCCAATCCCCAATCATCCTTTTGTGGATATCGATTCTTTACTACAATCATTTCAACGCTTTGGTGTTCATCTGGGACTCGATCGCATAGTCAAACTTTTGGCAAATCTCGGTAATCCTCATTACCAAGTCCCAGTAATTCATGTCGCTGGTACTAATGGCAAAGGATCTGTCTGTGCCTATCTTTCCTCAGTACTTACCGAAGCTGGTTATCGCACAGGACGCTATACTTCTCCTCATTTAGTTGACTGGACAGAACGGATTTGTTTCAATGAACAGCCAATTTCCTTAGAGGAATTGAGTGAATTGTTCCAACAAGTCCAAGCGGCTATAAGCTCTGATGACGAGTATCCAACTCAATTTGAAGTAATTACCGCAGCTGCTTGGTTGTATTTTGCCCAACAGCAAGTTGATGTGGCGGTGGTAGAAGTTGGACTGGGAGGGCGCTTGGATGCTACCAATGTCTGTTCGCAGCCTTTAGTTAGTATTATTACTTCCATCAGCCGCGAACACTGGCAACAACTTGGCCCTACTGTTGCTGATATTGCCAGAGAAAAAGCTGGTATTCTTAAACCCGGATGTCCTGCTGTAGTTGGGCCATTACCACTAGATGCCCAAAAAGTTGTGCGATCGCGCATTCAAGAATTAGAATGCCCAATTTTTATGCCTCAGCCTGCACGTCAAATTCAAACAGGATGGGCTGAATATCAAAAAATTGAAAACTCACAATCAATTAGATATCCTTTGCCTTTACAAGGACAAATTCAATTAACTAATTCAGCCTTAGCTTTAGCTGCTTTAGAAATTCTCCAAAAACAAGGTTGGCAGATTCCTGAAACAGCTATTATCAACGGTATGGCAAAAACTAAATGGCCGGGACGTATGCAATGGGTTAAGTGGAGAAACCAACAATTATTAATTGATGGCGCTCATAATCCAGCTGCAGCTCAAGTATTACGAGATTATGTAGATACCCTAAATACCCAAACAGTAAATTGGGTAATGGGAATGCTTTCCACTAAAGAACATGCAGATATTTTCAAAGCTTTACTACGACCAAATGACCGATTGCATTTAGTACCAGTACCAGATCATAGTTCAGCCAATCCAGTTGAATTGGCAAAGCTAGCTGCCGATATTTGCCCAGAATTAAGCCTTTGCGAGGCTTTTCCAGATTTATTTTCAGCGCTAGAATCAGCCTTTTTGTCAACAGAGGATTTTGTTGTCTTGTGTGGTTCTCTCTATTTATTAGGACATTTTTTAGGAACCAGCAAGCAATGTAATTCGTAATTCATAATTATTTATTTTTAATTACGAATTACAAATTACACATTACCTATTGTTCCACTGTTGCGCTGCATCTTCTACAGCTTTATCTACAGTTTTTTGCCCTAACATTGCTGCCTGCAAATTCTCATAAACTGCCGTTTGTAGTTTTTTGAAATCTTTCAAGGTCGGAGTTAATATCTCTGCTTGTTGCAGTTGTGCAGCACTAATTACTCGCGCCTTTTCTACTGTTGAAGCAGTAGCTGAAACTTCTTTGAAATAGGTGTCAGACAGTGCTTTAACTGTGGATGGTAAGACATTAGCAGCTTTAGCAAAAGCTAGCTGATTTTCATCATTAGTGACAAATAGAGCAAATTTAACAGCTGCATCTGGTTGCTTGGTTTCACGAGGGACAACTATGTTCATCACAGCAACGTTTTTCTTGCCTGTATCACCTGTAAGTTGAGGTGCTATAGCAGAAGCTTGAGCGATTTTTGGTGCATTATTGGCGATTGTTTTGAGAAACTCTGGCCCAGAAGCTAGGAACGCTGTCTCTCCAGCTTGGTATAAATCAATCGCGTGACGATGCCCTTGCGTCAATGCTTCTTTCGGAAGTAGTCCTTTTTTGTACAGGTCTACCCAATACTGAAACGCTGCTTTACCTTGTGGTGAGTTAAAAGCTGCTTTTCCCTCGCTATCTACTAGAGTGACTCCCATTTGTACCAAGGATTCCATCACTTCACCGGAATCTTGTGGCACAAAGGTAACAAAAAAGGCGTATTTGCCAGTCTTATCTTTAATTTGTTGCGCTACTTGTGCCAGTTCTCCGTAGGTGGCAGGTGCTTTCGTGATACCTGCCTGTTTTAATAAATCAGTGTTATAAATGGTTAGCCTTGTGGTGAGATACCAGGGAATTCCAAAACTCTTGCCATTGAGCGTACTTGCTTTCCAGATATTCGGTAGATAGGAGGAACGTACTTCATTTGGGACTTTTGTATCCAAATCCAACCAGGCATTTCGTCCGGCAAGTTGGGAAGCAAAACCTGGGTTGAGGTTCACTACATCAGGTGGCGTATTTGCTGAGACAGCTGTTAAAATTTTGTTCTCCATCGCAGACCAAGGTATATCCACCCAGTTAACCTTTATACCTGAATTCTGCGATTCAAAAGTCGCAATTAGGCTTTGGAAATAATTAGTAAATTGAGGTTGGAGTTGCATTGTCCAAAACTCAATAGTTGTTGCTGTCGGTTTTGGACCTGAACCGCAACTTATCATCCAACTACTCAATAAGCCAATTAGTGCCCAAGCAGCCAGTTTTTTAAATTTTTGCAATTGAATCATTTTCCCAGTGTTTTTACGCTTGATCAAAGTGAAAAGCTTATGCAGAATTATCGAGATTATAGGCTAAATAAATTACCAGTAGTAGAGATACAAGACATTGCTTCTCTACAGTTTAAATTTTCAATTTAGCAGTCCGGCGGGCACAACTGTGGTGAAAAGTTTCAATAGTCTGTTTGGTAAATCTAATAAAGGGGTGGGCATTGAACTAGCACCAGAAAGGGTGAATATAGTTCAGCTACGCAAGCAGCGCCAAGGCTTGAAATTAGAATCCTTAACATCAGTAGCAGTTCCAGAAGGCGTTGTTACTGATGGTCAAATTACCGACCCCCCAGCAATGGCGCAATTAATCCAGCAGGGACTGGCTGAGAGTAAAATCAAGGTTTCTCGTGTTGCTACTGGTGTACCAGGACGAGATTCGATTGTACGTCTAATACCTGTGCCAGCTGAGTTAGATGATAAAGAACTGCGGGAGATGGTGTTAAACCATGAAGCAGGTTTGTATTTGCCTTATCCTCGTGAAGAAGCTGATGTAGATTATCAGAAACTTGGGTACTTTGTAGATGAAGATGGCATTGAAAAAGTACAGGTACTATTGGTTGCTACCCGCAAGGAGATAACAGATACATATATTAGTACGTTTGAGCAAGCAGGATTGCAAATCGACGTATTAGAGATTAGCAGTTTTGCTCTGATTCGGACAATTCGCGATCAACTGCGGCAATTTGGACCACAAGAAGCAGCAGTACTAGTTGATATCGAGTTCGACAGTACAGAAATAGCCATCGTCGTTAATGGAGTACCGCAATTTTCGCGTACCGTACCTATTGGCACATATCAACTGGAAACAGCTCTAGCAAGGGCAATGAGCTTACCTACCTCACGGGATATGGAACTGTTACAGGAACTGGTCATTACTCCAACTCCCATAGATGGTGGAAAAACTGGGGTTACTGAAATTAATCCTGGGATGGCAGCGGCGTTGAGAGTTTTAGGGGAACTGACAGATGAGCTACGTCGTTCCATCGATTTTTACCTGAATCAAAGTGAAAACTTGGAGGTAGCGCAGATTTTTCTAGCTGGGCCAGGAGGCGGACTGCAACAACTAGATGAGTTTTTCACTCAACGGTTGAGTTTGCCAACCACCCAAATAGATCCAATTGGGTCTTTGTCCTTGGAAGTTGATGCAGAAAAGTACCCCATGGTACGACGCTCTGGTTTGGGGATAGTACTTGGTCTAGGCATGAGGGAGGTGTAGCAGAATGTACAGTCTAGATATTAACTTTCTTAAAGACCGCCCAATTTACCAGAACAAGCCTAACAAAAGTGGAGGAATTAAACTTCCAGTTGGAAATTTAACACCCATCTATGTAGGAGTTGCTTTAAGTGTGTGTCTTCCAGGTTTGGCGGCAACTGGTTGGTGGTTTTTGCAAGTGAAAAATGGTGAATTAGAGCAGAACATAGCACAACTAGATCGGGAGAACAAAAAGTTAGATGCAGAAATAGGAAGCATTAACAAAATCCGAGAAGATACGAGCAAAGTTAAAGCAGAAACACAAAGTTTAGTCAGTGTATTTGACCAGATTCGTCCTTGGTCAGCTATGTTACAAGATTTTCGCGATCGCATCCCAGCAACAGTACAAATTGATAACGTTAAGCAAACTCCACCCACTCCAACAGCAGAAGGTAAACCACCGAATAATTCTGCTGGGGGAATACAAATTAACGGATTGGCTCGCTCATACAATGATGTCAACGATTTCTTGCTGACTCTACAACAGTCTCGGTTCTTGAAATCCTCAGACAGTAAAATTATTTCAGCAAACTTAGTAGACGCACCAATACCACCAAGTACTGGGAGAGTAACTACTAATGTACCAATCAAACCACCTCAAATTGTTAGATACACTATTCAATCAAGTCTGAGTGATGTTCCAGCTTCTGAGTTAATGCGGGAGTTAGAGCAAAAAGGCACAGTGGGTCTAGTGACTCGTATTCGCAGTATGCAACAAATAGGAGTCATTACAAAATGACGTTGAGTGATGATTTAAATTTTGCAGAACAAGCAGGGGAATTAGATTCAGGAGCGTCAGGCTACCTCACTCTTTTTGGCATTACTTTTACACCCAAAATCATTGGCATTATAGCGGGAGTATTAGGAATTGCTGGAGCTTTTTGCATATTGCTAAATCTGGTGATGCCAGCTTGGGAAAACTATCAGCAACAGCAAGCAAAAAGTAGCGAACTGCAAGGACAACTTGACCAAAAGAGAGTCACTATCAAACAAGCTGCCAAGGTAAAAGAAGAACTAGATCGAGCAAAGCAACAAAGAATCCAGGTATTAGGTTTATTTGCTAATGAGAAAACCTTAGATACTTTATTGTTGGATCTGAATCGTTTAGTTGAATCTGGGAATAGTCCAACTACTGTCAATGCAGTGAGAGCCAAACTACAGAAATTTGTACCAGTTTCACAGCAAGCAGAAATCATTACTGATAGCTCTTTTGGACCATTGGTCAACGGTCAACTAAAACGCAGCAGCGTGAATCTTGAAATTGTCGGAAATTATGAACAAACTCAATCGATTATTCGTAATATAGAGCGTTTACAGCCTTTGTTAATAGTTAAAGACTATCAATCGACATTGGCTCCACCAGATCCGCGTCGGATAGGGCCTGCACAGATTACTACATCCTTCCAACTACAGGCATTGATGCCACTTACCCCAGAGGAAGCTGCTGCTGCTAAAGCAGTACCTAAGAAGTAAGGACGAGAGGCAGAAGGCAGAATTATTTTCTTGTTCTCCCCTTGTCCACCTCATCTTCCTCATCTCCCTACTCTCCCTACTCAGCAACTGGCGTTGCTACCCTGCGGGTTCCGCTTTAGCGGTACAAGTCGGCAAAGCCGACGGCAGTTACTTCAACGGAGGGAACCTCCGCAACGTACTGCCTCCCCAACGGAGTGCCTTGGAAACCCGCGCAACGCAGCGGCTCCCCAATGCAGTGGCTCCACCCTGCGGGTTCGCCTTTAGGCGTTCTCGAAGAGTAGCCACAGAAGCTTCTATAGCACTCGGCACTGAGTGACAACTACTCAAAAATTGTTGATTAACAAGGTCTTATAAGGTGAGGAATGAACTGTGAAACAGCTTCACGGTAATAGTTTAATATTGGGTGCTGCCGCTTTGACATTTTTGGCAGCTCAACCGGTGTGGGCACAGACTACTCAAATTAATGATGTAAAGCTAAATCCAGTTAATGGTGGAATTAGCGTTGTTTTGAAAACTTCCACAGGCGATCGCCCGCAAGTTTTCACCACAAAAAGAGGCAAGGCTTTAGTTGCAGATATTATTAATACTCAACTACGTTTACCACAAGGCAATAATTTCCGCCAAGATAACCCAGCTCCTGGAATTGCCTCTGTTGAGATCGTTCAGCTTGATGCCAATAGCGTTCGGGTTATGGTAACTGGTAGTAACAATGCGCCTGATAGTCAGCCTGTGTTACGACAGCAAAACGGCATTACCCTTGGCTTTACTCCATCAACAGGTACTACGGCCTCAGCACCAACTCCCCCAACATCAACAGCGCCACCTGCTTCTACGCCAGTCCCACCTGGTCAAAAGCCAAATGTTCTCGTCCCTAACCCAGAAGTCACAATTGACGGCAAGCCTGCCCAGGCAGCCGGACCAGGTCAACCTCTCAGCCAAGCTCCTCCTTTCTTGCCTAGAGCCGTCGCCCCACCAGTAGGAGATATTGCCATTTCCACTACCGATGCTTCTCCTAGCACGATTGACTTGGGCACTCAGGAGCGCGTTCCCCGTTTAGTGTTGCGAGATGCACCAGTGCGTGAAGTTTTGTCACTGCTTGCGCGCGCTGCTAATTTAAATCTAGCTTATATAGGAGGCGCAGCAGCAGGGCAAGGAGGTCAGCAAGGTACTCCCGCAGCTGACGGACAGACAATTTCCCTAGATATAGAAAATGAGCCAGTGCAAGATGTGTTTAACTATGTCTTGCGAATGAGTGGTTTAGAAGCCAACCGTAGTGGACGTACGGTTTTCGTTGGCACTAAACTACCCAATGCGACTCGTGATATGAGTATGCGAAGCTTGCGACTCAATCAGGTAACGGTGGGAGTCGCCCTGAACTATTTGGTAGGACTGGGAGCAGAAAGTGCTATCAGCCGCGAACGACTCGTAACTAGCGTTAATGCTGTGCCTGTAGGTACTGGAGCTGCACCCATTACCCAAACTCAGACGACTACAGAAACCAGATTGGAAACTCAGCGAGCTGACTTTCAAGACTCAAAACCATTACTGAGAGGTTTACAAGCATTAGGAGACGAGCGCACCAATTCCGTTACCTTGATTGGTCCTCCTAGGCTGATTGAGATTGCAATGGCTCAACTAACTCAGCTTGACATCCGCCGTCGTCAAGTAGCAGTCAACGTGAAGATTATTGATGTCAATTTGTTGAACACTCAAGACTACAACACCAGCTTTTCTTTTGGGATTGGCAATAACTTCTTTACCAGTGATAGCGGTGCTGCATCTTTTAATTTTGGCGGTTCTAGACCTGCGACTAGCTCTGAAGTGGCAAATAGTGTGACTAGTACACCTACTATTACGAATCCAATTACAGGCTCTCCCTTCGTTGACCCGAATAGCACTGTATCTATTGCAGGAACTAGCCCAGGTACGGTAGTAGTAGACGCAAACGGCAACATCACTAGAGTTGCAAATCCAGGAAGTGGTAACTTTTATAGGCCTGTGGCACCTACTGGAAACCCACTACAGCCAGGTTTTTCTAGTATCACTCCAGCGACTGATAATATTATTACACGTAACGCTGATGGTACAACCACTGTCACACAAGGTACTCTTGGCACAGCTACTACATCTTTGCCAAGTTTATATCAGTTCCCTAAACGTCTTCTTGCCAGCTTGCAAGCTCAGGTACAAAGTGGCAATGCCAAGATTTTGACTGACCCCACATTAATTGTGCAAGAAGGTCAGCAAGCTCTTGTCAACCTAACACAAGAAGTAGTAGGAAACATAACCCTCCAAACAACTGATAACTCTGGTGGCTCTAGGACAGAGAAAACATTTGAGAAACAAAAAGTTGGCTTAACCTTGAATGTGAAAATTGAACGGATTGATGATAATGGTTTCGTTTCTCTGTCAGTTGCTCCCACTATCAGCGCTCCATCAGGTTCAACTGATACAGGAAATGGACAAATCATTTTAGTCTCTGAACGCTCTTTGACTTCTGGCTTAATTCGCCTACGAGATGGTCAGACGCTAATTCTTTCAGGTATCATTCAAGACCAAGACCGCACAAGTGTCTCTAAGATACCTATTTTGGGCGATCTTCCACTGATTGGTTCGCTATTTAGAAAAACAAACAGATCCAATCAGCGCAATGAGGTGATTGTACTTTTGACACCTCAAATTATGGATGATTCTGAAAATTCTTCCTATGGCTATAATTACAACCCCAGCCCAGAGGTACGGCAAATCCTTGAGCGTCGTGGGTTGAACACACCCAAACGATAAGCTGCTAAGCAGGCGAAGACATCAATTTTCCTGCTTTATTATTACTTAGTACTACAGTTGTACTTATAAAACAAGCCACTAGCTCAACAGCTTTGTGGTGCTTTTTTTTAATTGCTACACAACAAAATAATAGACCTCTTGCAAAAGTCAAAAAATTAGGAATGTCATTCCGAACGAAACGTAGTGTAGTGAAGAATCTCACCCAATGTGTCGCTTTGCTTAACATGACACTTTAAGGATTTATGCAAGAGGTCTAATGGGTATTTGTGGGATTGATTTCATTTTCAGGTGTTCTCGAAGAGTAGGGCTTGTCGTTTAACATCACTTGTAGAGCTAGTATTCATAATTAGACGTTGAAATCAAACCTCTCATATAAAAGTAAAACTTATCAAATCTTCTTTTGACTTTTGACTTGTATCTTTTGACTTACTAGTTCTCTGCTCTTTGTTAACCTAGCAATAGGGGTATTTACTAAGTATTTTTTCCTACTTTAGCGGTGGTTTTGAGTGCAACAATCACCACTAAACTACAAAAAATCCTGAAATCTATATAAATTAATGGTTTCATATATCCACTTCAGGCTACAACACCTTAGAATGATTCATTGAAAAGTCGAGCCGATGGGATTTACAGCCGTTTTGAGTATAAGTACTCCCAAAGGACGACTTTTGTATTTCTCTCAACAGAGATTTCAGTAAGGATGTACCATGATGCATCCGTAAAGAATCTCAAGTAAACCTGAAGGAGTTTGACATGAACAAAGGTGAATTGGTTGATGCCGTAGCTGAAAAGGCTAGTGTTACCAAAAAACAAGCGGATGCAGTGTTAACAGCCGCTTTGGAAACGATTATTGAAGCTGTCTCTTCTGGCGATAAAGTAACGTTGGTAGGATTCGGCTCCTTTGAATCACGGGAACGTAAAGCCCGTGAAGGTCGTAACCCCAAGACCAATGAAAAGATGGAAATTCCAGCGACTAAGGTTCCTGCCTTCTCGGCTGGTAAGCTTTTTAGGGAAAGGGTAGCACCCCCAAAATCCTAGGTTCTGTCTTAGGGAAACTTTTGATGCAGCAACCAGCTCATGGGGGAAATTTAGCCTGGGCAGCAGCACTGGCTGGCTGTCCCCCTGAGGCTATTCTGGATTTTTCTGCCAGCATTAGCCCATTGGGACCGCCTAACAGCGCGATCGCTGCTATTCAGTCCCAAATTGGTAATCTTAAGCACTATCCAGATCCAGATTACAGTGAACTGAGACTTGCTCTCAGTCACTTCCATCAAGTGCCGCCTGAGTGGATTCTGCCTGGAAACGGCTCAGCAGAATTACTGACTTTAGCGGGTAAGGAATTAGCAAAATTAGCTGCAACAACGTTAATCACTCCAGCCTTTGGCGATTACTACCGTACCCTGGCAGCGTACAACGTTAAAGTACTGGAGTTTCCCCTAGATTTGAGGGGACAAGGAGATAAGGAGGACATGGGAACAAGGGGACAAGAAGGACAAAGGAGACAAGGGGGAACAATCGAAGAAAATTCCCCCCTGCCCCTCTGCTCCTCTTCCCCTCTGCTCCCCAAACCCGAAAAGAGCGGATTATTGTTGAATAATCCCCACAACCCGACGGGAAAACTATTTTCGCGAGAGGCAATTTTGCCTTACCTGGAGCAGTTTGCTTTATTAGTGGTGGATGAAGCCTTTATGGACTTTTTGCATCCTGATGAGGAACAAAGCCTGATTCCGGTGGTGCAGAAATATGCGAATTTAGTAGTATTGCGATCGCTGACGAAATTTTACAGTCTTCCGGGACTAAGACTAGGATATGCGATCGCCCACCCCGACCGCCTTGCTATATGGCAGTTGTGGCGCGATCCTTGGCCTGTAAACACCTTGGCGGCAGCGGCGGCAGTTGCTGCACTCCAGGATCGGGAATTTCAAGAGCAAACCTGGAAATGGCTACCACCTGCACGAAACCAACTCTTTGCGGGTTTAGCCGCCATCCCAGGATTGCAGCCTCAAGAAAGTGCTGCTAACTTTTTACTCGTTGAGTCACAACAGTCGAGTTCTCAGTTGCAGCAACAATTACTTCAGCATCACCAGATTTTAATTCGTGATTGCCTTAGTTTTAAAGAACTAGGCGATCGCTTTTTCCGAGTTGCTGTGCGTTCTGAGTCTGATAATCAGCGCTTAATACAAGTGCTGAGGAGCCACTGCGTTGCGGAGGTTCCCTCCGTTGTCGCAAGTGGCGCTGCTGAATGCTAAGTTTTGTGTCAGTTGTCAGTTGTTTTTTATTTGCTACTGACAACTGACAACTGACAACTGACAACTGAACTAATGACTACTGATTACGATGTCGTGATTATTGGTGGCAGTCTTACCGGACGCTACGCTGCCTTAGCTGCAACCCAACTACACGCTACGGTTGCCTTAGTGGAATCCCAAGTAAATTATGGGTTTATTCATCACCAGACTATGAGCGAAATCAGCAAACTCACTCAAGGTTTAAGTGATGCAGTTAATTTTGGTATTCATGCTACACAAGCTAATACCTCAGACAAATGCCAAATATCCATAGCATGGCAAGAGACAATGCAGTATACTCACGGCATCGTCTCAAATATCCAAGAACAGAATTCTCCTGCTATCCTAGCCGCGCAAGGGGTCGATGTGATTTTTGGCAAGGGTCAATTTCAATCTTCACCCCATCTGGCATTTACCGTTAATAATCGTCTACTGCGTGGTCGCACTTATTTACTGGCTAGTGGTTCCCATCCAGCAATTCCGGAGATTAATGGATTGCAAACTACTGGTTACCTGACCTTATCTAATATTTGGCAGTCCCTTAAAAAATCGACACTACCGAAAAATTGGGTAATTATCGGCGGTGTGCCCCAAAGTATTGAAATAGCTCAAACTCTAGCACGCTTGAGTTGCAGCGTCACGCTAGTAGTTAAGCATAGCTCTATTTTGCCGTACATTGACCCAGAGATAGCCCAACTGCTTCAAGCACAGTTGGAAGTCGATGGTGTACGCGTGCTTACGCAAACCCCAGTAACTCAGGCGATGCGAATCGAAGATAAAAAGTGGATTCAGGCAGCAGATAAGGCAATTGAAACTGATGAAATTTTAGTAGCAATAGGACAGCAGCCTAATATTGAATCTTTAAATTTGGCAGCCGTAGGAGTGAAATGGCAGCGGCGTAGGCTAGTTGTAAATGATAAATTGCAAACTACTAACCGCCGTATTTACGCTTGTGGTGATGTGATAGGTGGTTATGACTTCGGTAATGTTGCTAATTACGAAGCCAAAATCGCTTTGAACAATGCACTCTTTTTCCCTAGGTTCCCAGTCAATTATCAGTGTATTCCTTGGGCGGTATTTTCTGACCCGATATTGGCGCAAGTGGGTTTGACAGAAGCACAGGCAAAACGCCGATTTAGTCGAAATGAGGTTTTAGTATTGCGGCAGTATTATAAATCAGCCACATTTGCCCAAATACGAGGCGATACTACAGGTATTTGTAAATTAATTGTGCTAAGAAATGGAGAAATTTTAGGAGCTGCTGTGTTGGGGACAGAAGCTAGAGAGTTAATTAATCTTATTGCTCTTGCTATGTCCCAAAAAATTCCAGTCAAGCATCTAGCAAATTTATCTGCTGTTTATCCCAGTTACTCGGAAATTCTTGAACAAACAGCACAAGAATGGAGTAACCATAGGTTAAGCAATAATGCTATACAAGACTTTCTCGAAGGCTTTTTCCATTTCCGCCGTAATTGGAATTTGTGAGTTAGTGGTTAGTGGTCAGTAGCTAATGACTAAGGACAAACCCTGCATTACTATCCAGGCAACTCCTGCCGCTACCAAAGGCACACTGAGGTTATCCGTACCGTGCGGTGAGACAGCCTCCACTAGAGTCGCAAAAGTTGCACTGACTAAAGCTGTTAAAAACGCCCGTCCTGCACCTATGGAAACTGATAGGGGGCTGAGTAACGAACTAGGCAATAATAGCAACACTAGGAATATCGCCACCGTACTGGTCAGGAACATGACCACCGAACCTTCCCAGGAACGCACAGAATTTCCCACTTGGTATTTATGCTGCCCAAAACGCCTGCCAATTAGTGCTGCTAAGGCATCTCCCCAAGTCATCGCCATTACCCCAGCCACGGCTATGGGAGCATTATCTACCGGGCTGTTTGGTCGCCACAGTAACCCGAATAGCAACGTCACAGAAATAGCAAAATAGACAGTTCCCGGCGAACTATCTTCAGTGTCCATTGCGCTTATAACTCGGTAGCGGTAGAACAAATAGTTGAGTCCGATAAATGTAGCAAAGGGCAGAATACCGATTTCCCAATGTTTAAACAGTAGCAGTATGCCGAAAACCCACATTCCTGCACCAATATGGATAACTTTGCGGGTCAGTTCTGGTTTGACACCAAACAGCCTACGTAGTCCCTCGCCAAGGATAAGTAGACTGATAGCGTATGTATAGGAGGCTGCAAGCCCAATAAAATTGCTATTAGTCACATTAGTCAATAGTTATTTATTATTTATTCTCTACTCTCCCTGCTATCATTTTGGTCGTTCATCGTTGCGTTTGAAGTTTTTTTCTTGTAACGATACACTGCCAATACCTTGAAGAATACCACGACCAATTAAACCCAGACCCCGACCAATTACTTGGGTGAGAACGAAGACAATACCACTTCCTACAAAAGATAATAACGATCGCAGACGCGGGGCGATCGCATCTCGAAATTCAATTATCAGCGTTACTAATAGGGGAATTCCAGAAAGCTGCGCTAATTCCTGACGCCGGGGAGCATAAATTGAAATTTTGGCAATACCGCGAGATGCTAATACAAATAGTTCATAGCGACTTTCAAAAATTCTTTGGGCTTCTTTTGCATAATTATTCAAACGGTATTTCCATGATAAATCGTTTCTAAAGCGTTCGATGTCTCGTGTAGAAATTAATTTCCGGCTGTAAAAATTTTGCTTAATTGCTTCTACATCTGCTAGATAATTTAGTATCGGCTGCATTACAGCATTCGCTACTAGAATCAACAAATTTTCTAGTAGATTTTCTGCTTGCGACTTAGCTTCAGTACTACCAGATAAATAATAGGTATTATCAATATATAAATCTGTTTGAAATAGTAGATAAGACAATAAGTCAACAAGTAAAGGAATTCTGTTTAAAATCTCTTGTTGCACAACTTCAGGATTTTGCAGCAATACCTTGACAACTTCTATATTCTGCTTGCCTAAAGGCACACGAGAAAATTTTCCAAAAAAATCTATAATTGTTGCTTGCCATAAATCAAGTAATATGGTCGGTTTTAAATCGTCTAATTGATTAATTGTGATTTGAGCAATACGCAGTTCATCTAACTGTTGAGCAAGTTTTTGCAGAATTAGATAAAGTAATTCCCTTTTTTTTTCTTCACGAAGGATGTCAATTTCCAAGGGTTCATCTGTCAGATTTTGTAAAGGTAATTGCAGTTTAGTAACACAAGTTGAAAACAAGGCAGCTTGCAGCGCTCTTGGGCTAAGTAGAAATGATGCAGTTGGCTGGTCAACAACACTACTCAATGGGGGAATTACAGGAAGTTGTTGACTAGAAGCGATGAATTGCTGCTGTTCCTGTTGTCTTTCTTGTGGTAATAGCAACAAACGATTGAGCAGCCAACGAGCTGCCAACAGTTCTCGTCGCTGTCCAGCTAGAACTGCTCGATCTAGTAGTGGTAATCCAGGGATTTTTAATTGTACAGTTACTGACTCTAGGGCAGCATTAATGTGACTAATTCCTGACAAACGCCAATTTTGCCGCAGCTTAGCGAAAGGGAGAGGTGAGTGCTGAGTGCTGTTAGCGATAGCGGGGTGTTTAGCCCGTGCTGAGTCACCGAAGTTTGCTCGGAGGGAAACCACGCCAGTTCCTTTAACGGGGGGAACCCCCGCAACAGACTGGCTCCTCCTTGCAACTTCTTGCTGAGTGTTGAGTGCTGAATTCTCCCTCTGCTCCCCTGCCCCTCTGCTCCCCTGCTCCCCTGCACCGCTTTCGCTAGACCAATGGGAACCGCCAGCTGCTACTTCTTCGATAGCAGCCACTAGTTCGGAAACGGGAGTGCCTTTAGGACAGTAGCCTTCTAGACCTGTAGCTTTTGCTGCTAAAAGCACTCCTGGCTCTTGAACCGAACTGAGGAGAAAAATAGGTAGTTTAGGGTACAAAGCTTTCAGTTGCCGACATAATTGTAAACCTTGCTGCTGGCTGGAAGTGGAGCGACTATTACCTAATTCCAAAACCACCAAATTTACTTGATTAAGGTCTTGCTGGGCGAGTTCCGCTAGTATCTGCAAAGCCGCAGTATCTGTTTGTGCTTCTGATAGCACTTGTAAATTAGGATTTTCTTCTAAGGCTACCCGTAGTCCTAGCCGGAAGATGGGATCTTGGTCAATTAACAATAATTTTAAAGGGCGATCGCTCATAGTCAGCTTAAATACATGAGTATCCCGCTTGAAGTTGTTCGCAGTCATCAATCAACAATTACAATGGGATATTTTTATTTGTCAGTTCTTAAGCATAGTCTTCCTTATTGTTACCTGTTTTCGTGAACTGATAAATGGATGATAATTGCCATAAGCAGGTATTTATCATGTAATTAAATGAACTTGAGTATTCGGCATTGGTTGGCAGAACGCCATATCGAAATCAATCAAATCAGTGGGTTCTCATCTGGGCAATTGGCAGGTATTGCCTACCGTATTGCTCAGGATATGGAAGTCAAAAGCCTTATGCCGTTCGACATCTGTACCCTAGCAGAAGTCTTAGAACTCCCCTTAAGTATTGTTGGCGAAGAAATTCCTATAATTGCTTCACTGACCGAAAGTTTATTACGTAGTCTCAGCCAAAAAAAAGCCTTAAAACGCAACGAAGGTACATGGCTGGCGTTTCAAATCGCCTATCTGCAAGCTTTGCGGCAAGTTCTAGACCAGGAAGAACATCTGCAAAGACCTTGGTTAAACCGGGCCATGATACCCTTGCAACCAAAAATAGTTAAAGAGGGAGTCGGCAAACTCATTCTCCCAGATGCTCAATTGCATGGGCTATTGAAAACTCTCAGTCCAGGTAAACTAACTGATACTCAAGCCGAACAAGCACTTAGTTTGGTAGCGGACTCATTACTAGTGCAACAGATGAACAATGCTACTGTCGCTTGGTTTGTTGCCAATGGTGCTGAAGAACTGGAAGCTAAACTGTTAACGCAGCGTTTGGCACACGCACTTACGGGACACGTGCTGATAGTTATTGCTCAAAATGCTCCACCTTTAGCTCAACTACAAAAATTTTTCCGGGTAGGGAATTTATTACCTACCAACTTCGCTGCTAGTAATATCGATAACCCAGAAGTTGGACTGGTAGGAATATCTTTTGCTGAGAAGGTAGGCGACAAAATTGACTTGTATCGGCAAAAGCATCGAGCTAGTTTGCTGCAAATTCTCAGTACGCCGTTGCTGATGGAGTCATTTGCCCTCAAGGATATCTATGTTCCTCTGAGTGGATTACCAATAGAGGAAAGTAGTGCCAAGGCAGATAAAAAAACTGCCTCACCAATGGATTTAGGGGCATGGGCACAGCAACAATTAGCTGATTTAGAAACTGTTGCTGTCATTGAGTCAGAACCTGGTGGTGGTAAAACCAGTTTCTGCCAAATCTGGGCAGCACAGTTGGCGCGAGAACTTTACCCTACTTGGATGCCAATTATAATTCGACTGCGAGATGTTAAGTACGGCAGCACTTTAGTAGAAACCTTGAATTCTGGTTTTCCAGGAAATTTTGATATCAACTTAAGTAATTGGCTAGAGCAAGACCATCCTCAATGTCTATTGTTACTCGATGGTTTGGATGAACTACCCCCCTCTAGTCAGGGCAAAAGAGCAAAAGCAATTTTTATTCAGCAGTTACTTAAATTTCAGTCTGAGCGGCGACATAAGATTGTGTTAACAAGTCGAACAACGACTTTACAAGAAATTTTCCTAGAGATACCGTTGCAATTACGACGAGCTGTCATCCAGCCATTGGAGGCAGAACAGCTAAAGCAATGGTTTCAACAGTGGGCAACAGTACAATCATTACCCATTGCTCAAAATTTCTTTACATTCTTAAAACAAGCAGGGTTATTTGCTAGCAAACCTAAGTTATTGGAACTTTCTGTACTTGTCCGTCAACCTCTGATGCTTTATCTGTTAGGTGTTTTACACCGTGACGGACTACTAGATGATGAGATATTGCAATTAGCCGCTAATAGTCAACAAAATACTAGTTCTCCTTTACTATGGGAAATTTACCATCGCTTGAGCCGATGGTTATTGGGCTATCCCTTAACTGACGGCATTAAGGCAATGCTACTGCGGTCGGGGTCGGCTCATATCCATCGTACTCAAGAGGCGATCGCAAATCTGCTTTCTGGTCGCCATCCCCAAGACTTAATTGAGCAAATGCAAACAATCGCCCTGCAAATTTTGCACAGCGATCGCCATCAAGTTATTTTGCTTGAAGAATCAAATACTCTACCAACTTTCTATTTCAAAAGTTTCTCTACTCCCCACTCCCCACTCAAGACAGAATTCTCGCACCCCAAATTGGGAAAATACCTCTGTGCTGAAGCTATTGCCGCTCAATTACAAACTCTGACTCAATGCCAAGAAGATACCTACGGAACGTTTACTTTTATCCTCGAACCCAATAGCGTTGCCCAACACCTCTACAATTTACTCGGTTACGGTATTCTCAGTCAGGAAATTGAAGAACTGGCGATCGCAACGTTACGCCGTAAGCAAAAATGGAAAGTTTTATTGCAACGTCTTGAGTCTTTCTGGCGTGACTACTGTCAAGGTCGTTGGTTGGATGAAGGGATAGCACACAAAGCCTTAACTAATTTGCACGCGCTGCAAAACCCTGTGAATGTTGAGCAGGTAAATGCCAATGTAGGAGTGAATATATTTTTATTACTTAGTGCTTGCTACCGGGAAATAAAAGTTCCGTTTTGCCCTTGCGGCGATCCAACCAGCGTGGCAGAGTTTTATCCAGAAGCCATGCTGGTACTAATTGGTAGAGCAGCAGTTTTATCAAATACTACTTTCACAAAGCGAATACAATCCCAATCACTAGCTGGACTCAACCTCTCAAAAGCCACTTTGTCGCAAGTAACGTTAACTGGGGCAAATCTTGAGCAGACTAATTTATCAGATGCAGCGTTGATGGGAGCAAATTTAGCAGGTGCTAACCTGACTGGTGCTAACTTCGTCGGTGCTAACTTGACTGGCGCTAATCTCGTTGGTGCTAACCTGACTGATGCTAACCTCATCGGTGCTAACTTCACTGGCGCTAATCTCACCAAAGTAAATCTTCAAACTGCTAATCTTACCAACGCCTGCTTATGCGATGCCATACTCTCTGAGGCTGATAGAGAAATTGCTACCTTCAATGGTGCTTTGTTTTCTTTAGAGCAGTTCCAAACCCTGAAAAGTTTGCTGTCGCAGCAATCTCTCCTAAGTATTGATAATGCTACAGTCAACACAGACGTTTGGGTTAACAATACTTCCAAGATGAGTTTAATTGAAAGTTTAGAAGGTGAACCGATTTCGCCAATAGACTTATACGATGATGAGCCTGAGGATGAGACAGTTTTTGGTGTTAATCCTGGTGATTATGGTGATGAATAGTTGTTGGTTGTGAGTCAGTGTGGTCTTGGGGGTTTCCCCCATGAACAACTGACCTTAGCGCAGCGTTAGCGACGCAGGAGCGTCACTCGAAGGGTCAATTATTATTTACGATTCACCACTGACTATTAATGTTTTGTTATGGCTTTTCTGGCGAATTGCGGTAGCCATAAAAATTAATAGTGTATTCAGTAATCCGCACTCCAGTTTGTTGCTCAACTAGACGAATAACTTCCTCTGGCAGTTCTACATGCACATCGAGGATTTGCTCGGTATCAAGACAGTTAACATGACTGTGAGAATCACTGATATTGCCGTATAAACGACCGTCGCAGCGTTCAATACACTCAATTATACCTTGACTGGATAAGGCTTCTAGGTTTTGATATACAGAAGTATGACCAATGTCTTTACCCTGATGGTTCAGGCGATCGTAAATCTCTCTAGCTGAAAGATGTTCATTGACTTGCCATAACAGCTCCAGAATAAAGCGACGCTGGCGACTAACACGCATACCCAGAATTTGACACCGCTCCAGCGCATCTTCTAAGGAACGAATTGGTTTTGTAGATATTGCTAATTTTTGCATAGTTAAGTTTTTAACTATTGATGAGAATTTGCCCGTCTGAATGTTTATTTGGTTCTTTTTATCTGCAAGTTTATTAAACATCGCCATTTCGCCTCTATCTGTGTTCTTGCTAGCGATCGCGGCGAAATTTACAGTTTGAGATGATAGTTGTGGTAGCTTGTTGGCGATTTTTTTGTCACACCCTAATCTAAAACAAACTCATTACAACTTTAACTTAAAATTACTAAAAATGTCTACCTAAAGGCGGGTGTTGTCGCTACTAGAGGGAACTGACGCAAATGAATGTTAAGTTAACCCTGTAATCACGTTAACGTTTTGTAGTTGATGGCGATAACACTCGACGAAAAGGCGTAGACACAGGTGATGTTCTAGGAAATAGACAAAGATGCGGGAGCATGTGCTTCTATTTTGCTGCCAGCATATGTAGCATCTATTGCTGAAAGCTGGTACTCTTGATTCTCAATCCTACTGTTGAGCATAAAGAAAGTGGCTGCTGAGTCAATGATAATCGCGATCGCACTCAATACTGACTCCATTAACAATCTGGATCTTTCGCCTGCATTAACGGTAATTGAGCAACTGTTGCAAGAAGGAGTCGCTTCCTATGAACAGCAACTGCGCTTTGATATCGACTATCCTCTAGAACCTGGCGATCCCCGCGAACTTTCAGAAATTCCAGAGTTGCGGCTATGGTTTGTCCGTTTGGATGCCAAATATCCCTGGTTGCCATTTTTACTCGATTGGAAAACTGGGGAATTAGCCCGTTATACTGCCATGCTTGTACCGCATCAATTTAGTTCTAAAGAAGGTATTCAGTACAATCCCGAAGCTTTGGAAATCTTTTTAATGCACAAAATTTTTGTTTTGAGTGATTGGCTCAAACAACAAGATATCCCCAGTTCATCGCGGCTGAAATCTATGGCGCAAATATTGGGTTACGAATTAGATGATGCCCTGTTTGAAATATTTTGAAAAGTGATGGGGTCTGGGGACTGGGGAACTGAGAACCCCCTCTGGGGATTAGGGGCAATGGGGACTAGAAAATTTTCCTAATACCCAATACCGTATAAAACTTGCTATGACTTCATACGGCATATCAAGCTTAATGCGGTATTGAAAGCATGTTCAACTGCTTTTGATTTACTTGGTAAAGCCGCTTGCCATATCCGATAGTTGTTATGTTTAATAATTAAGTTAGCTATCTCATCACTTTTAATTTTATTCAATACCTTGTATTGAACTGTTTCAAAGTCTTTAGCTGTGCCATTTGTTTGCAAAACTTCTCGTGCAGCTTGAATGAAATCATTGATAACTACCTTTATATATTTTTTCCCTACCTCTTCTGTAAAAACAGATGAGGCTTTTAAAGCCTTTAATTCATCTAAGAGCAGGCTAGCAATTTCTCTTCCTGCTCGAGTATTCCATTCATAAGGTAGTTTAATATCCAGATATTCATCTTCATTAGATTTACAATTAAGATAATCTTTGATATCTACAGTTGTTTGAGTCAGTTTATGGCCATTTATTAGTTTTTTTAGAAGTTTGATGTCTGTCACAATATTGGAATCATGAAAAATTTGTTCCTTGCCTGCTGGACATTCATACATAACATAAGTCCAAATTCCTGGATTCTCTGTCTCAGTTTTGTATGCTTGATAAAAACTTACTGTTCCTTCTGCTTCACATTTATAATAAGCACTGTTAATATTATTCAATTCACAGCCATAGTTATTCTTTGAGTTGACAAGCGTTCTAAAAATACCAGTGATATGGTGTGGCTGACTTTCAATCTGAATATAACGTTTTCGACTGATAATAAAGTTATGTAAATAAATCACCATTTGTTTTTCCTTGTGATAATTCATCAGATGATGATTTGTTGGATTAGAAAGCGCGAAAAACTCCTATTCTTGCTCTCATCTCAACAGACTGGATTAAATGCACATTAGCTAAGTAATCCAAGCTGTATTCTTCCCATAAATTTCTGGAAACTAACATTATCCCCAGTCTCTAATTCGCATAGCCACTATAAATAAATTTAGGGGGTTTACCTTCTGCCCTTCGGGTGACACTCCTGCGTCGCTAACGCAGCGCTAACAGCAGTAACGCTAGTGCGCGTAGCGTCTCCCCTTGGGAGAAGACTCGCGCTTCGCTGCGCTAACGACGCAAACCGGAGTCACTCCGGTCTTGGGGAAACCCCAAGTAGAGGAAGTGGCATCCAAGACTGCGACTGCTTCACCTCCTACCTTCTCCTACTGAGATGCTGCGCGAATGAACTTCTGCTTTCTTACTGGGTCAGCTTTTCAGAGTTTTTATCTATCGTAATTATTTTTTTGGTTCTTCGGTACATAGTATGCTTAATTAACAAGTGAAATGCCAACTCAACAAGCATCTAGCTCGGAAATTTTCAAAGTTTCTAAATCCATAGCCAGAACGTTTAATTAGCTTAAGTTTGTTATTAATACCTTCCACAACACCACTAGTTGTCCCATTATCAAAATAAGCGATTATCTCATCAAACCAACGGATAATAGTATTGTTGCTTTTGGGAAAATATTTTTTAGCTTTCGCTAACCACATCCCCAGTTTAAAAACTCCCGGATACCAGTTATCTGTCTGATTAAAAACCT
>LXQD01000042.1 GCA_003326215.1 Nostoc minutum NIES-26 | reverse complement strand
TAGAACACGCTTTTGGTATGCTACGTCATCATCAACGTCGTTGTACTGGTCGTAAGGTTGCTCCCTCATCCCTCGTTATTCGTGGTTCTGTTAAACTTGCCTGTGCAGTCGCAACTTCCCTTCATTCTTTTACCGCATCTGATTTAGCACAAGTTGATATTCATACTTGGCTCGAATTACGCTCTCAATTGCAAAAACACCACAAAGCCAGAATTGAACAGTATCGATTTCGCAGAGATCCCAAGGCTTACTTAGCTAATCTAGAGAGTCGTCTTCTCTAGTAAGTTTTGCCACACTAGGTTGGAGTTAAGCCTAATAAAAAAATGGCGATCGCCATTCAACAAAGAGAACTGGGATTTGTGGGGACAGCCTTTTAAGTAAGGCTGCTGGTTATGTGAGCAATCAAGTTAGAGGCTGGATTGGTAAATTGTCGTCAATCTCTATCAAGTTAACTTTGGCATTCTCAACCACCGTATTTCCTAGCAGCGTGTCCTGTAAAGCATCAAATTTCGATTCTGCTGTTCTAATGTGTTCATAATGCAGAATCACATGGTAACGCTTTTGAATTGGTTCGCCAGAAGCAGAATGCTCTACTGCTTCCCAATCGGTATTTTGACGCTCCTCGGTAATCTGGCGGTATTGGCTGGCTAACTGTTCTAATGCGTTGGCTATAGCGTGTTCTTCGCTTTGTCCACAGCAGCGAATTTCATTTGAGCTTGACTCAATAGGGGACGATAACTGACAAATATACTGATTATTCTCGTCAGTCTGCACTTTAATCGTAATTGTTCTGGTAATTAAAGCCATGTCCAGATTACACTAACACTTGATTTTTTCTATTCAAAACTAGTCATCTACAACCGCCAAAGTATCGCCTCATCCCCTTGGAGTTCTTTGAGAAACACTGGTATATAACCGTCTACCTTGGCATAACCACACAATACCACTCCTACAGCTATGAAAAAATCGGTATGCTTCGGAAATCTTCTATTAGCATCGATGGGAATTGCTTTTTCGTAACCCAATTCTGGTAACGAACGGCTGACCCAGAGTGCGTTATCTTTCCAAAAATAGGGCAATATAATGGGTGGATACCAGTCTCCTTGTTCATCATGACTTTCTTTGCAAACTGATATGCCGCCATCAAAGACATGATATGGCAGTATTTTATTGCTTACTGTTGCAGACATTTTTTTCTCTAGAAAATTAATTTTTGAGCCTGAAACTGTATAGCTCTTATTTTAAGCAATTAAGATATTCTCAAAAACAAAAACCCGGTGTATAACGGATACTATGCCAAAAATCCCTGATTGCAATCACTGTCTGTTGTCTGCTCACGATCCCCACATAGTCTGCGCTGTTCATCCCGAAGGGATCGAGGATGATAGCTGCTTAGATTTTCGAGAAGACCCAAACGCCCCAGTTGAAGAACTATGGCATCCACAGGGAGCAAGTTATTACAACGGCGAGTTGATTCTACAGCCGCGTCAAAGATGGACACCCCAACAACAGTTGCAGTTACTAGTAGTCCACCAAAGTTATTTTGACAGGTTGCTCTGTAGGTGAAATAATGGTATGAAAACACTTTTAAAAGTTATGTCAGTTAAATATACTGTTAGCCTAACTCAAGAGGAACAAGATAAACTATTGGATTTAACCAAAAAAGGTAAAAATTCCGCTCGTACCTTTAAGAAAGCGCAGATTTTATTATTGGCAAATGAAGGTTATACAGATTCAGTGATCGCGGACATGTTGATGTTAGGAGAATCAACAGTTCATCGCACACGTCAAAGATACGTAGAAGAAGGAGTAGAACTAGCACTATCTGAGCGTCCCCGTAAGGGAAGAGATAAAAAACTAACTCCCCAAACCGAAGCGTTTTTAATTGCAACTGCTTGTAGTAATCCACCAACTGGACATGAAAGTTGGACAATGCAACTTTTAGCCGATAAATTAGTTAGTCTCGAATTAATCGACAGCATCTCAGACGAAACAGTACGTACAACATTAAAAAAAATAAAGTAAAACCTTGGTTAAAAGAACAATGGTGTATTGGTGAAATAAATGGCGAATATGTATATCGAATGGAAGACTTACTATACTTATATGCTCAATCTTTCAACTGCTTTGACCCAATAGTTTGTTTTGATGAACGACCCTATCAGTTATTAGGTGATCTTGTAGAGCCTTTAGCTTGTAAGCCAGACCAAAAAACTCGGATAGATTATCAATACTCTCGTCAAGGAACATGTAATCTGTTCGTTTTCTACGCTCCTCATTATGGCTGGCGGCATGTAGAAATTACCTCATCAAGAACTAAGCAAGATTTTGCTCATCAAATGAAAAATCTAGTAGATGTTTACTTTCCAAGAGCGCATAAAATTCGGGTAGTTTTAGATAATTTAAATACTCATACTCCTGCTGCCTTATATGAAACTTTTCGACCATCTGAGGCTAGAAGAATTCTTGATTGTTTAGAATTTCATTACACTCCGAAACATGGTAGTTGGTTGAATCAAGTAGAAATTGAAATCTCTGTTCTCTCACGTCAATGTTTAGACCGACGCATTCCTGACATTGAGACTTTAGGTCAAGAAATTAGTGCTTGGGAAAAGGAGCGTAACCAGCAGAAAGCTAAAATCGATTGGCGTTTTGCAGCTTCAGATGCCAGAGTGAAATTCCAACGGTTATATCCTAATTTACACCTGTCATAATTTTCTTGGTTAACTACTAGATTGGCATCCTTTATTTACTGGCAGGTGTCCTCAATGTGGTGCTGAGTATGAACGCGATCGCACCTCCAGAGTACACTGGGATTGCCCAAACCCAGAGTGCGGCTTTCTGGACGATACTGTGTAGAGCGATCGCCAGATAAAGCAACTAAACTACGGTTATTCCAGTAGCGAAGAATAATCAAGGAAGAACTGTTGCAGAGGTGATGGCTTATGGCAAAGATGGGGTTGATACCAATTCACAATTCGCAATTCGCAATTCGCAATTAAAAAACCTAGATGCAGCAAAGCTTTCAGGGTTTGGATCTGTATCAGATTTTTCGTGAAATGGTATGAGGTCAGTTTTGGGGAAGAACTAATCAAGAGTGGGTTGGCTAAAACACAGCCAGGTGGGATGGAATGCCCAAATCAAATAGCTTTTGAGAATGCACAGAGAATCGCTATAGCATCAAAGGTTGGGTTGTGGAGTCGGGGCAAATCAAATCTACATTCAAACTAAGTGCTAAAAAGATTTTTTTACAGCTTTATTTTCTAACATTAGGAAAATTTATCTTTTAAATTTCTCGATTTGCTGCTGAAAGCAATCTCGCCAACCTGTAGGTAACGCCTCAACTTGCACGGCGCGGTGTAACAGTTCTAGGTTGTGTATTTCCTGTGCATAAAGTCGGGTAATATCAGCAACAGTGACATTATTTGAATCTCGACTGACTAACGACAAAGTATCACCATTTCCGACTGTACCCTCTTGCAGCACCGAAAAGTAGAACCCCGTTAGGTGACTATCTAAAAACTGTTTAACTATATCAGCTCTTCCAAACTTAATTCCCAATTTATAACAAGGCATTCGAGGTTGAGTTACCATTACCTCTGCGCTACCAATCCGAAAGCGATCGCCAATATTAACCTTATCTTCTAACAGCCCAACCGTAGTCAGGTTTTCACCAAACATTCCCCAGGGCAAATCTATCTCAGGTAACTTGCGCCGCCAATAGTCGTAATGCTCGAATGGATAAGCATAAACTGCTTTGTCTTTGCCTCCGTGGACACTCAAATCAGCTTGTCTATCTCCATCTAAATTGAGTGAGCGCATCATCACCCGTCCCTCAACTGGTTCTTTAAAAATCCCAGTTGTAACTGTCTTACCCTTCCAAAGCACTTCACGGGGAAGTCCTACATTGATAGAGATAACTTGCACAATTTCATATCTCCTCTAATAAAATCTTATAGCGATATTCAGCCTGATAGATAATATGCTTGATATTACTTGATTATCAGAGGAATTCATCAAATATCTCACATCAATTTTGCAATTCCAGGTTGAGAAATATAAATCAACACCGAACCCTTATTACAACACAGTGATATTAAATATTTCTACTCACCGCCTTGCAAATTCTATTCGTACTAGTTGCATTACTAGCCAGTTGCCTTCCGCCCGAACAAGTACTGTCTCAAAGATGTAGCGACTACAGCACTCTCACAACTGGCCCACACTCCAACATCAGAAGTAATGATTTTAGTTGTAGTTGTTTACACAATCTTCTGGTTGGTGGAGCGTGTTGTTATCTATTGAAACTGCAACTGAATCACTTTGGTTGCCAAATTGCCACAATGCGGTGAAGCTTGTTTGTCATTAACGAAGATTAAGTGAGCCTGAATTGGTATAGTCAAATCATTGAGGCACAATCCTATAAACCTGAATTGGTTTATTTAACATCAATTTTTGGCATAGAGGTGAGGTACAGCGTATGGCTATTGTGCAAAGTTCACCAACTGATATCTGGCTTCCATTACCTGTTGCTGCATGGCAGAATACTTATGAAACACTGCATCTGTGGACTCAGATTGTGGGCAAAATCCGCTTAGCATTAACTCCTCAAATCAATCATTGGTGGCACTCAACTTTGTATGTCACGCCGAATGGACTCACAACCTCAACAATTCCCTACGGCAGAAGGAATTTTCAAATTACCTTTAATTTTGTGCTTCATCAACTCCTAATTGAGACAAGCGATGGCACAACAAAAATCATCGAATTGGCTCCCCGTTCTGTGGCTAACTTTTATCAAGCGGTGATTAATGCTTTAAAAGAAATCTCTATTGACGTACGAATTTGGACAATGCCGCAGGAAATCACTGACCCCATTCCCTTTGAGCTAGACGAGAAACATTCTGCCTACGACAAAGAATATGTTCAACGGTTTTGGCAAATTTTGGTTCAAGCCGAGCGCATCTTGAGCAGATTTCGCTCTGGGTATGCTGGAAAATGTAGCCCTGTACATTTTTTCTGGGGCAGTTTTGACCTCGCAGTGACTCGATTTTCCGGGCGATGCGCTCCACAACATCCGGGCGGCGTACCAAATATGGCCGATTGGGTGACGCGGGAAGCTTACTCGCATGAGGTCAGTAGTTGTGGTTTTTGGTTTGGCGGTGGCGGACAAGAAGCTTTATTCTATGCCTATGCTTACCCAGAACCTCAAGGATTCAAAGATTACCCCATTCAGCCACAAGAAGCGAGTTATAGCTTGGACATGAGAGAATTTATCCTGCCCTACGAAGCAGTCCGCCAAGCTAGCGACCCAGATGCAATGGTACTTACGTTTTTACAAACTACATACGAAGCAGCTGCTAATTTAGCTCAATGGGATCGTACTGCATTAGACTACGCTCCAGTGCTGAAAAGCTAATTTCAAACAGTTTTCATCACAAATCTATTCAAAATTGTTTTGTTTATCAATGCACTTGTGAGTGATGAAGATTTGGCTTGGCTATCAGCACCTTAACCTTTAATAATCACCGTTCGCAACCCACACCATCCCTATCTCTATCAAACCCGTGCGGATCTGGTGGAATTACTTTAAATCTGCGATAAGGAATATCAGGACAATCTAAATCTGCCGAATTGGGTGGAATGCAAATATCTGGGTAAGATGGATCGCATTGCTGAACTTGCGGCGATCGCGCAGTCGTAGGTTGAGTATTTTTCTTACCTCGCCTAAAATCCCAAGGCATAGTGGGCTGCGATTGATTCCAAAAGCCCAGCTTCTTACCTTTGGCATCAGCCTCAGCTTGAAGAAATTGGTCTTTGGTGTTGGCACACCCCTGGAGATACTGCCGATAAACAACAGCCTGCCCCTCTTGCACCATCGTTAGGTTCACAGAGCGATTATTCACGAAAACCTCAGCTACCAGCCTTTTGTACTGATCACGCTCGATTGACCGAACTTGTACTGACTGGCCCACTTTTAGCAACTGCTGGAGACGAGCTTTAGATTGCTGACCCCAAGGACTTTGTTTGAGTTCGGGTGCATCCACACAGCCAAGCCGAACAGTAATTGTTTGTTCTTGTTGATTACGGACTCTTAAAGTGTCACCATCACCCACACTCACTACTGTCATTTTTGGGAGACTCGTTTGCGCTACAGTTGGCACTCCAACTAGCAGCAGTAGGAGGGATGTTGCAATAATAGTGGCTTTATTCATTAATATATGTAAATGTCTCTGTAATGTTGTATTAAAGGTAACTTGCTTTCACTTCTAAAACTGTGATATGGATCGGCATTAGAAAATTATTTAATCGATTCAATCAAGAATTAATTGACAAAATTATTATGTATAATTATTAAATATGAAATTATCTAAATTCCCAGCTAATCTTGTTTTTTGTATCGTTATCGCCTGTATTATCGCTTATATGAGCGCGGTAATTGCTCAACCCAAACCTTCACAAACTAATTCGAGCATAAAATTAACACCAATTCAGTTAAAAGTTTTGCGCTCATTAGGATTAAAAGTAGCATTACCAACTTACATACCCGCAAATTTTCAGGCCGAAAAAGTATTAGTTGAAGCTGGGCGCGAAAATGTTCAGGGCTTGCGTTACTTTGTCATTTACCAAAATTTCAGTGCCAATAAATGCTTTGCCATTGAGTCAGCGTCTGGCGGTATTGGAGACTTACCTTCCGGAACGCGTAGTTATCCGATAAATTCTTCGATATTTGGTAAAAGCCTTTTGGAATTTGGATTATACGGTAATGCCAAACAACCAACATTGTTATCGCAGTGGTTGGGAGAGCAAAATGGCCCGTTTTATAGATTTGTTGGTACGGGAGTAGTACCCGAATTGTCTGATTGTAGTAATATCACTCCTCAAGAAGCCGTCAAAATTTCCCAATCGATTCGATATTTGGATTAATCGACTATACGACTCATCTAAGTAATCGATAACTTTGTAGGCTTATCCTTATTTAAGAACTTGATCGCATGATTGGGCTAATGAATAACACCAACTACAACTATTTAGATAGTAATAGCAAGTTTTCGTTGGGCAGTTAAATAAATTGTAATTTATCAATTTCCAACGATCGCTTGAGCCATTCGGCTCACTCCTTCCGTAATTTGAGACTCATTTAGTTCGGCGTATCCCAAAATAAATTCATTTCTAGGGCTAGCTTTTAAATAGTTAGGATATGCTGGCACAATACTTACTCCGGCCTGGACTGCACGCTGGATGATTTCCTCATCACAAAGATGGGTGTGTATTTTTACCATGAGGTGCATTCCAGCATTTTCTCCCACAATGGTGACTAAATCGCCAAAATGGAACAATAAAGACTGTACCAAAGTTTGCCGTCGTTGGTCGTAGAGCGACCGCATCCGTCTGATATGACGTTCTAGATGTCCTTCTGTAATAAAATCAGTTAAGGCGTACTGCGCTAATAAACTACATTGCCTGTCTGCTAGCCATTTGGCACGGGCAAAAATAGGTGCTAAATTTTGTGGCACAACTAAATAACCTAGACGCAAAGCTGGAAATAGTACCTTGGAAAATGTGCCGAGATAAATCACTGAGTTACCTTGATCTAATCCTTGCAAAGCTGGTATAGGACGCTCACCATAACGATATTCGCTATCATAGTCATCTTCAATAATCATCACTCCTGTTTTCTGCGCCCAAGTTAATAACTCTAGTCGGCGGGGAAGTGATAACACTGCTCCTGTAGGAAATTGGTGAGATGGAGTAACATAAACAAGTTTGAGGTTGGCAATTATACTTGTTTTTAGACTATTAACGATTAAACCAGATCGATCTACTGGTATGGGAAATAAACTAGCTCCTTGCGCTAAAAAAACCCTTCTTGCCCCTAAATAACCAGGTTCTTCTATTGCAATCCCATCACCCCTGTCAATGAACAGGCGGGTAATTAAGTCAAGTCCTTGCTGAGAACCACCGACAATAATGATTTGCTCCGTATGACACTGAACTGCCCTAGAACGAGCTAGATAAGAAGAGATCGCCTGCCTCAATGGTTCATACCCCATTGAATAAACCGTATAATCAAGCACGCCTGGATTTGAGCGACAATGACGAGCTAATAACTTGCGCCACAGGTCTATGGGAAACCTGTCAAACGCTGGTCTTCCATAGCTAAAGTTAATTTCTAATTCTGCTTCTGGCCAGCGAAAAAATGCTTTGTCGTTCAGATTTTGACCATAAGTTGATAAAGATACCGATGAAGTGACTGGTTGTGATGCTGGCTGAATAGGTGCAGTATTGAGTAGATCGTCAGGAAGTTGACGGCAGACAAAAGTTCCCGATCCCAAAATGGTTTCTAGATAACCCTCACTGAGTAATTGTTCATAGCTTTGAGTGACAGTAGCACGGGAAATACTGAGAAATTGAGACAGTGTTCTGCTGGAAGGTAGTTTTTGACCTGGTGCTAATCTACCTGAAAGAATCGCCTGACGCAATTCCTCATAAACTTGGCGATGCAGCGGTAAAGATGCCTGTGGATCGATAGTAATGGCAAAATCCATAGTGAGAAATTGTTGGTAAAGTAATCCCAATTAGATCGAAGTGGACTGGTAGCTTAGTTAAAAAGTGGTACTTGTATCATTCCACTTATCTGGATACTCTAACGATGTAAAGTAAAACTTTCTAGCCATGTCTCAACAAAAAGGTCCCAGTCAAAGAACAACGGTTAAACGCTTACCCCAACGGGGAAATTATGAACGTGAAACTATTTATCAAATCTTGGATGAAGGATTAGTCTGTCATGTAGGTTTTATCGCCCAGGGACAACCTTTTGTCATTCCTACAGCCTATGGCAGAGTAAATGATACCTTATACATTCATGGCTCACCTGCTAGTCGGATGCTAAGAACTCTACAACAAGGTATTGATGTCTGCGTTACAGTGACTTTGTTGGATGGTTTAGTATTAGCGAGATCGGCGTTTCACCACTCCATGAATTATCGCTCAGTAGTAGTGTTTGGTACAGCCACTATAGTAGAAGATCCTGAACAAAAATTAGCTGCCTTAAAAGCATTTACAGAACACGTTATTAATGGCAGATGGGACGAAGTGCGATCGCCTAATCGTCCTGAATTAGCCGGAACTCTTGTATTATCTCTACCTCTAGCAGAAGCCTCAGCAAAACTTCGTACTGGTGGGCCTGTTGATGATGAAACTGATTATCAACTACCTATATGGGCAGGTGAAATTCCCTTAAAATTAACTGCCACTACCCCCATCCCTGATTCTCGGTTGCATCCAAGTATCAAATTACCTAAATATATCAGTAGCTACAGCCGACAAAAATAAATTCAATATGGTGAGCAAAGTGTATTGTATGTTGATTTAATCCTGGAACATCATTTCTGATTTTGTTGCCAGTCAGCCGATCCTTCCATACAAAAAAAATTTGTAGTATGTACTTGCCTTTTTTGTATTATTTGTGTAGTGTAAAATTACAGCCTCTCTAAAGACACATCAGCTAGAAGTGAACAGATAACACCAATGAAACGAATTGCTATTGCCAACAGTACACTAGAAATTCTTAACATTGGTAGCTATATCAGTCCTAATGGCAATCAAGTTTACATTACTGACGAATTAAAGTATTGTTTGGCTTTGACAAAATGTTACAGCCCTGACAAGCTCTTAGAAATTGAATCTGAAGCACTCAAAAGCGTTCCGCGTTTCTCAATTACAGAATTTGAAGTCAGGAATGAAACGACACTGATGGGGGCGGAACGTACAGTCAAAAGTGAAAAATTTCAGCAAGTTGGTGTTTTGAATTTTGCTTCAGCAAAAAACCCAGGGGGTGGATTTCTTAAAGGGGCACAAGCACAAGAAGAGAGTTTAGCAAGAAGTTCAGCACTCTACAGAAGCCAGTTAAAATGCCGTGAATATTATGATTTTCATCGCCGAGAAAAATCGCTTCTTTACTCAAATTGGATGATTTATTCTCCAAGTTGTCCAGTTTTCAAAGATGATGATGGAACGTTATTAGAACAGCCATATGTTGTAGATTTCATTACTAGTCCCGCACCCAATGCAGGAATGATTCAAAAAAATCAACAACACTTAAGCCTGAAAATACCTGAAGTTCTGGTTAGTCGTACATCACTAGTCTTGAGTTTAGCAGCAGAGAACGGTTGTGATGCTTTGATTTTAGGTGCTTGGGGATGTGGAGTTTTTAGGAATGACCCAGCGATAGTTGCCCAAATTTTTGCAGATTTTTTATTACCAGGGGGTCAATTTTGGGGCAGATTTAAAGCTGTAATTTTTTCGGTTCTTGACAACAGCAAACACCAAAATATTTTTCAAGAGTTCAAGGGGCGATTTTCACCTTAACTATTAGTTAGTATTCTACTGTAAACAACTCAAGGCTATACCCTGAGTAACAACTAATATCTGCAAAGCTTTTCAATCCTAAGTAGCTTGAGTTAAGCAATAGCAATGTTCAAAATAATTGCGCTCTTGCAGTTGCGTGCTTGCAAATTGAGGCAGGGTGAGTCGCGGTTCTGTCGGAGTTGCCTTGTCTCGTTCTATCGCTTGCGGTTGGTGCCTCTGTTGGGCAATGCTTGCCGGTAATATTTATACTTTATTCGTGGAATAGGATCATAGTAAGCTTAATGAGCGAGTGCCTTGAAAGTAAGCCTTCTTGGGACAAATGACATCATTAACTAATCCAGAAAAAGACCGATACAATCTAACTGCCCCAGAAGTCTTTGCCAATCCCTATCCTACTTATCGTCGGATTTTGCAACAAGAGCCTGTTTACTGGAATGATTTTTTGGGGGGCTGGTATCTGATGCGTTATCAGGACGTTGCATCTGCGATGCAAGACAAACGGATTTCGGCTAAACGTGCGCCAATCAGCAAATTATCCCAATTAGAGCAACAGAATGTATTTCCACTTTTGGAAAGTTTATCAAAGTGGATGCTGTTTTGCGATCCTCCAGAACACACACGTTTACGCACGCTGTTTAATAAAGCATTCACTCCTAATATTATTGGCAGTATGGCACCCAGTATTCACTCTTTAGTAGACCAACTCATCGATAGTATTTATGAGCGGGGTAACATAGATATTATTCATGATTTAGCTTACCCAATACCTGCAATCGTTATTGCACAAATGCTGGGTGCAAATTCCGAAGACTACGAACAGTTTAAGAAATGGTCATCAGATTTGGCTAAATTTTTTGGACTGTTCCGTATGGACACAGAAATTTTGACTAATGCTAAAAAAAGTCTTCTGGAAATGAAACAATACTTCCAATTCATCTTGGCACAACGTCGTTGTCAATCCCAAGATGATCTCATAAGTAGCCTCATCTTTGCACAAGAGAAAGAAAATTCACTCTCAGACGAAGAAATTTTATCAAATTGTGTTTTCTTAACCTTTGCAGGTCATGAAACTACCACTAACTTAATTGCTAATGGCTTACTTGCTTTACTCGCCAATCCCAGTCAGATGCAAAAGTTAAAGAATGACCCTTCCTTAATCACAACTGCTGTGGAGGAGTTTTTGCGCTACGATAGCCCAGTACAACGGCAAGCCCGCATAACACTTACCGATCTCGAAATCAATGGTCAACAAATTCGCACTGGGCAACGCTTATTTCTAGTGATTGGTGCTGCTAACCGTGACCCTGAGCAATTCTTCAATCCCGACAAATTAGATATTACACGCTCACAAAACCCACATTTAGCTTTTGGAAAAGGAACCCACTTTTGCCTCGGCGCATCCCTTGCCAGACTAGAGGCACAAATAGCTATAAATACCATTGTCCAACGCTTGCCTAATCTGCGGTTAGATACAGATCAGATTGAATGGTATGAAAACCCTTCCTTGAGGGGAATGAAATCAATGCCTGTTGCTTTCAATTTCTAAAATACTTCCGTGGTTGAAATTTAGACAGTGCAAGATTTTCAACTCTGTTAGCTTTTGAGTATCTTCTGTAAAGATGCTACGTGAAGACCAATTGGTTATGCGGAAGACAAGAGGAACAGATGCTACTGGATACCTTTGGTGATGAGTATGAAGCTTACAAGCAACGCACAAAACGATTAGTTCCTTACCTGTTCTAATTCATCAAAAAGTCCAATTAGGGTATTGGGTCTGGTTACAGCTAGCCATGACCGCGCAACAAAGGTGCGAGGTCACAGTTGCTATTTCCTCTGTTAACGCGTTAATAGTACTGCTGTTTGTTCTGGAACTGACACATCAAAACCTGTATCAATCAGTATGTTTAACTATCATTCGCATACATGAATGGAAGCAAACATGGCAAATCCTCTGTTTTCATTGTTGAGAAAGATAATGAAGCATAGGCTGCTACAATCATCAGCAAATAGGGTAATCCTAATGCTCGTGCTTGTTTTTGGTTTTATCATCGTTTTATTTGTCTACGGTGGCGAACGAAAGAACGCTCTCATCACAGCTTGTAAAGAACAAGGTGGTACTCCCATATACCGTACACAAGTTCAAGAATTTTTAGACGACGGACGAGGTAGTGGAGGTATTAGCCAAAAATTTCAGGTTTTTGATTATTGTAACTTTGGTTCCAAATAATCTTCCCGATGCTCACGCCTGTCTAGGAGAAAGTACATAAATAGATCGACTGGAATCAACAGTAGCCTAGTCATTGCCAACATATGAGCAAGACAATTGCTGCATGGAGTACCCCGAATACAGCGATCGCTCATACGGATGCTTTTATCTGATAATTGTGTGGAGAGGCAGAAGATAAAATCGAGAGACTGTTTTTGTGTGATTCCGAGGTTAGATTAGTTGACCTTGCCACTTGGTATGATTATCTGATGCAGTTTTTCAGAGTGATTGATGAAATTCATGCCTCGGTTAATCACATTTCGCATCAGCCATTACTGCCAGAAAGTCCGAAATTGCAAAGTGCGATCGCTTTGTTAGTTGGCTTTTGCGTCAGCACAAATTTGGTGTTTTGTGCTTTTTGCGTATGCAGAATGTATGCTGCTTTGAGCCAACCGAAGAATTCTGCCACCGACATCAAGTTGGGGAGGAAATAGTACAAGAGTACCTAAGCAAGCTTTGGGGTGGAGAAATTGGGGCTTATAGTCCACAGTTAACTCTCATGCAAAGGGGCAAAACAAATTGGTTAGCATTGGGCGTATCTAGCCTTTGGGGGAGGGGGAACTAATGTGCCAGACTCCGTAGCAAGTGGGAAGATATCTGTGTGGCTAAGACTTCAGGTTCTAGGTTTTGATTTTGGACAACGAGTAGATCGTAAAGAGTCCAATTAATCGTGCCAATAATGCTGTTAATAGTAATTTGAACATTAAGTGCAGGTGGATTGAGGAATATCCCTTGAGCAATGCCATCTTCAATAATGGTCAATAAAATATTGCGATAGTTTAGTCGCGCCGACTGAAGTTGTTCGGTTGCTGCGATGTCACCATAACCGACTTGCATGAAGAATAGTTTGATTAGTCCTTGATGCTGATGGAAATAGCGCAATGTGAGCAAAACAACCATCTGCATAGCCTCTATTGGATGAGAACAGGCGCTGACAGCTTGAGCAATTTGAAGATGTAACTTGTTTAAATGCCTGACTATGATGGCAGTGAGCAATTCTTGCTTGCTTTTGAAATGACGATAAAATAATCCAACTGATACACCTGC
>LXQD01000041.1 GCA_003326215.1 Nostoc minutum NIES-26 | reverse complement strand
CTACCACAATTAAATATAGTCTCGAATGTTACCGGGAAACTGATTACACAGGAAATTGCCACAGCACAATACTGGTGTCGTCACCTACAACAGCCAGTAAGGTTTGCCGTCGGCATGGAAACCCTTGATCAGCTGGGATATGAAATCTTTGTGGAAATTGGCCCCAAGCCGACATTGTTGGCAATGGGTCGCCAGTGTCTACCACAAAAAGAAGGAATTTGGCTGACTAGCCTGCATCCCAAGCATTCAGACTGGCAGCAAATGCTCCTGAGTTTGGCTAAGTTATACGTGTCTGGGGTGAATGTGGACTGGTCTGGTTTTGAGCGAGATTATGCACGGCGACGGGTGGCGTTGCCTACTTATCCATTTCAACGCCAGCATTATTGGATTAAGAAAGCATCAACGACTCATAGAAAAACAACTGAAACTCCTAGTAAATCTGTATCGCTACGCGATTTACTGCGACCCTTAAATAATCTTGCACATCTTCCAGACAGTTACTTTTGGGAAATCGATTTAAGCAGTCAAATCTTTCCATATTTGAAAGACCATCGAATTCAAGGAGTTATGGTTTTGCCTGGCACAGCTTATCTAGGAATAGCTCAAGCTGGTGCCGATGAAATTTTTGGTGCAGGTTCTTATTTTTTAAAAGATGTGGAATTTCATAAAGCACTATTTCTCCGAGACAATGACACTCGAAAAGCTCAACTAATTTTTTCTCCTCATGTTAATGGAGAAACTGCATTTGAAATCTATAGTCAACTCACAAGTACAGAGCAGCATCATACATGGATATTACATGCAACTGGCAAGATTCAAATAAATGAACAATCAACCAAGGTAGATTAAACAAATGAAATTTAGCTTATTCAATTTCTCTAGCGGTGAAGGTACTTCTCCTGAAGATAAATATCATTTAGTCATCGAAGCTGCGAAGTTCGCCGATCAAAATGGCTTTTCTTCTCTTTGGGTTCCAGAGCGTCATTTTAGTGCAATGGGATGTCTCTATCCTAGACCCCAACTGTTACTGGCAGCACTGGCGAGAGAAACTAAGCAAATTAATTTACGCGCTGGTAGTGTTTTACTGCCTTTACATAATCCAATTCAAATTGCGGAAGATTGGGCAATGCTCGACAATCTTTCAGGAGGTAGGGTAGGACTTGCTTGTGCAACAGGCTGGCATCCTAATGATTTTGTGTTTTCTCCTAATAAATATCAAAATCGCCACAAACAGATGTATGAAGATATCCAGATATTAAGAAAACTCTGGAAGGGTGAATCAATTTGGCGTGAAGGGGGCGATGGCAAACAGGTAAAGGTAAAGACTTATCCGACTCCAATACAGTCTGAGCTTCCTTTGTGGGTGGCTGCGGGTGTTAGTCCCACAACTTTTATTAAAGCTGGTGAAATAGGCGCTAATCTGTTAACTCACATGCAGATTCATGACCCTGATGAGCTAGGCGAAAAAATCAAGCTTTATCATGAATCTCTCGCTGAAAATGGATATGCTCCCCAAGCACATGAAATTACAGTTTGGGTGCAAGCTTTTGTGGGAAAAAATGCCGATGTCGCTATAGAACAAGCAGCCGCAGCGTTAAATGACTGGTACAAGTCAGATGCTCCCCTGATGTTTAGTGGCTTTTCTTTTCTTCATAAAGGCAAAAAAATCGATATTACTCAATTGTCTGCAACAGATTTTCAAGATTATGTACGCTTCGTATGCGATCGCTTAGTTGCCAGAAACATGGCTATATTTGGCTCGCCAGAAACCTGTTGCGAATCTATTCAAAAATTCCAGGCGATTGGAGTGACTGAAGTTGCTTGCCAGTTAGACTTCGGTTTACAGCCTGATTTAGTATTGCAAAGCCTGCCTTATTTAAAAGAACTCAAAGACAAATGTAATACTCAACAGTGGACTGAACCCTCTCCAGGAAAGATACAGTTTTCCCAAGCTGTTGAATTTTCTACAGTCGAGGGCAGCACTTCACAAAAAAATAGTCATAACTTACAAGATATCCGCGATCGCTGTTTAGAAGAACTCACAAGAGCGGAATTTTACAACAGATATCAACAATTAGGCTTGGAGTATGGTTCCAGTTTCCAAGGAGTAGAACACATCTGGCGGCGGGATGGCGAAGTTCTAGGACGAGTGCAATTGCCAGAATTACTCCAGCAAGAATCTAACTTTGACATTAACCATCCTGCTTTTATTGATTCCTGTGTGCAAGTCCTCTTGGCAGCACTACCAGTGGATATTGACTACAATCAGGGGGTTTTATACTTTGCTGGGATGCGGAGTTTTCATGTCTATCACGCGATCGCCAAACAAGTCTGGTGTCATGCTATTGTGCGAAATGAATCAGCTAATTCTATAGATCTAGATAAAGTTGAGGGAGACGTAAAGATTCTCGATGAACAGGGACAGGTATTAGCCGAGGTCATTGGCTTGCGCGTTCGAGATCTGGAAGGTGACATGCAGGATGAAAGACAACAGAATTTGAGCGACTGGCTGTATAAAATTCAATGGCAACTTCAACCTCGTCTCTCAATTTCTAACTTACAGGAAACAGGGCACAGTAGCAGTTGGCTCATCTTTGCCGACTCTCTGGGTGTGGGAAACAGGTTAAAAGTTCTCCTAGAGGCACGTGGTGATATCTGTGTCACTGTCTTACCTGGTGAAAACTACAAAATCTTAGAAACAGGCAATTACCAAATTAACCCCGCTCGACCAGAAGATTTTCAGCAGTTGTTCCAAGATCTCTCCTTACTTGAGCAGATTCCCCTGCGTGGTGTAGTGCATTTGTGGAGTCTAGAGGCTCCCCCAATTGAAGAGACTACACTGGATTCTTTAGAAACCGCTCAACAACTGGGATGTGGAAGTGTGTTGTCTCTGGTTCAGGCATTGACTAGGGCAAGTTGGCGAAACGCAGCCCGCCTCTGGCTTGTGGCTAGTGGCAGTCAGAGTGTAACGTCAGAAGATGCCAGCCGGTCTATTGCTCAATCACCTTTGTGGGGTTTGGGAAAAACAATTAATTACGAATATCCAGAATTACTCTGCACAACAGTCGATATCAGCTCTAAGATTTCGTCCCAGGAGAGTCAATCACTTTTTGAGGAACTCTGGTTAAATGAACGTGAAACTCAAATCGCTTTACGTGGCAATCAACGTTACGTAGCACGACTAGTACAATGGTTCGCAAAAGACACACAGCCAAAGAAAAAGTCAGCACTGTTAAATCCTCAGGCAACTTACTTAATTACAGGCGGTCTTGGTTCCCTTGGGTTACTAGTAGCAGACTGGATGGCAAAGCAGGGCGCAAAACATCTAGTACTAATCGGGCGCAGTGATGTTTCCATCAAAGCACAAGAAATTCTCAATCAATTGCAGCAGGCTGGAACCCAAGTTGAGATTTGCCAGGCAGATGTCTCGAATCAAGAAGATGTTGCTAGAGTATTGCAAACTATTAAAGCAACCATGCCCCCCTTGCAAGGCATTATTCATGCTGCTGGAGTTATAGATGATGGAATTTTAGAGCAGCAAAACTGGGAGAGATTAAACAGAGCAATGGCACCGAAGGTCAAAGGAACCTGGAATTTGCACCAATTAACACAAAATTTACCACTAGATTTCTTTGTCTGTTTTTCCTCAATCGCATCATTGTTGGGTTCCCCTGGTCAGGGAAATTATGCAGCAGCTAATGCATTTATGGATGCTTTAGTGCATCACCGTCAAGCTTTGGGTCTGCCAGGATTAAGTATCAACTGGGGGCTATGGAAAGAGTCAGGAATGGCAGCCCATTTGGGAAGCCTAGTCCAGAACCGGATTGCAGCACAAGGCGTGGAAACAATCGCCCCACAACAGGGATTGCAGATATTGGCAGATTTGCTCATAAAAGATGCCGTTCAGGTCGGCGTGCTACCAATAAATTGGTCAAAGTTTTTACAGCTATTCCCCGCAGGAAGTGAACCCTCTTTACTATTTGACATAGCACAGCAACAGCGTCAGCCAGCAGCAGTAACAACTCAGGAGACCCCAGCACAGAAACAGGAATTCTTGCATCAATTGCAAGACGCAGTTAAGAGCGATCGCCACTCGCTCTTAACTGCTTACACTCAAAAGCTAGTTGCCAAGATTTTAGGGCATAGTACCTCACAATTAGATTTTCAGCAGCCTCTCATTAATTTGGGAGTAGATTCTTTTATGTCTATCGAACTCAAGAACGAGATTAAAACTCACATAAACGTAGACGTGCCTGTAGTGAAATTTCTAGAGGATATCAGTGTTGCCACGCTGGTAACTTTCCTTGATGAGCAACTAAAAACATCTGCTTCTACTTCTTTGGCGGTAAATAATGGTGAGCGAGCTGAAGGTGAACTATGAATTTAGTTAAATAGCTCAAAGACTCTAAGCTACCAATGATTTATTTTGCAGTGATTATAGACTCAAAGAAACTGCAAGTTAAATCCGTAACAAATTACCAACACCTTAGGCAACCATGAAGAAAAGGGAGCATTATGAAACCTATCAGTGAGCTTGTAACTAACCTTCACAATTTAGATGTGAAGCTTTGGGCTGATGACAATACCCTACGCTATAACGCTCCCAAGGAAACCTTAACACCTGCTTTGCTAAATCAGATGCGAGAGCGCAAAGCAGAAATTCTGGCATTTCTGCAACAAAATAATACTGCTGCAAACCCCAATCTTACCTCTATATTACCCGTCATCCGAGACAGAGAACTTCCCCTGTCTTTTGCCCAGCAACGTCTCTGGTTTTTGGAGCAATTGGAATCTGGTAAATCAATTTACTGCATTGCTGCCGTCTATCGTTTAACAGGTTTACTCAATGTGCCAGCACTGGAGCAGAGCCTCAAAGAACTTGTACAACGTCACGAAATCCTCAGAACTACTTTTTCCTCTGTCGATGGGCAGCCCGTCCAACTTATCTGCCCAGAAACAACCTTGACACTGCCATTAATCAACCTACAGGAACTCCCTTTAAATCAACGAGAAGCTGAAGCTAAACGACAAGCTAACCAAGAGGCTCAGTGCCCTTTTGACCTAGCTCAAGGGCCATTGTTTCGTACCAAACTTCTGCGTTTGACCGAACAGGAGCATATTTTACTTCTAAATATGCATCACATTATCTCTGATGGCTGGTCTTTCGATGTGTCATTTCGAGAATTAGCAGCTCTTTATAAAGGATTTGCGAGCAATCAACCCTCTCCACTGCCCAAACTTCCTATTCAGTATGCCGACTTTGCCGCCTGGCAGCGTGATTGGCTTCAAGGCGACATCCTCAAATCTCAACTGGACTATTGGAAGCAGCAATTGAGTGGAGAACTTCCTGTGCTCCAGCTACCCACAGACCATCCACGTCCACCAGTTAAAACTTACCAAGGTGCCCATCAATCTCTAGAACTCTCCAACGAGTTAACTCAAGCACTCAAAGCACTGAGTCAACAGCAAGGAGTTACCCTTTTCATGACATTGCTGGCTGTCTTCCAGACATTGCTCTTTCGCTATTCAGGCCAGTCAGACATTATTGTGGGTACTCCTATCACTGGTCGCAACCAGGTCGAGGTTGAAGCGTTAATTGGATTTTTTGTCAATACCTTGGCGTTGCGTACTGATCTTTCAGGTAATCCCAGTTTCCGAGAATTGCTTGATCGGGTGCGAAAGGTCGCTTTGGGAGCCTATACTCACCAAGACCTACCCTTCGAGAAATTATTAGAAGAATTGCAGCCAGAGCGAGACCAAAGTCGCACACCCCTGTTCCAGGTAATATTTGTCCTCCAAAAAGCATCTCGGCAGATATTGGAGTTGCCTGGGCTAACCCTGACCCCATTAGAAGTACACACTGGAACAGCAAAGTTCGATTTAACACTCGAATTCCAAGAGACAACCGAAGGCATGAGGGGTAGATTTGAATATAATACTGACTTGTTCGACTCTGCTACAATCGTGCGGATGGCAGGACATTTTCGGACTTTGCTGGAGGGTATCATTGCTGATCCTGAGCAATTGCTCTCGAATTTGCCCTTGTTGACAGCAAAAGAACAGCATCAACTATTGGTGGATTGGAATGATACTCAAGTAGATTACCCCAAAGATAAGTGTATTCATCAACTCTTTGAAGCTCAAGTAGAACTCACTCCAGATGCTGTTGCCGTAGATTTTGAACATGAGCAACTAACTTATCGAGAACTAAATTATCGTGCCAATCAACTAGCGCATTATCTACAAAAACTAGGTGTAAAACCAGAGGTGCTGGTAGGAATTTGCATGGAGCGATCGCCTCTAATGATAGTAGGGTTGCTCGGCATTCTCAAGGCGGGAGGAGCTTACGTTCCCCTTGATCCAGCCTATCCCCAGGAGCGCCTCGCTTTTATGCTTGATGATGCTCAAGTGTTAGTGCTGTTAACCCAAAAGTCACTAGTTGAAATGCCCAAACATCAAGCCAATATCATCTGCCTAGACACAGATTGGGAAATTATCAAGCAAGAGAACAAGGATAATCCTGCCAGCACCACAACATCCAACAACTTAGCTTATGTAATCTACACCTCTGGTTCTACAGGTAAACCTAAAGGAGTAACTATTCCACATCGGGCAGTCAATCGGCTGATATTTAACACTAACTATATACATTTGAAACCCAACGACCGAATTGCCCAAGCCTCTAATACTTCTTTCGATGCTGCCACATTTGAAATTTGGGGGGCACTGCTTCATGGAGCAAGACTTGTGGAAATTCCTTATAGTGTAATTCTTTCTCCCCAACACTTTGCCTCACAGCTTGGTGAAAAAGAAATTAACGTCTTGTTTTTGACTACAGCCTTATTTAATCAATTAGCAAGTGTTGTCCCGCAAGCCTTCAAGGGGCTGCGATCCCTTTTATTTGGAGGTGAGGCAGTTGACCTCAAATGGGTCAAAGAAATACTCAAGCACGGTTCTCCTGAGCAATTGCTGCATGTCTATGGTCCGACAGAGAGTACCACCTTCACCTCCTGGTACTTGGTGCAAGAGATAGCAGAAGAAGCTACAACCTTACCCATTGGACGCGCGATCGCCAACACTCAGATCTACATATTGGATAACCACTATCAGCCTGTTCCCATAGGAGTTATTGGTGAACTATACATTGGCGGTGATGGGCTGGCTAGAGGTTACCTTAATCGCCCCGACTTAACAGAACAGAACTTCATCTCTAGCTGTTTTAGCGATCGCCCCACAACACGCCTTTACAAAACTGGCGACTTAGCTCGTTATCTACCAGATGGCAACATCGAGTTTATTGGTCGTCTCGACAACCAAGTAAAAATTCGCGGCTTCCGCATCGAAACTGAAGAAATTGAAGCTGTTCTAGCAAAACACCCGAGCGTACAACAGACCGCTATTACTGTAAGAGAAGACGAGCCAGGTGAACGACGCTTGGTAGCCTATGTCATTCCTCACCTGGAACAGTCCCTTAGTACTAAAGAACTACACTGCTTCCTTAAACAGAAGCTGCCTGACTACATGGTACCAAACACCTTTGTTTTCCTAAACGCCCTGCCCCTGAATCTCAATGGTAAAGTAGACCGTCACGTTCTGCCTGTGCCTGAGTACGTGAGGCAGGAGTTAGAAGACACCTTTTTAGCTGCCCAGGATGAGTTAGAAGTGCAACTGACCAAAATTTGGGAACAAGTTCTAGGTATCCAGCCTATTGGTATCAAGCACAACTTCTTCGACCTGGGAGGTCATTCTTTACTAGCCATGCGCTTGTTCGCGCACATTGAGAAAACCTTCGACAAAAATCTTCCCATAGCTACCCTGTTTCAGGCACCGACAATTGAGCAACTAGCTAGCATCCTTCGTCAAACAGGATGGTCGGCATCTTGGTCTTCCCTAGTACCAATTCAACCTAACGGTTCCAAACTACCATTATTCTTGGTAGCTCCAGGTGCCACTACTGCCTTACAATTTGCCGATTTAGCCCGTACTTTGGGTTCAGAACAGCCTGTTTATGGTTTACAACCCCAAGGTCTGGAAAAAGGACAAGTTCCCCACAAGCAGATTGAGGAAATAGCATCTCACTATATCAAAGAAATACAGACTGTTCAGTTTGAAGGACCTTATCTTTTAGGTGGCAGATGCAGTATTGGAAGTGTTGTAGCCTTTGAAATGGCACAGCAACTACAAGCACAAGGTCAAAAAGTAAATCTATTGCTCCTGATAGATCCTTGGCACAGAGATACTTTTCGGAACTTTTTCCCTCAGCCTCAAAATAGTCTGAGTTATTATCTTAATCGCTTGATATATCACTGGCAACATAAGCAACTGATCGGCACTCTGATTGGTATTACTGGCCTTCATAAAATTGCTGATAAATTTGCCTACAGGTTTAAGCCTACCCATATTCAACGTATCAAAGCATTATTTGATGCTCATTACATGGCTCTAGGCAAGTACATGCCACAAGTATATCCAGGTCAACTCACAATCTTTCTATGTGAAGAGCGGCGGGAATTCCTTCCAGATTACCAGAATTGGCAGGAGTTAGCGGCTGAAGGAGTTGACTTATATATATGTCCTGGTAACCACGTTACTATGCTTGAAGAACCTAATATTGAGATTGCAGCCATGAAATTACAGACTTGCCTAGCAGCTTGCCAATCACAAGCTTAATTCGCTATGAATACGGCATAATATCGCATTCGGTAGAGGAAAGCCAAAATTATGAAAGTTCAACTCAAAAAGTTAATTAAGAATTTACCATACTTCAAATCTATTTATACTCAACTAGATGCCCTTGACGTTCCTCCTGGGCACTTTTATTCTCCCATCCCCTCTTTGGAAGAAATAAAGCTTAAAGAAAAAGATATTTTTGAAAATATACCTAGAGAAATACCTGGCATTGATTTAAATGAAGAATATCAGTTGAACTTGTTTAATACTTTTAAAAAATATTATGATGCACAACCATTTTCTAGCCAGAAAGCTGAAGGCTTAAGGTATTATTTTGAAAATTTTTTATATCCTTATTCTGATGCGATTTTTCTCTATTGCATGATTAGACATTATCAACCAAAAAGAATAATAGAAGTTGGAGGCTCTGGATATTCATCATGCCTGATTATAGATACAAACGAACGTTTTTTTAAAAATACATTGTCTTGTATTTGTATTGAACCATATCCAGAAAACATATTATCTTTAATAAAAGAGGAGGAAGAAGAAAGTTTTCAACTTATCCAGAAACATGTTCAAGATGTTGAATTAGCCACTTTTCAGAAACTTGATCATAACGATATTCTTTTTATTGACTCTACTCATGTTTCCAAAACCAACAGTGATGTTAATTATTTGCTGTTTCAAGTACTACCTTCTCTTCAGAGTGGAGTACTGATTCACTTTCATGATATCTTTTATCCTTTTGAATACCCTAAAGCATGGATATATAAAGGAAGGGCATGGAATGAGAATTACATATTAAGAGCTTTTCTCCAATATAATAATGGATTTAAAATAGAATTTTTTAACAGTTTCTTGCAACATTTTCATCAAGAGCTATTCTTTGCTGAAATGCCTTTATGTATGAAGGGCATTGAGTATGATTGGAACGGAGGTAGCATCTGGAATGGAGGGAGTATCTGGCTGAGAAAATTGTGATCGCCGTAATTCGAGTTGAGCAACCCGACATCTATTCAAAAGCAACTATCTGGTTCTAGGACAATCCTAAGTTTGGTATTAGAGAATTTTTAAGAATTCAGACCTTTGTAAGGCACTTGAGCATCAGTGTATCAGCTGTGATAGCCAACGAGAACAGCTTTAGTTTAGCAAACAGCAGTAATAGGCGGTAAAAAACTGATATGACCAATAAGCCAGCTTTTTTTAATAATGAAGAAACTTCCGGTGTTGATAGGGTTACTAATTTAACTTATGAGTATTTTGTCAATCAATATTTAAAACCATGTAAGCCTGTAGTGATAAAAGATGCTACAAAAAATTGGATAGCTCATGAAGTTTGGGATTTTACTTTTTTTATTAAAAAATATGGTAATTGTCAGCTACAAATTGACGGAAAATTTTATAAATTTCATGATTTTATAGATTTGGTTATGAATGCAAATAATAATAATCCTGCCCCTTATTTACGTGAAATGAATATCCCTATCAATTTTCCTAATTTGATGTTTTATCTTCAACCTGAGCTTCAATATACTCTTCCAAATAGACTAACGAGCAAATTGTTGCCGAAAAGTTTTGAGAAGAATTGGGGAATGCGAAAGGGAATGATGGAATTACTGATTGGCGGTAGAGGTTCAGGGTTTCCTTTTTTGCACTATGACTTATTTAAGAGTCATGGTTTTGTTACTCAAATTCGTGGGTATAAAGAATTTATTCTTTATTCTCCCGTGGAATCAGAATACCTTTATCCTATGGCTTCCAAAAGGGATGTATCATCAATTAAGAGTATTGAATCTCCTGATTTAGATAAATTTCCGTTGTTTACAAAAGCTAAACCAATAAAAGTATTAGTTAGAGAAAAAGAAAGTATTTTTATTCCTAGTGGATGGTGGTATATAACTAAAATACTTAGCCCTTCTATAGCAGTACTTATTAATTTTATTAATCCTGATAATTGGTCAAATTTTATTGAAGAATATTGTTTGAGTTTAGGTAATTTTAATATTATTAAACTAAAACTTCGCAAGACTTACTTAACAGCAATTGGTCTATTAATGTCTTGTCAAGAGCATGTCAAACCTTAAAAATTATAATTAGGCAATGTCTATAGCTGAGCCTAACTCTACTTTTGAAAGTCAAATCAAAATATAATAAGGACATTCTTTAGAAAAATCTACAACAAATCTTCTGGAGATTTTATTAACATTATTTAGATAAAATTTGGGTTAATATATGTTAAAACTAAAAATGCGTAATCTTATTAATATCACTCAAAAAATCATCAATAAGTTATATATTACTCTTTATAGATTTATAAATAATAAGATTGAAAGTATACTCTATTCAAAAGAATTTATCCAAAAATTTGATCGGATTAAATTTTTTCCTCAAGAAACTAGAAAAATTTCAATAGCTATTACCCATTATGAACGACCGGAACTTGTGGTAGTAACCCTAAAAAATATTTTTCGAGATGAAAGAGTTTCTGAAATTGTAATTCTTGATGATGGCTCATCTTTAACAAGCGTATTTGAGTGTATCGCAAATTTAAAAGATTTTAAGGCTAAAGTGAAGCTATTTAGAAGAAAAGAAAATCTTGGCATGTTAGCTACAAAAATTCAGGCTTGTTCCTTGTGTTCAAATCCGTGGTGTATTTTACTAGATTCTGATAATACAATATTTAATAGTTATCTAAATGCTATTTTTTCATTAGAAACATGGGATAAAAATATTATTTACTGTCCAGGCTATGCTTTTCCAAATTATGATTTTAGAAGTTACGGAAATACAGAGTTTGATTTTGAGAAAATATGCAATTTTCAAAATAAAAATAAAATCCTTAATAATTTTATTTTTAGCTGTTTTATAAGTGGTGGAAATTATTTTTTAAATGTTAAAGCATTCACAAATATATTAAATCCATATATTAAATTTAAACTGTATGCTGCGGATCAAATTTTTGCAAACTACATTTGGCTGTCTAACGGTAATAAACTGAAACTTTTACCTAGTGCATCGTACTATCATCGCGTTCATTCTAATAGTACTTGGATATTAAATTCTAATCGAGGTCATGTTGAATATAATAGGGTGGCAAAGAAATTTGAAGAAGAACAGCCTGCCACTTTGGAAAATTTGCTCCTTGAGTTTGAGAACGTAGCAGCAATTGGTCAAGAGATTGAGCATATACCTCTATAGATGATAGGCATACAAGATATCTCAGATGAAAATTAGATTTCTAAGGAAACAGGAAGTCTTGTCAGAATCAGGCTCTAGATACGGAGAGTACTTACAGCCAGTTTACAAAAAATGGATTCGGACTTCTCAATACCTAACTGTACGTGATGGAACTAAGTTAGCTGTAGACATTTTTCGTCCTGTTAAAGACGGAAAACCTGTTATTGATCCGCTACCCGTCATTTGGAATCACCACCGCTACCATCGTGCTTCTATATACAGGTTGCCTAAGCATACTAATATTTTTAAGCTGTTGATTGCTTCCGCCAAACTATTGATAAAGAATAATACTAACCGAACTCAGTTAGATAATACTCCCTGGTTGAAGACATTAATCAAGCATGGTTATGTAATTGCAGTTGTAGATGTTAGGGGTGGAGGAGCTTCTTATGGGACTCGCACTGGACCTTTCTCTCAGGAAGAAGCAAATGATGCCTACGACATCACTGAGTGGTTTGCTGCACAATCTTGGTGTAATCAAAATGTAGGCATGTTCGGTGATTCTTATATGGGGATAACCCAATATATGGCTGCGAGTACTGCACCACCACATTTAAAAGCTATTTTCCCAGAAATGGCTATGTTCGATTTCTATGAATTTACATACCCAGGTGGAGTATTTCGCCATGACTTCGTTGCTCAATGGAGCTGTAAAGTTAAAGAATTAGATTCGGGCATCTCTGCTGCACCTGTTGAGCAGGACCAGAACGCTACCATGCTTGTAGCAGCAATCCAACAGCATCAAGCTAACAGAGATGTGTTTGAAATGTTTAAGTCCTTGCCTTACCGCAATAGTAGGGACAAAGAAACTAAAAGTATGCCCCATATTGCTCGAAGTCCTTCCAGCTACCTAAAGCAAGTTAAAAAATCAGGCGTTGCTATTTATCACCTAGCAGGCTGGTACGATATGTGGCCACGAGATGCACTATTATGGTTCAAAAATCTGGATAATCCTCAAAAAATTGTAATTGGTCCTTGGTCTCACGGTCAAAGGTTGGATTTTGATCTGGCTACTGAACACTTGCGTTGGTATGATTATTGGCTCAAAGATATTGATAATGGAATTATGGAGTCAGCACCAATTCATTACTACACTATGAAGGCTCCCAAGGGTAAGGAATGGTCTTCGGCATGGCAGTGGCCGTTACCAAATCAAGAGTTAATTAAATACTACTTTCATGATGGGACTTCCGGAAGTGTGAATTCTGTCAACGACGGTTTACTGATTGCCCAACCTCCTCAAAATATCAATGGTCATGATAATTACACAGTGAATTACACTACTACTTCTGGTAAAGCAACGCGGTGGGTTAATGGATATGGGGGAGAATTTAACTATGCAGATATGACATCGAATGATGAGAAAGGTTTGACTTACACGACCACACCTTTGATGGAAGACATACAGGTAACAGGTCATCCCATCATTCATCTTTGGGTCACTTCCACTATCAAAGATGGAGACTTCTTCGCTTATCTAGAGGAAGTAGATCAAAAGGGTGTTTCACGCTATATCACCGAGGGAACACTGAGGGCAGCACACAGATCTATTTCTACAACACCATACGACTACATTGGATTGCCTTATCATCGGAGTTTTGCAGAAGATATAGTAGAGCTGCCTAACGAACCAGTAGAATTAATTTTTGATCTGCATCCCACTTCTAATATATTTAATGCTGGGCATCGCTTGCGGGTTACGATTACCTGTGTTGACAAAGACAATGCTCTAACGCTTGAATTTTTTCCTTCACCTACGATTAGCATTTACCGTAATACCAATTACGCTTCGTATGTTGCCTTGCCCATCATTCCTAATTGTAGCGAACTGTAAACAAGACAAAATTTAAACCATAATAAATTGCCTTGATTGCAGTTTTGGGTGTTTATCCCTGTTGTGTCACTTTAGGCAGAGGAAAAATAGAATTCAGGGTAAGCCAGGAAGATAAAAATTGGAGAAGTTAGTCTATAAACAATAGATTGAAGTTTAGAAAAACCCAAAGAAAGCTGAGGAATGGGAAAAACTGTTAACCAAGGATATATGAGATTAAATAAAATGAAAGGTTGAATAATTAAACGCAGATTATTCAAAATATTCTTCCAACCTTTAGAGGATGTTTGAAAAGTTTTGAGGGGTTAAATTTTATGCTAATCGCCTAACCATAATTCGGATCATGGCAAGGTAGATAAACGTCTCGGACGTTTCTGGTAATAACTCATAATCTCGGACTAATTGGATGCCTAAGCCAGAAAGTCACCTCTCTGACTCGGCTACAAAACCGTGCATGAAACGTTAATTTCACACGGCTCCTCGGTGATTTAGTGCTTGTCACACACACCTCTAAATTCAGAGCTAAAAGGGATTACAGTTGAGATAATCCTCATCTATTTCTGGAACTGTAACAGCATTATCTGCTGTCGTTTTAGCATCGTGGCAATGTCCATGAAGTAATTGAAGGTTGTCATAACCTAGCGTGGCAAAACTTACTAGAGAAGAGTAGAAATCCTGTAATCTTGACCTTGTAGCGAAATAATGGTGCAGAAACTTGGTAAGAAAAAGTCTAAAACCAGAAGCAACATCTTTTGAAGTACTCGATTGTGTTCAAAAAAAATGCCCTTCGTGCGGTCAAGCAATGTGGAATGAATACAATAATCCTCGACATATAAGAACATTAAATGGAGTAGTAGAACTACAGCTAAAAATTCGTCGATGTCAAAATAAGTCATGTCTGCGGTACAAAAAAGCATACCGACCAGAGCAAGAAGGT
>LXQD01000040.1 GCA_003326215.1 Nostoc minutum NIES-26 | reverse complement strand
TACCGGTTCTGAATTGTTTGAAGATTCTGAAACCTTTCTTAAAGAACTCAACGATGACGAAATGACTGTAACTTTAGGCGGTGGCGACAGTCTTCTCTCAATTTCTGCCGACACAGTTGATAAGTCTTTCATCAGTGTTGGTGGCGATGTCTCCATCTCCAAGTAGGGTCTTGAACTATTTGACTCTAATTGCAAACCAGAAAATCAAACACAAGATTATTTAAGGAGAAAACATCATGGCTGAAATCAAAATTACCGAACTACGTCCTATCGGTTCTGAATTGTTTGAAGATTCTGAAACCTTTCTTAAAGAACTCAACGATGACGAAATGACTGTAACTTTAGGCGGTGGCGACAGTCTTCTCTCAATTTCTGCCGACACAGTTGATAAGTCTTTCATCAGTGTTGGTGGCGATGTCTCCATCTCCAAGTAGGGTCTTGAACTATTTGACTCTAATTGCAAACCAGAAAATCAAACACAAGATTATTTAAGGAGAAAACATCATGGCTGAAATCAAAATTACCGAACTACGTCCTACCGGTTCTGAATTGTTTGAAGATTCTGAAACCTTTCTTAAAGAACTCAACGATGACGAAATGACTGTAACTTTAGGCGGTGGCGACAGTCTTCTCTCAATTTCTGCCGACACAGTTGATAAGTCTTTCATCAGTGTTGGTGGCGATGTCTCCATCTCTAAGTAGGGTTATTCAATGTTTGAATCCTTATCGGTAAAGACTGCTGTTATTTGTCCAAGCGTATGGGACAAATAAGCTCAATCGGAGTTATTCAAACTCCGACTGAGGATCAATTCTTAAATCTAATTATAGCGGTTCTCAGTTAACTGAGACCCGCTCGCCAAAATTTTTTACTTCCTATTTAACTTTTTCCTAGCTTTCTAACCATAAAAGGGCGATCGCAAGGAATAAAGTTTTAGTTGGTAACGCTAAAAACCTCTCTTCTTTATTACAAGAGAGGTTGAGAGTAATATTTTGCACAATTGTCAAGTCTCTATTGAAATAAAAATGTAAATTGATTTAAATTAAAGTTTTGTATCATGACATTTGTATTAGGTTCCCAAAATGTTTTCGATTTTTTGGTTGAGCAGAGTATATGTAACGTAGAAGATAAAGCTCAATGTGAAATCGAACACAAATCTGCTAAAAACTTTAACTTATTACTGACCTTGCCGGGCGATCGCCAACTCCTTGTTAAACAAGAGCGTCGTAACCGAGACGGAAATACATCTGGCGAATTTTTGCGTGAGTGGCAGATTCAGGAATTTTTACATCGATTCCCAGAACTAAGCGAAATGCGCTTTTGGCTGTCAGAAGGGATCTACTTTCATCCTGAATATTCAATTATTGTTTTAAATTACTTAAATAATTATCATGACTTGATGGACTTCTACGCTACGGAAAATCTCTTTCCTTTGCAGATTGCTACTTCCATCGGCACGATTCTCGCTAAAATTCATCGATTGACTTTCAATAGCCAAGATTATCAAGACTTTTTTTCGCAAAACCAGGATAATCAATCCCCCGATATAGTTACCCATTTGGTACGGAACTTAGAACGGATTGGCCCAGAAATTTTTGGTTCAGTCCCCGCCGATGGTTTAAAATTCTTTAGTCTTTATCAACGTTATGACAGCTTAGGTCAAGCAATTGCCGAACTTGGTTCTTCTTTAGCTCCTTGTTGTTTGACCCATAATGACCTGAAGCTAAACAATATCTTATTGTCTAATGATTGGCAGCAAGCTAAATCTCCTCTGGTGCGTTTTATTGATTGGGAACGATGCGGTTGGGGAGATCCGGCGTTTGATTTAGGTACACTCATCGGTAGCTATCTACTGATGTGGATGAAAAGCTTGATTACAAGTAAAACGATGAGCATCGATGAGTCTTTACGAATGGCGACTACGCCTTTGGAACTACTGCAACCTTCGCTTGCGGCTTTAGCGATCGCTTATACTGCTGAGTTCCCTCAAATTTTACAGCGTCGTCCTGATTTCATGCGGCGAGTCGTGCAATATTCTGGCTGGATGTTGATTACTGCTATTCAGTCAAGGCTTCAATACCAAAAATCCTTTGGGAATATGGATATTTGTATGCTTCAGGTTGCTAAATCTTTGTTATGTCGTCCAGAACAATCTATTCCCACAATCTTTGGTATGGAAGCATCAGCTTTAGGCATAGAGTCTATGGCTATAGCCGTTTAAGGGTGAATGAGAATAATTAATTCTGGATTCTCTATATTTTTGTATTTGTAGTGAAAAAAAATATTATGCAACTATTAGATTCGCCACAAATTAACACAAAAGCTATTCCAGAGTCATTGCAGACTCCACTGCTTGACATTGTTAATCAAGTACAAATTCACTCACACTTTTGCATTAGTCACCCAAGCTATAAATCTTTAGAATTACCACCAGAGGTAGTTTCCCGGTTTCAAAATTTACCCTTAATTATACAAAGTAAATTTCTTAACCAGCGATTGTCTACTTTTCTCTACGGCATATATTACAATGCTTCTTTAAAACTTGCCCTAGCAAATGATAGTAATGTAAATGATTCAGATATAAACCAAAATTTAGAAAACAATACCTACTTAGGCGTAGACGTGGCGTTTTACGATCGCCTCCACGAAAGTAACACTACAGAAGGTTACTTTAGCCCTGGTTGGCAAGTAATTAAACAAGAAACAGATGGTGCGTTAGCTGTACAACAGGGAGGTTTGACACTACATATCAATCCAGCAAAGCATCTCCAACCAGATGTAAAAAACCCTTCTCTTGGTGACATGGTTGCCATCAAAATGCCCAAGAATTTAGTCCAAAATGGCTTTTATATGGCGGTTGGTAATGCAGGGCCATGCAAATCAGAAGATGTTGTACGTGTCTATTTTAATTTAACTTCCGTAGGGGCAGTGGCAATTATGGGTAGCTTAACTACCCAATTAAATAACATTTCCGTTCCCTTTAAATTTAAAGCGTTATATAACCCAAAAGATTATGGGCGTTATGATTCGGCGGTACTTTACTTTAATAAAAATAACTATCAAGCTGTTCAATCAGTATTACAAAAGGTGTATATAGAACACCAATCTGATTTTAACTCCGAAGTACCTTTGTTTACCAAGCAGTTAGCACCAGGATTGGCGATCGCGGAAGAACCAAACCATAAATTTGCCCAAAAAGAAAGTTTTGGTACAAATCGCTGTCAAATAGTCGCCAAGGGATTGTTAGAAGCTTGGAGTCAAGGAGATAATTCGCCGTCAGTGCGGCTAGAAAAGATTTTGCAACAATTTTATCTATTGAAAATTGAATTGCACCGTCCTTATCTCAATGCTAACTCTGAAGATATCTATACAGTTTTAGAATTATGAAAATTACTAATCTTTCACCCATAGTTGAACCACAACCTATAAATTTAGAAGCTGAAATTGCCGAAGCTAATAGTAAATTTTCTCAGTCCGACTTGCCTTTTTACCGTAAACTTGGACGGACTGACTTAACAGTTAGTTGTCTAGGATTAGGCGGTGGTGGTCGTATTTCTAGCGAAGATACTCTTTATGCCTTCGAGCAAGGAATTAACTACTTTTTTTACTCTAGCGATTTGCATCAATATTTTTATAGCACGATGGCTGAGACGCTACGTAAATTATGTGGGCGTAAATCTTCGGTACGAGAAAAGGTAGTTTTGGCAACTGTTACTTATATTGTTAGGTCTCCAGAGACAATATTTAGTTATTTATTCGATCAGTTTTCAGACTTGGGAATTGATTATATTGATGTGTTTTTTTGGGGTTGGATTGACCAGCATAATGCTAGTGCTTTTGAAAGGTGTGTGAGTGCTTCTGACGATATTCGCGGGCCAAATACAGTTTGTCAACGAACTATAGAAAGAGTGTTTGGTGTCTCAGAACGTCTCAAAAAAATGGGTGCTGTGCGTTACATTGGTGCTTCTTTCCACGACCACGATTTAGCAAAACAATGGTTAAATAGCCCTTGGTTGGATGTTGCTATGGTCAGACACAACGTTGCCCACCGCACCGCCCAGACTAAGGTTTTCCCTCATTTAGATGCCAACGACCCCCATCGCCCTGGTATTGTCACCTTTAAATCTGCTGGTATGTCTGGCCCGGCATTGTGGAACCCCCCGGTTGGTCTACCCTCTGGATGCTGGCTACCTTCAGTTCCCGATTTATATCGCTATTCTTTAAGCCAGAACTGTGTGGACGTAGCATTAACAGGTTTACGAAATCGTCAGGAGGTTGATGCAGCAGTTGCGAGTGTCCAAAAGGGGAAACTAACGCCTGAAGAATTGGACTATCTAAATCTGTATGGAGATTTGCATCGCCGACGGTTGAAGATTCAAGATATTTCACCAGAAAGGCTATTGGTTAGCAGTTCTAAGTAGTGATAGAAATACATCTAGCTGTCGTCTAATAGTTTACTCTCTTCCAGTTAGATTTTTTTGGCTCACGCAAAGACGCATTCGCCGTTAGGCGTTCCGCTTGCGGTAGGCGCAAAGAAGGAAACTTATAGCTATTCTTTGGCTGGGAAGGGAGTAGTTCATAAAGAGCAAAAGCTTCTCCTTTTTCTCCTGTCCCCTGCTATATATAAAACAACAGCCATGCAAAAACATTTGTCAGAAAGCACTCTTAATGGATATGCTCAAGAATTGGCTCCATTATCCATCCCTACAGCGACGGATGCAGATGTAATTGCATATCTGCGCCGTTCGGCTAAGTTTGCGGAATTTTTGGCTTTGGCTGAAAGGGAAGCACAAATTTTAGCCGCTTGTGAAGAGTTTGGTATTACTGTCTCGGAAGAGGAAGTACAAGCAGCTGGAGATGATTTTCGCCAAAAACATAAGTTATGGGGAATGCAGGAAACGATCGCTTGGTTAGACCAGCAGCGTATTAGTATGGAAGACTGGGTACAAGGAATTAAAATAGGGCTTTTAGAGAAACAACTGAAAGAATATTTATTTGGGCCGAGTGTAGATGGTGAATATATGAGAAACCGCGATCGCTACAAACGAGTGGCGATATCGCAGATTCTTGTTGTAGACTTAGCAACAGCTTGGAAAATTGTACAGTTACTACGCGAGGGACACGCTTCATTCTGTGCCTTAGCGTTGGAATACTCAAAAGGTAAGACATCACAAGAAAAAGGTGGGTTTGTCGGGACTCGCTTTTTGATAGAACTAATGCCAGATGTAGCTGAAGCTATTCAAAATGTGGAAGAAGGCGAAATTTTAGGGCCAATTCAAACTAAATTAGGTTATCACGTTGTCAAGGTTGAAAAGTGGTTTCCTCTGCAATTAACCTTAGTAGTTAGAGAGCAAATAATGGAATCTTTATTTCAATCTTGGTTGCAGAATAAGTTGAACAATATCGTATATCAAGATTAACATTACAGCATTTTTCTTTTAGATACAGTACAAGTTTACAGAAGCTAGAGGCTAGAGACTAAGGGTTAAGATGTTCTCATCCAGCTTTTTTATCTGGATATTTTGATAGGGTGGGAAACTCTCACCCTATTATTCATTAGGTTTACCTAATTTCCATTTGCTACTTTATCCTCATTAACCTCACTTTGAATATTCTTATCTTCCATTTGAATCACAATTTTCAGTTCGGCTATTTGTTGCTTTAACCAATTCGTAAATAAATCACTTAATATCTTCACGCGCAGTTGCTCATCTAATTCGGGTTGAATTATTTCTTCAACCCGAATTAGATGCACGCCTTTTTGGGTCATAATTGGCTTCAGAATTTGTGGTGGTGTGGCAGCAAAAACTGCTGCGGCAATTTCTGGCTTCATTTCAGCCCGACGCTGGATTCCTAAATACCCTCCAGCCCGGCGGATTTCTGTTTCTTGAATGTATTGTCGAGCCAGTTCTTGGAAAGTTATTTCACCTTCTTGTAGAGCATAAAATAGTTCTAAAGCCAAGTCTTTATCATCTAAAATTACTTGATAAATAACTGCTCCGGTATAATCAAGTTGGTGTTCGTAAAATATGCGTTCAACTTCGTTGCCAAATAAATGTATTGCCAACTTCTTAGAAAGTAGCTTGGTATATGCTAACTCTTCAAAATCATCCAGAGAAAGATGATGTTTTTCTAGCCATTCCCAAGTATCTTCTGCTTTGAGGAGTTTATTAGCTTGACGCAAACTATTCGCAGCTTGTTGGAGTTCTTCAGCCTCAGTTTGAATTCCTACTTGATTAGCTGCCGCTTTAATAATTTTACGAGTAGCGATCGCGTCTACTACAGTAGGAATTTGACATGATAATTTTACTTGTTCAAGAATGTCTTTGCTCAAGATAGTTAAATATTTTTCCATGAGGAAACTCTCCGACTATTAACTTGTAGAAAACTAAGAACTAAAGTTCTAAACCCCCAGATTGCAACTTTTTAAATGGGTCTAAAATATAGTCAATCAAGTGACGCTGGCGGATAATTACTTCTGCTGTTGCTGTTTGCCCCGGAGTTATGAGAATACGTTTATTTCCAGATTGAATATAAGAACGTTCCAAAGATATTGTTAATTCAAAACTTTGGGTGCTGCCTCGATTACTTTGAGTAACTTTAGAGTCTGGTGAAACCCAATTTACCCGCCCTGGTACTATTCCATAATCTTGGAAGGGATAAGCATCAAACTTGATTTTTACTGGCATCCCCTCCTTCAAGAAACCGCTTTGAGTGCTGGGCATTTCGGCTTTGAGGATTAAAGGAGTATTTTCAGGTGCAATTTGAGCAATCCTTTGTCCTGGTTGTACTACAGAACCAGGTTTGTCAATGGGTAGGTCAAAAATCATACCATCAACAGGCGATCGCACTATTCTTTGTTGTAACTGAAGCTTTAAAGTTAAAATTTGGCTTTTAGTTTGAGCAATTTGAGATTCTAAACCAGCAATTTTTGTTTGCAAGTCTTTGAGTTGTTGCTGATTTCTCAGCAACGCCAGTGTCCCTGCTTGCTGCAAACTTCGATAACTATTTTCCTCTTCTTGCAGTCGCAGTCTGGCTTGTTTAATATCAGATTCTAACTGATTAAGAGTTGTTTGATAACGATTCTGTTCTTCAGTGAAACGCAATTGCGATTGTTTAATATCTGATGTCGCTTTTTCGTAGAGTTGTTTGCTTTCTTCTTGTTGTTTTTGGAGTTGATCGACTTGAGTTGCGGAAACTGCACCCTCATTTATCAGTTTGCTAAAGCGTTCAACTTGTCTAGAATCTATACTTAAACGACTTTTCGCTGATTTTTGAGTATCTTGAGATGTTTTAATTTCTTGTTGTGCTTGATTAACTAATGATTGTTTTTCTAATTTTTGTAAGTTATATGTACTCTGTTTTGCATCCAGGTTTTGTTTCGCCTGGTTGACTTGAGACATCTTTTCTAAAGCTTGAGATTGATTTTGCTGCTCTTGTACATTAAGTGATAACTGGAATTGGTTTTTAAGGACATCAAATTGCGATCGCTGATTTTGTAGTCCAGAGAGTTTTGCTTCAGCTTGCTGGAGTTGCGTTTGCAAAATATTAGATTCGATATCCAGCAGAATTTGCCCCGCTTTTACTTTGTCTCCCTCTTTCACCCTCACAGATGTGACTCTCCCATCTGCTTGAGAGTCTAATTTTAGGGTTGCACCTTGCGGCTCGATACTGCCCCTTGCACTACCTGTCTCATCTACTTTCGATAACATCGCCCAAGGTAAAGCGATCGCCGTAAAACCTACTAAAGCATACAATAAAGAGCGCGTCCAAGCTTTGGGTAAAGCATCTAAGAGTTCTTCGGTACTGTATGACCAATTGTTAGTATCATCAGTTTCACTAACTGTAGTTTTTTCATCTTCAATTTTGGCGATCGCCGATGATGAATTGCGATATTGGTTTGGCATAAGCAATTCTCAATGCATTTTCAATAGTGATTAATAGTTACCAAATCAGCTCAACAATCAACTTGTTGGTGTTAATTGTTGTTGGTTGAGGTAGTAATAATGCCCTTTTTTGGCAATTAGTTCGTCATGAGTACCACTCTCAACTAAAACGCCGCGATCGAAAACTAAAATTAAATCAGCGTTGCGGACAGTAGACAGACGATGGGCAATGATCAGGCTGGTACGTCCTTTGAGAATAGTTTTCAAGTTTTTCTGAATGATGCGTTCTGATTCAGAATCTAGATGGCTGGTAGCTTCATCAAAAATCAATAACCGGGGATTACCCAACAAAGCACGGGCAATCGCTAGGCGTTGGCGCTGTCCACCAGAAAGCATACCGCCGCCTTCACCAATTTGAGTTTCGTAACCCAAAGGTAATTGCTGAATAAATTCATCTGCCCCAGCCAAACGTGCCGCCTCGATAATTTCTTCAAGAGTGGCTTTTGGGTGAGCAATACTAATATTCTCCCGAATTGTACCACCAAACAAAAAAGTATCTTGATCGACTACTCCTATTTGCTCCCGGAGCGATCGCAAGGCGATACTACTAACATCATGACCATCAATTAATATGTTGCCTTCTGTTGCTGGATACAAGCCTAAGATTAGCTTAGAAAGTGTAGTTTTTCCCGAACCACTCCGCCCTACAACTGCTACTGCTTGTTCGGGCTTAATTTCAAAGCTCAAGTTTTCCAGCACATTAATTTCACTTTCTGGGTGATAGCGAAAAGTGACATTTTCAAAACGGATATTACCTCGTAACTTAGATAAAAACTGGCGTGGTTGATGTTGTAAATCTTCTTCCGGTTCTGCCTCTAAAACATCATTGATGCGTTCTGTGGAAACTATCACTTCTTGTACCTGATTCCACAATGCAGTTAGTCGTTGGAAAGGTTGAATAATGTTGCCTAACAACATATTAAAAGCAACTAATTGTCCTATTGTGAGTTGGTTTTGAATTACTAACCATGCTCCATACCAAAGTAAACCAGTAGTTATTAACGATTGGATTGTAGAACTAAAAATTTGAAATTGGTTGCCAATTACCTGGGCACTAAACATTTTTTTAATAAAATTGTTTAGTAACTCTTCCCAATGCCAGCGTACTGTTTGTTCTACTGCCATTGAGCGAATTGAGCGAATCCCATTCAAAGATTGAATCAAATAACTACTTTCGTTGGCTAAAGCATTAAAAATCTCTTGGTTAATGCGGCGAAAGAAAGGCGTAGCGAACAACGCTAGTAGAACAAATGGTGGTACAATCAAAAGTGCTAACAAAGCCATTTGCCAACTGTACCAAAACATCAATCCCACATAGATAAATACCGTCAACAAATCTAGAATAATTGACAGTGCTTCACCAGTAAGAAAACGTTGAATTTTTTGATTTTCTTGGACGCGAGAAACAATATCGCCAACATAACGCGACTCAAAAAAAGCTAAAGGTAGGCGGTAGGTATGTTTAATAAAACCTACTGACAGCGCCACTCCTACGCGGTTGGCAGTGTGATCTAATAGATATTGCCGCAGTCCAGTCATGGCTACGCGGAATAAACCAAATATTACTAACCCTAACCCCACGGCATTTAAAGTTAGGATACTACCTTGGACAATTACTCGGTCTAAAAGTAGCTGAGTAAATAGCGGTGTTATTAACCCAAAAACTTGAATAAATACACTAGCGATAAATACTTCTAACAATACCTTCCAGTGGGGTTTAACTAACTCTAGAAACTGCCACAATGGCGTTCTTTCTTCTGGAGTTTCTTCAAGTAAGGCTGTAGGTTGCAATAATAAAGCATTACCTGTCCAACCAGCTTTAAATTCAGCATGATTGAGGCTACGTTGACCGATCGCCGGATCGCCTACAATTACCTTTTTAGGTGTAATTTCATACACAACTATATAATGTTTGCCTTCCCAATGCGCGATCGCAGGTAGAGGTTGTTGTGCTAACTTATCCAGACTGGCTTTAACTGGTCGGGTAGTAAAACCGATGCTTTCTGCTGCCGCTGTTAAACCTCGTAGTGATGCGCCACTGCGACCAACATTAGCTGTATCCCGCAAACGATTAACGCTGAAGTGCTTACCCCAATAGCGACCAATCATTACTAGGCAAGCTGCGCCACAGTCAGAAGCACTTTGTTGAGCAAAGTATGGATAACGCTTGCTGAAGTGTCCCCATAGTTGCCCGACTTTTACCTTGGGACTAGGAAAATAAGCTCGTTGTAATTCCTGCTTTTGTTTTGTTGGCAAGGTTCGCGGCCGAAATGGAATAGTTTTTCTTTCATTAACAAATTTTCTTTGAGGGGACTTTTTATGCTGAGTTTTAAAGCCTTCATGGGCAATCACTTTTGAGTCTTCTGAACCAAGAAATTCTGTCAATAGAGGCCAGAACTGCCTTGCTGCTTGCCAATTAGAAGTTCGCAGACAGTAGACAATTGTTGGTTGTGTCGCTTGCCAACTACCTCGTTTTCTTGCAGGATAGATGTTGCCTGGAGTCAGTTTGTGACCGTCCGAATGTAATAATTCACCTCGATGCAGCAACCACAGCTTAGACTCTTTGCTTAGTGTTGTAGGGACAGAGCCAATATCTAAATAGTGCCGCTCAAATAGTGATAAGGCTTTGAGTATGGGCTGGGTACTACTATTAGGAGGTAATTGAGAGTTTTGGAAACACAACAGCAATAAGTCAAAAACTTCTGCTTGATGATATAGGCGATCGCGGATTGTCGGATATTTATTAATTAACGGTTGTAATATTTCTTGCTTGAGAAAGCAAAGCTTTAAATTTGTAGAAGCTCTAGCAGTGTAATATCCGAAGTCATCTTCTGGAAATAACGTTACTTCACCAAATGATGACCCTGCTGTAATGGTGGCAATTAAGTTGTCATTATCCAACAGTCTGACTTTACCTTCTAATATTATATAGATGCCCCTTTCTACTTCTGCTGCTTGCCAAAACTGCTTGGCAGTTGGTGGTTCTACTATTTCTGTTGCTGTCAAACAGGTTTGCAGTTCCTCCGATGAAAGCCTCTCCCTCAAGGTCTGAGTAATAAATTCACCGACCTGTTGCTTTGAAAACACCGATACCATTGCTACTCCTCCACCCAAGAGTTAGTTATTTAGTTAGGTTCAAATCAAATGACCAATCAAAACTATCCTCATTAGATTGCAAATCACAAATGGTAATGGCTGTATCTTTATCCTTAGTTGATTGTTTAGTAGAGGAATGTTTTTGTTTTGTTGAAAGTCCCAGTTGTTTGAGTAAGCGGTACATGTGGCGAACGCTGATTTCTACACCAAATTCTTTTGCTAAATGTTTGCTTAACCATTGAGCTGTCCAGCACCGAAAAGGATAGCCGTACTCATGAGGATGATGACTTACCAATTGTTGCAAACGTTCAATATATTCAGCATTAACAGTCTTGGGTCTGCCTATAGCCCGTTCATTCCATGTGTGCGCTATACCAGCTTGTGCTACAGCAATCCAATACCGTGCCATTTCTTGAGAACAACCTAATATTTGACAGATTTGAGTTTGAGATTTACCCATATCTGCCAATAGCATTATTTCTAATCTGCGACGATACTCTGGTTGCAAATCATCTTGTAGATGCTTCAATAGCACCTTCCTCTGAAACGATGTTAAATACTTACTACAACTAAAGTCATACTTTTCAAATTCTTTACGCTTACTGAAGTGCTTTGACATTCTTGTTATCACCTATACCTTTTATTCAATTTATAATGTTAGGTAAAGCAAAAAAGTTACCATTTCTATAACAGTTGCAAATTTCATTAAATAAAGAAAATTTAGTCAAATATCAATATAATTTGACATGTACCTCAGCCCATCTCCTTATAGAGAGAGTTAATATGCTTACTTATCCTCCGTAAGTAAGGTAAAGAAAAAGTTAACTTTTATAAAATATAGTTTTATATACTGAGTTTATCCACTACCTAGATATAAAATTGTTACACTCAGCAGAGCAAAGATTTCTGCGATCGTTATGTTATAGCGACCTGTAATAGTTATTTTGCCAACAAGAGTAGAGATAGCAGAGCTAAACTGTTTAGTCTGTAATTAGTTATGGACTCGCTAGATCTCCTCCGTTTACTATTGTTGTCTTCAAGCAGGGTTTGCATTTTGCATTTGCTGTAAAATCGATAGAGGAAATCGTTCAACATTATTAGAATTTGTTAAGTTTAGTACAATGTTGAAGCGTCCTAAAATCTAAATTGTTAGCAAAGCATACGCTCGTTACTGCTTAAGTGACTCTTCATTTTTCTTAAATTCTAAGAATTCCACTTAATTCATAAATCGTGTAACGCCTACTGTTGATAGCCCCGACCGTGCAACAGCGATGCGAGACACTGGCTCTCACTCATGCTTTAAGAGTCCGGCTTTCATATCCAAAGTAAGTTAGGGCAAGACGAGTGTTGCTTAATCGGCATGGTTCAAGTAGAGCCGCACATATTAGGCAAACCTAGATCCTCACTTCATCAAGAAACTAACTCTAGTCTCATCCCCTCATTCCCTGGCACAAAGCATTCCCAGATTCTTAAGCTGGCTTCAATATTCTCTAGTTTCACGATCGCTTTTTGCAAACCCTGTTCCGTTCTCAAGCCAATTACCACTCCTTCTAGTCCATCGCGCTTGCTACCGGGGAAATGCACCCGTACTCGTGAACCTTGGACAATTGCTCTATTTCTGGTTGCTGTTGCCGTTTTGTCAGGAGTACTGGTTTGCTCAACAGCTAACTCGGACTCGTCAACTGAGCTTGCATCCGCTAGCGGCTCCTCTTCAAAAGTAGACGGTAGACACTCGGTAGACAATTCGGTAGGCTGCTTGTCTACCGCTGAAGTATTTGATTGTTGGGGCGTTTGGTCTTTTGGTAGACAAAGTAGACGAGCGATTTCTACTGTTTGACAATTCCAATCATCCACTTTTAGCACAGGGTTCTGCACTTTGGCTTCATCCACTTGCTCCTCTTCAAAAGTAGACGGTAGACACTCGGTAGACAATCCAGTGGGCTGCTTGTCTACCGCTGGAGTACTTGATAAAATTGGGGTTTGGTCGTTTGGTAGACAAAGTAGACCCATTGTTTCTACTTTTTGACAATTGCAATCATCCACAATTGTCGGGGGTATATCCACTATTGGGGTTTCAACTACCCACAAGTTTCTGCACAAAGAAAGTGAATCAGTGTCTACTTTGTCTACTTTTTCTTGAAAGCTAGATATATCAATACTTTCACTGGTAGACAAGCTATCTACTTTTCGTCTACCGTTGTCTACCGTGTCTACTTTTGGGGTATCGGCTTTAAATTCCAGGCGGATACCTTCCCCTTTTAGGATGCCGTAACCCAAAGAAGCTGCTTGGCTCATCCAGTTTCTCGCTTCATTGGGAGAAGGACGCTGACTACGGGTGCTGTTGAGCTGGACATCTTTGGCTTTAATCCAACCTGTTTCTCCTCCCAATTGCTTACGCTTTGACAGTTCGATTACCTTTTGAATGTGGGGTGCGATGCTGTCAGAGTCTTCCACAGAGGCATGAATCAGTCGCACTTGCCCGATGAAAAACTTCATTAGCTCTATTGCCTCTCGCATCCGTTCAACTGGAATCACAGGGTCGGGGGTGCAGTTGTTCTCTAGTTCGTGCAATACGTGCAAGTTCATAGCCAGTCTGCCCACATAGCCCTCGGCTTTGGCGTACACTGCCCTGAGTCCTGGTAAGGGGTGGCTCACCCGTAATTGCTCAAGACGGTTGTAAAACGGCTGGTAAAGCTTGAATGCTTGGTGACTAAGTTTATATTTGATGACGGGTAGATTGTGGATGCGGCGGTAGAGTCCGGCTAATTTGTCGGTGATGTCCACTCCCAGAGGGATATCATCTTCTAAGATGCTGGGGACGTTTGGCTGGACAGCGTATAGCCACCTTGACCAACTCCCGTCAACATCTTTGAGGTTGCCGATGTGTTTTTTGAGGATATCCGGCTGAATTGTGCCAAGCAGGGATAGATAAATCCGCGATAGGTCTACTTTTACGCCGGATGCCCTTAGCACTGTCGCACCCGTTCCGTCAAAGTAGCTGAGTAAATCTTGTTTGTCGGAACCACGACCACCGCGATAAGCGTTTTGGGAACTGAACAGCCCTGCTAGTTCATCGATTAACCCAAATAAGGATTTTTCAGGAGCTTTTTGAGCTTGTGCTTTGAGTGCTTCACCTGTTGCATCTGTGAAGTAAAAAATGGTGGGTGGTTTTGGTTCTACAGGACGTGGGTAGCTCATGCGTTCGCCTCGCTTGAGTTCTGCTTTGGCTGCTGACCACTCTTCTAGTTCTTGCTGATAAATTTCGGAATTAGCAAGGTGTGTTAGAAGTTCTTCTTCTTTGAGAATGTTAAGCGGTTCTCTAGCTGTGGCTCGAAAGATGGGGCTTTTTTTACTGCCACTTTCGGCGATAATCGCCCCAAATATGGTAGGTGGCACTTTGAAGTTGAGATTTCCGTGGATGACTAACTCAGTTCCCACTTTATGCAGGCTGGAGACGGTAGTTAGTAGCGAAGTGAGAATGACGGCATGGCGGATTTTTTGCCATTCACAATACTGGGATAAGGGATCAGCCAGTGATGAAGGTAGGTAATCAGCTAGGTTGATGGTTTGCTCTCCAGCACTAATCAATTTTTGTAGTTCAACAGCTTCATCTTCAAGTGATTCATCAAGGTGGAATTCTTCAGTTAGTGCTTCTAGAAACTTGTTTAGCTCACTTGGGTGCAGCAGTGAGTATTGTTGACGAATAGAGAGCTTGAATTGCTCGACTTGCGTCTTGGATGCACCACTTACCAACAGTTCTATAAATTTCTCACGAATGTAGTCAAGATTGGCTGCTTTATTGGCGTTCTCGATGACTGCGTTTGAGTTGCTCTTACTGTTGTGTGCTGACAATTCTTTCGTGATTGGCTGTGACTGAAGTACTGGCATGGCCACACCCGTTTCATCTGCCAGTTCCTTGACCAATTCAACGAATTCGCGCCCTCTTGGTGAGCCATTCCCTCCACGTAACCTATGGCGATACTCGATGACACTGCCGCCGATAGAGCAAGCTGGACATCTCCACAAGAGTGTATTCTGAGTGCGTTCGCAGTAGAAGGCTGTCCCAGACTGGCTATCATGCCAGGGGCAGTTACCTTTTAGCTTGTTGCCGTGAACTTGAAAGTCGTGTCCACCCCAGTTAAATGCTTGCTCCAGGTTCAGCCGTGGGTAAATTTCGTTCTCCAATAATTCTGATAGGGAGTGATTGCTGTTAACAGTGGTGAAACGCTGATGGGATTCGGCTTTTGCAATTGGTTTAACTTCTGTTTTCTTCACCAGTGGGTACAGCCCAATTTCTTCTGGAGAGTCAACTACCGGGGGATACTCCGACC
>LXQD01000039.1 GCA_003326215.1 Nostoc minutum NIES-26 | reverse complement strand
CTACCGAGTATTACACGGGAAGACACAGATTTTTTAGTTCCCCATCAAGGGGAAAACGAACTTCAACCGAGTATTACACGGCAGAGGGAGTTTCATCAGACATCTGATAAGGCAGTAAAACAGTCTGTTGGGTTGGCGATAGAGGAACTTGAAATTTTACGTGACCATGTTTTGTCTAAACTGAAGTTAGGTACGCAAGCTTCTGGGTATAAAACTGCTCAGAAAGCTCTCAATCGTTTCATCACTGAACTAATCGGTTCAGTTTAGCTGTTTGGGTAATTCGCCAACGGTATCCGTATCTCGGCGGCCACCCCTAAACTCAAGCAGACAGGGTTGAACCATTTAAAAACAGCCACATATTTATACCAACGGCAAGGGGATACTGTAGCGGCGACACAGTTGCAGAAAGTATACAGTCAAGTGGAAAAGGAGACGAACCCAGTTAATTGGGTATTTCCAGAATGGCGCTACCTTAATGTGAAGCTTTCAACGCAGTGAAAGACAGGGTTAGGGGTAAAAGTAGCAAACGTGACTTGATCTGCCATGTAAACTCTGAAAGCCTTGTTAAGAAAGGATTATAGAAATAAAATTGCTCTTTGACCCAAAAATCGCCAAGAAAGCTTGTTTTAGCTGTGCCAATTGAAACTTGATTTTGAGTAAATACCGCTCGCTGTCATGATGCTACATCCTTTGTGTATTTTCTAATCACACTGCCACAATGAGTATACTTATTTTTACCCTTGAGCTAAAAACTGCTACATGACTGTCAACAATATCCTCCAATACGAATCAAATATCTGGGCAACTGCTGATTTGCTAAGGGGTTGCGGCATCAAGGAGTCGGAATGGCCATCCTATATGATGCCGTTTTTTGCGTTGGTGATGATTGAAAGCCGCTTGGTGAGGATGTTTGATGAATTAAAGGCGGAGATTGGCGAAGCGGCATTGGAGGAGATTGCGCCAGAAGATTTGACCCGGCTAATTGAGGATAAGGGGCAGGGTTATAACGTCTATATTTTCGAGAAGAACCAAACACTGAAGGATATCTGTAAAAATGATAAATCCTTTGATGTGGACTTTGAAGCGTACCTGCGGGGTTTTGATGGGGAAACAAAAGACCTGTTGGGGGTGGATGCGACGGAAGGTGAGGAGTTTCTCGATATTAAAGGGGTGATTACAAAGCTGAAGGCGAAAAAGGTGCTGTTGGGTTATACAAAGGAATGGAGCAGTATTGACCTTAAACCTTTTGATAACTCAGCAATTACGACCCTGGAAGAGCATATTAAGCGGCGTTGGGCGGATATTTCGGCGGAAACGGCAGGGGAACAGTACACACCAGATGATGTCATCGCGCTGATTGCCGAGATTATTGCTTCTAAGATTGAGGAATCGGATAAGCTGTTAAAAATTTACGACTGCACCTGTGGCGGTGGTAACTTGTTGTTTGGGGTGGAAGACCGGATTCATCAGAGGTCTAAGCGACTAACCCAAACTTTTGGGCAAGACTGGAATGATGCGCTGTACGCGCTGGCAAAGATTGAAAGCCGGTTTCGGGTGGATTCAAAAATCGAGCATGGCAATACGCTCACGGATGATAAGTTTTATAACGATGAGTTTGATGTAGTAATCGCCAATCCGCCATACGGGGTGAGTTGGAAGGGTTATCAAAAGGATATTGATAACGACAAAACCCAGCGATTTAAGTACCTGCCGTCAATTTCCGATGGTCAGTTGTTGTTTATGCAGCACCTGATCTCGAAGCTGAATACAAATGGTATGGGGGTTGTGGTTCATAATGGTTCGACGCTATTTAGTGGGGATGCGGGTTCGGCAGAAAGCAATATTCGCAAATGGATGCTGGATTCAGACTTTGTGGAAGCGGTAATTCAGTTACCGACGGATGAGTTTTTTAACACTGGTATTTACACTTATCTCTGGGTTTTAAATAAGCATAAATCGCCACAATGTCGGGATAAGGTGATGTTGATTAATGCCAGTGAGAAGTTTAAACCACTGAAGAAAAATAAAGGCTCGAAGCGGAAGGAAGTAGATGAAGTCAGCCGCTTGGAGATTGTGGAAACCCTGACGCAGTTTGTAGATAATGACTATGCACGGGTATTTGATAAGGAATTTTTCTATTTTAATAAACAGGCAATTATGCTCACGAATGTAGATGAGCAGGGTAAAACTTTTGCCAGTCGTTTAAAGGAAGGTAAAACTAGCCTGAAGCTGTCGCCGTTGAAGTTGGACAATGGGGAAAGAACATTAACAGAATTTACAATTACGAATTACGATTCGCAACGGTTTGGCTCATTGGTGGAGGCGTTTGAGCAAGATATTAAGCCATTTATTAGTTCATTGGATTACAAAGAACAGCCGTTAACGGTGACGACGGAGAAGGCTTTGTATCGGTTTGATGCTAATAGGGAAACGCTGATTAAAGAGGTTTTGGGTAAGCAGGAAGAAGCGTTGGGCTGCGGAAAAATTGTCGTGAAGACAGCGTTTAAGAAAGGGACGAAAACTCAGCCAGAAAGGATTGAAATTACGGTGGAATTAACGCCGGATTATCAGAAGGATTATGAAATTATTCCTTTCCATCGGGATGAAGAGGCGAATCGGGCAGCGATTGAGGCTTTTATGGCGAAGTATATTACCAAGCCGTTTGAGTATTTGGAAAATGTGGTAGGGGTGGAGATTAATTTTAATAAGGTCTTTTATAAGCCGGAAAAGTTGCGGAGTGTTGAGAAGATTTTGGGGGAAATTGTGGCTCTTGATGAAGAGTTGAGAGGGCTTGAGGAGGGATTAGGGTTATGAAATTTGAACGTTATCCGGCTTATAAAGATAGTGGGGTTGAGTGTTTAGGTAATGTGCCTGAGCATTGGAGAGTTAGGAGAATAAAAGATTTTTCATCAGTAGTTAGAGGCGGATCGCCTAGACCCGCAGGTGATTTGAAGTTTTATGAAGGAGATATTCCTTTTCTTAAAGTTGGAGATTTAACTTCTAATGAAGAACTTTATCTATCAACATATACGCACACAATAAAAAAAGCAGGTCTTACAAGCACGAGGTTTATTCCTAGAAATACACTACTACTAACTAATAGTGGTGCTACTTTAGGTATACCCAAGATATGTACATTTCCTACAACATTTAATGATGGTATCGCTGCTTTTATTCATTTAAAGAATATCCACCAAGTCTTATTATTTTACTTTCTAAAAAATCGAACAAAATGGTATCTGAATCAAGCTTCATTAGGTCAAGGACAGCCTAATTTAAATACCGAGATAATTGGTAATACTTTTATTGCTTGTCCACCGCTACCCGAACAAAAAACGATCGCACACTATATCGACACCAAAACCGCACAGATCGATCGTAAAATTGGCCTCCTCACCCAGAAAGCAAACCTATACAGCAACCTCAAACAGTCTCTCATCAACGAAACCGTAACACGCGGGCTTGATAAATCTGTGCCCATGAAGGATAGCGAGATTGATTGGATAGGTGAAGTCCCTGTTCATTGGACTTTAAATCGACACAAAGACAATTTTATTTTTGTTAATAAAAGATGCGATGATTCAACGTTAACCAAAGTTGGATTAGAAAATATTGAAAGTAAAACAGGTAGATTTATTACTACAGAAACTGAGTTTGATGGTGATGGAATTGAGTTTGTGCAAAATGATATTTTGTTTGGAAAACTTAGGCCATATCTCGCCAAGGTATATTTATCAGAATTTAGAGGAAATGCAATTGGGGACATATTCGTCTATCGCCCAAAGCGATATATTTATCCAAAATTTGCCCAATACTTGATGATATCTAGTCGATATATTGATGTCATAAATAGCTCTACTATTGGAGCTAAAATGCCTCGTGTCAGTTCAAGTTTTATAGCTGACTTAATAGTAGCAATGCCTCTATTCCACGAACAAAAAGCGATCGCAGACTACCTCGACACTAAAACCACCCAAATTGACCAAATAATCCAAACCATCAACACCCAAATTAAAAAACTCAAAGAACTCCGCAAAACCCTAATTAACGATGTCGTCACCGGAAAAATTAGGGTGACTGAACATCAATAACATTTAAAAAATCTTTAGCAGTGATAATCGGGCAGGAAAAATTATCCTTCAGGTTGAGTAAATCGCGATCACCCGTTACCAAATAATCTGCCTCATCAACCAAAGCCAGAAGTAAAAAAAGGCACATCAAACGAGTGACGATATTCAGGAATTACAGGGGAGTTTCGTCCTAGAAAGCCAAACTAAGCCTAGATAATCTGCACCAAAAATCAGCGCAGAGACTATGATATTAGTATCAATTACCACCCGTGGACAAAAAGCCATGCCTTACGCACCCAAGCGATAACCTACGGTTCGCTAACGCAACTTTAAGTCCATCCCATCTAGCCTACAGTTATCCATATATGAGCGAACTGCATCTGCAAGATAGATTTCTCATCCCATTTTTCCGCAAAGAACTAGGCTACCAAGAAGTAAAACCCAACACCATCACCAATTCCCTGATCATTGAAGAAGACCTCCAAGCCTTTATTTCCACTACCGAACTCAACCAAAAATCCTACGAAATTCTACTCAAAAAATATAATAACAACGCCCAAAAACTTTTATCAGAACTAATCGAATTAATTCAAGAACGTATCGCCAGCAGCCGCAATATGGCGTTATTTATTAATGCCAATAAATCCGTAACTTTACAAGGCATCAAGCTCTATCTATTTTACACAGATGACAGCATCATTCACAATAGTAGCCTGTTTGAGCAAAATATATTTTCTGTTGTCCAAGAACTGCCCTACAAATATACATATCAAGGCAAACAAATCTTCTCCTTCCGTCCCGATATCTGCCTATTTGTTAATGGTATTTACCTGGGTTACAGTGAGCTAAAATCCAACCTCACCAACCAAACAGCCCGCAAAAACGGACGCGGTAAAGTCATCAAAGACTACTTTGAAGCCGTTAAAGTCTATTACGAAACCTTCGACAATAATCCCCATCTCAGCGACAAAGAAAAAGACCACTATCGCAAAGACTTCCTCAAAGTCTTTGAAAAAGCCATCCATATTACCAGCACTGACATAGCCGAAACTTATGTCATTCGCACTATCGACCACTTTTTTGAAGAAATCCTCACTACTTGTCGTGAAGGTAAATACGACCGCGAAGACTACGAAAAAAGGGCAGTCAAAACCTTTAAACCTTATCCACTGCTAAATCCTGACGCGGATAAAAAAGATAAACTCAAAGAAATTTTTACCGTCCACTATGGCAAAAGCTTCATTGAAAAAGAAATTTTATACTACAATTTTATCGAGCGTGACGTATATCTTCTTAAAGGGAAAAAGGGACTCAAAAACGAATTAGGACACCTCATCTCACCCCGTCCTAAACAAAAATTTGGCACCGATAAAATTCTAGCTAAAATTGACGAATTTTTAGAACATGAAGCCGAAGACGATTATTTTATTCACCAACTAGAACAACAGTTAGCCCACGTTTCCCCCAGCAAACGCGCTGAATTAATCGAAAAGCGTAAAGCTTACGCTAATAATAAAAATGTCTATTCTTTACTACTACAATACGCGGCTGGCTTTGGCAAATCCAACATCATCGGCTGGACAGCTTTACAACTGAAGGATTTACGCCGCAATGGTCAATACGTCTACGACAAAATCATGATTGTGGTCGATCGCTTGCAACTTCGCAGCCAAATTGACTCCAAAATGCTAAACATGAACATCGATAACCGGATGTATATTGAGGCAAATAATAAAAAAACCTTTCAGGATGCACTCAAATCTGACACCCGTTTAGTTATCGTCAACCTGCAAAAATTTGGCGCAGTGCGAGAAATGCTCGACGCAGACACCCTGCAAAAACTGTCCCACCTCCGCATCGTCTTCTTAATTGACGAAATCCACCGCTCCAACAGTGGCGACCAGCACGAAGAAATGGTCAATATTTTCGACGAACTCCAAACCCCCTTCGACCAACAAACCCAATACAACCAAACCCGCACTAAGAAAAACTTAATTGTCGGTTTCACAGCTACCCCCGATGACCACACCCTCGCCCGTTTTGGAGAATTTAGCGGCTACGCCGAAAGCGAAAAACTCTGGGTTCCGTTCGATTCCTACACTATGAAGGAAGCTATTGAAGACGGCTTCATTCTCAATCCCCTGAAAAATATCGTCCCTGTCGCCTCCAAGATGCTGTTCGACATCCCTACTAACGAATTAGAAGGCTTCGAGGAACCCAATTATAAAGACGCAGATAAAAAGCAAATTTACGAAAACCGCGAGCGCATTAATGCAATCGCCAAATATGTCGCCGACTTGCTGGTAAAAGACGTTTATCGACAAATTCGGGGTACAGGTAAAGCCATGTTAGCAGTATATTCAATTAAAGCTGCGATCGCCTACAAACAAGCAGTTACGCAACATTTCAACGAACTGGTTAAACAGCCTAAATATGCCAAGTATGCCGACGCACCCATTCATATCGTCTATTCCAGTAACCAAGACGAACAAAATGCTACAGGACTCAACAATGGACTGACCGAGGAAAAAGTTTTAGAAAACTTTGCCCTTAAGAAAAATGGCTTAATCATCGTCGTTGCCAAACTCCAAACCGGATTCGACGAGAAAAGATTGCATACCCTATTTTTAGATAAAGAAATTAAAGGTATTGCGGCAATTCAAGCTATATCAAGAGTAAACCGAACTGCAAAATATAAAAATGACTGTAAAATCGTTGACTTTTCTTATAACAACGTCAACGTCCAAAATATCAAAGATGCCTTCGAGCATTTTTCTGATGTCGTTGTTAGCGACTTCGACCCCTTTAGCGATAAACGAGTTTTAGAAATCCTGTTTGCAGAACTGAAAAAGTCTGGAGTCTACACAGAGTTCTTTGAGACTTTTCTCAGAACATTCAATGATAATGCGAAACGTAACAATCCAGAGAGCTACCTCGATTTAGAAAGCAGCATCGAAAAGTATATTGCCGCAAATCCTAAACACACTGCTGATGCCAAAGCCAAGGCAGCCCAGTATTTTACCATCCTCAACCGCATTGAGTATGTAATAGCACTAGATGCAAAATACAGCGAACCTAGCCTCCTAGAATTTCTGCGTTTATTTAATAACATTTATAATAGGCTGCACCGTACTGATGATATCAAAGATGCAATCGAGGTTTATTTTGATAATCAAATTGGCATTATCGAAGTCGAAACCCAAGAGCCAGAGCCGAAGAAAAAGAAAATAACTAAAGTTGCGGAAGGCAAAGAACCGACTAGCAATGACTATCAATTTGATATCTTAGCTATCATTGAAGCCCGTAACGAGCAAGAAGACCTAAAGGGAGAACGCATTCAAGAATTTGAATTAAAAATTAGCGCCTTGTTTGACTATGTGCGAAATTGCGATGAAGGCAAACGGTTGATGATTAAAATTAAATCAAATGTTTCAGAAGACGAAATATATGATGACTTTGCCAAAATCTACCGTAAGTACAAAATCTTAAATCGGCGGCAAGTCGGAGATTATTTTTTCAAGGAAATGGAAGATTTGGTCAATAAACTGTGTGATGATTTTGAAATCATAGTACGTAATACAGAGGAAAAACCGGAGGCATAAGCGATCACACTTTTTATATCTTTGCTTATTGTCCAAAACGTTTTGGGCAATAAGCTTTTAGCTAGATAATGAGGTAAAGCGGAGGGAGTATTGAGGACAATAATTTGCTCTTCATTAAAAGCTGCTTTTTTCAGTAAATTAGCACAAACTTCATTTACCACCTGCGTACTGATAATTATTCTTAGATTTGACGTAATTGAAATAGCAATATTGCGCTTTCTTTCTCTTTCAGTCCGTTCAATCCTTTGGTCGTCAAATAAACGATAGAGCCAAACATTTGTATCGATAAAAGATGCACCATTCGTCATAATTAGCGATTGTAAATTTCCTCACGACTGAGTACACCATTCACTTGAACAGGATTCTCACTTAATTCATCAATTATGTCTTTTTCTGGAGATGATTTTTTCTTGCTCAAAACAATTACTTGAATATCATCTCCTTCACCGAGTTCTTGTTTGTACTCATCGGGAATCTGAATGAAACCATTTTGAATCTTTGCTTGAAACTCTACTGCATCTAGCATCTTGATTCTCTCTTATATACCGTCCAATAGAGTTTATCAAAATCAGAATTGCGTTTAACAAAACTTCCTAGCAATGTCTGTGGCATTAATTACTAGGCTGCTAGTAGTAATCAAGTTTAACTCCATTAATACCAAGACGAATACCCAGCAGTTCATTTCCGACTCTTAACCGCCACTTTTGCTTCATTAATATTGTCCTTTACAGCTTTGAGAAAAGTGGGAATAGCTTTAGATAAAGACTGCTCGGCGCGGGTAGGTTGCTCTGACTCTAGTAGTGCTACCAAATCTTGCGTATCAGCCTCAATTCTCTTCAGTAGCTTGAGCTTCTGAAAAATAGGAACTGAGTTCCTATTTTTTTCACCGTCTTCTTCTTGTCGCTGCTGGTTCAATATCTTGCGTACATAGCGAGTAGAAACACCAATCGCCACTGCCAAAGCCGGGCCTAATGCTTTCTCTCCTTCTCGCGGACGACCGCGAATCTCCCTGTAATTCAAGGTTCGTAAGCGTTCAGCAAGTCGTTCAATCTGGTCGCGGGTATAGTTAACCCGTTTCTCATTTTCCGCCAGTTCTACCTGTAGCGCCCGTTCGGGTTCCTTCTCAGCATCAAATGCCATCATGTGAACCTGAACTAGTTGATCAGGAAACTGTTGGGCATAAGCTTCTGAATTACCTTCCTTAAGTAACTGAATTGCTGCTAGGCGATGCGCTCCAGCCAGTAATACTCCCTTACAATCAACCACCAGAGGTTCAATCAGCCCTAATGCTGCAATAGACTCTGCCAAATCAGCAACGTGTTCAGGTCGAATTGGCCTAGTGTCTGCCTCTCTAGGATGAATTTGCGCCAGAGGCATTTTAGTTTTTTGGGAGCGTTCTTGTTCAGCTTTAGCTGCTGCTGCCAGATCCTGTTCATGAATCGCGTCAGCTGTTGCGGTGGCTTCTGCAAATAAAGCCTCACTTTTTGTTTTTCGTCTAACCATTTAACACCCAATCGGCGATCGCCTGTAAATCTTTTGCCCCCTTGCAGTTTGCATCGTACTGCATGAGGGGAACTCGTTCAGCAGCAGCCCATGCTAAAGATGAGTCTTGATGCACAATTAAACGTTTAATCGATGGGTAAGCATTAGAGAGTTGTTTGTCCAGCGCCTGATCCATTGACCGACGCAGATCAATCCGCGAGAGTGCCAACGCCCAGCGTTTTGCCCCTCTGCGTCCTTTTTGCTGTCGCAGCTTCAACTCGTTGAGGACTCGCCCGGCTCCCATAACTGCCAAAGGGTGAGCATCAGTGCAGACTAATGCAACATCAGCAGCAACCAACCCTAGTCGCTCCAGAGATTCCACACCAGGGGGACAGTCAAAGATGAAAACATCGTAAGCCATTGGTGCTACGATATCTGCCAAATCTTCAGGATCTAGCAACTGAATATTATGTCCTGCCAAATCCGGGCCGCCTGGTAACACGTAAAGGCCAGGAGCAGCTTCTAAAGGCTCAGGCGAACCACCAACAAGAAGTTCAGCAGTTCCTGCTGCTGTAGGATTTGTGCCTAACACGTAGGCTGCATTTGATTGTGGGTCAAGGTCGATAACTAAAACTTTTCGTCCTTGACTAGCCAAAACAGAAGCAAGGCCACAGGCAATTGTCGTTTTGCCCACGCCTCCCTTACGAGCTGCAACTGCAATGCACTTGTGAGTCATAGCCAAAATCGTATCACGCTCCAATTAAGGCGAATCAGAATTGCGTTGAAGCATGATCGCCACAGTAGCACCAGAAAATTAAAGAACAAGATTATAACTTTTCATGCAGTTCTCAATTACTGTATAAGAAAAGATCATCTTCATCGCCGCAAACCCCGATGACTGCGTGGAATTTCTGCCGCTTTATTAATAAGCAAAATTTATCAAAAGTTTTTCGTCTCTCGTGCCTAACGCAAGAATAAGCTTTTTTGCCATTACGACGGAATCGTTTAGTTTGTCGGTGTAAGATTATCTTATGAAAATTGACCGACATGACCAGGCCAAAATCTTAACACCTGATGAAATTAACCGATTGTTCACCATAGGGCTAAAAACTCCCCGCGATCGGGCGTTGTTTGGCGTGTGCTTGTACACTGGCACTCGGATTTCCGAAGCCTGTTCCTTACATACTAAAGATGTATACAGCATTGATGGCAGTGTACGCCCCCGTGTAACAATTCGCAAGGGAACGACTAAGGGCAAGATTGAAACTCGCTCTGTGCCAGTCAATTCTGAGTTAAAGCAACTACTAGAAGCTTACCATTCACCAAAGGTGTATTTGTTCCCTGGTCGTCACGGTAGGGGACACATTCACCCAGATTCGGCAGATAAGATTTTACGGGCGGCGTTTATGGAACTACTTATTGAAGGGGCCAGTACCCACAGCTTCCGCCGCACTTGCTTGACGCAGATGCACAGGTCTGGAGTACCACTGAAGGTGATCCAAAAAATTTCAGGTCACAGAACCTTGTCGGCATTGCAAAAATACTTAGAGGTGCTGGATGAGGATTTAGAATCGGCTGTCTCAACGCTTAAATTTTAGTTGGTACAAATTTAATTTTAATTAGTCCGTTTTATAAACTTATTAGAGGACTATTATCATCCTAGTATGCGAATCATTGCTCGCAGCACTTTAAGGCAATTTTGGGAAATACATCCCGATGCCGAGCAGCCCTTAAAAGCTTGGTATGATGAAGCGTCTCGTGCAGAATGGAATAGTCCAACAGATATCAAAAGTACTTATCGCAACGCCAGTATCATCGCTAATAATCGTGTTGTTTTTAATATCAAAGGCAATGATTACCGCTTAATTGTTCACGTTCGTTACGACATTAAAATTATTTTTATCCGCTTTGTAGGAACGCATTCTGAATACGATAACGTAGACGCAACAACAATTTGAGGTAACGTATATGCTCAAACTCCATCCCATCCGAACTGAAGCTGATTATCGTGCTGCACTTGATGAAATTGAAAGATTATTTGATGCAGAACCTAATACACCAGAGTGCGATCTGTTGGAAGTTTTAACAACTTTGGTGGAAGCATACGAACAGCGACATTATCCAATTGAAGCACCAGACCCAGTTGAAGCAATTTTATATTATCTCGAATCCCGTGGACTGTCTTGGCAGGATTTAGAATCTATTATTGGAAGCCGTAGAGAGGTTGAGGAGATTTTAAATCGGCAGCAACCATTAACACTAGAGATGATTCGGCGTTTACATTCCTCATTGGGGATTTCGGCGGAGGTGTTGATTCAACCATACTCTTTAATAAAAAATTCAGCTTAATAAAAGTGTGGACTTACAACCACTTCTAATTTAGAACTACTAAAAGTTTCCAAGTTTCTCCTAATATTAAGTCATGAGGTGAACAATTTTAGGGAAATTATGGGTAGTCTAAATAAAGACTATGTAAATAGTAAACCTAATATTTAATTTTTAAAAGGCTAGAACATTTGATGAATTTTCTTGATGCTCTTATTTTTATAGACACAAATATATTTTTAGATTTTTATCGTATAAGAAATGACGTAAGCGTTAGCTATCTGGAGAGTATTGATAAACATCATGACCGAATAATAACAGGTAGTCAGATTGAAATGGAATACAAGAAGAATCGCCAGAAAGTGATTCTGGATTCTATTGACTCTATTAAGACACCAAACTGGAATGCTTTAACACCTCCAGCTATTCTTACTGATGCCCAACCAGTTAAAGTAATACAGAAAAAGAAAGAGGAAATCAATCAACAACAAAAAATTTTAAAACAACGAATAATAGATATATTAAAAAATCCAGCTAGTAACGATATAGTATATAAAACTTTACAAAGGCTATTCAAAAATGATTCACCTTATAATCTTAATAGAGAAAACAAACGAAGATTTACCATTAGAAATCTAGCCAGGAAAAGATTTGTATTAGGCTATCCACCACGAAAAAAAGATGATAATTCTATAGGTGATGCAGTCAATTGGGAATGGATTATTCAGTGTGCTATTGATAGCGGTAAACATATAATTTTAGTAACACGAGATACTGACTATGGTCTTAAATATTCTAATGAGTTATTTTTAAATGACTGGCTGTTACAGGAGTTTAAACAAAGAGTGAGTACCAGGCGTAAAATTATTTTAACTGATCGCTTGTCTGTAGCTTTTAAAATGATATCTCTTGCGGTTACAAAAGAGATGGAAGAAGAGGAAGAAAAGCTGATTGTAAGTGATCAAGAGGAAAATGTTCTTTAGGTGGGACAACTTTGAAACATTCAATAATGTAAAAAATTGACTTTATTGTATCTTATTTTTGGGTGTACTATACCTATGATTAAATCTTGCTGAATCGCTGATTAGCTATTCGGACACGCTTAAAAAAGTGAAGTTTAACTGAACAGCTATACTTGACAATACATCCTGACATACCAAGAATACCGTACTTTTTGAACAGAGCCTCTATAGAAATGCGTTTTGCCTGATTATTTAAAGTCCACCAAGTTTTACAGGGTAAATGTCCTACTGGAGCGCTCAAATTAAAAGTTAACTCTTCATAATTCTTTTCTCTTCCGTAAGCACCTAAAGAATCCATAGGATGCCCTTCTATCCATCCAACTTCAACACCGAAAAAGTATGGCACCATTAAAGCTTCTTTATTACTCATAGAGTCATTATTACCATACAAAACATTAGAAATTATTTGTTTTATGCTATCTCGTGGATTATTGTTTAATTCGGCTCTAACCCTATTATGAACTTGCTCCTGAACCTGAAAGCCAAAACGACCTTGACTATAAGTTGTCCATAGCATTTCTAAGCGAGCCAGAGTGTCGAGAGGAATAAGATCAATGTCCTCTGGTGTTAACCATAAGTTTTTTCCAGAGTTACAGAATGAAAAAATGAGCTTTTCAGTCTCAATATCTGCCTTTGTCCATTCTCCCTTAATCAGCAGATTTTCAATGTCTTCAATGCAGATACCCATTCTAAATAACTCGAAATGCTACACTGCCTATACTAATGGACTTATCCTAATGATTAAACCCGCAAATATACAGATAAAAATATGATTATAAAATATTGGATGAGTCCCCGACGAACTGGGGACACTTCGTTTAGAGCGGGTGGTGTCGGGGACGGGTAAGAAGTTTTTCATGAAGTGGCCACTAACTCAGTAGCCCGCCCCCGACACTCCGCTGTCGCCACCCGTTCTACCCCAGTTCTTGACTTTGGAGCTTTGTGGCAGACACGCAGAGGCAATGGTTCAAAAACCAGACTTATAGCCTGGTAGACGTAATGCTAGTTCAAAAACTGTACAAAGTTTGCTTCTTTTCTAACCTTTCCGTAAGTTTTAACTTCATCTGCTAAAAAGCTAACAGTTTTACCAAGCATTGTGTCTACAATATTATCAATTTTTGGAACAAAATTATTTATGTGGCCTAAGTATGTATCTTTTGTTAAACAATCTGCGGTTATAATAACGAATCCTCCGTTTGGGTTAACTCGTGTTATTTCTCCTTTTAAATAATTTGAGTTAGAAAATTTTTGAGATAAACTTTCTAACTTCTTTTGTAATTGGATATCATGCTCTAATCTATCTGCTATTTTTTTAAAATCTGAAGAACAATAATTTTTTGCTTCAGTCAGATTTCCTAAATTATATAATATTTCACAAATATTGATTGCTGCTATTATAGTATCTTTAGACTCTCGATATCTTCTAGGTTTTTTAACTATCACATTTTTAAATGCTAAAATTGCAGAATCATTATTTTGGATTCTCTTATAAAAAAAACCTAATTTTTTATAAATATCTCGTAATAAATCCCAAGATTTTATATCATCCTTATCCAATTCAATTACTATTTGGCAATGCTTCAGAGCTTCCTTCAGCTTAATTTCTGAATCTTGGTAATTTCTAACTCTTAGAATATCTTCAGCCCAACGCGCAAGATTTTCAGCTATACTTGAAAGATTAACTATTTTATTTTTTGTTGGAAAAACATAAAATTCATTTTTTGTTTCTTCAGTTTTTTGTAGTGCAGTTCTAAATAATTCATCTGCTTTAGCATAATCACCAGAACGTGACTTAGCTTGCCCTAATGAATTTAGAATAATTGGATCTTCGCCGTCTAATCCATAAGCTATTTCGTATTTTTCTAGAGCTTCTTTAATTCTATCGTTTTTTCGTTTTATATTACCCCAGGTTAGCCAAAGTTGTGGATCATTAGGACTTAATTTTGAAGCTTTATCCATCAAGTTATCAGCTTCAATTAAATGTCCTTCTTGCGATTCCATAACTGCCCAATTACGATATACAGAAGCAAAACGTGGGGCGATTTCACAAGCTCTCTTGTATTCTTCATAAGCTTCTATATATCTACCTGATTGATATTTTTGAAACGCATTTTGGGCAATCATTGCTGCAACTTTTTCCTCCTCAGTCACAGCTCCCATATTTGAAAGATTGAACCTATATTGCTTACTTGCTCTTTCTCCTGCCTCAATAGTAACTTGAATAATTCTTAGTCTTTCTTCAATATTTCTTTTAAAAATCGAATCTTTGTCCAGTTGATGGGGGAGCATCCCAATTTAGCAAAAATCAAGCTCAGATCCAGAACTAATGTCTAGCAGACAGTCATCAAGGGTATGAATTATTCTCTGTATCTCATCCCAAACAAAACGTCTAAAAACAGACATAACAGCATCAATATGTCCAGTAGTACCAGCTTTGCCCAAATGCTTGTATTTGCTCAGTTTGTCTGATGTCGCGCATTGGAAGTATGGCATTGGCACTTGTAATTTGTAGTACCAATACTTCTTCAAATTTTGCCGAACTTGATAACGCGCTACCCAAGCCCCCTGTGGAGCCAGATCACCCTGCTTTAATAAAAGTGCTTGTTGTTTTTCTAAAGCTGTAATCGCTTTTTTAATCCGCTCAAATCGAGCTAATTTGTCTTGTTCAGTATCGTTGGCTCTTGGTCTTGGCATACAAAGACACCCCACACTATTCGCTTCGGATAACTCGCGAAGAAAAATCTTGTTCCTTTTTGTGCGATTTATTTTACATTACATAAGATGGGGCCAGTTTGCCATTTAAGTAAGCACAACGCAAAGAGAGCATCTGTGGTATGTTTTCATACTTCCACTGCGCCCCAACTATTTGTAGTCGTTTATCGATCTGTTTAACAGCT
>LXQD01000038.1 GCA_003326215.1 Nostoc minutum NIES-26 | reverse complement strand
GGGACGAGGGCTGCATTGATTGCATTGCTGATTTAAATAGGGTGTACCATGCCTGGGTGGGCAAATAAATCTAGTCTCCTAAACGGGATAGTAGCTTTAACTACTTCACCAATACCATTGCCAACAACACCCAGAACCACGCTCACATTCGGACGAATACTGCACCAGTGTCATTACGGCTTCTACTGTCATGGTACTTCTTCAGTGTATAAGTTACTTAGTCTTAAAACTCTTGTTAACTGTGTTTCTTTCATTTATTGTGGGCGTGTAATCGCGCCCGTTGGGCGCTCACTAATTGCGCCAAACTTTTTAAAGTATGTATTAATTACGAATTACGAATTATGAATTACGAATTAGTATGACTTCTATGCCAACAAAAGTTATTGTCAATTCTGGTTTAATAACGATTAACGATGGTTCCTCATTTTTGGTGACAGCTAGCGATGGTTCCATCGATGACAATCAAGCTCAAGGTTTTTTTGTTCGCGATACACGCTTAATTTCTTACTACGAAATTTCTTTAAATCGTTACCGACTTTTACTGCTAGCTTCTAGCAACATCACCCATCATAGTGCGCTTTACCAATTCACTAACCCGCAACTTACTACTGTCAACGGCATTTTACCTGCTGGTAGTTTGGTTGTAACCATCCGGCGCGATATTGTAGGGGGGATGCACGAAGATATCGATATCATCAACTATCACTTAGAACCAGTTGAGTTTCAATTGATGCTGGCGATTCGTTCGGATTTTGCTGATATCTTTGAGGTGAAAGCAAAGAACATCTTGACACGGGGAGAGACAGCAACAACATGGAAAGATGGAATACTCTCTACTGAGTATCGTAACGGTTCTTTTTTACGAGGTATCCTGACTGAGACAGTCTGTACGAGTTCAACAGCCAGGTATGCTAATGGTCGTTTGATGTTTGATGTAGCGATCGCTCCTGGTAAAACATGGCATACTTGTATCAATTTTACAGCCAAAGCCAATGGAAATGTCCTCAAACCTCAAGCAACCTGTACTCAAAGACACAGTACAAAAGCTGGAAAGATAACGGATGAATTTCTAAATAATGCCACAAAGTTGCGATCGTCTAATGCTGAGATTCAAGGATTTTATCAGCAAGCACTGGTCGATATGGGAGCGCTGCGAATTGAGGTAGATGACAACGGCCAGCAATTTTGGATGCCTGCTGCTGGTATTCCTTGGTTTGTGGCTGTCTTTGGAAGGGACTCAATTATTGCTAGCTTGCAAACAATAGCGGTTTACCACGATTTTGCCCGTGGTACGCTTGTAAGATTGGCTCAACTACAGGCAACTGAGTTAGATGACTGGCATGATGCCCAACCAGGCAAGATGCTGCATGAACTGCGTGAAGACGAGTTAACCAAAATCAATCAACTCCCGTACAATCCCTACTACGGAACGGTAGATACTACTATTCTCTGGATTATTACTTTAGCTGAAACATATTCTTGGAACGCCGATCTTAGTATGTTGGATGAGTGCCGATCGCCATTAGAAAAGGCACTGACTTGGATTGATAAATACGGTGATTTTAATGGTGATGGGTTTGTTGAATATTTAACTCGTTCGTCCAAAGGATTACGCAATCAAGGCTGGAAAGATTCGGGTGACTCAATGGTTTATCCAAACGGCCAGTTAGTCGATCCGCCAATAGCTTTGTGTGAAGTACAAGGTTACGTCTACGATGCTTGGCTAAAAGCAGCTTTAATTTATGAAGTGTGGGGAGAAAAAGAACAAGCGCAAAAGCTACGTCAAAAAGCAGAGTCACTTTATCAACGATTCAATGAACAATTCTGGATGGAAGAGGAAGGCTTTTACTGTCTTGGCTTAGACAACAACAAGCAGCAAATCCAATCGATTACCTCAAATCCTGGACATCTATTATGGTCTGGTATCGTACCCCAAGAACGAGCAAAAAAGCTGGTTGAGCGACTTTTTCAACAAGATATGTGGTGTGGTTGGGGTATACGGACTCTATCATCTCAAAATCCAGCTTATAACCCAATTAGTTATCAACGGGGAAGTGTATGGCCTCACGACAACTCCATTATTGCTGCTGGATTAAAGCGCTATGGCTATCACGAAGAAGCTAATCGCATTGCCGAGGGGATTTTTGCTGCTGCTGATTATTTTCAATCTGGACGGATGCCAGAATTGTTTGCCGGAATTGAACGCCAAGATAACAACTTTCCCGTACCTTACCCAGATGCTAATATTCCTCAAGCTTGGGCTGCTGGCTCGATTCTTTTACTCATTCATACCATCTTAGGACTTGAAGCCGATGCACCACAGCGAAAGTTAAAGGTACAGCCTTTACTACCAGAGTGTCTGTCTGATTTAGAACTAACAAATCTAAGCGTAGGAGACGCTACAGTTGCATTACGCTTTTGGCGAGAAGGAAAACAAACTCAATGGGAAGTTACCAATAAGACAGGCGAATTAAAAGTTTTTGGATAGCTACTTATTTTCAATCATGGCAACTGATTCATCTAAAAAAACAATCTTTGCGGCGATGGGTGCTAACTTAGCGATCGCAATTACTAAATTTATCGCCGCCGCCATTACTGGCAGTTCCGCCATGATATCTGAAGGTATTCATTCTGTTGTAGATACTGGCGATCAACTATTACTTTTGCTAGGACTTCGCATGAGTCAAAAACCAGCAGATGATAGCCATCCTTTTGGTTACGGACTTAGAATAGATGAATTAGCACAAACTTTACCTCAAGAGGCTTTTACCGAGGTTAAACTCAATTTAGATAAACCTAAAACATTGTGGGTAGCAACTAAAGAAGTAGAGATATCACAACTCGTTGCAAAGCGAAATATTGCCATCGTCATGAATGCTGCAACTTTCTCACAAGCCACCGATATTGACTATTTTATCACCGGCGAGTTGCTTTCCGACGCAAGGCGACAGGAACGCACTCGCCTCACTAATGTTTCTTCATCAATTGTCACACCACAATGGATAGTTGACACTTATGGCTCAAGAAATTGGGTAGAAGTTTTTTATAGAGAAGCCAAAGGATGGTTAGGGTTAAAAGAATATCAAGTTCGAGATAAAAGAAGTCTAATTCGACATTTTATCTGAGTTTTTTGTGCCTATACTTTTATTCTTTGGCATCAGCTAACGGGAGGCTTGAGACGAAGATGGGCGAACAAACCTTTGAACACCTTTACTGTAGACGCGCTAGCGGCTTCTCGAAGAGTAGCTTTAGAAGCCTTTAGAACAGCTATGTCCTTCCGATTTTTTGATTGGTTGACTCTCAATCGTGACCTGTTTGCTTCTTATAAAGCCAGTTTGGGCTACATTTGGGCTTGATTTTTGTTTAAGTCCCGTTAGACCTCTTGCATGAATATGATTATCCCCTCAGACTGGAAGTCTGGGGCTACACAAACAAAGCCTGCCTACGCAGGCTAAATGTGTGATTGAAGTTGAAAAACCTAGTTTATACAGCCACAAATTCAATTCATTAAATATTCGTGCAAGAGGTCTATTGAATTGCAATGCCAATGCATCGACTTACAATGCGATTGTATCGGCTTGCAATGTTAATGCATCGACCTACAATGCGATCGCATCAGCTTGCAATGTTAATGCATCGACCCACAATGCGATCGCATCAGCTTGCAATGTTAATGCATCGACCCACAATGCGATCGCATCAGCTTGCAATGTTAATGCATCGACCCACAATGCGATCGCATTAGCTTGCAATGTTAATGCATCGACCCACAATGCGATCGCATCAGCTTGCAAAAATTATAATCTGCTACGCCAGTAGAAAAGTAAGGTGCGTTAGGCTCAACGCCGTAACGCACCCTACGAAACTTTATACATCAATCTCCGTGTCCCCGCGTCCTCTAAGGAGTATTAGGGATCAGTCTACCGCAGGGATAAGTAGCTGCTTCTTTAGAAGCACTATCAGCTACGGCAGCTGGGACTTTCTCAGATGGTTGGGTTTTGGCTGCTAGATAGTCTTTTTGCAGTTTCTCAAACATTGGTTCTCGCTTGTCGTACAATCGCTTCAATTGACGAGGCTGGCACTGGTTGAGAACGTATGCTGTCACTAATGGTAAAGCGATCGTGCTATCGGTATAACAAACAATCGTGCTAGGTAACTCTTCCGGGTCAATTTTACCCCAGCTTACTGCTTCTGACGGGGTTGCCCCTGACAAACCACCAGTATCTGGACGAGCATCGGTAAACTGGATAAAGTAATCATGTCCCCGTTCTTCTAGCCCCAAGACTTCGTGGATTTGCGGTTGAGTTTGTAGCAAAAAGTTTTTTGGACTGCCACCACCAAGAATTACAGCCGCACTTTTACCTTCTGATTCTCGTGCAGCGTAGGCGATCGCAGCTGTCTCATTCACATCAATTGACGGATCTAAAATTAACTGCGAACCTTCCAAAGCCAAAGCCGCCACGTTCATCCCAATGGAACTATCTCCTGGAGAAGACGTATAAATGGGTACGCCATATTCGTAAGCTGTCGCTAGCAAACTAGAATGCTTTACTCCCAATTGCTTTTCTATTTCCCAGACATATTTACCTAGTAGATGGTGAAATTCAGCAGTTCCCATCCGCTTTTGAAACGGTTCTGCTTGAAGAATCTTACGGATGAAAGCATCAGTTTCTAGCAACACATCGTAGCCAAAAATAATGTCATAAATCCGAATAGTGCCTTCTTGGCGCAGTTTCACATCATCCAAAAACGGATTACCAGCAAACAGTTCAAAACCTAACCCATAATGCATATCATGGTAAAGATTAGCACCAGTGCTAATCATCCAGTCAATAAAGCCATTGCGAATTAAGGGTGCAAGCGCTGAAACCCCAAATCCTGCTGGTGTCATCGCACCGGAAAGACTAACGCCTACCGTAACGCTTTCTGTAAAGACATCACGACTCAGTAATTGGCAGATTTCCCGCAACCGTGCTGAATTGTAGGCAGTGAAGTAATTATCAATCAAATCCACTACCCCGATATCGGTTGATATGGGTGTGGGTGCAATTTTTTGACCCAGCTGTTTTGACATTGTTGCACTCCCGAACAGTAAACACGCCGAATCTAATGTTAACTAGCTTTCAGTAAATTCTTGCATTACCCGCAGGTAAGAATCATAGGCACTTTGCCCAAAACAAACGAAAATCACCTGCTCTAGCGAGTTATGTTTGTGTAAAAACTTATGAACTTCAGCAATCGCAATTTTGCGTTTTAGCTTTCCTTTTGCCAATTTTAGGAGCGATGAGTAGTGTAAAACGCAAAATATAACGTCTCAAGTTTCGTTTTGACACCGAATAGTATTTAAGATTCTATTGATATCAAAATTATTTATACTTTTCAAACAACCTCTTAAAAATTAGGAGTTAAGAGTTAAATTTAATTTATAAATTCTAGCTGCTAACTTTAATTTCTGTTATGCATCACGCTTCTATACGGACTGCGGATATTCATCGAGCGATCGCTTTCTATGAAATATTAGGGTTTACAGTTTGTGAACGCTTTACTACAGGCTACACCCTAGCGTGCTGGATGGAAGGATTAGGCGGCAGAATTGAACTCATCCAAATTCCCGAACCCAAACCAGCCCCAGATGCATTTGCAGACGAACATTACGTAGGCTACTATCATCTGTCATTTGATTTAACTGAGATAACAGCAGATTTACCTAGTTGGTTGATAAATATTAAAGAACGTGTGGCATTGGTGGCAGAGAGTCAAACAGAAAAATTACAACCGCTGAAAGTGCTTTTAGAACCGACACAGCAGCAGATAGGCGATCGCATTTGGGAAGTCGCTTTCATCGCTGACGCTGATGGTTTACCCTTGGAATTTATGCGATTTTTAGCTAAACTCGGCTAATTTAGATTATTTCTTTATCTACTTTTCTTATTAGAGGAATTTGACTCTGGTAGTGTCGCCGATGTGACAGATTACTCACAAAGTTTAGACTGTTGTCATTACTGCAAAGAAATTTGCATACATCTACCAAAAAAATGTCTGTGTTTTCTGTTGGGTATCGCTATCGTTTTCCGTTACTATTATTGACTCTTTGGCTGATTGCAGTATTTATCTTGGGCAGTAAACCTGCTAACAGCAAGTATGCAGCCACATCTAGATATGTCAATACTCGAGAAAAATCAGTTGCAAACAATATCAAACATTTATCATTGACAGAAACCGTCCAAAAGACAGTTTTAGAAAATGGTTTGACAGTCTTAATTAAGGAAGTGAATACTGCGCCAGTTGTGAGCGTACAAATGTGGTATAAAGTTGGCTCCCGCAACGAAGAACCAGGAGTGAATGGCATTGCCCACCAACTGGAACACATGATGTTTAAAGGCACAAAAAATCGTCCAATTCAATTTGGAAGATTGTTTAGTGCCTTAGGCAGTGACTCCAACGCCTTTACCAGCTATGACCAAACCGCATATTACGGCACTGTGGAACGTGACAAGCTCAAATCACTGCTGATACTAGAAGCAGATAGAATGCAAAATGCTTTGATTGATACCGAGCAACTAGCAAACGAGAAGCGGGTAGTAATTTCTGAATTACAAGGTTATGAAAATAGCCCTGAATATCGCCTCAATCGCGCCGTTATCCGGGCGGTTTTTCCCAATCACGCTTACGGGTTGCCTGTGGGTGGCACCAAAGCAGATGTTGAGAAGTTCCAAGTTGAACAAGTGCGGAAATATTATCGCAATTTCTACAGTCCCGACAACGCCGTTTTAGTAATTGTCGGAGATGTGCAAGCTAGACAAACCCTCAACACCGTTAAAGAGATTTTTGGCAAAATACCGAGGAGGCAGGAGACAGGGAAAGAAGACACGGGGACGCGGGAACGCAGGGACGCGGCGAATTTATCACAAACACTCTCCTCATCCCCGTCATCCACCATCATCTTACGAGAACAGGGAGCAGGGGCACTGTTGCAAGTTGTATATCCATTACCAGATGTGAATCATCCGGATATAGCAGCGTTGGATGTCATGGATTACATCTTGACAGGAGGACGAAATTCTTATCTTTATCAGGCATTGGTGGACTCAGGTTTAGCAAGCGATATTACAGCTTCTGTTGCCAGCTTGCGGGAATCAAGCTGGTACGAATTGTTGGTGACAGCAAATCCCGAACAAGATTTGACAAAAATTGATGCCGTACTGAATGGTGCGATCGCCAACATAGCTCAAAAAGGTGTTAAATCAGAGGAAGTAGAGCGAGCCAAGACACAGTTAGAAGCTGCGGTAATTTTGAGTAACCGTGATATCACCAGTCAAGCAATGCAATTGGGCAACGATCAGACAACTGCCGGTGATTATCGCTTCACAGACCACTATTTAGCAGCTGTCCGGCAAGTGACTGCAACGGATATTGTGAAGGTGTTAAATAAATATCTCAGACAAGAAGCCCGTACAGTGGGCTTTTTTGAACCAACCCTCAACCAGACAAAAGAAATTAGTAACCAACCACAAATAACAAAAACTACGGAAAATTTATCTGTTGGTTCGCCTACACCTCCATCAGAGATTGCGAAATATCTACCACCTGTAGATCGGACAACAGATACTATCAAGCAAGGGCTACCACAACAATTGAGGTTAGCCAACGGTCTGCAAATCTTATTGCTACCTGACAAGACTACTCCCACCGTCACTTTGAGCGGCCACATCAAAGCAGGTAAAGAATTCGATCCAGAAGATCGAGCCGGACTGGCATCTTTGGTAGCAGATAACTTGATGAGTGGTACTAAAACTAAAGATGCCTTAACTCTTGCTAAAGCCTTGGAAGAACGGGGGGCTACTCTCGATTTTGCAGCCCACCGCGAAGGTATGCGTATTGAGGGTAATTGTTTAGCTGGGGACTTGCCTGTCCTCATTCAAACATTAGCAGATGCAATCAAAAATAGTACATTTCCCGAAAAAGAGTTAGAACTGAATCGCCAACAAGCTTTAACATCTCTCAAACTCGAATTAGATGACCCATCAGAAGTAGCAAAAAGAATATTTTTACAATCGATTTATCCGAAACAACACCCCTTACACACCTTTCCCACAGAGGAGAGTCTACAGCAGATTAGACGTGAGGATGCGATCGCTTTCAAGGCAAAACATTATCGTCCAGATACTATGGTGCTAGTGCTGGTAGGAGATTTTGCGCCTGCTAAAGTGCGATCGCTCATCAGCACAGAGTTTGGTGACTGGCAAGTTAGCGGTCAACCACCAAAGCTAGAATATCCCACAGTGCCAATGCCAGCAAAAGTAGTGCGCGTCAACCCGGTTGTACCTGGGAAAGTCCAAGCGATTACATATATGGGTTACACGGGTATTAATCGTCGAGATCCCCGATTTTACGCAACCTTAGTATTAAATCAGATTTTAGGAGGCGATACCCTATCCAGTAGGCTGGGAGCAGAAATCCGCGATCGCCAAGGTTTGTCTTATGGAATTTACAGCTATTTCCAAGCTCAAAGAAATGTTGGCACATTTTGGATTGAAATGCAAACTAGTCCAGGAGATACCAATCAGGCGATCGCTAGCACCCATCAACTACTACAGCAAATACATCAGCAAGGTGTAACTTCCCTAGACGTAAATACGGCTAAACGCACGCTGATCGGTAGCTATAACGTTTCTTTAGCAAACCCAGAAGAATTAACAAATATAATTTTGAAAAATCAGGTGCATGAACTGGATGAGTCAGAACTGCGTTCCTTTACTCAAAAAATCGAGCAAGTCACCCTGACTCAAGTCAATCAAGCAGCTCGTGAGTTACTCCATCCAGATCAAATTGTGGTAGTGACTGCTGGCCCAGCTCTGTTAGCAGATCAAAGAAACAAGTAAAATCCCCAGTGAATAACCACAATATCCACATCGCACCAAGCAAATATTGGGAATTAGCTACGACCAATTTCTCTTGTTAGTCAAACAAGTAAAGGATAAATGACTCGCCCTGATGATGTAGTTTCTATACTTGAGCGCTGATTTAATCAGTAACAGTTTGTCACTTTTTTACGTTACTTGAAACCTAACTTTCTAAATTCTATCCATGTAAATAAAAAAATGATTAAAGAAATCAGCAGTTCTACAGAAGCTACACCATAATAAATGCCGTCAACTCCCAAAAATATTGGAAAAATTAATAATATTGGTAAAAATAAAATGATATGTCTAATAGCTGTAATTACTCCTATAATTTTAGCATTGCCTATAGCCTGAAAAAATTCAATACTACATGCCACAAAAGAAGCAAATGGTAGTAAAAAAGTAACAATATGAAAGTTCAATAAATCGTTATAACTAAAATCAAAATCTGGTATTAACCAACGAATCAAGGTTTTTGGGAATATCTGTAAAGGTAGCCATACTAAGATTAAAAAAATAGTTCCACCTATTCCAAAAGTCAAATAAGCATTCTTGAGTCTTTGATAGTTATTTAGCGCTCCATAATTCATGCCAATGACTGGTTGTAGGGCTTGAACAAATCCGTACAGAGGAGTTATCGCTAAGGAGTACAACCTAATAGTTGCTCCACCAAAGGCAATGTCGCTATCAGTTCCATAGTATGCTAGAGATTTAAAAAGTACAATCTGTTGAACTATATCCATAACTTCTACAAGTATCACCGATAGAGCTATAAATAATATTGTAGGTAGTAAATATACTGCTAGAGGCAATTTTTTATAATTAACTGGAATAGAAGTTTTACCTGAAATAAAATATGTACAAGTTACAACAGAATAAGCTATTGCAGAAATAACTGTAGCTAGAGCTATTCCTTTAATTCCCCAGTTCAAAATAATGACAAAAATACTATTTAAAATAGTATTAATTATGACATAAATTCCAGAAAATAAGGTTGCTAGTGCTATTTTACCTTCGGCTTTGATTAACTGGCTAGAAGAGACTGCTATAAACAAAAATACTGAACCTAATATATAGGTTTTAAAGTAGTCTATTCCCAAGTCAGCAACTTCACCTTTACCTCCCATAAATAAAATTAGTTTTTCACTAAAATTGTATCCCACTATTGTTATTAATGAGGAAACAAGGAGACTGATAATTATGAGAGTGCTAAAGATTTCTGTCTGAGTTTTGCTATCTCCAGAACCAATAGCTCGACTGAGAACTGAAGCACAACCGACTCCAATCGCAACTGCACATACAATGGCAATAGACGTAAGTGGAATAGAAAGAGATATAGCTGCCAAGGCCGTTTCACCGAGGAAATGCCCTGCAAATAAGGCATCAATAAAAGTGTTCAAGCCGATAAACAACATTCCCAAAATACCAGGAATTGATAGCTTGAACATCAGTTTAATTAGATTGCCTTGAAGAATTTCATTGGTAATTTGAGATTGTTTTTGTGAAGTCATTTTTTATTCTTGGCTTTTACTATTTACTCAACCTTAATCAACTGGCTAACGCGATACTGCTTAACTGCTTTTAATTGCATTTCTTTTGCTGAATTCAATGCACTCATAACTTGACCACAAACTTCTATTCTGGCTTTATAAGCACCTGATACACCGCTATCTGGAACTGCAAAATCAATCTGAACTTCTGCCCAATCAACATCCTCTCCTGAAGAAACTTCTTGTTTTGCCAACACTTGTCCAGTTTTCAAGTAGTCAAGCCAAGTCCAACCCAATTGCATCCAAATTTCCCGTTCCGCAATTTGCTCAAATTTAGTTAAACCTGCCCACCCTCGGTAGAACTGACGTAGACCAGAGGCTGAACCATTTCTGTTTACTAATAAATCAAGGGCTTCAAGTTCTAAATGTCCCCAAAAGCATCCTTGGGGTAAGTCTGCTAAGGTGGGGGCGAATTGATGACCGCCAAAGTGAGTTGTTTGCCAAACTCTTAACTTACCATTGCTAGCCGGAGCATATTCTTTGCGTAATCGACGATATATAGGATTGCCAAATCTGCCACAGGAAAGGTCTACTTGAGCATGAGTGCAAACCATGAGTTCACGAATGTGACTGGTTTGTTGCTGATACTGCTGAAACTGTGATAAATCATTAGGCTGTTGTATCAGCTGCTTGAGTATTGCCGTTACTAAAGCAGTTGCTTTCTTCTCTGGAACAACAAACTCCTGCTTCTCAAACTGAGAAAATAGTTTTGTAGGACGATAGTAGTACAGTATGCGAGTGAAGCCAGGATGAGAGTATTCGCGGTCAGGAGCAATTACCATTGGTCTGAGTTTAATCTCATTTTGCTCAAAGACTTCATAGAATAAGCCTAACAACGGCTTGATTTTTGGATGTTCCTCAAAAAGTTCTGGGGGCCAAGGTTGGGGAATTTCTATAATCAGCCAATGTTCGCAAGTCTCTGCTGTACCAATTGGGTCTTCTTTGTTAGCTTTAGAAACTAAAGAGCAAAAACGACAATCTGTCAGCGAAAGTTGCTCGGTTTGTTGGGTTTGCATATTTGTGAGCTGTATATTTTAGGTAGAACTAGTCACAAGCTGTTGCGATCGCTCTTGGTGTGGACGCTGACCGAGCATTAGCATTTCCAAACCACTAGCAGGGGGATAGTTAACACCTATAGCTTTAGGTTTCTCTACTTTTTGATGTGCTAAGGCTAATTGATAGCGTGAAACAATTGTGGCTAAGACTAGTTTCATTTCCAACAAACCTAAAGCCTCGCCAGGACAGCGACGAGCGCCACCGCCAAACGGTAGAAATTCATAAGGGGTGTACTGTCTTTCCAGAAAACGCTCCGGCTTGAACTGCTCTGGTTGTGGATATAAATCTTCTCGTTGATGTGTCAGATAAATACAGCCTCTGAGAACTGTACCTGGACGCAATTCATAGCCCATTACCTCAATTGGCGATTCTACAAGTCGGGGAAATGTGACTACCTGAGTTGGATAAATTCGCAGAGCTTCGTTACAAACAGCACTTAGATAAGGTAGTGCGGCAATCTTCATCGGATCTGGAGATTCGCTTAGAGTATCGAGTTCTTGTAACAAGCGATCGCGAACAGCAGGCAAACTGTGAATCCAGTACAATGACCAAGTAATAGCAGTGGCTGAAGCATCTTGACCACCCAATAGCAATGAGGGAAACAAATCGCGAATATCCTCGTAACTCATTGGTTGACCCGTTTCATCACGAGCAAACACGAGTTCAGAAAGTACATCAATGCGAGATGTATCTGCTTGCGCTCGACGTTCTTCTATTTCTGTCTTGAGTAGTTTGTCAAACTGTCGCTGGAGACTAAGCCAATATCCCCAAGGAGTCCAACTACCGAAATCTTTTCGCAGAAAGGGATAAGCTAGAGATAACCCCAGCCAATAAGACCTGGAAAAACTTAATAAATTGGAAAGCAATTGCCTAAATTGTTCGTAACGTTCTCCTGAATCCAAACCAAACAAAGTTTGCAATATTACTTCTAGAGTAATTTTTTTTACAGTAGGGTAGGCATAAAAAGATTTGCCGATCGCCAGATTGTTAATAACTTTGTCTGCAACTTGACAGATGCGTTGTCCATATAATTTTATTCGAGATCCATGCAGGGGAGGCATCAACAACTGACGGCGATGTTTGTGACGCAAGCCGTCAAGCATGAGTAATCCATTGCTTCCCACGAGTAAAGCACCATCTTGATTCAATTTGCCAGAAGCTGTAATCTCTTTGGCATTGGTAAAAATCTGTTTTATCCCTTCTGGATTGCTGACTATGACTAAAGGTGTGGGATCGGCCATAACGGTGAAAATATCACCATAGCGATCGCTCATAGCATCCATAAAACCAAGAGGATCGGTTTCAAATTGATAACCTAGCAACCAAGCGGGAGTTTTTGGCCCTGGGGGTAGTTTCATTAGTATTATTTACCATTTAATTATTAATATCTGCGAAGCTTAAGCAACAATCGATAATTTTGATTGTTGTTGATGTTGATGCCGACCATGTATAATCATCTTCACGCCACTAGCAGGATAACCAAGAAGACCGCCAAACTTTGGTCGTTCTGGTCGTTGACTCACTAATGCTAGTTGATAGCTTGAGAGGATTGTTGCTAATACAAGTTTCATTTCAAATAAGGCAAAATTTCCACCAATACAAACACGAGAGCCACCGCCAAAAGGGAGAAATTCGTAAGGTGAAAATTGCTTTTCTAAAAAGCGCTCTGGTTGAAATTCTTTTGGTTTGGGGTATAAATCTTCGCGTTGATGTGTGGAATAAATATTACCAATAAGTATTGTACCGGGATTCAGTTCGTAGTCCATCACTTCAATTGGAGATTCTACTAACCTGGGAAATGTAAACAACTGAGTTGGGTAAATTCGCAAAGCTTCATGACAAACTGCGCTGAGGTAGGGTAGGGTGATAATGCTCATGGGGTCTGGGTTTTCACCAAGACTATCGAGTTCCTCCAACAGGCGATCGCGGACTCTAAGCGAACGGTGAATCCAATATAATGCCCAAGTAATTGCAGTTGCTGAGAGGATGTTTGAAAAGTTTTGGGCGAATATAATTCGCTACTATACAAGCAAAGTCCACCTTCGTGGACTAACAGAAAATTAAGGGTTTTGTCTGTATAGCCAAGACTTCTGGTCGCCAAGGTAAGTAATCAATTAGACTTTTCAAACATCCTCTTACATAGAGCATTATCAATACAAACTCTCAAATTTCTAGCTAACTCATGAATATAAGGTTCTACAAAAATTGAAAAATGGTCGCCGGGAATTTCAATCATTTCTATAGGTTGATGAGAAAAATTTCCCCATCCTAGTAATGGGTCGTCTGTATTCCACTCTGGATTTTCAAAATCATGAACTATTTCTTCATTAGCTCGAAATAAAGTTATCTTATGAGAATAAACTTGTGGCACATAATCTCGCATAGCTTGGACATGAGCTTTAAACAATTGATAATTGCGAATAAAATCGTTAATTTCTGTATCACTAAAAAGGAAGTTAGCTTTTTTATTAATTAAATGAAGTTGCTCATTTAATGGTAAATCTCGTAATTCTTCAAAAGGTACGGAAAAGTCTATATTATTATCAGTTTTTATTGATTCAGCGATGCGGAGTAAAAATTTTGCATCGTCATTATCTGTAGATTCAACTGGTGTTTCTGAAATTATGGCATCGATGATAACTAATAAACTTACTGTTTGACTTTGGCTTTGCAATTGTTGCGCCATTTCAAAAGCAAGTACACCGCCATAACAATGACCGCCTAAAAGATAAGGGCCATTTGGTTGTACTTTACGAATTTCTTGGAGATAACGAGTTGCTGTCTCTTCTACTGAAATCATTTCTGGTTTTTCTTGCTCTAAAGTATCTTCCAATTTGTAAAGCTTGTTTCCCGGAATAAAGGGGTTATCGAGAAATCTTTCTTGAGTTAATTCTGAACGATGTAAATAACCCTTTGCCAACCCGTCACTACCAACATAAAGTTCACCAGCAACTCCTATAGGTGTTAATTGCAAGTTGCGATTCAAGACATATACCTGAGTATTATCAATCGGACGACCAATGGGGACACTATTTGCTTGCTCCGGCAATGAACTGGTGTCATAATAAGTGGCATTGGCAGAAACTTCTGACGATCCGTAAAGGTTAATTAGTTTTGCCGATGGTATCAATTCTCGGAAAGTTTGCACTAACTTAACAGATAGTACTTCCCCGCTAGTTATCCAGATTTTTAGTTGCGATAATTTCTTGGTTAGATGGCTGTAATTATCTAAAAGTAAGCGCAGTAGTGAGGGTACAAGTATAATCCGAGTAACTTTGTAATATGCCAATGTTTTTATAAATAACTGCGGGTCTTGTACAGTAGCATTGCTAATAATTACTGTCGGAATTCCTTGCAGCAAAGGAGCAAAAATCTCCCATAAACCATCGGTTGTGTGCGGTTGAAGCATGGGTAGAAACACACCGAAAGATATTGGAATTAACGACGGGATGGTCAATAAAACAGAAGGATGCCAGTGATGATAGGTTGGCAAGGTTAGTAGAAGAATTAGGCAAGCAATCACAGGCAAGGCAAGAAATAGAAGTTAAATTAGGAAGACAAATAATCACAGCCTACGAATTACCAACAAAAATCGCACGTACAGATACAACAAGCTTCAATGTAAATCACGAAAATAAAAGTGATACACAACAGAATCTACTGCATTATGGCTACTCCAAAGATAAACGCCCAGACTTATTGCAATATCGTCAGTTATTGGCAACACTAGACCCGATGGGAATGCCGTTAGTAAGCGCAACGCTTGAAGGGAATGGAGCCGATGACCCTTTATATTTCCCCACTTGGGAAAAAATAGTAAAAGTAATTGGACACAAAAACTTTGTCTTCATTGCTGATTGCAAAGCAGGTTCCATTGCAACCCGTGCCAACATTGCAGCAAATCGAGGAATTTACTGTGTTCCTTTACCCATGAGTGGACAAAACCCTCAACTGCTAAAACAATGGGTAAAAGAACCACCAACACAAATTATAGATATTCGTTTACCCCAACACGAAGAACAAGAAGCTGCTGTCGGTAAAGGCTTTGAGGTTGAGTTGGGTAAGTTTTGGCTAAACCCACAAACCAACAAATGGGTACGTTGGCACGAACGCTACTTGGCAGTTTATTCTCACAAGCTGGCTGTGTCTGCAATTGATAGCCAACAAAAACGCATTCACCAAACTCAACTTGCCTTGGAGAAATTAGCAAATAAACCAGGAACTGAGCCAAATGTGCTGAGTTATAAGGTTGAAAATATCCTCAAACGCCAT
>LXQD01000037.1 GCA_003326215.1 Nostoc minutum NIES-26 | reverse complement strand
TAAATTTTCTTTGGACTAGAATCAGTCGTAAAAGGAAAGGAAGTCGATTAATTTATCGCACATTTTTTACACTTAAACAGATGTTAGCCTTTTTATCTCAAGCCTTACAGCGTAAATATCAAGTAGTTGAAAGCATTTATCTTCCATCAGGTTAATATTGATAATTTCTCAAGCAACTAATCATAAGTCATCATAATCTATACTATGTCTGCTCGTTAAAGGCTTCTGTATAAAAAAGTATTAAAAAATATAAGTATTTTAGTGATCGCTCTTTAGAGAAAAACTTTTTGGTTTACTGAGGATACTGCCAACCTTTGGGAATTGATATTGTTGGTTCCATTGTTTTAATTAGTGAATGGTTATTTGTTGAAGTTGAAAGCCTTAATTACGCTGCAATGCTTTTGTCAGCTGCTTTGGACACGGTTGCAAGTTTCAGAAACTCGTCCAGTGCCATTGCTGCATTTAACGGCTGGGTGTACCGAATCTCGTCCACCTCGTTTGACCAATGCGTGAGATGCTGGAAAACTAACCCAAGCATTGAATCACCCTTGTAGACGCGGTAGTTTTTAGGACAAGCACCATTGCAGTACACCAGCTTGTAACCTGGGATATCGATGACCTCTGCGTTTGGGTCGTCTGGAGGTAGCAGTATCTTTTCGCAGCAATCACCCCAGTCGGGATCTTTAAGGGAGGGCATAGTTGTTGTAATGTGTGCCATGATTAAGCGATTTACCGTGTTGAAGTGGCGATCGCACTTTTCTTGATGTGCGATCGCCTTTTCTACATTCAGTACTACGCCGCTACAGGTTGCCTGACTCCGAGTGATGCGATTGCAGCATTAACGCCCTTTACTGTACGACTGCCCCCCAGCTGATTGCGTCGGCTGTACCATTGATTTGCTCTGTTGTAGCCGATGAAACCAATACACAGGCGATTCAGATATAGAGTCGTGCTAAAGGAGAGCCAGTCAATCTGCCCGTGTGTCAAACCAAACTTTGTGCAAGCTGCTTCTAGTTCTGCACTGAGGCGTTCGTTGCGCTCACGTGGTGTTTCGGGGAGTGTTGCTTTCACTTCCTGGACTCTGGTGGCGAACCAGTTGCGCTCGAATGGGAGTCGTCCACCGTCTACCAGCTGCACCCATACTGTGATTCCTGCTTCTATCCAGATATTTTTGATTTCTTCAGGGGTGCGTTCGATGATAGTTGCAATGATGCGGCGCTCGCGGTCGGTTAAAGGGTCTTTAGTTGGGGCTACAGCCTGCGCTTGTTGATTCATGTAATGCGCGAGTTCGACTTGGGCTAAGGATTGCGCGTCAACTGGTTGTTGTGTATGTGCAATGTAAGGCATAATATTAATCTCCGAATAGGAAAAAGGCGATCGCAAACTTTCTCAGGGTGGGCGGTCGCCTTTGGTTTTATGGACAAACGAACGTTGTGGGTAACCACAACGCACTCACGGAAATTTGGCGTAGCCGTTTTAAAACTCAAAACCAGTGGTATTTGAGCATTACCAAGAAACACAGATAATTGCAGAAGCAATCAATGTTTAGCTTCTGTTTGTGGTGGGTGTCTTGATAGGGTTTAGTTTTCAAGGTTCGGATTTTTGAAATCTGCAAACTCTTTTGCTGTATGCGTGTGGAGGTTTGCTCTGCTCTATACCCTCAATATTAGTACTCCTAATGGTAGTAGTCAATAGGGTAGTAGTTGATTTTTGATAGAGATTTGTAATACTACTATTGGTTGTACATAAGCTTTTTTAATACTAATAGGTGTAAGCCCTATATGTTTACAACCATTGGTAGTACCCCCTATAATAGGAGCATTATTTGGAGAGGATGATTGTGTTTATTGCATTAAAAAAATTGAGAGAGGCGGCTGGTCTTTCTCAAAATGACCTAGCTAGAAAAACTGGTTATAGTCCTCAGTTCATCCAAAAAATTGAACAAAATAAGGTTAAGTCTCTCACCTTAGAAGCAGCAGCCAGATTTTGTGAAGCTCTTGATTGCAAGCCCGGAGACTTACTTGAGGAGGGTGAGCCACCAAAGAAATTAACAATTGACAAAGGGGTTGCTTTAAATGCTCCCTCAGCAAAAGAAGCATCCCATAGTAATAAAAGAAAATCGGATAAAACTTCTGAAGTTGATCTACTAAAAGCAGCCTAAAAATTGAGAGCGACCGCCGCCGTCCAAGCACTGCGATCGCCGACTCAGATTGTTGGGCAACAAAGTGAGCTAGATATATGCTGACACATTTTTGGTGTAGTCCAAAGAGCAGTATCAGTGTTCACTTTGGTTATGCGTCTATGACTGTTTTCGTGCATTTACCAATAGTGGGCAAGAAATATGCTGACACTAGACCGCGAAACAAAATCAGCACCTAGCTATAGCATTCTAAACAGCAGCATCAAAGAAACCTTCACTGCCATTGACCGATTTGAGTGGCAGGCAGTTGAAGAAATATTACAGATGCGAAAAAAACAGCTTTACCGTGAAGCTGGTTATAAATCTTTTGAGGAATACTGCCAAGCTGAGTTATCCGCCTGGGGTGGCTACCGGAGAATAAACCAACTTCTGGGCGCGAAGGAAGTTATTGATGCGGCTGATGAATTGGGCGAACACATCAAGAATGAACGCCAAGCCCGTTCACTAATGCGTTTGGTCAAGGAACCAGAAAAACTAAAGGCTGCTGTTGCGATCGCACTGAAAGATAACCCATCACCCAGTGAATCAGACTTTGCGGCGGCTGCAAATAAAGTGGTTCCTCGTCTGCTACGTAAAAAACCTGTTGTTCAGGAACCATTGGTTCCTGAAATTCAAGAACCAATGGTTCCCCCTTCCCCCAAAGTCACAGTTACGTCACCAACTCATCAAAGGTATGGAGAATCAGGAACCATAGAAGCAGACCCCCCGAACTACTGGCAGCAGATTGTCACCTTTGATGATGGTGAGAAATTGCTGCTCAACAATACAGATTTAGATGCCCCAAATGTTCCCTTCCCTAGAGAGAGAACATATCAATTAGAATACTCCGAAGCGATCGCTGCACTCAAAGAACAATATCAGCAGGAATTGGAACGGTTAGAGCAAGACCTGAGAATTGGGCTACTCTCAGAAGCTAGAGCAAGGGCAGAAGAACAGGTACAAGAACAACTCCAATCCTTACAACAACTGTTTCAACAGCAGAAACAGCAAAATATTCAGTTGCAGCAACGATTGGACGAGTTGGAGGGATTAAGGCAGCTAGAACTTGAGAATCAACGGTTACAACGACGCATTCAAGAGTTAGAACGTGCTGTAGAAGAACGCCCTGCCCAGGAATGGGGCAATACTCTGACTCTTCAAGCAACCAAAGCACTGAACAAGCAAGTGAAACAAGCCTTGGACAGGACAATCGACTTGCGATCGCTTGCTCTTGAACCACCCAAGGAAAACGCTCAGGAGTGCTTAAGGCTAATGGGGATCGCCTTGAGTAATCTGGCCAGTGCAATGAACAATACCAAAGCGTTGGAAGCTGCTGCAATCATTCTTGGTAGTGAACCAACCCCAAGTGCGATCGCATATCGAGCCGAACAATTGCAACTACTACCCCAAGCAGTAAGTGATATTCGGGCTGTGCTGTCAAAGCCTGGGTGTAGCTGGTGGGACTATTTAGAAGTAGCTACAGAGTACGAGGTAATCAAACAAGATTACTGGGCAGAGTTGACCCCACAAGAAACAGAGTTAATTACTGCCCTTGAGAAAACCGAATCCTCGCAAATTACGGAACCATTGGTTCCTGAAGAATCCCTTACCGAGAGGAGTTCTTCTAATGGCGAATTGATTATTGGCCTTGGTTCTATTGTTGCCCACTCTGATATCTACTGCGCTTTGTATAACGCCAAGGGTGAAGTTATTGAGGATTTGGGCGATGAGGTCTGGGTGGCTTGGGAGCATTGGAAAGACAAACCCAAGAAGACTGACCGCTATTTCAAGGATGACTTGCGGCTGTTGTAACTCTAGTTGGTTCAGCCCTAAGTATTAAATCCAGAAACATGAATATCCGCAAAACAACCCTGCGATCGCGCCAGGGGAAATTTCCATGCGTCAACATAAATATGAGGTAGCCCAATGACTGCAACTATCGATCGTCCCAAACCCAAAAAGCCTGCTGCTAGTAAACAGCAATCCCCATACAAGAGGCTGCATGTGATTATCCCCATAGAAGATATGCTTTGGGCTTCTCAGCAAAAGCCTTCTGTTAACCAACTATGGCAAGAGTGTTGGACATCTGACCCCTACGGTTCCCGGTGGATGCCTTTATCTACAGCTTTGGGTTACAGCAGTTTTATTTGTGCAAAGAAAGTTCTAGCTGAAAGTGGGCTGTTTATTTTCAAGCCGGACAAGTCGATACAGGATGGACGCGAGACAATCGGCTGGATGGTGCGGAATTTGCATGGCAGCAGAATGAAGGAGTTCTGGGAGAAAACCAATACTGAAAATGAGGAACCAAATGCTCAAAAACAAGAATCAAGTTCTCAAAATTCAGAAAAAGATGCTGGCTCTGAAGAAATGCGTTATTTAAATAAAGCGTCTATCTCAGACAAAACCCAGTCAGAGCAAGGATTCTGCAAATCCTCACGAACTTCTCAGAAACACCTCACAAACTCTTCAGTAGAGTTTGTGAGGTGTGTCTCTTCCACGCAAGATGAAAATTTGCCTGATGAAGATACGGCGATCGCGCCTTTTGGGGGCGCGTCGCCTCAGTTTGTTGAGAGCGCGGAAGAGAAGGAAGAAGACTCGCCTACGGCGACGGACTGTACATCGCTAACGCTCGTAGATGCTGCACAAAGTCAATCCGCTTCGTCCGAGATACGTGCAAATTGGGACACGTTGTAAAGTTTTGTAAAGCTAATTGTCAAAAACCTTGATTTACCGTTGTTTCAGCCTCAACCATTACTTAACCATTCAAATGAAGACATTCCCTAAAAGGGCCATTTATGGGCAAGTGTAAGGGACAAAAAGAGGTGAAAGCTTCGGTTTACCGTGCAAAAGTTTAATTCCTCCTTTATCATTTTTGGGCAAGTTAGTAAATCAACAAGAGCTTCTCTGCAATAATTATTTACAACGTGTCCCAATTTGCAGGTATCTCGGCGGCCACCCAAGCAGGAATTGGGTGTTGAGGTGATTGCCAGTCATGAAGATCCCCTTTCTGCCGCGCCTGCCGTGCCAAATTTTTCAGACCAAACTAGCCATGTCGCTACGCTGATGGATGAAAACCCATTCTCTCAGGAACCAAAAGACCATCATGAAGGTCAAAGTTCCGCGTTGGCTGACTCAAATCCTGAAAAGTGGTCACATGAGGCTGTTGTTGCTCGGTCTAAGGCTAGACCAGGGCGGATGGAAAAGCTAAAGATGGCAGAACAATTGCGCGAAAATCCAGGGGTTGAGTTTTTGATGGAATGCTGGGATGATGATCCGGCTTTGCGGATTGTCATTAAAAAGCTTGTGGCGAAGTTTCCGCAGTGGGGGTTGGTTGCGGTGGATGGGGTGCTAGTGAAGTGGGATGAGTAGCGATCGCTATCAATTAGTGAATTTATATTAACTTAATAAAATTATGCACTCATTTCATCAAATTATTCTACTCCTGTGCCATTTTTTTTGAAACCTTACACCCATTTAATGTAGATAGAAGAACCAAGATTAGTAAAAGTGTTAATTTCGATAATTTATATCTAGGTAATTGATTGAATTAATTTCATTATTTCCAAAGCTGGGAAAATGTTGTTGTATGCTTTCTCTCTGATTTTTACCGTCTGAATAAGAGTTGAAAAGTCCGCAGTAAAACGGCTTGTCGCAAGACATTGCAAAATACTTTTAAGAAATGTTGAGCTATTTTTATGTGGAATAATATTCAAAACTGCCAGCAAATTCTAATAAGTAAGGATATTATGTAATAAATTATATACAATCACTTACTTTGAGTAGTTACAGCAGATTCGATGTTTATGAGGTACAGCAACCGACTCAAATTCACAATTTAAAAACTATCCCTAAAAGTGGTGTATCTCATGTACCTCAAAAGCGCTGTATGTAAAAAATTTTGTATAGTTAAGCGGCACAATCAAATAAAAGTTACTCATGTATAACAAAGGTAGCGTAATATGAAACACCTCACTGACTTCAAACCACTTCAACGTGTCATACTTCCTGAATTGGGAGAGATTGACTGTTCTGGACTAATTCTTATCGTCGGGCCGAATTCCTCAGGCAAAAGCCAATTCCTTAAAGATATTTACCATCGTGTCTCAGGTGAACATCGCGAGTTGGTTGTTGCAGAACAAGTAGATGTAAGAAAGCCAGAATATGATCCTTTATTAGATTGTCTCAAACGGGAGGGCTATATTAAAACTTCGTTTGATCAATCTGTTGAAAAAATTCGCCCAATGACCTCTTACCCTGGGACAACCCAAGGAGGGACAGAAATTTCAGTGCAACAAGCTCTCTCATGGTATCAGGCATTCGTATCGCCGGCTACTCCAATGACTGGGCGTAACGAATTCCTATACTACTTTGGACGAATGCTGGTAACAGCTCTGTTCCTACATATCCGTTTAACTTCTGTAAATAGGGTTGGTATGTTCGATTATGAAACTCAGCCAATCCAAAATGATCTTCATGCGCTTTACATGAACGATGAGGCAAAGAGTGAACTGCTTAGAGAAGTCCTTACGACATTCTCTAAATCCGTTTGGCTAGATGCAACAAGAGGAAGCTCTCTGTGCCTACGTGTGAGCGATAAGCCGTTGCCAGTTGAACAACGACATTCGCCACAAATAAACCAAACCCTTCGGAGTATTGAGGACGAAGGGGATGGGCTTAAATGCTATGTCTCAACCTGCATTGCACTTCTGCTCGGCCGTCGCCCCATTTGCCTTATAGATGAGCCTGAGATGTGCCTTCATCCTCCTCAAGCTTACAATTTAGGACGCTTCATTGGTAAGTATGGGGAGTCGCCAGACAAAGTAACCTTTGTTGCGACACACAGTAGCCATGTTCTTCGAGGTATTCTCCAGATAAACCAGCAGAAGTTGCAGATTATCCGGCTAACACAACATTATGGTAAATTCAAAGCTCACTTAGTCTCTTCAGAAGCTCTCAAACGGTGCATATCAAAGCCAACTGTCCTTGCCGAATCAATTTTGGATGGCATATTTGCTCAAGCTGTTGCAGTAGTTGAGGCTGATGGTGATCGGACATTATATCAAGCTGTATGGGAAAGCTTGGGTAAAGAAAACCAACTTGACATACACTTTGCTGCTGTCAACGGTACTGGTGGTATCGCGGATAGTTGTAACTTATATAAGAATCTCAAAATTCCAATCGTAGTAATTGCAGACCTAGACATCGTTGCTAATACCGATCATTTTAAACAAGTCATCACTGAATTGGCTAGTGATATATCCTTTATAAACGATTTATTAGAAAGGGCTAGTAAAATTGCTTTTGCTATCAAGCAGCTTCCACCAAGTATATCTGTTCAAGAAGTTAAGTCACAGCTTGAAGTTGCTATTTCAAACAAGATGGATTGGTCAAAAGGGGATGATGAAAAATTGCAGAAACAGCTTAACGAGATCGCAAGTAAGCTAAAAAAAATGAGAAGTTTAAAACAGGGTATTAAAGCTCTGCCTGAGGACGTTGCACATCCTCTCATAGTCCTGCTTGACGATCTGAAGAAGATTGGTTTGTTCCTTGTACCCGTTGGTGAGCTTGAGGATTGGTTAGCTGAAGAAAATGTATGCGGCTCAAAATCCAAGAAATCAGCATGGGCAACAGCCGCCGCTACTTTAGTTAGACAGATGGGCGCACAGGACGGGGATGTCTGGGACTTCATGAGAGAAATTGCAAACTATCTACAAAAGAATTCTAAGCTTTGCTTTTTTGAAACCTAAGAAGCCGGAATCATTTTTCATTTCTTTAGCTTAAGCTTTATTCTAAGAATCTTCAAGGGTAAGCAATAGAACGATCATTGGTGTTGCTGAATAAAGGGATGATTCTTGTAGGGTAGGCATCATGAGCGCCCGGAAATACAAGGGACGGGCAAGATGCCCATCCCACAAAACTAGTAAAATCATCCCGCAAATATGCAACGCCCGATCATCTAAGATTGTGATGCAATCCTGCAAACTTAGAAATAAACGCTATTAAAATAATTCAAAAGGTAATCGGCTAAATTGGCTATGCCAAATTGCTGTCATGGGTGGGTACTTTCACCGCATTTTCCAGGCTGTTGAGCGGCTCAGTAAAAACTTTGGCCAATCACTTCCTATTGAGAACATTGCACGATAAATTGCAACGATATTATCAGACTTTCGCCTTGAGAGCCTTGAGAATAATCAGTTCAGTCCAATAAGAGGTTCAGGAAGTATTGCAACAGCTACAAGAAATCCCCTGTACCCCGCAATTTCGGCTAAACGCAGAGATTCAACGTACAGTCAGGCGGTGTTGGGGCAATGTACCAGGGGCGATTGCTTATCTCCCAAATTAGGATGCTCCTTAAGACATAAGCTAATTCTGCTTACAACTATTAAAATAGGTAGAAATTATACTTATATTTATGTAATTTAAAGACTGCCATGAATAACACCACAGGTGTCAAAACAATTTTGATTCTGGCAGCAAATCCTGCAAATACCTCAAGGCTAAGACTAGATGCAGAAGTACGGGAAATAGAAGAAGGATTACAGCGTGCTTCTAAGGGTGGACAGTTCAAGTTAATACAAAAATGGGCAGTACGCTCACGGGACTTTTACAGAGCAATTTTAGAACACCGTCCTCAAATAGTACATTTCTCTGGGCATGGTACAGGAATTGATGGAATTGTTCTAGAGGATGAGACAGGGCAAGCAACACTTGTTGAAAAAGAAGAACTTTCTAAACTGTTTAAGTTATTTGCTGTTAAAGGAGTTGAGTGCGTTGTTTTAAATGCGTGCTACTCAGAAGTACAAGCTGAGGCTATTAGTCAGTACATTAAGTATGTGATTGGGATGACTCAAGCGATTGGAGATAAAGCAGCGATATCTTTTGCTGTAGCTTTTTATGATGCACTCGGTGCTGGTGAGACAGTAGAGTTTGCATTTGAGTTGGGTTGCTCACAGCTAATTAGATTGAAAGAAGAAGACACTCCAGTACTGAAGACCAGATTAATTCATCCTGCTGATATTCAGTTTGAAGTGGATGATATTCCTCCTAATCCTTACCAAGGTTTATCTGCTTTTGGGGAGAAAGATGCTGCCTTCTTTTTCGGAAGAGAGGAATTTACTAATCAATTGTTTGAGATGGTTCATCAAGAACTATTAGTTCCAGTTATTGGTGCTAGTGGAAGTGGGAAATCTTCTGTTGTCTTTGCTGGCTTAATTCCTCTATTAAGAGAAGAAGGAACTTGGGTAATAGAATCATTCCGCCCTAAAAGCCAACCGTTTGATGAACTGGCTCTTGCTTTAGTACGTCAATTAGAACCGAATCTTGATGGTGTTGAGAAAGTCATTAAGGTAGGCAAGTTATCAGAAAGCCTAAAAAAACAAGAAGTTAAGTTACATCAAGTAGCCTCTCAAATTTTAGAAAATAAATCTAACAAACGCTTTTTATTAATTGTAGATCAGTTTGAAGAACTTTATACCCAATGTCAAGAGAAGGAAGAACAACAATGCTTTATTAATACTTTATTAACAGCCATCAATGGGAAAAATTTAACATTGATTTTTACATTGCGTGCTGATTTTTATGGTTATGCTTTATCTTATCTTCCTTTTTGTGAGGCTTTACAGCAATTTAAACATACACCATTAGGCTTAATGCGGCGAGAAGAATTACAAGCAGCTATTGAACAACCTGCTCAAAAATTAAATGTAAAATTCCAAACGCATTTAGTCGTCAGAATATTAGATGATATTGGAAATGAACCCGGTAATTTACCATTATTAGAATTTGCTTTAACAGCATTATGGAATAAACAAAAAAATAACGAACTGACTCACAAAGCATATGATGAAATTGGTGGTGTTAAACAAGCACTAGTTAAACATGCCGATCGAGTTTATTTCAGACTAGGTGCGTCACAACAGCAGCAAGCACAGCAAATTTTTTTGACATTAGTACGATTGGGTGAAGCTACAGAAGATACCCGGCGTGTGGCTACTTATAAAGATATTGGGAGACAGAATTGGGAATTAGTTACTTATTTAGCCAGTTCTGAAGCACGTTTGTTAGTCACAGGACGTAATGATAAGTCTGGAGAAGAAACAGTAGAAGTTGCCCATGAAGCTTTAATCCAAAAATGGGAATACTTGCGGCAGTGGCTGGAAAAAGATCGTGACTTCCGTATTTGGCTACAAGAATTACGCTCGGTAAGACAGCAATGGGAAAAAAGCAATCGAGAGGATGACGCATTATTACGAGGTAAAGCTTTGGTTGATGCTCAAGAATGGTTGCAAAAGCGACCAGATGATCTGACTCTAGAACAGGAATACATACAAAGCAGTTTAACACTGCAATATAAGGAGCAACAAAAGCAGGAGCAGAATAGAAGGCTTATTCTAGCTGGTATTATAGGAGGGATTTTAATTCTAGCAGGAGCGTTAGGATTCGGATGGTGGCAAACTGAAATTCAAAGACAACAAGCCCAAAAAAATGAGATTAATGCCTTGACATCTTCTTCAGAAAACCTGCTGATAGCAAACCAGAGTTTTGATGCCTTGATATATGCTTTAAAAGCAGGAAGAAAACTGAAGCAGGTAGTATGGAAAGACTCTAATTTAAAACAGCAAGTTATAAGAGTATTGCAACAAGCAGTTGAAAGTTTGAAAGAACTTAACCGTTTAGAAGGTCATAGCAACTGGGTTTATGGCGTTAATTTTAGCCCTGATGGTAACAATATTGTCTCTGCTAGCTTGGATAAAACTGTCAAAATATGGAAACGAGATGGTACTTTACTTGCTACCTTACGACACGAAGGTAAAGTATACGATGTTAGTTTCTGTGACAAAGATGGAAGTTTTGCTACTGCCAGTGAGGATAAAACTGTCAAAATATGGAAACGAAATGGGACTTTGGATAAAACTTTAAAGCACAGTTCCAATGTTCTAAAAGTAAGTTTTGCTCCTGATTGTAAAATGCTAGTTGCTGCTAGTGGAAAGCAGGTTTTACTTTGGGATATAGAGCAGGGAAAGTTTAAAGTATTGAGAGAAAATAAAGCTTCAGTCAATAGTGTTAATTTTAGCCCAGACGGTAGAATAATTGCTACTTCTAGTGATGATGATGACGACGTAATTAGACTTTTAAATTTAGATGGTACGGAAATTCAAAAAGCCTTAAAGGGACATAAAGATAAGGTTTACGATATAAGTTTCAGCCTAGATGGCAATACTATCGCTACTGCCAGCTGGGACAAGACAGCTAAAATTTGGAGTTTAGTTAATGGCAATTGGGTTTTTTCGCGTACTCTCACTGGGCATACCGACAGAGTGTATGGTGTAAGTTTCAGCCCAGATGGTAATATGATTGCTACTGCTAGTTGGGATAAAACAGTTAAACTTTGGAATTTGGATGGTACTTTACGTTTAACTATTAAGCATGAAGATCGGGTTAATAGCGTAAGTTTTAGTAAGGATAATACTATTGCCTCCGGTGGTGCTGATAACACAGTAAAACTTTGGAAAATTGATCGTAATTTGCTACCAATTCAAGCACATAATAAAGCAGTCCGTAGCGTTAGTTTTAACCCGACAATGGACATGATTGCTACAGCCAGTGAAGATGGAACTGTCAAACTTTGGCACAGAGATGGTCGTTTATTCAAAACCCTCGAACTCTCTAATAAAGCTGATGAAAATAAACCTTATATTAATGGAGTAAGTTTCAGTCCGGATGGCAAAATGCTTGCTATTGCTAGTGCTGATAAGACAACTCAATTATGGAACATTGAAGGTAAAAAGATTAAAACTCTCAAAGGTCACGCTGGGGAGATTTTCTCTGCAAGTTACAGTTCAGATGGCAAGCTGATTGTGACTGCAAGTGCGGATAAAACTGCCAAGCTATGGAGTTCTGATGGTAAATACATTAAAACTCTTGGGGATGATCGGGGCAATCAGGGTCATCGCGATCGGGTAGTGGATGCCAGTTTTAGCCCAGATGGCAAAATGATCGCTACTGCCAGTGACGACAAAACCGCTAAAATTTGGAAATTAGATGGGACATTGTGTGCCACTCTAGAGGGACACCAAGATGAAGTTAATGGGATCGACTTTAGTCCAGATGGCAAAATGATTGCTACTGCCAGTGACGACAAAACTATAAAAATTTGGAAATTGGATGAGCTTTTATGCCAGCCACCAAATAGGACTCTCAATGCCTACAAAACCTTTAAAGGCCATCAAGAAAGAATTATTAGTGTAAAATTTAGTCCTAATGGTGAGCAAATTGCTTCTGCCAGTTTTGATAAAACAGTCAAACTTTGGAACAAAGATGGGGGCTTACTACGTACTTTTCAAGGACACAACGATTGGGTTTGGAGTGTAGATTTTAGCTTTGATGGAAAAGCACTTGCTTCGACTAGCTATGATACAACTGTTAGATTTTGGAACCTTGACAAAATAGAAACACAAATTTTAGGTTTAGATAGCTGGTTAAAGAAAGGTTGCGCTCAAGTGAGAGACTATTTGAAAAACAGTAATAAGCTTATTGAGAGCGACAAACATATTTGTGATGAGAGCGAAAATTAAATTCTAATTATCATTAATTTTGGCTGCATCGATTTGCTTCACTCTTGGAAGAGAATATCAAAAACCTATCCCAAAAAGGTTTCTCTCAACAGCAAAGTGTTGTTAAGCCTGAGAAAAGTGAGGAGGCATAAATACAAACCTTTGATCAAGCAGCCCAGATTAGTTGCTCAGTCCAAGATATAGAACTTCTTGACTCGACTACCGAGACAGATTTTTGTGAGGATCGTTCTTCCGCCGCCCCTGCCGTGTCAAATTTTTATGATGAAGACTTTGGTGATGATGATTACGCTTTTGAGTGTGTAGAAAAATCAATACAGCCCAGCAACCAGGAGGTTCAGGAAGTGTTGCAGCAGTTACGAGAAATACCCTGTACACCCCAGTTCCAGCTCAATGCAGAGATTCAACGTACAGTAAAACGATGTTGGGAGAATGTGCCGGGTGCGTAGACGCTTTAAGCGGCTTGTCGCAGACATCGCTTATTTGAAGGAAGCGATACGGACTTGGAAAGGAATCAAGTCGCCAGAAGCTGTATTTGTTGCGGCTTGCAAGGAGGGACGAAAGCCGGAATCTGCACAGGCTAAGTCTGGTGCGATCGCCTGGTTCGAGTGGGCGAGGCGGCAAAGGATTGTGATTGCTATGTCAGGGGAAACAGTGTATACGGCGGATGGCGAGGCGGTGGCGATTGCCCAGATGATGCGGCGGTATCCGGTGAGGAAGTAAATGTGAAACTTATCGTCATTTACGAATTATTGCAAGGCAACTGATATTTCTATAAACTTTCCAGGAGTTTGGCAACTAGACTCAGAGTTTCCCCGATCTCCATCTATCAAAATGTAAGCCTTATTTCCTGCGATCGCTAATCCTTCAGATGAAGTCGGAAGGTCTCGAACAATTTCAGGATGAACTTTTGCATTTGGTTTTAACTTCTCAATAGGTAATTTCCAAAGTACAAAGTTATTCTTGTCATCCTCTGGCCCACCTGCAATTCCCCAAATCAAGTCTCCATTCTTAGTTAATTCTCTAATGCCCCGTCCCTCTAAGTCCAGTAAGACAACCTGCTCAAATTGGAATTGATTAAGATTTTTTAGTTTGAGAAGGATAGCCCAAGTTTTACCTTCAACTGAAGCCTGTGGGGAGCGTAGTCCCAGCCAGGTTTCTGTTTGAGATCCCCAAGGAACTGCTACTGTCCCTTCGACATTTAAGGCGTTAGCCTTTTGACAAGCTTGTTTATCAGCTTGAGCAAGATTAGCTGACTTTTCGGTCTCATCAATCATTCCAGCAACAGCTTGAAGCATTTTATTTTTCTTGAGAACTTCTGGTACAAATAGGGTTTCGGAATTAATTTTGTCCGTTTGAATAACGTTGCTAGTTGATTTAATGCTCTGGTTCAGTACTTGGGCTTGTAAAAATCTCTGACGGTTTTTCTTAACCTCACACTTAGTATTACGACTGTAAGAACCAAAAATTAAAACCCGATTTTCGCCTAACCTAGTAATGGCCTCGATATCACTAATTTCTGCCCCTTCTAAGTTTAATTCTTTTTGGACATTAGCCTCTAAATTCCCTGATTTGATAGGATACACGAAAAGAGATTCTTTAATTTCATTATCACCGACTAACAGACAATCACCATTAGAATTCGGACAAGGAATCCGGACAACAGCGGACGGTTCGCAGACAGGAAATTTGCCTAGCGTCTTTGGCATTGCATTCGCTTGGGCAATCCATAGGAATGTAGAAAGAAGGTAGCCAAGGCTAACAAAAAATAAGATTCGTAAAATTTTCATAGTCGTTACCTCAGTCCTAAGCTGAAATCAATGTTCTGTGTCAGCATAATAAGAAGTAAAGAGTTGCTCGCGCTACCTCTTTTTTACCATTGCCCGGCTCAAATTTGTTCCCTTCAGACTTGCCAGATTTAGTACGTATTGCTTCTTTAAAGTCAGGTAAGTCAAGTAAGGGGTGTTGCTGCGGAAGCTATTACACCCAACCTCGCAGGCAAATAAGTGGTGTAGGTCTGCCCGCATTGGTTCTTTCTTTTGAAACCAAGATTGAGGTACGACGTGTTCGCAGCGGATTGTAAGATAATCGCTGCGTGTGAGTAGTGCTGACCAGATCCTTCAATTGCTTGAACAAGTCCTGTGAATTGAGTGTTGAAACTCTGCTAATTAGACTGCCATAATAATTGTCTTGCTCAGTGCGATCGCCTATCTCAAAGAAGCGATACGGACTTGGAAAAGAATCAAGTCGCCGGAGGCTGTGTTTGTCGCAGCTTGTAAGGAAGGACGAAAACCGGAGTCTGCACAGGCTAAATCTGAGGTGGTTGCTTGGTTTGAGTGGGCAAGGCGGCAGAAGATTGTGATTGCGATGTCGGGTGAAACTGTATACACGCGCTTGGGGTGAGGCGGTGGTGTTGGCGGACATATGCGGCGGTATCCGATAGGGGAGTCATACCATTTCACCAAATCAATGATACAAATAATTTCTCCTCTGCACCCTAGCCCCTCTGCGGTTCGATAAATAAAGTCTTTGATAAATTTTACGTAATAACCGTAAGATAGCTTGTATAACAAAAAGAAGACTTGACTAAAACAGCACAATCTTTTGTATGCAAAAATCTTATTCCCAGGTTTTTATTGTAACCTTATCACTTTTAACTTTGTTAGATACTGTTAGTTTTATATTTTTATCGCCGACATTAGCCCAAACCACCACTTGTCAACAACAACAGCAGCAAGATACCCAAATTCAAATTAATATACTTGTGTCGGATTTTGAACAAGATATTCCTACTGGTAAAAATGAACAAGCAATTACGCGTATTAACCAAGCTATACAAATTGCTCTAAAAGCCCAAAATCCAACAGTAACAAGAACTTTTCTCAGTCAGCTTGTCGATAGTTACTTACCCCAAGAGTCACTCTTAGGAAGATTAGCGCAACAAATTGAACCTAGCCAAAAACCACAGCTACGCCAATTGTTGACATCATTAACAAGCTTAACCCAGAGTTTGAATAGTGGTTACAGTGTTGCAAAAACTCAAAGTTTAACCAGAATAGCTAATTATTTTCGGATAATTGGCGAACAACAGCAAGCTTTATCATTGTTGACACAAGCATTAACCACTAGTCAGTCTATTAAAGGTGCAGAATTTCAAACTAAAGCTTTAACTCCTATTGCTCAAGAATATTTAGCACTTAAACAAACAGTGCAAGCAGAACAAATTTTGGCGCAGTCGCTTCAGTTGGCCCAACAAATTCAACCTCAAGAACCAATTCGTCGAGTTTTGGTATTAGAACCCATTGCTGTTACTTACGCTCAATTAGGTAAAACTGAACGTGCTTTACAACTAGTTACTTCAATATCCGATCCTTACTACCGTTCTAGAAT
>LXQD01000036.1 GCA_003326215.1 Nostoc minutum NIES-26 | reverse complement strand
CGATCTATTCGTGGGTCTTCCATGACAGCAAAGTGGTCAGCAATCGTGATTTTCGGCTTGAGTTTCATGAAAACGCAAGTGAGTAGTTTTTCTTTATTTCTTTACCGCAATCTTGAATTTACTACAAAAACCGACTCCGATCGCACTGGCAGCCGACGGCTGCCTCTAATTTCCCCTATACAATGATTATCATTACTACCTGCATGAATGTTTAATTTCCTGAAAGCCTTATTTGATTTGGGTTTTGGTAATTCCTACTCTAATTCAGGCTCGTCAATATTTAGATGCGTTTGCCCTGGCAGGTATAGGAACTAAAGCGTGGGACGAAACTCCAACGTTGCAGGACTTTTATCAATACTGTTCGCCTGCCTTTATTAAACTAGATTCAATTGCCAGTAATAGTCGACATATTTTAGAAGCCCTAGAGCAAATTAGACTAAGACTTAATTATTGGTTGACGACAAGAGTTGGACAATCAATTTCTCGTCCTTCCAGCTTCAGAACTGATGCCAAGTTATTAGTATTTGCGCTGAGGAATTTATCGAGTGAAGCTGATGCAGCCATACTTGCTTTGAGTGCTTATGCCGCCGCTTTACGTCGCGCACTTAGTTCAAAAGCTTCGATTTTCTTTTTGGATGAAGCACCAATTTTATTTCAGTTTGATTCCATTGCCGAATTGATTGGTAGACTCTGTGCTAACGGTGCGAAAGCTGGTATTCGTGTAATTCTTTCTGCACAAGAGCCAGAGAGTATTTATCAATCGAAAGCCGCACCGAAAATCTTTGCCAACATCACTACACGCTTGGTTGGCAGAATTCAATCATCTGCTGTTGACCCCTTTATCACTAGATTTAAGTATCCTGAAGAAATTATTCGGGTCAATAGTACAGAAGCTTTTTATCCGAAAAGGGAGGGCATTTATTCTCAATGGTTACTTGATGATAATGGCAAGCTTACTTTCTGCCGTTATTATCCGGCTCACTGTTTATTAGCAGCAGTTGCTAATAATCCACACGAACAAGAACTACGTACTCTTTTCCTCAAGAAGTATCAAGATAATCCCCTGTTAGGTTTGGTTCGTTTTTCTGAGGATTACATCAGAATGATTCGGGGTGAAGAACTTTCTCCTGAAGCACAACAATTGCTCAAATCTCTCTTTCAACAGATGAAAGGTGCAGCATGAAAATTAAAATCAAAAAAATTATAGCCATTACGATTGTTACTTCGATCGTAAGTAGCACTTTTCTGGTAGCCCCAAGCTATGGTTTACAACTTGACAAAGATTTCCAGAAGATTATTGCTCTGATTACTAAGATTGGAGAAGCTTGGGGGGAACAAGGTCAAAAGGTAGAGGATTCGACTAAAGATTCGGTTGGCGAAATGAATCAACCAGATCCAATTGCAGCCAGTGAATATTTCAAGGATAAAACTGATGCTGAATCGTTACCAACAGCCCAAGAAAAAGGAGAGGCTTTACAAAGAGCGATCGCTCGACTAAAAGTTTCCCAAGCTTTAGGAAAAGAAGGTCAACAAGAAACTAAAGCTCTTGTGCAACAGAATTCACAAGTTGCCCAACAAGCTCAGGATCTTGCTGATGAAGCACAAAATATGGATGCTTCTCAGAATATCCTGAAAGTGATAGCTGCTCAAAATTCACAAATTGTCGGTATGTTAGCTAATCAACGTACTGATTCACTACAAAGACAGTACGATACTGTGCATTCAAATATATTACTGACTCAAGTTGCACAACAGATGGCAAATGAGCGTGAAGGGGAAAAATTAGGTAGGACGGGGGTTATCTCTTTAAATCATGAACTGATCGGTATGTCTCGGTTAGACCCAACATATCAACAGCAGTAGAAAGTAGAAAGGGGACACAGGGGAACAGGTGAGTCCACTTGCCGTCTTGGCGCGTGCGAAGGGTGGCAAAGTGGCGAACCCGAAGGGGAACAGAGGGAGGTGTGGGAGGTGTGATACCAATTCACAATTCGCAATGACGCTCGCGGACTCGCTAACGCAATTCGCAATTAAAAAACTTAGATGGAGCAAAACTTTCAGGGTTTACATCTGTATCAGATTTTTCGTGAAATGGTATGAGAACAGAGGGAGCAAAGAAAAGAATTCACACTCCTCACACCCGCTCATCCCTATAAATAATGGATTTATGGATTTGCTATTACCCTTGCGTGCCATTCAGCCCTTTGGTTTGAGTCCCCATCGACTACGAGTTGCTTGCTTTGGTGTTGGGGTAACAGTCCCCCTACCTAAACCATACTTCCACTCTGACACTTTCGACTTATTTAAGATTATTGCGGACAATCTAAAGATTATGCTTTTAGCCAATTTATATATTGCACAATCTCAGTTTGCTGGTGCAGATTTACTGGAACAAGCCGCTAGAATGGCAGAATCGATTGCTGATGGTTTTAATGAGCTTTGGGACGAAACTATCACAGGTGAATTGTATAGTGCTATTTGTAGTGTAGGTGTATTGTTTGCTGTTGCCACTCTCGTTTTTTTCATGGTCGAGTGGACTAAGAAAATGATGAATGGTGAGGAACAACGTGCATATTCAGAATTTATTTGGATATTAATAGTTGTTGTACTTTTAGCTAATCGAGGACAGGTTTTAGGTCAAGGCACTTTAGCAATTAGGAATTATATAAACAATACAAATAATCGTGTTCTTCAAGAGACAGCAAGGGGTGTTGATTTAAGGGCTGCGTATCAAAAAGCTTTGGGAGTAGAAGGAGTTCGCAGCGTCATTGGAAGCGAAATCGAAAAATGTAAAACTTCATCTCTGAGTCCAGAGGAATCTATTCAATGCTTACAAGATGCCAAAGAGAGATTAACTAAACAATATCCAGATTATTTTACTGGCTCAAGCGGCCCTTTCTCATGGGTAATTCAGAAAATTGACAGAATTATTCAAGCTCCAGTTGAGGCAATTAAAGGAAGAGCAAATCCTTTAGAAGTACTGCTTTCTCCTTTCAGTGCCTACATTGGTTCTTCAGTCATTGAAATTGTCTCTGTTGTCTTGCTGGGCTTGAACGGAGCCTACCAATGGGGAATAGAGTTAACAATGCTTATTACTGCACTTATCGGCCCTCTAGCTGTTGGTGGTTCCTTATTACCTTATGGTGCTAAAGCAATTTTTGCTTGGCTTGTGGGCTATTTTACTGTCGGCATGTCCAAACTCTGTTTTAACGTTATCTGTGGACTTGCTGGCCAGCTGATGGCTACTTCTAGAGCAGATCAGCCTCTGTTCTTCTTATTCACTATTGGAATTATTGCACCTTTCTTAGCAACTGGACTAGCTGCTGGCGGTGGACTTGCTGTACTGACCCAAATTAATAAAGCGGCTGAAACTTACAGCACAATTGCTATTGATATTAGCAAAGCAATAGCTACTAAAGGTGTTAGTTTAGCTGACAAATTCAGCAAATAGGATTGAATCATGTTAAATGCAAAAACTCAAAAAAGTACTAAGCAGAAACCAGAGCCTTTACAACTCTTAAAATCCAATAAATTTGTCTCAACTAGAGTCGGGATAATTTCTCTAGCTGGATTTTCAATGGCGATAATTTCGCTCATTTTACAATTGCTCAATTATGGAGCCATCAGTGTTTTAGGACGCAAACAATTAGCCCTAGTACAACTCACATCAGGAGACACTATTTTTGCGGCATCTGTAGACCAAAATCAACGCTCTCATGAAGTCATTAAAAAGTTTGTATCTGATACATTCATTAAGATGTTTAATTGGGATGGTCTGGTACAAACATTTAACGACAAAGGTGAACCTATCACTAAACAAGATACTGGGGTTGAAGTTGGTAAACTCGATACTAAATCTCATAGCAGAGTAACAAGTAAAGCTTATGAATCTGCATTCGCTTTGAGTGAAAATCAAGGTTTTCGAGCAGCATTCTTACGGAAGTTAGCCTCAATCACGCCCTTGGGTATATTTAACGGTAATGCACAAGTCTCTCTTATCCCTCGCTTTGTCTCTGAACCTCGCCAAATCAAAGATGGAAAGTGGGAAATAGATTTTGTAGGTACTCTCGTTACTTTCACTAGAGAAGATAATGCTGGCAATGGCATTTCTTTTAATAAAACTATCACTGTTGAAGCCGTTAGTACTCCACAAGTAATTCCAAATGTTACTAGTGATATGGCTAGGAAAATTTATCAAGCTAGACAGTCCGGATTAGAAATTACACAAATTGTTGATTTAGATTTCACTAGTAGAAAAAGATGAGTGACATAAATTCTGATATAGATAATCTCCTAGCCATAGATAATGACAAAGATTTAAAACGTGGTTCAGTCCCAGAAGAAAATATAGAAGAGTTGGAACTCAATAGTTCACCAGTTCTCACCAAACATACAGTAGTTACTTCTCCCTGGTCAAGATTAGGGATAATTGCTGTTCCTTTTGGTCTAAGTTTTTTAGCCATTTTTTGGCTGCTCAACGGAATTTTCAATCCTGCTCAACAGTCAATCAAAACGACTAAACAACCTCAAGATTCATCTGAGGCTGTGGAAAAGGCTGAACAAAAAGACGGTGATGTTTACGCTCTTCTTGCACTTGACCAGCAAGAAGAGGAATTAAGTAAGATTAACAACAATAAAACTCAAAAGCCTCAAGTTGACCCTAAAACTAATAAAACTCAAAATATAGCTTCAACTCCTACTCAAAAAGCCCCACGTCTGGTTCAACGTTATAACCAACCAGAAACACTCAAGACTACTAGTAGAGTTAGTCGCTCGAAAGAACCACCACGTAGTTTTGTCACTGCTAGAGCATCTAATCCTACTTCTTCCATAACTTCCACAACACGAGTACAAAAAGCGCTAGACCCGACTGCTGAATTTAACCGACTCCGCAATATTGGTTCTTACGGACTGATAGCTTATGCCGATAGTTCTGTTGGGGAATCTACTATGCCCGACCCCGCTCTTACTACTTCTTCTCAGCAAGTCGAGCCAAAGTCTTCAGATAGCGCAGATAATAGTGAGTCAACTCAAACCACTTCAACAGAAGCTACAGAAAAATCAATAGAAAAAATCCGCCCCTGGTGGCAGTCGCAATCTGTTAATAACTATTTGTCACAAGAAGACCAAATCATTCAAGAACAACAAACTCGTTATTTAACTGTAGGTGAGTTTGCTAGTGGCGTTCTCATTACACCTGTGGTCAAACAACAAGCCGACACTAGAAACCAAAGTCAACAAACTGACGATGGCAAAAGATTCGTTGCCAAACTAACCCAAGACTTGCGCGATAACTACGGTAATGTAGCAATTGCATCTGGTAGTTTGTTGGCAGTTGAGGTGGTATCAATTGATGGTAGCAACTATGCCCAGGTACAGGTAACGAGCATCATTAAGGACAAAACTGAATACCCCATAAGCTCTGGGGCAATGACTGTACAAGGGTCAGGTGGTAAACCGCTAATTGCTAAGAAGTTTCAGAACAAAGGTGGTGAAATCGCACAGTACGACCTGACTGTTGGATTGGTTGGAGGATTGGCTAAAGTTGGTGAGGTTATTAATCAGCCCGATGTGCAACAGTCAATACAAAACGGATTTGGAGATGGTTTTTCTAGTAATACCACTATTCAAAATAACCGTCGCAACATTGGTGGAGCGTTCTTGAATGGTGCATTTGGCAAGCTGGGCGATATTGTTAGTCGTCGCGCAGAACGCTCTACTCAAGAAATCCTGGCTCGTCCCAATGTTTGGTTCATCCCACAGGGTACTAAAGTCACTTTTATTGTTAATCGCACTCTGGAGCTTCCATGAAAAACTTACTTGGTGCGCTCGCCCTTCGAGCCGTGCCTTTAGCAATTATAGTTGCTTGTTGCCATCCAACAGATGCACTCGCTTCACCTGTAGTCCGTACTATCAAACAAACTCAAGCTAGTGGCCAATTTGCCAAACTTCAAACTATCAATGTTTGGAGTGGACATGGTGTTGTCATTTCATTTTATGAAATTGGAGAGACAATCAAAAGGGTGTGGTTAGACGATCCCTCACAAATCCTGGTTGACACAGATGGTTGCTTGGAGGGCATCAATCAAAACTGTCAGAACCCTGGTGCTGGGTTAATCCACCTGCGGCGCATCAAGAAAGTCAATATTCCTGGCTTACCACAAACAGCAAGCACTTTGCTGACAGTAATCACGCAGACACAGAGTGGCGAACGCAAAGCTTACAGTTTTCGTTTGGCCACTGCTAATGGTACTCCAAAATACAGCCAAGTAGTAATTAGTAACGATGTCGTTAATGAGGATAAGAAAGTCCCTTTACTTCAACCATTAGTAACTACTTTCAAAACTGTCAGCAATATTAGAAATGGTATGGCTGTTGCTATTAGAAATAAATGGCTCAATCCCCAAGATAAATTACACCAACGTCTAGAGCAGTTAATTAAATACTTACAACAAGGCGATCAACTATCAACTGCTGCCCAAAAAGCGGTTGTGTCTCTAGAGTTGGTCAATAAACTAATTGCTCTTGGAAGTTCTGCTCAAAGTTAATCAAGGACGCTAAAACTATGAAATCAGATAAAGAACTGTTAATTCATTATAATTTTTCACGCTACTTAATATTACTTGGTTTACTAGGTGGACTATTCATTCATAGCTTTGTTAAATATGGAATTATGAACCAAGTTGTCGGGTTGCTAATTCCCAAGGCTAATGCTCAAGTTCCGACTATTAAATCTGACGATAGTTTCATGCCTGATTGGTCACGTCTTAGGTTCAGCGACATGATTATCTCTGAAGGTGGTAGGGTAACTTATCCAGGGACAAGAGGTAATGAAACTAGAGTTTGGAATGCTGGACAAAGCATTGCAGAATTTCTGGAACTGGGCGATTTTGAAACCCCTCAGTTACAGATAGAAAAACTCAATGTTTCAACAATAGCTGAAGCATTAGGATTAAATTTAGATGATTTGAAACTTTCAGATTTTCAATTACTGAAATGGCAGACACTACCTGATTTAGTGAAAGCTAACCCTGATTTAGCCGATGAGCCTGTTAACAGTATCAAGCCAATTAGTGATTTTTTAACTCAACTTGGTATTCCTGATACTGGCACAATAGGTAATATTTTGTTTGATAACAACTCACAGCTACTTAATGCGAAACTGGGCAAGTTCATTAATCTAAAAGATTATGATTTGAAATCAATTCCTCATATCCAAAACACACCAATTAATCGTTTTGCTAATTGGCAAGATAGCAAAATAAATGGTGTACCAGGATTATCTAATCTTACCTGGGATAATCTACCTGGATTACAAACACTTGACTTAAACTTTGTTAGCAAAGTGGACTTAGTACTCAGGGAGATTGAGGCTAACCGCACTCGCTCCATTTCCGGTAGTTACCAACAAGGTTTCAATGTCCCCTGCTTACAAAAAAACTGCGCTCATGCAGAGATGGCTGGCATTGGCAGGACTACTGGTGTGCAGTGGATTTCTGGTAAGTATCAAAAAGTCAGAGGTGGTTTTGGAATTCTCAAAGCGCTGAATGGAGGTCAAGAACCTACTGGTAGAAATCCCTTTGGTTCTGCTTTTAAGCAAGTGGTTTGGGATATTGATGAAGCAAGCGGTTCTATGGAAACTGCTATGTTTTTCCGCATTTGCAAAACTATCCCTTTCATTGGTAAAACTTGCTCTCCTTACTTCATTGGCCCTGTTCCTTTCATTAAGTACCGAGAAAAAGACCCCATTATTTTCGGTCAACCCAATTCTCTCCCCTCATAAAATAATGAGTCAAGATTTTCAACTAGCATCCACAGTTAAATGAGTCAACATTTTCAACTAGCATCCACAGTTAATAGTAACAGTCAACCTTTTCGGTTTGAACAATTAAAAGACCCTCACAGTGATATTGGTAGATACACTCACCACTTATTTACACCGAATGGGTTATCAGTTTTAAGTATATTGGCTGCTTATATCCTGATGAGAGTATTCTTTGGTGATGGCTCTAGTAAGAAGAAAATTGCTACTAGTTACTGGGGCGGAACTAAAGAAACGGCTACTGCTAATAAAAAAGCTCTTAAACAAATAGCTAACCCCAAATGTGATAGTGCTGCACTTTATATTGGCAAACACCATTTTAAGGGTACTCAAAAACAAAAAGGAAGTGGAGTCACTTTTTATATCCCTGATGTACAAAGGGGTACAGCCGCTATTGGCGCTCCCGGTAGTGGCAAAACTTTCAGTGCCATCAACCCCATGATTTACTCCGCAATTGACCAAGGATTCTCTATTATAAATTATGATTTCAAATATCCGTCACAAGCCAAAATTGCTGCTTATGCTAAGAGTCATGGCTATGACGTACATATTTTTGCCCCTGGCTTTCCTGAATCTGAAGTTTGCAATACTCTCGACTTTTTAAGGGATTCTTCTGATGCGGAAACTGCTCGACAAATTGCTACTGTCATTAACAAGAACTTCCGACTTTTGAGTAATAGTAATGAGGATGGTTTCTTTGCTCCTGCTGGCGACCAGTTAACCCAAGCTATCTTGATGTTAACCAAGGAGTTTGGAGAGCGCGCTGATGTGATGACCAGCGCTGCCATACTATCTAGCGAACAAATGGTGCAAAGGCTGATGGCGGCTAATCTCAATCCGTGGATTAAGATAGCCTTTGGTCAATTGTTCAGTTCTGCTGCTTCTGAAAAAACTGTCGCTGGGATTGTTTCTACTGCCAGCATCATGTTCACTCGCTTCATGGCTAAAAATACTCTGGGGTGCTTCGTCGGCAAGACTACCCTACCTTTGGAAATTAAGGGTAAGCAGATGATTATCTTTGGGCTAGACAGAGAACGCCGCGATGCGATCGCCCCTTTGATGACCAGCATTTTGCATATGACTATCGCCCGAAATATTGCTAAAAAAAGGAAAGACCCGTTGATAGTTGCACTTGACGAACTACCTTCTATATATCTGCCCGACTTATTCAAATGGCTCAACGAATCACGTTCTGAGGGGTTCTGCGGCATCCTGGGTTGGCAGAATATGGGTCAGCTTGAGAAGAATTATGGTCGGGAAGTGGCGAAAACTATCCTTGGTGCTTGTGGGACAAAATTTATTTTCAATCCCGGAGAAAACGAATCAGCCCAATTGTTCTCTAGTTTTTTAGGTGATGAAGAAATCAAATACAAACACAAAAGCCGCTCGACGGGTGGAGGGAAACCCAGTACTACCACTAGCGAACAGGAAAAGACTAAGAAGCTATTTGAATCGGCTCAGTTTCTTAAGCTCCTAGCAGGTAAATGTGTATTTATCAATCCTGCATACTCCAATAAACAAGAGGGGTCTGTTCCTTTATTAAAATCCATCAAAATCCCTCAAGCTCTTAAAGACATTGAAGAATACAATCAACGGCATTGGCAGAAACTTGTCAGTCATTTAGCTCGTAGAAGCACACAGAAATTCCCTAATCAACAAGATTTAGACTTAAGGATTGCTGATATCAATCGTCGTTTTCCTTTGTCTCAAAATCAGAATAATTCTGCTCATAGCTCTTTACCTTTAGATATGGCTGAGGTCAGTTCTCTGATGAGCGTAGATTCCCCAGAGTCAAATGTATTTATTTAATAGTAGTCAGGAGTCAGAATTCAGAAGTCAGAATTCTCAAGTATCCACATCAATTCTGGCTCCTGACTCCTGAGTGCTGAATTCTAATGAAAGTTTGAGGAGAAAAACCAATGCGAATGTTAATTGAAGAGTCTGCTATTGATAATTTCAATTTAATTGCCAAGTTAGCCCAAACTAAAATTACATGCTTGGGTAATTTTATCGTAGATATTCATGCCCCTATTACACGAATCATTGCTGGCTTTCAGTCTCTTGCTAATCAACGACCTAAGCTGAAAAAACTGGGCATTTATTTTCAAATCTCTTTATCTAATATCTCTGTGCCTCTTTGCCAAAAATCTTGCCAACAAATTATAAGTGAGTATGTTTATGGCATTGGTTGGGATGATTTACAGTATATTAGTTTTTTAAAAATTACTTTGAATGCCGTTGAGCTACACCTAATTTTTAACCGCGTAACTCCTGAAGGTCAACTTATTAATTTAAACTGCCTTGGTGCTACTGGTCAACAGTACGATATTTTACGGAAATCTTGTTCTCATCTTGTTAAATCCTTAAACGAAAACCTAGATTATTCTAGAAGCGAAAGTGACATCAGAGAGTTAATTAGTAACAGGTACAAACAAAGAGCTAATTTTACCTACACCCTACCCTTCACACCCTAATCTTTATGAAAAAAGTTACGTATAAACCTCATGAAATTTTGAATGCGCGAATTGATTTATCAAGAAGCGCTTAGGTTCAAAACCGAATGGAATAGTGGGCGACCTGTTAATACTTCCGACTTCCGACTTCCGACTTCCAACTTCATTTTTTATGTTTGATGAACGACAGATTCAACTGGCCTACTCCTATGCCAAAATCAATGAATATTTTCTGAGGAATATTGTATATCCTTTACTTGATTGGGCATCCGAAAAGCTCATCCAAAAAATAGGTAATGAATTAGATAAAAGACTAAAACTTGAGCTTGGTGAATCAACATATGTGATGCGTCCTGATGAAAATGGTGGTTGGAAATGGACAAAATTTGACCGCGAAACTAATGATTTTATTGACGCAGAATTTTCTGAACAGCAGTCCGTTGAAGAATTATTAACAGAATTTTTGATCCCGCTTTTGCCTGCTGGTAATACACCACCACTTTTACCTGGTTCCACACCACCCCCTGATCTACCCCCTGGTGATTCACCTTTGGTTGTATCTCCTTGTGGCAATCCTCCTTTTTTACCGACTTCGGCTACACCTGTTGAGGTAATAGCTATACAACACAGCCCCTTCAGTACAGAGAGTGGGAGGAGTCAAGACAGTAGAGGGAGCGAAGAAGTGGCAATTAACAACCCCGCTGACTCTTCAACTCCCCCATTTGACCCTGTTCCCCCTATTTCAAGAGCTTCTCCTGCTCCCTGTGCCTCTCCTGCTGTTGATGCTTCTTCACCTGACCCACTATCAACAGTCTCAATAAATGATATGGTTCCGACTCACTGGCAAGAACTAGTAGAAGGTAGCACCATCCACCCAGAAATTGCCAGACGTAACTTCACTTCGCTGCATCAAACCAGGGAATGGGAGCATGAGGCTTGGGAATACCTGATGTATAGTGACCGACTGCCGCGCAATAACACAGGTAGGCTATCGTCAGCCATTATAAGTAAGTATACTCATATTGAATCTGGGGGCTGGTGGTGTGATGCTGGTGTTAATCCTTTATCCTTTGCAAATCAAGAGCCAGGAGAACAACCTGATAGAAAATTGTGGGGATGCTATAAACCCGATAACCCCAGAGAAAAAGCCGATAAACCCGGCAAGTTCATCAAATACGAACATCCACCCAAAACTGAACTTAGTATTTTCTTGCTAGATGTTCCCGATGATATCGCTCATAAAATCTATGACAAAGCTGGGGTTAATCCCAGTCAAAGCGATCGCGTCACAGGCTTCTGGTATTGTGTCTGGAAGCACAATGTACCAGTCACGATTACTGAGGGAGCCAAAAAAGCTGCTTGTCTATTGAGTCAGGGTGAAGCTGCTATTGGTTTACCTGGGATTTATGCTGGTTATCGTAGTAAAGATGAACTGGGTAATCCTATCGCTCCCACTTTACATCCTGAGTTGGCTGTTTTCGCTATCAAAGATCGCCACATCAAAATTTGTTTTGATTACGAAACTAAAATTAAAACCAAACGCAACATTAATATTGCTACCTATCGCACTGGTCAATTGTTAGAAGCATCTGGGGCTAAAGTGAATGTCGTTTCTTTGCCAGGCCCGCAAAAGGGTGTAGATGACTTGATTGTGGCACAAGGCGCAGAAGCTTTCATCTCTGTAGAAGCTGCATCTGTTCCGTTAGATGAGTGGTGGCAGAACAATCAACCTCCTGATTTACGTCTGGTTGTTTTTCTCAAAAATGGTGAAGAACTTCGGCTTTATGAGCAAAAAGGAGACGGAACTGTAAAAGATTATACGGCTGACTTACTTCCAGAAGAAGAAACAGTTTCTGTACTTCCTAAACCTCGCGGTAAATTAGCTGTACTTGACCCAGATGACATCACTCCTACTATTAAAGTAATTGATGCTGAAATCATTCCAGAGTCAACAAATGTCGTCAGCAATCAAAGCTCTCCTGTACATCTAGAAGAAGCACAGGATAACCCAATTCATTCTGACTATTCCTGGGCAAAGAAGGAAGAGGTCACACTTTACAAACAAACTTGGCCCAGACAGCGCTTAGAAGCTAGGGAAAATAAGGAAATCGCTTTGGCTGCTTTGGCTTTAGTTAAAAAATATGGTGTCCAACAAAATAATCAAGATAATTCAGTTTATCAAGCTGATGCTTTTACTATCAAAAAATCTGGGGGAAATTACAGTATTTGTCGTCGTCATGACAACAAAGAATTAATGAAATTTCAAGCAGACCGTTCGGCAACGCCAACCATTTGGATCGTTGAAAAGCCTAAAGATATGCTGCCTATTGAAAGGCAAGAGTTTTTGTTGGTGGCTGATTATCTTAAGAACAAACAACTTCCCTCCCCTGATGAAGACCCCAGGAAAATTGCTAATGCCCTTGGTTCTCTTTCGCTTGATGGCACACATAAAATTTTGGAGAGTTTCAAACAAAAAGAAGTTTTTCAAATTCTCGTTCACACACTTAAAACGTTTGGGCGTGACGATCTAACTTTGGGGAACTACCGCATCCTTTACCAGAAAAGTCAGCAAGATAGTACATCACATCTCAAACTTCTAAAAACTGAACATAATGGCATTACGAGGGTTGCTGCCAGTTTTGAATTAAATAGAACCCAACAGGGCATGATTCATCAAGTCAGGACACTTGCCCTTAGTGAGCTTGACTTAAACAAACTGAGACTGCTTGCCCAAAAACTTGATATGACTCCATCAATTGCTACCCAAGCTTCTGTCAATCCTCATGCCACCCGTGACATTGAAGTGCCTGTTCATCCTCAAATTGTCAAACACATTCAACATTTAGAGCAGCCCCTTCAGCCTCAAAACCAAACGCAAAATGAAAAGCCCGTTCCCAAAACAGAGCAACCAAAAAGGCGGCAATCTAATTTTCCATCTCCTCACAATCAGAGCAGTAAATCTAAATCTGACAGTGTTATTCTACCGCTTCATCCTGAAATTGCTCGGCACTGGCAAGACTTAGAAAACACTGAGCGATGGGTTGGTCTTGCTCAACAAGGCAGCAATGAATTTCGCTCCCAAATTCAAAATACCGCTGGACTCACCATTAGCGAACAACGCGAACTTTATTTTGTACTTCAACTTCAAGCTCAAGCTGAAATCCGCGCCCACGGAGTAACTGATATTATACTTTCGCCTTTGAACGAGATCGTCAAGGATTTGAGACAACAATCTCCTCTTAACAATCAAGTCGATTCTTATGAACAGGAGCGTAATACTGAATTACCACTTCATCCCCAAATCGCTCGACACTGGCAAGATTTAGAAATTAATAAAACATGGGTAACGGTTGCAGATCAATGGAATTATCCTTTGCGTCAAAAACTTAAACAAACTGGTAAATTAACCATTGGTGAGCAACGCGAACTTTACCAAAAACTCTTAGTTCAAAGTTCAGTTGAGCAAAATCGCTATCAAAAAACTGAGATTTCTCTGCCTCCACTGGGCGAAATCCTCCAAGATTTGATGAATGAGCGAGAAAAGGTGATTGACAACACTTACAGCCCAAAGGTTGAAGTTTGTCCTCAAAAATCAAAACAGCAACAGCAAAACGGTAAGTCTGTTGAATTTGAGTTATAAAATTAAGGTTAAGCTCCCGCCTGAAGGTTGGAGAAGCTTATAGCGTTTTTCACATATTGTTCAAGAATTTTGATTGCTCTTTTTCCAGTCATCAAAAGATTCACAAGTGTTACCACCACCTATCAAACCTAATGATCGAGAATCCCTTGTCAGCTCAACGTTAGCAACTTGAGTACGTATTTTTTTCTCTTTCTCCTCTGTTGACAGGCGTTCTATTTTAATATTTTCAGAACTGACTGGAGTATTTGTGTCTACCAGAAACTCTCGAACTTTATACAATCGTTCGTATGAAGGAGATCCAGATGTCAAGCATCCTCTCGATTTGATGAAGGCAGTGGCTTCTATCCTGTCTCGTGATAGAGGGTTAATTTTTTTGTCTATCTGGATCTCACCAACAGGCCCCCACATCAAAAGTGGCTCTTGGAATCCTTGGGGGGCAGCAACTCTTGCTTCGTCACACCCACCATTGATTTTCCTGTTTAGGTTGAACTTTCTGTCACCGCAAACCTTCCACAACACTCGATAGAGATCGGGGGCATCGCCTACCAACTGCTGGATCTGCCTTTCTTTCTCTGCTTGTGCCGTTTCATAAGCTTTCTGCTGCGCTAAAGCAGCTTTCTGTTCAGGTGTTTGGCATGATGTCAATCCCATACTTAACAACAAACTAAAACTAAGCACAAAGCTCTGACATTCCCTCAAAGAGAAAAGCATAGATAATACCTAACTTTTTCAGTAAAATTTAAGTAATATCTTACCAATTATTTGACTAATAAACTCAATTTATTTCAGATAATTGCGTTAAATAATAGATTAATAAATCTCAGTTATCATGCGGAATTCAGTATTCAGAATACTCTCCTTTTCAAGAGATAGAGTTTTAATAAAAGGGAGGAGAAAGAAGCATTTTTAAAGAATACTTTAGTCAAACCCCACCATTTAGTAAAACCCCACCTACTTAAGCAATGAAAGACAATCAATCCTTTACCTCAACCATCGAAACTATCCGCACTGTCAACCACAGCAGTGGCATCTCCAACAATATAATGGTCTACAAACTGGCACTCATTATTGAGCAATATTCACCCCTTGAAAAATCAACCACTACGCTATTAACTCCTGAACGCGAAGCTTTACAGGCTCAACTCGGGACAACTCTGTCTCAAAATGCCCAAACTGTTGAAAACTACAGACAAACTCTCAAAAACAAATACTACGAAGAATATCTCAAGAAATTTGGTGTAACTCAACAGTCTAATGTACTACAACAAGATAATTCGACAAGAGTTGAAAATTTGATTGCTCAGAAAAAACAAACATTTCTACAAAAAATGTCTGAGAATGGACACAAATCACCTTTGGGTCAAAAGTCCAACTACAGCAGTCCTGACAAAAACAAAGAAGCAATTCAGTCAGAAACTCCTTCATCACAACAAAATCAAACGGCTAAACAATTTCTAATTCCTGCCATCATGAGAACTGTCATGACTATGGGTAAGGATACTGGTACTGGCCGCATCTACGAAGGAATCGCCTACAGATTACAACTGTTGATGAAAGAGGGTATGCAATTTGTCAGTGTTAGTAGAAAAAGTGGTTTGCCCCAAACAGCTTTCTCTGCCTACAAAGATGAGTCGAACGAGTTTAAAATTACTGAAAATAATCTTTCGCCATCTGAAACCCAAAGGTTCATTACCTTTGACAAGCAGCAAAGACAACAGCCCCAAGCTCAGGATAATCCAATTCATAAAGATAACAGTACCGAACTTGGCGACTAGTTAATTGAAATACCCTGCAAATATTCCAAAGAAGAAGCCGCCAAGCAACAGATAACGTTTTGTCCGCTTCTCTATTTCACAGAAGGGGGCAATTATTGCTGCTAGTGTTACGTAAAACACAGCCTCAAGTGTGTTGCTGTTGAATTTAATAAGTGCCGTGATCGCCAAGGCGACCATAATCAGAAATTCGACTATACTTTCGAGCTTGTCCCAAAGCTTTGCATCATATAGGTAACGCATCCGACCGTTTCTCTATTTTTGACGACATTTTATCATCTAGCCCGTAGGGACTACTATCCAGGGGAAACGCATCTTATTTCCTAATAAAAACTGAAGAAGATTTCAAAATGACATAGATAATTGTAAAAATTACAAGAACAATCAACAAAATAAATCAATAAAGCTTCAAAACTGTGAATTGACTTATCTAAATCTGAATTACTATCTGTTAATACTAAAATCAACTCATTAATTAGGTAGATAAATTTATGTTTATCTGGAGAGAAAGTGGAACTTTCACATCCAAGGCTGAATCAAAGTTTTAATATACTACTTTAAGCTAACTCTAAAACTCTTGCTAAATAGTTGTTATCCAT
>LXQD01000035.1 GCA_003326215.1 Nostoc minutum NIES-26 | reverse complement strand
AGCTTTAACCGCAGCTGCACTAAGCTTGGCGATTTGCGGCGCACCGTCAATTACAATCCAGTCGTATCCTTGCGAAATGGCTTGCAAGTCCTTAGCTAGTGTTTCCCGGTCTAGTCCTACAACCGGGATGATGTTCCCCCCGCTTGCTTCATTCCAATCCCTAGCACTACCTTGTGGATCTGAATCTACCAGTAATACTGTGTAATTATCTTGCTTCAGTGCATGAGCAAGATTAGTAGCAATGGTTGTTTTACCTGAGCCTCCCTTCTGGTTCAGGATGGCGATAACTGTTGGCATTTATAGACTCCAGCATTTGAGTAAAAGCTCATTTGAGTAAATACTCAAATAATCAAAGCATTAATTCTGGGTAATAGCAAGTTAAAAATCAAACAAAATCCTGAATCACGAAAGAGCGAGTTTTAGTTGATGAGGTAGACTCTAGTATTTTGAGTAAACACTCATTTGAGTAAATACTCATTTGAGTAAATACTCATCCCACCTATTGATAAACCTTGCAGGCTATTCCCCCTCCGTCTTTGGGACAGCTTTCTTTTTTATAGGCTTTGGTAATGGGGTTTTTGATTCCTTTTTAGCTCCTGGTTTCTTGTTGGGGTTACTCTTCCTTTTCTCAGCCGCCACTGTAGCCTTATCTGTTTTTGATGCCTTGAGAAAATTAGGCAATTCTTCAGTGGGCAATCCCATCAATGAATCAAATATAAAGATATTTTTGTCAGGATTAAATTTGGCTTTCAATTGAACGAAATAACGCTTGGCTTGTTCTTCTTTAGACAATTTAGGATTAAATCGGAAGGGCGGAACAATAGCATCTTTCCAAACAATTGGTAAGTGAGATGCTTTCATAAATTTTACTTTTAATGAAGTGTCAGCAGATTTTATAAAATCTAATCTGTCCTTATGAAAATTTTTGAAAATTGAAATGCACGGAGTTCGGCATACAGGTATAAACTGCCATAATCCAAATAGCTTAAATTCCCCATCATTAAGTTCTTCAAATAATCCCGTAGATACTTCTTGGTGTGCCAATAATTGAAAATATATTTGATGCGGTTGTTCGGGTTTAGGGAAGTGAATTACTTTCGGATAAACTAACAAACTAACTTCGCTAGCGTCTCTTTTCTTCAGGTGCATTTTCAGCGCCTCAAATGGCTGAGGTTTAGAGAATAGTGCATATTCTCTTCTACCAATTTGAATCTTTAGTTTTTTGTCTTCAGTGAAAATTATCTGACCCGAAATCACCCCAATTGCTTGGAAGTAATTCTGTTGTGACTGCTGTTGTGATTGCTCAACTTGCTCTGACACTTTTCTTTCTCCTGATTAACACGACGCTATTTTCAAATCGGCTTGAGGGAAGATGAGCGTAATAATGTTACGGATAACATTGTGTAACAATCTAGCTTCAGTGCAATACTAAGGGATAACGTGAGGCGCAGACCGAGCGTTATCCCAGTCATTGTAAGTATTGCGGCTATTTTTTGGACATAAAAACTTTTGGGAAAGCGCATTCCTTATTAGCAAGCGATCGCTCTGGCGGGTTATCAGGGGTCGAATGCCTTACAGTAGACCCTTTTAAAGAAATGTCGTGATAGATTCATTTCCCGGCGTGAGGCGATCACATCTACTGATTTATTTCCTGCCGTGTAGACTTAGGTGTAGAAAAGTCGAGATAACCCTTTTCCCAACATCTGACTCAACCAGGGACAGCATTCCCAAAACTGTCTGTATCCTCTAATACTTGCTCATCAGCTAAGGGCAAGTTATAAAAAATGTTATCGAAAACCAAAAAATAATTATCCAATAGCATATAAGTATGAACCAAGAGAGTTCGTTTAATTCATTACCAGTAGGTTTACACTTTTACTGGTACGAAGCGCAGCAGTCGGAAAAACATCCTCACTATTGGGCGCAGTTATGTAGCAGTATGCACAGACTTAGATTCGTGTGTGAAGAGTTGAACACCATTTACAATGCCAGTGATATTAACGAAGCTTTATATCGCTTGGAATACCATATGGAAAACTATCTCAACCGAATTTATGAGTTGCGTGAACGAGCTGCCCAACTTTTAAAAGCTTTCTCTGGATCAGGAGACATTGGAAAATTCAAAGGAAAGGCTACTCGTAAAGATGAAGTAGAAAGGATATTACCAAATAATCCTGAGATATGCAGTCAATATCTAGACTTACTGTCGCTTCTTGATGATGACATTAACTTGAGAAACAAGAATACCCATAACACATTTCTAAGTCTTGGTTATTTCAACGGATTTGATATCTATAATTCGCATGACCTGTTAATTGAGTTGCAAGCTCACTCAATTCAGTATGACAAGTTTGTGGAGGAGTTAAAGGAAGCGATTGATCAAAAAATCCTTTGTTATGAGAATAAAATTAACAAAATTATCGAGCTTACTGAAAGTTTATTAAAGGAAATGGATTTTATTAGTGTCTAGCTCTACACCAGTTCTACCCACAGGTGACAGCATCGCCAAACTCGCCGCAAGCCAAAAGTAAAATAAGTAATGAGCAATGCGATCCACCTTGACGGTTATCCTGATAGGTGCGCTCACCCCCCTGTTATATGGGAAACTGAGATTCTATCACCGATAATGTTGCTTATCGGTGATTCATTTTCACTCTTCAACCCTACTTTCGGTCAGGGTTGGCAATCTACATGTTGTATCCATGTTGACACGTACCGAGCAGGGGATGGCTCCCACAAGGAGCATGGCTGATATCGCCAATACCGCGCAGCTTGTATCGCTGTGGTTGACAACTAAGCGTAGTAAAGAATCTCACCGCGCCTACGAAACTGATATCCGCTGTTTTGTGGCTTTCCTCCTGGGGCAGAACCCGCAACAGGTGCGGTTAAATGATATCGACCTGCGGACTGTCACCATCAACGATGTGCAAGCATTCGCCGATTTTTTGGAGACTCACCGCACTAAAACTGGAAAGCCTTTAGCACCAGCCAGCCGCGCTCGGAGGATTGCCGCTCTCAAAAGTCTTCTAAATTACGGTTGCAAAATCAAATACCTTTCTTTCAACGCCGCAGATGATACCTTGCTACCCAAGACCAAAGACCGACTCGCCGAGCGGATTCTAAGGGAAGTAGAAGTGATGACGATGGTGGCGCTGACGACTAATGAACGCGATAAGGCTTTGATTCAGTTCCTTTACTACACCGCCGCCAGGGTGGGTGAGGTGGCCCATGTACGCTGGCGCGATATTCGCTGCAATCGCAACGGACAAGGGCAAGTGACGCTGTTTGGTAAAGGGGAGAAGACCAGGACTGTGCTGATTCCCAAAAAGGTTTATCAGGCATTAACCAAACTGCGTTCGCCATCTGATACTTTAGATGCGGCGGTGTTCAAAAGTCGCAAGGGAGGAGAGCCTTTAAAAGAAAGACAGATCCGCGATCTGGTTGCTGCTGCTGCATTAAAAGCTGGCATTCAGGGCAAAGTTAGCCCCCACTGGTTACGACATTCTCACGCCAGCCATAGTTTAGACAGGCGCGCATCGGTGCAGCTGGTGCAGCAGACTTTGGGGCATTCATCTTTGCATACCACCAGCCGCTATGCCCACGCCAAGCCTAGCGATTCTTCAGGGCTTTACTTGCCGGAGTAGAAATTTTTATACTAAAAATAGATAGTGTTGCTGTAAGAACATCTTTATTTTGAAGTATCTTTCAGGCAATAAATATATCAAGGATATTGAGAATTGTGGATATTGAACAGATTACAAAAAGAGCTAAAGTAATAGTTCCGCCCTCTCCCCAAACATTCCAGCCGCCCCGCAGTCTGCTCTTGGGCTGTATTACAGACAGTTTACACCCCGGAGATCCCCATGATTTCGTTGGCAGGCGACTAGCCGAAAAGTTATTGCGAAGAGTTGTCAATTCACAACATGCGTCCGCTTTTTCGATAAGAAGCGCTAACTAAAATGTTAATCAGGGGCCTTGTGCTGGGAATACTATTTTCTGAACTCAACAAGCCCAGCAAAAAACTGGCTTGATGTCATGAGTGAACAGTCACGAATAGGGGGTGAACTGATGCTACAGCCGAATCAGGACGACAAAAACAAATTTATTTCCCCTCGCAGTCGCTATTACGGTCAGGTTAAGCCAGAAAATTTAGTGTTTAATGCTAATTTGCAAGAATTTGCTCAAAAAGTTGGCATGATCACCAGTTTAGAAACCAATGGCAAGCTTGACTCACAAGATGCTTACGAGCAGATTAAGTCACTTTGGAAACAGTTGAAGCACAGTAAGAAGGAACTGGGGATTGGTGACGAGCCACCAGCATCAGCCTGAAGTTACTCTAATTCTGGGCTAATCACCTCAAATTCGTTCCTCAGTAGCGATACCACAATATTTTCTGTATCTGATTCTACTTGGATAAGCCAGCGGGTGCTTGGTTGAGCATCTGAGCGTGATTCTCGACCACAAACTACCCCAACTTTTCCGGCTACATACGCTGGGCGTAAAATCAAAACTCTGTCTCCTACTTGAACAGGGTCTGGGGTGTGCAATAACGCGCTCTCAACTGCTAGAAAGAGAAAATCAACTTCTACAAGTGAAAATCGGGAGTTTATAACCTTTTCTTAATCAAAGCTTAGTTTCTAGATAATTTTTCTGTCAATGCTTTTGTGTCAGGCTTTTCTTTGCAGACAGCCAGCACTTCTAACTCAAAGCCAAATGGATTTTAAGCGTTGTCAGACAGTAAGACAGTCATTAGGCACTCATCTGACAAAAAAATTCCCTAGCACTTGACGCTCTTAATTTTGCTTTTTGACAGCGAATCAATTCTCAAAATCAATAAGCTTGCCGTTGAAGTGCTGGTAAATCCTAAAAGCTTCAAACCAGCTTGGTAAGGTATGCTCAACATCCTCCAGTTTGTTACCAATAGCATCTACTAAACCATGCTTCACAACAACTCTGGATAATGGTTTCTCACCATCAGATGTAAACTTCTCAATCAAGATACTGCCAGCTTTTCTCATTGCGGCTGTACCATCCCCGAACGCCTCATTAGTACCTAAATGGGTAACACCAATAAACCGTTCTTTAGCCTTCCTAGTATCACTAAAAGTTGATTTAATAAACTTTTTGACAGTCTCCTCATCCATATCTTTGAGATGGGTGAATTCATCTAAGAGAAATTGTTCAGCCTGACTATCATCTAAATCTAGTCCAATCCGTTCTAATCTCCGCTCGTAGGTGGATTGAAGAACTTCAATGATTGCTGAGTCATTGTCAGCTTTCTCTTTTGCTGATAAAAGCTTCCAGACTTTGCTATTTGCACCGTTTAAATGTCTGTCAGCTATTCTAAATACCGTCACACCTAAACAGTATTTTCTGACCAGTCCAACAGCGACAGATGTATTAGTCTTACCTGTGCCTTGTTCCCCAATTATCCATAACGGCTTGACTGCTTTGATAATTGTCCATAACCAGCCAGACTCATGGTTTTTGAGGGCATCTATCAAGCTATTTTTTAGTAGTTCGCTGGGTGATTCCTGGTTAGTACCTTTAGCATCGTTAGCAGGCTTGGAAATCTTATAAAGCTTGCGGTTGGTTTCAGCGGTGGATAGCTTATTATCAGCAATCTGCTTATCCATGTCGCTCAAGGTCAGCTCGTGGTGCTTGAGTGCCAATTCACCTTGAAGTTGTCCATTAATATGGTCAAGCTGCTTCTCACCTTCGGTTTTCATCTGTTCAATTGTGTCTGTCGCATCACGGGCGATCGCCTGCTTTGTGACCTCTGATTGCTTGGCTTTGGTAAACTGGGTCAGGTCTAGATGGTTAGAAATAACTATGTCATTCTCTAAAGCCCTAGCTTTGAGCAATGATAATTGACTATGAATAGCTTTCTCTTGAGATTTTGTCAGTGACTTACTAACACCATAGGCAGCTAATAGGGCAACCGTACCCAATACGCCGTAGATAGTGGCTGAATCATCTTCTGGAGGCAGTACCCTCAAAAAAGTTACTTTGCTATCAAAAGTAAAATTCCGCCGCTCCCTATCCACAAGAAAGCTAATACCGCGCTTGATATGTTCGCGGGAGCAAGGCTGATGATTAGGAGAGAAACAATACAAAGTTTCAGACCACTTCACTGAATCATTCCACAGTGGAATTGTCAGACTTAAACCAGCAATAGTTAAACTGCCTACAATGACTGTGGCAGTCCGACGTTGAGATTTTAATCGCTGGTTAAATGCTTCAATCTCTTGCATTGCTTATCTCCGATAAACCAGCACTGCCAACACTGCCAAAAATACAAAAAATCCGTAGACTTGTAGCCAAGTTTCAAGTCGAGCTTGCAAGGTACTTGCAAACTTATCTAAGCCAAGAGATTGTGACAAATTCCACAACCATGTCAGGTTATGAGCAGTACTGAGGGCATCCATGATAAAGGTGTTAAAAGCAATCACAAACCCAATAAAACCAAGTATTCCTAATAAGAAGTTGTTCTGCTTATACATCTACATTCTTTTTCCTCATATTGAATACAGCAAGTAAACTGAATAACAAGAGTACTGCTGTCAAAACTAAACTCATACTTGGGAGTTGAAAACCGCTTAATCCTTCAGCATTTCTCATCTCGGTATAGGTGCTTTTAATTGCCTCGTGAGTGTTGTAAATTTCTTCGCTTATCCTTTTGGTGCTAGTCCAACCAACTGCTACACCAATACTCAATTTAGTAAGGGTTTGCATCGGTCGAACGTGTTTTAATTCCCATCTTTCACTAGATAGTTCAAAACTGAAACTCTCTGATAAATCAACTAATCCAGGCATCATCGCTAGTGTGAAGCTAGCTACTTGGATAATGATTAATGTCACCTGAAGATTGAACAGCAGCCAAGATAGACTTGCACTACCAACCTGACAGGCTAGAAATAATAAACCAGAATCGAAGCGCTTACGAATCTGGATATCTGCATACAATCTGCTTTCAATATGCTGTAAATATCTCGCTGTATCCTGGTTTATACTCGTGCTGGCATCCGAATTAGTTAGTAGTTCATCAAGTTGGTCTGGTGGGAACATGAGAATATCTTTAAGTTCGTTTGATGCCCAAGTAATTAACAGTTACCTGGGCATTGAATTTTAAAAACCGAGTGCTGATTTTACTTTGAGGAATGTTTCTTTAATTCCATTAGTCAGGTATTGTTTTTCAGGAATTAAGTCAACACGACTGTTATCACCTTTATCTAGTACATGATTGAGTACTTTAGTCTGATATTGTTCATCACTCTGAATTTGTTTAAGTTCCGGTCGATAACTTTGCTCAAGTAATGATGTCTTGTTGTCAATACCTGCCAAGTAAACATCAATGTACCCTTTGATTTGTTGGTAATTCATCTGGTAGTTGTGACGCTGATTTTCAGCATTTCGAGCATTGATGAACTCACTGGCTAGTTCACTTCGACGATGGGCATATTGAGTATTGGCTAAAGTTGCATTCATTACTGCCTTATCTATCTCAATTGCAGATTTACCAGCGTTTACCAGCACTTCTGAAAATGCTTTATTTTGGGCAGTAGTTCCATTGATTATTTCGTGATATGCAGCAGCCAGTTGGGGAGCCAATTCAGCACTTAATCGCCCTTGCCGCGCTAATTCCCCAATCTTTTGAGCGCTGGTAACATCCCCTTGCATGGCGGCGGTGAAGTCATCTAGAGTTACCCCAAATTTCTGTTTGAGAACTTGGTTGATTCGCTTGGCTTTTGGCGTTACGTGGTTTTTGAGCTTCACCATGAAAAATATTCCTTGCTTAGTGGATTGGTAAAATCTCGATACTCTGGCTTGTATACCCTGCTTTGGGAAAAACGGTAATTATCCCATGCCAGAAGCGCCATTAGCAGGCTTAAAACTATCAGAATAATGAATAAGGCTTTGTGTGGATTGAAGGCTATAAAAAGGCTTTTATTCTGCTTTGATAAGTGGGACTGCAAAGGCTTTGAGTGCTGTTCTGATACTACTTTTAAAATCAGTATTCTGCTGAATTATCCGCTTGTTTATTGTTCGCAGTCCATCGGTTAATTGTTGGCTGTTTTCGTTGAACTTAGCTTCGGCATACTCCGTTACTTCATTCACCATTGAGGTTATTTTTTTGGTATTAATTGCCGCTTTATGCTCTATAAATTGGGTAATGGCTGATTGAATATCGTCAATAGCTTCATCCAGTGATTCAGCCGAGTAGTTGATATTTTCAGCAATGTTTTCAACTTCCTGGATATCCAACACAATACCCATATTGTAAGCAGTGCTGGCAACTAATTCTGACTTCTCTTGCAGTGCAAGCGTGTGATTGTTATCATTCTGTCTTGCTTGCTGTGTAATGGTTTCAGATTCTTCTGAATGTGCGTTCGGATGCACTTCTAAGGTGGCATCTGAAACTAACTCAGTATCATCTTTGCGTAAGTCACTTGCATTGCTGTTTCCAGTGTTTACAGATGCTAATTCAGTAGGTTGTAGTTCATTCACTAATGACTTAATTACCTCGGTACGAATATCAGGACACCAATCATCGGCATAATCCGGGCAAAGTTCTAATATTCTATTTTCAATTTGTGCGCTAGTTACTTCAATCCCCTTGTTTTTAATTGTCCGTCTGATTGAATCAACTTTGTTCTTTAGTTCTTTAGACATTTATTTGCTCCGTGTGATTGTAGTGAAAAACACGACTTTACAGGCTTCTGAATAGCTGTATATTTTTTGTTTACTAAAATGTAAACAGCTTTTGTAAAAAGCATTTATCAGCATCCGGTCTGTTACGTTAGGCTTAATTTTTCTCAGAATTTCTAATAATTCATTGCCAGAGAATTCTTGAGTATCTTGGTAGTCTTGCTGGAATCTTTCATAAGTTTTGAGCGCTTGTTTAGTAATAGGTGTTCTAGGGAATTGGTTTTTGAACTTTGCAAACATCCGCAAAGTGGAGACTGTAATAGTCATTCCCGAACGCTCTAACTCACCTCGCAAGTTACGCCACCTACGGTTACTAACCTCTCCAGCTACCGCTTGATAAGTTTGTCGGTAGTAGGCTTCCGTCGATTGCTTCATAGGCATATCTGCAATTAATTACTTATGAAGTTCAATTGCATAGCATCGTAAACCATCTATAGACAGTTGTCAACTATCTATGTACAATTTACAGTAAGATAAATTACGAATTTTATAGAAATGCTTACAGTGCAAGTAAAAAAGTCAATTGTTATAGTTAAAGACTTTCCAGGATTGGGGGAACGAATAAAGAAGGCTAGGGAAGGCGATAAACGCTCATTAACCCAGATATGTAAGGATTCTGGAGTATCTAGAACTTACTGGCATCAAATTGAAAACGAGGCTACTTTATCCCCAATCACAGAAGATATTGTTCGCAAAATCGAGGTGACGCTAGGCGTTGATTTGGGGGTGAGCTTTGACTAATTTGAAATACATCTGTACCATTTTTCCGGAAAAGCGAATGCTCTATCGCTCTCGCAACCAACGGTGTAATAAGGCTTCCAGAAGTGCGAACGCACCGCGACACCCCGAAAATTCTGTCGCATGGGACTAAAATTCGTGAAATACATCTGCACTGCGACAGCTGCGACACCTACCAAGCAAGGGTTCCAGGCTTTGAAATATATCTGCAAGGGTATTTTTGAGCTTGACAACACTCGAATTTTCTTAGTCTTTAGCCTAGTTCGCAGTCAGTTATCAACTTGATATGTCAACTTTCGCAAAAAGCCACTGTCAGGGTAAAATCCATTATCAGAGTAAAATATAGCCAAAAATAAGCGACCCCCGCAGTTCTCGGCGACCAAACTTTGAACTACAGGGATCTAACAATATCTTGTTTTATCTTATCTACTTTTTGCCATGTCAACAAGTAGTCAGGTAAACGGGGGTTGCTTCCTATTCACTTCAAGGAGGCATTCCTAATGAACTTACATACTCAAAATACAGCCTCATTAGCACTTGAGACAGTACCAAGTATTAACCTTGCACAATCTGCTGATAGTTCTCTTACACATACTTCGATTACCAAACAATTAAATAATCCAACTGTTGTAAGTAACTTACCTACAGACAAACCGACAGAAGTTACCAAAACTAACCCCTGCCCCCACTGCGGAAAACCAGACTGGTGCTACTCAATCGGTGAATTAACAGTCTGCAACCGTTCGGCTGAACCCGCTAGTGGGTGGGAGAGGACAGCGAAGAGCGATCGCAACGGCAAGCCCTACTACGCACCAGCCACAGCCAAAAAATCGCCACGACCCCAAGGCAAACAAGAGTATGTTTACACCGACACAGCAGGTAATCCCTTAATCAAAGTAGTCGTCATTCGTCCTGGGAAGACCAAAGATAAGGATGTCTTTCAGGAATATTGGAACGGTACAAGTTGGATCAAAGCCAAAGACTTGAGCGCCGAATTCAAACGCTCCCACCAGGAGAAAATCACTATCTATCGATATGCCGAAGTCAGAGAAGCGATCGCTGCTGGTAGAACCATCTTCATGGTCGAAGGTGAGGAAATAGCCAATCTTCTCTGGTCAATGGACATAGCCGCTACCACTACAATCGGCGGTGCTGGCAAGTACCGCTCCTATGGTGACTACCAAGGTTCTTTGGAAAGTGCTAACCTAGTTCTCTGTCCCGACCGTGACTCTCCAGGGCTAAAGCACATGGAGGATATTAACTCTGACTTTCCAGATGCTAAGTGGTTGTATGCCCCACCCAGCGATTTTTACTGGACACACTTACCCAAAAATGGCGGATTGGATATTAAAGACTGGGTACAAGATGGGGCAACAGCCCAGGACATTCTGCAAGCAATTGAAGATAGACGAGTTGTAGTTGATGCGCTCAATAAATCCCTAGAAGTCGATGCAGAGCGGGAACGACCAGCCCAAAGTAAGTACAAACAAAAATTGAATGCTATTCGTGCTGTTTGGGGAGAGCGCCTACGCTGGAATACCCTCAAAAAACAAGTAGAACTCGACGGGAAGCGGTTGCCACTTGACCGGATTGATTTAAAAGTGGCGATTGATGTTGATATCGACATCAGCAAAGAACAAGCCAAAGGCATTGTTTTACAACTGGCTCAGTCACACTCATACTCTCCAGTGGTGGAGTATTTAGAATCAGTAGCCCAGCGTTACCCCAATGTAGATGTGAGTTTGCTGGATACCCTAGCAGAACGCTACTTTGGCACTAATGACCCATTACACGCCGCACTGATGAAACGAACTTTAATTGCAGCTGCGGCCAGGGCATTTGAACCGGGGTGCAAACACGATGAAATTACCATCCTTCAAGGTAAGCAGAAATCCCTCAAGTCCACATTCTGGGAAATTCTAGCCTCTGAGGATTTTTTCACTGATGACCTCAACGGCACTGAGAAAGACGAGGTTTTAAAAATTAGCCAGTACTGGATTTTAGAATATGCCGAGTTTGAGAACTCCTACAAGAAAAAGGATGTCTCACAACTCAAGGCGTTTCTGTCGAGAAAGAAAGACTCAATGCGCCGTCCCTATGGTACTGATATTGAGGATTTCCCGCGCCCATCCATCCTTGTTGGTACTACCAATTTAGATGAATTTCTCTATGACCCCACGGGTGAGCGTCGCTTTTGGGTGATTAAGGTTTTATTCAAGAAAATCCCCATTAACCTGCTCAAAAAAGAACGGGATTTAATTTGGGCGGCGGCGGTCGCTGCCTACCGCAATGGCGAGCAATGGCGACTGACTGACACCGAAGATGAATGGTTGGATGCTGCGAATAAACAATACCAAAGCACTGACACTTGGGAAGCGGCGGTGATGGCTTGGGCTGAGTTGCACCTTGAAGTATCTGTGGGAGAAATCCTCACTGATGTTCTCAAAATTGAGTTAGCCAAACAGAGTAAAGCCGAACAGAACCGAGTGGCTGCTATCTTGCGTTCTCACGGCTGGACAAGCGGAGATCGCAAACGAGTGAATGGTCGCTTAATTCGTCCCTGGATTCGACCGACTCAAGAGGTGGAACAAGAGGTGGAACGGGGGGTGGAACAGGAGGTGGAACAGCCTCAACCCCTTGTGAAACAAGACTTACAACTTCTTTGTTCCACCTGTGACGCTGATTCCCCCCAAACTTTTCCAAATTTTGATAGCAGTGATGAAACTGTAGAAACAGCACCGCTACCAGCAATTGAAAAAAGTTTAGAGGGGCAGGGGGTGGAACAACCTTTAATTTCGCCTCAAACCTCCTCAGCACAAGTAATAGAAGAGTGTTCCACCTCCCGTTCCACCCCCCTATTTGCAGGTGGAACGGAGCAAGTTATCGCCAATGTCGAACTGATTAGGCAGTGCATTGTGGATCAGTCTTGGGAGATGATCGCTGGACTTACAGAAGAATGGACTTGTGAATTTAAATCTGCTGTTTGGAAACAGTTGACTCCTGATGAACGCGAGGCTGTCAAGCAACTCAAACCACAAGAACAAACCTGATATGAGCATCAGAAATTCTGTGGCTGTGCGATCGCTCAAAGCATGGAACTCGGCCTGCTTCAAGTGAATAGGTAAAATGGAATCCAAGAGCGCATCCTGGCTAGAGCTACTTCAGAATGCAGTTAACTTTGATTTTTGGGTGCTAAAAATTTTACTAGGCTTGGATTAACACCTGCTAAGTGAGTGTTTTTTCTGAACCACAACTGCTCCCTTTCAAATAAAAAACAATCCCTTCACCCAAACCAGTAAGGAGAAATAGTGGATACTCGACAAATAATAATTCAAGAATTAGAGTCAGTACCGGATGAGGTATTAGTAGAAGTTTTAGACTTTCTACGCTTTCTACTAGCCAAAGAAGACAAAGTTGATTTAGAAGACTCACTAGCAGCATTAGAGGAAGCAGCAGCAGTAGGAACAACTTCCTTACATGACCTCAAAAGGGAGCTTGGAATGTGAGTTATCAGGTAGAAATAGCCCCGGCTGCTGTGCGACAAATTAAAAAACTGACACCTGATATTCAGCAACAAGTAGTCCAACGTTTAGAAGAATTAGCCCTCGAACCGCGTCCTGATGGAGTTGTAAAGTTGTCAGGGTCAAATTCTTTATATCGAGTTCGCCTGGGAGCTTACCGAATCATTTATCAGATTCAAGATAACCTTCTACTAGTTACTGTAGTCAAGGTTGGCCACCGGCGGGATGTTTACCGATAGCTAATTATTTGGCTTTATCCCCCAGATAATAGTAGTGCTTATTTCACCTATAGTTTACTCATTTCTTGCGGTTTGGGTCAGTACCGAGATACCTTTCAACCCGCTGTAACTTGGTATTGCTATAACCTGTACGTTGCCAGATGCCTTGTAAATAGTTGTGGATATCGTCTGAGATTTTTACCGGAATAAATTGATTGAATACAAGGAAAATCGACAAAGTAAATAATGCAGTAAACAACCCTATCGTCCCATATTTCCCTATGGGTTCAGAGCGATAAACCTCCTTTTCTATGGTGATTGGTTCTGGGCGAGGGCTGTTCTTCAACTCCTGAATAACCGTAGTCAACCTGTTGGTGTGAATCAACAGGTCGTTCCAGTTCGACTTTAACTGTGAGATTTCGCTCTTTAGCCCTTTTAACTCTAAGCTCTCTAATGTCGATGAGGATTTGCTTATACTCTGTGACTGACTGAGTAAGTGAGTTAATTCTTGCCTCAAAGTTTCGTTGCTCTGCTCGAACTCTTGACAGGAGAGATTCTGATTCTTCAATTCGTTTGTCAGCATCTCGATTGTCGCCATCGCTTTGCTGAGGAGTTGACTCTGAACTAAATTCGTTTGCGCCCATGCTTGTAACTCTGCCCTATCCCTTTCTCTTTCAGTTTTCTGTGATTGCTTAAAACTTTCAAATTCTTTATATAATCTGCCCAGTGCTGTCTTCACCTCTCCCAGTTCACCGCTCTCTACTCCATTAGCAGTTGAGGGACGGGAATTGTTGTGATTGCCGTTGCTGTTACTGTTGTTGCTCATTGGTTTTCTTTTGACCCCGACGAGAAGTAGATGCAGTTGCTTTTACTTGTTTTGAAGTCGTAGCGCTTGAAGATTCAGCTTTATTCACCTCTGGTTGCTGCAACCCTAGATAAAGACCTGCCTTTTCAAGCTCTGGTTTAGCCTGATCCAAAAACCCACTCACTAGCAGATAATCCCCAAAGGGAAATCCATTCTCTTCTGTTGCAGCTGAGTAAGGCAGACCTTTCTCTATCAACGTGTCAAAAGTCGAATACTCTAGCTCTGGCATAGATATTTCTATGCCTTTTAGTTCAGAGATCGCCCCCGACGTTTTACTATTCTTCCAGCGCTGAAAACCTGAACCTTTATCCCAGCAGAGATTTTTCACTATGACATAATCTGCTTGATTACCACAGAATTCCGCCATCGTTTTTAAGCTAGTGATGACCGAATAACCAAGGTTTAATACAGTCACTAGCGTTACCCGATAACCCAAATCACCAGCAATCTTGAATAGCCCAAATTTACTAATAATCTCCCTAGTTTTATTACTTGATGCCCCTGGCATATCTACTATTACTGAGTCTGGTGATTCGGCTTTTATTTCCGTAAAGAAGCGTTTCGCCTCTGCCACCTCTATAAAGTTCAACAGCCTTACCCCTGAGCCAAAGTTTTGATAATACTCATACAGTTCTGGATTCTCTGTATCTGCGTCATAAGCGAGATAATTAATCCCCTTTGAATGCATTACATCTAATAGCAAGCGAGTAAAGGCAGTTTTCCCTGTACCACCTTTTCCCCCCAGTATCATCACTATTCGTTTCATAGTTCACTCCTATCAGTGATGTTGAATTGGGCAGAAGCTTTAGTTGTTGGTTTCTTTCGTCTCGTAGTTTGAGATGTCTCGGAGTCGGATGGTTCACCATTATCAAGTAGTGAACTATCCGACTCTACTGCTGAAACCGAGTCATTAGTTTCAATTGAATCAGCAGTTGATGACGGTTCCGAATCATCATCAACATCATCAACCGCCGAATCATTACTCGAATTATTATCAGTTGATGCTGAAGCTTTTTTATGAAAACTCTTCAGACCACTGGCTGCCAGTTCTACCCCATGCCCTTTAAATACCTCGGCTACATCTGAGTAATCGTAGCCAGCGTCCAACATATCCTGAATTGGTTTAGCTAAACTTTTGACTAAATCTGAGAAGCTAATAGTTTTAGGAGTTGCCGCCTTCTGTTTAAGACTAGCTTGAATGTCTTCTACTTTGGATAAAGGAACAGCTTTAGGTTTGCGGGGCATAGTTAGCAGTAGTAGTAACAAATTGTTCCATTGTAAAAAAAAATTGCGTCCCGAAAACTTTAAGAAAAATGTGTATATGTGACGAATATCAACAAAAAAGAGTTACAGAGTTACTACGTTAGACTAGGCTAAAAAAAGCAGTACTCGCGTGAAGACAAACTGTGTATCGCCAGCATGAGCGGCGACCGTTTGACAAAGCCACTCCCCCGGTTACACCGAGGCAGTGCATCCAGTCACCCCGCTGTGAACCAGGGTTTGTACTTGCCGAGTTCTCGCGCAGTGTCCCCTGGCTCACCTATGCCCACACCCGTCGCGGGGGCATAGGCAAGCAATACGCCGTAACGCGCTGCACGCTCCCTTTCCCTTCGGGAAAGGCGGCGTGAATTGCTTGTTGGGGGTGTCCCCCAAACCCCCAAAAAATAAGTATTTTCAAGGGGTGAATCAATCAAAAAGTTCCGGGTTATTCGCTTACCTGCTCGGCGCTACGCGCCATTGCAGCTACAGCGAATAACCCGGTGTAAAAAATAAATATTCAGATAGCTAAACGTCTAAGTCTTTATGCAACCAGACCCACGTACCAATCTGAACAATGAACTAGCACAGCTATTAAATAATCGGATAGTAGAGCCTGATTATAAGCGAGAAATAACCATCACGTTTAGGGTAAGCTCTGCCGAGAAAACTAGGTTAGAGCAGCGGTGCAGTGGAGTGGTACAAAGTGACTATATTAGAGCGAGATTATTTGACTACCCTTTGCCACATCCTAAGTTGGTGATTCCTGAAGTTAACCGACAAGCTATCTATGAGTTAAAGAAAATTGGTAACAACCTGAATCAGCAGACTAGAGCCATTAACGAAGCTGTGAAAATTGGTAGCCAACCTCTGAGCAGTAATGTGAAAGAATATCTGCAAACCATTAAAGAATTAGCTGTCCTATTAGAACAAACTCACGCCAGCTTATCTCAGCCTATATCAGATGAGGAGTAGCGAAATGATT
>LXQD01000034.1 GCA_003326215.1 Nostoc minutum NIES-26 | reverse complement strand
CACATATAATACTTTTCGGATAATAAATTTATTCGTGTTCGCGTAGCGTCTCCGACAGGAGAAGGCAGGCTGCTAGGTGGCAGGGGGGCACAGAGGAAGCACCTGAAAATTATTTGGCAGATGAGACAGATTATCCTGATGTTTTTCCTTTATTTGATAATGGAAAAATTCAGGTAAAAATTCAAGCAGACAGTTGAGTCTAGGAAAATCATACACCTTAATTTACAAGTTTTGTCGCCATCACCTTTGCTGCTTCCAACTCAGTTTGTACTCCCGTTCCATCGCCACCAGTAGTCTCGACTGCAACGATGACAAATAAGGTTTGGCTTGCTTCCCCAATCCCTGCAACAGCCAATCCACAGCCTCATCGCGGCTGCCCACAGTATGCAATTGCCTCAAGCGCATACATAACTGTTGCATAAACTTGCAATCGTCATCTAGCAATTCTAGGGATTTCAAGTGTTCGATTTTTACAGTGTAATCACCATCCCAGGTTTGAACTGTGCAACTGTAATCGCCAACATGAGCGACCACTCCCCAATAACCACCTTTACCTCGCAAGTCTGGGTTATCTTTAGGGATAAGAATGCAGATTTCGCCTTCTCGGTAGGGATTCGGGACTCTGGTGCGCTCTCGAATTTTATCCACAACATCTTTGACTACCCGACCCGTTGGAACTTTCCCGCCAACAGCTTCGACTGCTTGCTGCCATGCTTTCTGCTGCTCTTGTGGTTCTAGTGTAGTCAGTGGTCGTACCTGCCCTTCACTAGTTGGCAGGATTGGTATACCAACAGTTTCTACCGTTACTGTTTTAGAAACATCATTTTGTGTCCAATTTGGACACATTTTTTTGAGATTTTCAACAACACCTGCGGCTTCAATTAATCTGTAAGGATGACGACGCTCAAACCCAAACCTATCTTTGCAATATTCCTCAAATGTTTTATGCGTCGAACGATAAAGACGGCGATCGCGCAATTCTCTCAAAGCACAACCCGCTTCGTAAAACGCTGTCTCCACCTTCTGCTCCAAAGCTGCGCGATCGCTCTGCTCCTGCTGAGTCAACTCCTCTGGAACTTCAACCGCTACCACTTCAACAGTAACTACATCTGAGGTTTCCTGAAGAAGTTGCTTTCGTGCTGGCTTTGGAGGAGCAGAAGCTGCGGCGGTGGTTTTTCTGCGAGAGGGGGGTTTGGTCATTGTCCCACCTCCAGACTAACGGCGCTTGGATGAAGGATATTGAGTTGTGTAATCATAGTAATAGTGTTTTTTAAGCAATCCCCAGCCCTTGTAATTAGGTTGGGGTTTTTCATCAGCTTCTTCTATATTTGCATTTGCCGTCAATTACTTTCTTTGATAGACCGAACAATTTATCTTGTTTTCACTACTTGTTCAATCTTACTCAAATCACACACTATAGATGGGGCATTTCTTCAATATTCAAGCTGTATCTGTTTTTCTGTCTAGAGCTTTTAACACCACGAGTAACATGAAACCCATTAAAAAATCTGAACTACTCATCCTCAAGAAGTCTATCACCTCACAACCAACACAAGAGCAACTTCTTGAAGTTGATACTGAACTTACTAATGAACCTATCGTTGAGCGACAGCTCCCAGTTGAGCTAGAAAGCCAAGCAACAGAATACCTTACTTCCTACGCCCCAGTGCAAGACTATCCCATACTCCAATCTGTGGGTAACTCCGGCTGGCAACCGTCCGATATCTGGCGCGAGTTGCGGGTTGATAGTTTTTGTGATTGATAGCTGCAATCCTTATTGCACACATATATTTATAAATTGGTTAGCCTTCGCTCTCAGTATTTGGCAGCTTTAGGCTACATATTTATCTAAAATATTTACTCTAAGTATAATTTTTTTATTAGGTTTTATTCTTAACATAGCACTATTTGCAGCAGTTATAAGTAAAAAATGTAAAAAGCTAATTTTAATACTCGTATGTAGTGCTGTGGGAGGCTTGGATTACGAGCGATCACTTGACCGTAAGATTCCATGTGTCCTAACATCGATTTCACGTATCTTGATAGGAACTTCCCCCAAAGGAAAAAGGCTAACTCTTATCCAGAGCGACTTTCAAAATTTTTTAAATCGCTCCTACTGAGTACAATTGTCAAAAGGGCTTGCGGAGAGAACCTGAGGCGTTGACTCCTGGTTTTTAGTTTACCCCAGATATACCAATAGTTCCAGAGCTTACATGGGTACGCTGATAGTTGCAACGAACCCTAGATTGGTTACGTACCAAGGGTTGAAGTCTTGTATAGTACATTTGCACCGGGATAAGTTCAGCTTGAGAATATTTGCTGTACCAACTCAACTCAATGGACGGCTTTATTTGGGCTGCGATACTTCTGTAGAACACTATGACTCTTGTTCAAGACAAGATTTTAGAAGATAGATAGGGATTGAGAGGCGGAGCAATCACTCCAGAATCAGGAACTTCATCTAAGCTCAAGCCCTTCAACAGATGATCCCCAGATAACAGTGGAGTACCTAAAGCACATTCGCCGTCATAGAGGCTATTTCTCCCAACCTTTGCGCTTGTACTGGTATTTCCGTGTTACTCACTGCTACTTCAGTGGCATCTACCAAAATTTTATGTTATGCGCGAGTCTACATTCCTCTTGTGTGTAAAAAACACATAAGTTCAAGGTTAAAATCATGATTTTCACTTGTGAAAAAAAAGTAGAAATATTTAATCTAGAAATTAGCTTTTTTATTTTTTATATTTTTGTATAAACGGTTTATATTGTTAAATATGTCAGAAAAACTTATATTTTTACAGTACTTTTATAGTTTTTGTTATATGTATTTAAGATTAAGGATTTAAGAAATTTGCCTAAATGATATAGATTTAAGTATGTTTAATAGTTACACAATATGAGTTATATGATACAGCAAAAGCAATTGCAAAATAAGTCAAGGCTTGGAGTTGAAGTACTACAAGGTTGTAATCTTATAAACCTCACAGAACAACAAAGGTGTAAGCTTAAAAAATCTCTTTGGGAACATGGTGTTATTGTAGTCAAACAGCAACACCTTACTGCATCAAAGTTAGAAGAATTTGCCAGAAATACTTTCGGTAATCTAATGTTTAGTGGGTCTAACACAATCGACCCTGATATTAGTCAAGACTTACAAAGTCAGCACGTATTCGCCATAGGCAATCCCAAAGGGGAAACAGAACCATTAGAAAAGTTTGCTTGGAAATGGCATCAAGATAAAGATGGTCTTCCCCGCACAGAAGGTTTGGATATGAACGCTCTCTATGTTGTGATGCTTTACGCAGTTGAAGTGCCTAAAGAAGATATATATGGACAGCCTCATACCACTCAATTTATTGACTTGATAGAAGCATACAACAATCTCGAACTTCAACAACAACAGCAACTTGAAAAAATCTCGTTGCGTCATAAAGCTCCTGGCTTTTCAAGAGAAGCTATTGATGTTCCTACAAAAATACATCCTATTGTATCAACTCATAAAGTCACTGGCAGAAAAGGATTATATCTAGGCATTGATACAGCAATTCCTGTTGGTATGGAGCATAAACCAGAAGAGGCCAAATGTTTTGTACAAAGTTTATTTCAAACTACACTAGCGTGTACATCAATTTACTCTCATGTGTGGGAGAAAGGAGATGTTATCTTTTGGGATAATTCACAAGTTATGCATAGAGGAATAGCATATGATGCAACAAAGTACAAACGTATTGCACTACGTTTAGGGATTGTAGAACAGTGAACTGCTATTATCCATACTGATTATTTCTAAAAATATTGATTAAAGTATTAATAAGAGGTATAAAATTTGCAGTTAAATTTTACGTTCAATTTAAGGATTAAAGGCAGTATTTTATCTGTATTAATACTTCCTTCACCTGTTGTAGCACAAATAACACCAGATAGAACGCTACCTAATAAATCTATGGTTACACCACAAGGCAATATCTTGAATATTGAAGGTGGTACTACAAAAGATGGGAATTTATTCCATAGTTTTGAACAGTTTTCTATTCCCACTAATGGCATAGTTTTATTCAAAAATACAGCAAATATTCAAAATATTTTTAGCCGAGTAACAGGAAATGCAATCTCTAATATTAACGGAATCTTGAGGGTTCAGGGCACAGCAAACTTATTTTTGATTAATCCAAATGGAATTATATTTGGTCAGAATGCACAGTTGGATATTGGTGGCTCTTTTTTTGCCAGTACTGCTAATGCTATCAAGTTTATTGATGGCTCTGAGTTTAGCGCGAAGAATCCCCAAGCTAAACCACTGTTGACCGTCAGTACACCTTTGGGACTACAGATGGGCAAAGATTCAGGTGCTATTCAAGTTCAAGGTACAGGGCAGGGTCTTATTGCTTCAAGCTCAAGAACGTCACCATCCATAAGAAATGTTGACGTGACTGGTCTTGCAGTTAAACCAGGCAACACTTTAGCTTTGTTAGCAGGTAGTGTTGCTTTAGAAGGGGCAAATATAATAGCAGAAGAAGGTCGAATTGAGTTAGGTGCTGTTGCCGATGGGACAGTTAGTGTTAGTCCTGTCTTTCAAGGCATTTCTCTCAACTATCAAAACGTGGAACGTTTTGGAAATATTGACTTATCTCAACAAGCATTGTTGGATGCCACTGGTAATACTGGTGGCTCTGTTGCAGTTAAAGGTAAAAATATCTCTTTAAGAGATGGTTCAGTAATTTTAATCCAAAATCAAGGTACGCAGCCTTCAGGTAATATAAATGTTAGTGCTAGCGGGCTATTAAAATTGCACGGTGTTTCTTCAACTGATGGGAAATTTACTACCCTCTTGCAAACTGAATCTATAGGCTCCGGAAGCGCAGGAAGCATAAATATTTTTGCCAACCAATTACTTATTCAAGAAGGAGCAGGAATCAGCAGTAGAGTTTACAGTACTGGCAGAGGGGGTAATATAATTGTTAATGCTTCTGAGTCTATGCAATTGTCTGGTTTTTCATACTTCAATCCTTTAACTACTAGCAGCATCATAAGTATTACTTCAACTTCTGGCAATGCAGGAAATATTGTCATTTCAACAGGGCAATTAGAAGCCCAAAATGGCGGAGGGATAACTTCTCAAACTCTTGGTAATGGAAAAGCAGGAGATGTCATTGTAAATGCAACTAAATCTGTAGAAGTGACTAATCCTCCAGAATTAATTAATTCTCCAGAAGTTCGTCTGCAAAGCCGTATCACTTCTACAACTTTTAACGCAGGAGATACTGGGAACTTAACAATAAATACCCCAAGCTTAGTAGTATCAGACCTATCAACACTTAATACTTCCAGCGTTGGGAACGGTTCCGCAGGAAATGTCATCATTAACGCTGCTGAGGTTCAGTTAAGTGGTGGCAGAGTCAGTTCAGCTGTCGTTAACGCAAATAAAGAAACCCAGCAAATTTTTGGTTCTCCTCCAGTAGCAAATGGCTCTCCTGGAAAAGTAGAATTTAATACTGAACGCTTGCGTATGAGCGATGGTATCATTAGCGTCAGAAATTTGGGAACCGGTGAAGGTGGAACAATCGTAGTTAACAGTAAATTTATTTCCCTAGATCGAAAAAGCTCTATCACAGCAGCTACAGTCTCTGGGACAAGCGGTAATATTTTTGTGAATGCAAAAAATTTGCAGTTGCGTAATAACAGCGACATCACTGCAACCGCAGGCGGCAACGGCGATGGTGGCAACATTACTATCAACACTAACATCCTCACTGGTTCAGGAAACAGTAGCATTACAGCTAACGCTTTTGAGGGAAGAGGCGGCAATATCCAAATCAATACTAAAGGGCTATTTTTTTCTCTTGACAATAAAATCACAGCCAGTTCAGAACGGGGCATCAACGGCACAGTAGAAATTAATTTTACTGAGAAAGACCCCAAACGTATCAGGGCAGTACCAGAAGCATTTTTAGAAACTCCAAAAATTGCTTCTGCTTGCGAGTCGGGCTTAGACGCAGTAGCAAGTTTTGTTAATACTGGCACTGGCGGTATTCCACGTAGCCCTAGTGACCTACTTTCCAGTAAATCTGGTTGGCATGACAATTCTGTTTCAAGTCAGATCGCTAGTAATTTAAATAAATCGAATTTACTAGCTAGTCAAGAACCACAAATTTTAGAGGCTCAAGGATGGATCGTAAAGTCTAATGGAGAAATTATTCTAACAGCACAACCCAACACAGGCACACATGATGCCTCATTATCTACACTTTTGTGCCAATAGAAAATTTCTTTGATAATTCTTGCTAGGGCTTTTCCATTAGTCTAAAAAAATAAAGATGTTTTAACGTTTTATCCAACAAAAATCAAGTTTTACTCCTCATTGATAGAAGAGCGCTAGTTACGTCCTGCATTTATCGGAGTTCGTATGGTCGCAACCCGGCATTGGTCAAAGTATTTATTGCTAAATGTTTTAGGAGTATGCATAGTTGTAATTCAACCATCTTTTATTCCTACTCAGGCTGTTGAGAAAGAAGCACAACGCACTCAAGCAAAATTACTAACTGAAAAGGGCCATGAGTTATTAGATCGAGGTCGTAACTCGGAAGCCTTTGAGGCTTGGAAACAAGCTACAAAAATTTATCGCAAACTACAGTATGAACAGGGAATTACTGGAAGCTTAATTAATGAAAGCCTTGCTCTACAGGCTTTAGGCTTGTATCCTCGCGCTTGCAATACGCTTCTACAGGCTTTAAAGTTAGACAAAGATTCTTCAATTTGTGACACCTCATTAGAGCAAGCTACCGATTCTGAATCTACTACAGCATCGCTAAAAGCAGCTATTGATAAACAAAAGCTAACGCAAGTTGACTTGCTAGGATTACAGAATTTAGGAGATGTATTGCGGCTAATTGGTAAATTAGATACATCTTTTGCTGTGTTAGACAAAGCCTCCCAGATTGCTAAAAATCTTCCAACAGAATCAAAAATATCAAATTTTAATAACCAACTATTATTAAATAAAGCCAATACATTACGTTCTCTTTATTATCAATTTAAAAGTAAATATCAGCTAACAGATGAGCCTGAAACTAAACAAAATGCTTTGTTAAAAGCTCAAGAGAACTTTTATTTGACTTTAAAAATTTATAAACAATTAATTGCAGACAAAGAAAGTAAAACTTATATACAAGCATACTTAAACCAACTCAGCTTATTATTAGAAATAGAAAAATGGACAAATTTAACAAAGGAAAGTAGCCAGATAATTACAACAGAGCAATCTCTTCAGCAATTATTTAAAGTATTATCAACTTCAAAAGAAAAGTTTCAGCAATTGTCACCAATTGAATCTATCTATACTCGACTTAATCTTGCTCAAAGTTTGACAGAAATTAACCAGAATAGCAAATTTAAACAACTGCTTTTTCCTCAAAGTAGCTCATTAATAGTTGCTTTAGATACTGCTAGAGAAGCCTTAATTCTATCTAAAGAATTAGATAATAAACGAGCAGAGTCATATGCTTTAGGAACTATAGGTAAAATTTATGATTATTTAGGACAAGTCACTGAATCAAAACAGTGTTTAGAAACAGCTATAGGACTAGCTCAATCAGTGCAAGCTTGGGATATTGCTTATCAGTGGCAATGGGAATTGGGACGTTTATATCAGCAAATGGGAAAGGCTGACAAAGCAAAAGAAGCATACACAGCCGCTATCAATAATCTTGATAAAGTTCGAGGCAATATTCTCGCAGTAAGTCCAGAAATTCAATTTAAATTTAAAGAAAAAGTTGAACCTGTATACCAAGAATACATGGAGCTACTTTTATCCCAAAAAAATCCTAACTTAAAACAAGTAGTTTCAGTTCAAGAAAAGCTGAAATTATCCGAATTAGAAACTTTTTTAGAATGCGGTAAGCTTCCGGTAATTTCTCTACTTGATAGTCAGAAATTAGTTGATTTACCACCTACAATATATGTAATTAAATTAAAAAATCGAATAGAGGTAATTGTCCGAACCCCAGAGGGTAATTTTTATCGACATACTAAAGATTTTTCATTGCTTAGTAACAGTATTAATAGTTTGCTTAAAGGTATTCAAAATAAAGAAATTACTGGAATTGAGGAGTCTGATTTACTTATTTATTCTCAAGCTCTTTACAATTTATTATTCGCACCTATCAAAAAATATTTACCAAAATCGGGAACTTTAGTATTTGTACTAGATAGTTTTTTTCAAAACTTACCTATTGCTATGTTGCACGATGGTAATAATTATTTAATAAAGCGTTACAATATTTCAACAGCTTCAAGTTCCGAACTTTGGCAAAGTCAAACTTTAAATCCAAATAAATTAAAGGCTTTAATTGCTGGTATTTCCGAAGTAAGTCCTAGTTTTCAAAATCCTTTAGTTCCTCGAAATTTTAATGCTTTACCTAAAGTCAAAACCGAAATTCTAAACATTAAAAAAAATACGACTCCAGATTCAAAATTATTGCTAAATGCAAAATTTACCAGTGAAGACTTTCGGCAAAAGATGAAAGATAATCCGCTTACAATAGTTCATTTGAGTACCCACGGACAGTTTAGCTCCGCTCCAGAAAAAACTTTTATTTTGGCCTGGGATATTCCTGTGACTGTTAAAAAATTAAAACTTTTGCTGAAAACTCAGCGCTCAGGAATTGATTTACTTGTTCTAAGTGCTTGTCAAACGGCGAAGGGAGATGAACGTTCGGCATTAGGAATTGCTGGCATAGCAGTAAAGGCCGGAGCGCGAAGTACCCTAGCTAGTTTATGGCTGGTAGAAGCAGACTCCACCACTAAATTAATGAGCGAATTCTACAAAGGTTTGAGAAATGGTTTAACCAAAGCTGAAGCACTGCGTCTTGCACAACTAAAATTAATGTCTGATCCCAAATATTCTCATCCTTATTTTTGGGCAGGATTTATTCTTGTTGGTAATTGGCTCTGATGCGACAATTCTAATCCTACCTGCGCTCTAGCTAATTCATTTAAGTTGTTCCTAGCCTTGGCATATTTGATCGCCATTCTATATGCTCTAATTCCTTGTTCTAGTAAACCCACATCCAGATAACGATCTCCCAGCGTTCTATATATAGCAGGATTTTGAGTTTTTGCTTTCACTCGCTCCTGCAACACTTCAATTGCCTCAGTAAGCAGTTTTTTCTCCTTGTATACCCTATTAATATCTACGGCTAGCTCATCTGGATGTAAATTAAGGCTTTTAATACGCTCAATAATAGCTCTTATTTGCTGCTCTTTTTGAGGAGGCGCTACCATTAGAATCGAAGAGCTAGGAATAAACTTTTGTTCTACCATTTTGGCAAGCACATTTACTTGGTAAATACTTCCAGGTTGCATAGCTGGCTGCTCTTGAGGGTAAGGTAGTGAAGTTGAATTGACTTCTTTTGACCAATCGACTCCCGTACCTTCGATTTGCACTACATAACCGATAGCATTAGAAACGGGATTCCAAGACAGAGTAGGACGGGGATTTAAGATTGAAGCACTATAAGGAGTAATTAATGTTGGTCTATTTGTATTCTCATTTGGCCCCTTAGTAGTGAAACAATTAAATCTATTTTCACGGTTACAAACTTGAGCTTGACTACTGGAGGTTTGCGAGCATTGTTGGTTAATCACACCACTCTTCAAATGTAAAATATTTCCATCTACATAACAAAAAATTTCAACTGTTCCTCCATTAGCTGCTCGTAGATATTCTCCTTTGCAAACTTCACTTCCAGCCACCAAGCGAGTATCACCATCAAGAACACGAGCTATAGGCTCACACATAGGCTTTCTTGAATCATTTTTGGTTACTGGCTCACTCTGACCCCATGCACTACTAAAGCTTGACAGAATCAATAGTAATGTAATCCCTGTTACTTGAAAGTTAAGCATTTTTCTATCTATTTTGGTTTTTAATTTTGCTAAAGTTAGCATGACATTATCAAGCTGTCTGCAAACTTTTGATAGCATAACTAAATTAATGTATTTTGGTCAATTTCGTTCAAAAAGTCGGTCTAGTACTTCCTCCCTCCATTCTTGTACTTCTGGTAAATCAATTCTTGCTCTCAAGCAAACTTCCCAGTATATCTTGGCTTTGCTCAAGTTACCTATTGCTTCGTATGTTTGTGCTAATAAACAGTAAGCATCTATTCTTTTCGAGTCTAGTTTTACTGACTTTCGTAAGTAATTTTCTGCTTCTTTATAACGCTTCTGCTTAAATCTTGCCCAACCTAAATTTTTGTACAACCCAGCTTGCCATTCAGGATTTTGAGTACGCCTTAAACCTTCAATTGCTAATACTGCTGCTTCGGAGTATTTCTTCTGTCTGTTCTTGATCCGCGCTAAATTACTAACAGCATTCATTGCTTGGTTATTACTATATTGAACTGCTAGCTTGTACTGCTGCTCTGCCAGAGTGTATTCTCCTTGATTATCATAAAAATTCCCCAAACCGTAATGAGCTTCCCAACTATTAGGCTGAAGTTTAAAAACTTTCTCATAGTTATCATTTACACATTTAATATCAGAAAGTTGCTGGCAAGCTAGTGCTAAATTGCTATATGCTGCTGCATCTGTTGGGTTATATTTGATTGCTAGTTCATAGTATTTTCTAGCTATATTAGGGTTATTTAAATTACGAGAAGCTTCATTAAAATAGTAATTAGATAATGACCAGTTATATGCTTTATAAGCATAAAACAATACTAATGCAAGCACACCAAATGTAAATAATCTAAAGGTTTTTGAGCTAATTATTCGATTGATATTTGATTTTAAAGGTAAACGTTGTAATCGCTGTAAGATTACTTGAGTACTTTGTGGACGTTGACCTGGAAATAAGGACATTAAATCATCAATAAAATCAGCTAAAGATTTATCTATATGAGGTGCTTTATCTCTCCAAAGTAGTTTTCCTGTTTTCTGATCTATTTTAATTTCAATTAGGGAAACAGTAGTAAGCAGGTAAACAAAAGTTCGACCTAAAGCGAAAAAGTCTGACTGTGGAACAGCTTGCCCATTAATTTGCTCCAAAGGTGAATAACAAGCTGTTCGGACAACAGTTATTTCATGTCCGCTACCCAATCCTGTCTTAGTTCCTCCACTAGTGCTAACTTTCGCTAAATAGGTTCTAGTAATTTGTCGCGCTGCACCAAAATCAACTAGTGCTAACTTACCATTAGGTTGATAAATAATATTATCTGGTTTGATATCTCTATGGAAAAAGCCAGAGCGATGTACAGTATCAAGAATATTAGTTAGTTGAAATAACCAATCTAATGAAATGTGTTGATTAATTCGTCCATGATTTTTTATCCATTGAGTTAAATTTTCACCTTCAAACGATTGCATTACTATGCAATGCAATTGTAGATTATTATTAAGTGTGAAAGTAAAATAATCATCTCTAGTTGACTTCGGAATCCCCGGATGATTAAGAATCTGTAGTATGATTGCTTCCCGCTGAAATAGCTTAACTATTTTATTATCATCATCCCATTTCAATACCTTCATAACTCTTATTTCAGGTATTGCAGGTGATTTTATACCAGTATCTTCCACCTCAAAAACATCCGTATAAGTAAATTTATTTTCTAACGAACTCAACGGACGTAACAAACGAATTCTTCCATTGATTAACAAGGAATTACCACAGGCTAAACAACTTTTAGCTTCCTGGGGATTTTGGCGTTGTGTACAAAGTGGATTTATACAGTAAACCACACTTGCTCCTAAACAAAATGGCTTGTTGCCATTTTATTTTGTTCTTTTTTTACTAAGTATTTTTCTTTATTTACTAAACCAAGCGGATCAACTAAAATATACTTTTTAACAACTGGTTGTAACCTATAGCCAATTTCTTTTTGATTTGATTGTTTATTGCTTTCAATTAATGAACGTTGTTCTAAAATATCTATAGCTGTTATTACTTCAAAAATTGAAATCTTTAGCTCTAATTGCTCTTTTAAGTCATCAATAATCTTAGAAAAAGGAATATTATTACAATCTTCTGTCATCTGGTACGCTAAATAAATCATTATTTGCTTTTGAAGATGACTTAAAAAACCAGCTTGCCCAAACTGTATATGTAGCATTGCTTGAATTTGAGGCCCCATCATAGTAGTACTATATTCAAAAAATTTTTCTACACTTCCTCCAAAGAAACGATGAATTTTATTAATAACTGCTTCCAACTCTGATGGATTTCCCCGATATGTTTCAATCAATCTTTTACATTTTTCTCCACCTAAACCTTTTTCATGTATCATTTGCATGGCGGCGCTTTCCTTTAATCCTTCTAGATGTAATGAGAAAAAAGAAAAACTTGTAGTTAAATGAGTAATTTCTTCTAAAGGTATTTGGCTTGTTAAGATAATGTAACTTTGATGAACTTCTTTTGTCAAACCGACAAAAAAATCTTCATATTCTAATTTTTTTTGATAGTTGTCTACCTGTACCAGCCTTTCAAATCCATCGATTACTAATAAACATTTATATAAATGAAACTGTTTTAATAACAATAAAATCTTTGTTGAAAGAGGTTCATTAATTGCTTTAATATTAAAAATTGGAAGTATTTCTGAAAGTAATTCATCAATTGAAGAACATCCATTAGTTCTCTTCCAAATTATGTAATCATACATATTTGGATTTTCAAAAAGTATTTCTTCAATTAGTTTCGCTGTTAATAAGGTTTTTCCTATCCCTCCAACTCCAGTTATAGCTATACAAGACTCTTGAGAAATCTTAATTTGTTTTTTTAGTCCACTAATCTCTTCCTCTCTACCGTAAAAGTATGGAATTTTAGGTAATTTTCCATACACCTTAGTTTTACCAACTAAGCTTTGATTATCTAACTTAGATATTTCTAATTTCATGCAATGCTTTTTTGTAAATTTAAGCAAAACATTTTTTAAGTAAGTTTTTTTTACTTGTACTCCATCACCAATTACTTCTGAAAGCATTGCCCATAACTGTGGCCCGACCCCCGTCTGTAAATACTGTAAGCTGTATCCTGAGTCGCTAGCTATCTGACTGTATTCTTTATTCTCCCAAGTCCCCTTAATTACAGCTTTTTCAGCTTTCGACAAATACCTTCCGGTTTGTTCAAACACCCGTGCTTCCAAGATTTCCAGTATTTTTTCTATACTTAAACTTTTCTCTAAATTCATAATTAGCCGTAGTATAACGCTACTGTATCTAATACTCTACATTTATTTTTAATCTTAGTTCATATATAAATGCTTCACACTTCTTAACAAAACCTGGTTTTCCAATTTACCTTCTGAGGTGTAATATTAAATTGCTACTTTTCTAATGTAGTAATAATGCGCTTTAAATGCTTTGCTAGGCTTACATTTTGAGTTCAGGCAACGAAGGAATTGACTGCAACTAAGAACCAGTAGCTATTTCAGAAACATCTGTAATGTCGGTTAACTTGGTAAAAAAGATGAGTTTTTGATGGAGGATATAAAACCACAGTTTTGCACCTCATGGCTCAAACCTAACTCCAGTATCTACATCTAGTATCTTCTTGCTGAATTTGTTGGATCAATCCAGCACATACTATGCCAGCCAGATTTTTACTAACTCCAGATACTCTCTTAGACGAGCCGTAACAGGCGTAGAGATGTTTAAAGAAAAAACCAAAAAGACCGTTATAACAGCTACACCAGGGACGGGTTGAGAAAACCTTACTGTGTAAGGGAAATCTGAACAACAGTTAATAAATACGGAGGTAACGAAAATAAACAATCACAATGTTGTTAGATCCGAAAAGACCCGAAGTTTTGTAAGATCGAGCTATTCAATCTGTGAGGCAAATAATGGAGGTAAAAACGATACAAAAAATTTAAAGGGCAAAACGCACTAAAGAGTAAAGTTTTGCCCAGACGCTAAAAAATAGCATATTTTCTAAGCGGGGTTGATCTGTAATGACAAAGAAAGTGGCCTAGAGTTTGGCGACTTGAGTTCCACGGACTAGTCAAAAGATTCCGCGCTGCTTTGTTATGCTGATTATAACTTTTCTGGGAGCAGTAAAGGTAACACTGCCAAAAATTTTTGTGTTCTCGTAAAAATTTGAAAATTCCCACTTAGTTAGATTTATACATAACAGCGCGTATAACCCCCTCTGAAGCTTGCTTGTCCATCAAGTAATCAGGGAAAGATATGGTGATAAATCAAGAATGCCTAATAGAGAAGGGTATCGGGGTTAGGCTGTCGGGGATTGTAAGAGTGCCGTCTCTACAGATGAGTTTTGATGCATTAGAGAAGTGGAAAAGAATATTTATTAGCTCTTTTGTGGAGACTCGCTTCCAAAATGTCTTAAAAAAAGCAACTTTGTTGCAGCGAACAAGCTGGTTCTGGCATCGTGAGTGCAGTACTGACCTATGCGATCGCGCAATTGCAATTATTGCTGCTACAAGCAATGATTACAGACAACTCTTAATTAAACAGAATCAGTTGGCGACCGCGGTAATTGAGTTAGACCCTGAAGCTGAACTATTACTGTTGATTTCGCCTCTTCAAGATTTTGTATTTGGCACAGTGTTGTCAACCGGAGAGAGTTTTTGCACCCACATCCTTTTGATACAAAACAAACAACAGAGCTTTTGGAGTGGGGATCGCTGGAGAAGATGGGGAACTGAACAAGTAGTAATTAACAATTCTGTTTCCTCAACAGCCTCAAAAGTTTTCAAATCGGAGGTAACACCAATCAACAATCATAATCTCGCTAGATGCGAAAATAGCCAAAGTTCTGTAAGATCGAGCTTGTCAACGCGTACAACCAGAAATGGAGGAAAATAAGGCACGCATAAAAATGGAGGCAAAACGCACTAAGTAGCGCTTTGCCTGGGAATCGAACAATTGAATAATTTCAGAGCGGGGTTGATCCTGGGTGACGAAGAAAGTGGTAGTTAAAGTTTGGCGACTTGAAACCACTGACTTGTCAAAAGATCCCACGCTGCTTTACTTTGCCATTATAGCGATAAAGGGAGAAGTACAGCTAATTTCTGCTGACCGTTTTTGGCAATTTGACAGAAAATTTATATTTGTATTGTGTAAATTTTTATAAAGCAGTGTGAATAAGAACAATCCAGAACTCAGAACCCAGCGGTCGGAATTGATTATGGGTCGATTTTCCCCTACAAGTCTTTCACTTCAAGATGAGGTGAAGGACTTGGCAGATGCGATCGCGCCTACGAAGGACTCTAATTCCTCTGACTCCTGATTCCTGAAATCTAGATTGAAAACCCCTCTCTGAAGCTGAAAACGATAGCTATCAGAGGAATCTACTGTGTTAAATGACCAATGCCCACAACAGTTGGGCGTTGGGGATCAAATGTTGTCATCTAACATTTGTAAATACCCCAATAATCTCACCGCCGCCGAGTATCATGAACTAGCGGTGAGCAGCGCCATCCATCCATCGTTGATCGAGCGCAACTTTTCTCATATTGAAGGAGAAACAGTTTACGATTATCTGTTCATCTCTAGTGCGATCCCTCGAAAAAACGCGGGTCGAGTTACAGACGGTTTTTTAAAAGCCTATCTGCATTTAATGGCAGGGGGATTATGGATTAGCGGACTTGACCCCTTCAATAACTGGCGACCAATGGAGTGGGGACGGATGAAACCCACCAATCCCCGGATTGACTGGGAAAAGGGTAAGCCAGTTAAGTACGAGTCACCCCCCAAAACGCCTAACCGTGTTACCTACTTTGATGTGTCCGACTATGTTTGGGATCTGGTAGCACGCAGGTATAACATCAAGCGCTATTACTCCCCCCTGGCACTACGGTTACTAGACTTGTTAGCACCACTGATATTTTGGGAATGGGTACAGCGGCATCCAGAGATACCAATAATATTATGCGAAGGTGAGAAGAAGGCGGCCTGTTTACTCAGCTTGGGATTTGTAGCGATCGCATTGCCGGGAATCTGGAACGGACGAGTGGGCAAAAAAGATTTTGATGAAAGGTTGCATCCTGACTTAGTACCACTGGCACAATCGGGGCGGAAATTCATTATTCTGTTTGACTACGAGACTAAACTGAAAACCCGTTGGTCGGTTTATCAAGCTACAGTTCGCACAGGTAAAGCGATTGAATCTCAGGGTTGTGTTTGTGAAGTTGCACTACTGCCAGGCCCCGAAAAAGGTGTAGATGATTTTGTAGTTGCTAGAGGTGATAATGCCAACGCATTGCTGATAGCGATTGTTGATGATGCCAAATCACTTACTGATTACCAGCAATCATTTCTAATTAAGCATCGGGGATTGAGAAAATATAAGCCTGATTTGATTGTCAACGTCAAATATTTGACTCAAGCCTTGTTAGTAAAGGAAGCAGAAGCAGGCTTGGGGGCAGAAGAACTTAAGAACAATACACACGAAAGCACAGAAACAAACAGCAGCAGCAGCTACAGGATTACCGAAAGTGAGAGTGACGAGATATCCCCAACTCCCCAACCCAAGACTCCTAGCTCCATATTTGCAGCAAGTCTTTACAAAGCTGACGACTCCCAATCTCAAAGAAAGTACAGACTTAAAAAAGCTCACCAAAATCAACCAAAATATTTTGTCTTCCCCCGATCGGGATTGGTAGTACTAATCAGCGACATGGGAACTGGTAAAACTGAACTCATGCGCGCTTGGCGTGATGCTCACCCTGACC
>LXQD01000033.1 GCA_003326215.1 Nostoc minutum NIES-26 | reverse complement strand
TCCGGCTACTTAAAATATTCAGGGTTGCTTCACAAAGATTTCGACTAAAACTTGATACTTATGAGCAGATTATCTTAACAGTTTGCGGATTAGTTAGGTTAAGAATTGGTAGCTTAGTTCTGACAACTTAGCTATTAGCAGTAATCATAAGTTCTAAGAAATTAGGAGTTAATTTTTATGCCTCTAAACTATCACTAACTATCTCAAACCCTTATGACTCCGTTTTTACGAAGATATCAAAGTTTTGTCCCAAAGCTTTGAACAGTCTGGCTTTGGAGTTTTCGGACAAGTCTAATAGGATTTAGTGATATTACAGCCCTGGATTTACGACCTTTTTGTGATCGTAAATATGATTAATCGACAAGATAAGACACTTAAGGTCACATTATTACGAAATATGCCAACATCTTCAATTAATTATCGAGATTATTCACGTTCTCTTGTGTAGGTACTTGTCCCGGCTTTTCATCGCTCAATTGTAAGTTTTTCTGTGACTTCTGCTTTAAAACGGGTATTTGTCCCTGTGAAGCGTCTTCCATTTTAATGGCGACTAAACCTTCCTTAAAAGCTCTTTGAATCACATCTTGATTATCTGTATTTTCATAACCCAACCCATCATAAAAGCCTTGAGAAAATACGATTGCAGCTTTATCACCAATCGGCTGGTTCATGCCAATGACATAATTAATGTGTTGGCTAATAGCATGAGCAAGTTTAGCTGAATAGCAGGCATTGAGTAAGACACAGTTAAGAAAATGAGCGTGTAACTCAAACAGTGATACCAACCCTTCTGGTGCAACAGGTTTGTTGTTCCCGCCATCATCTTCTAGTAACAAACTGCCATCTTCTAAGCCATGTCCACAGAAATGAACAATACAAGGGCGTTCCTCTGCGATCGCCCTACGAATATCTTGAGGACGTACCGCAGTTCTAATGCGAATCTCAAACAAATCTCTTCTTGTGGCTCGTCGTATGGCTTCTTCGATTTCCCTGATTTCTCGATCCAAACGCAAACCATGAGGGATTGCTGCCAAAATTAAGATTTTCTGCTTTGGGGTATTCTGATTAACTGATGCTACCGTCTGCTGCCCCATGTGAATATCCAAAGTGTCGTCGCTAATTTTCCCAGCGTTTACTATATCACCATTGATGAACCCACTGCCAAGTTGGGAATTAGATAAGTGATCAAATGGCTTATTACAAGCATTAATTAGTATAATATGCGGTAAAAAATTAAGGTCTAAACGTTCTAAAATTCGGTTTATTTTTGCAAGTTCATTTTCTGAAAAATATAATATTACCTTTAATGAGGTATGTGTTAAGTCGCTAGAATTCTTATAAATTTCGCACTGTTTAGCAAGATAATTTTCTAATTGTGGATTATTAGCAAGCTTGAATTCAACTAATGTTTTGACTGTATTGCTGCTTGACACATGGGAGTCTAATGTTTCGCGTTCATGATTGAAATTTTCATTTAGATGATAAGGAGTAGAAAACCACATTAAGCGATAGATAATTTTAAGGTCTGATTCTCGTTTTAGAGGCTTTTGATTAACGTAAAAGCAACGATGCCCATCTTTATTTTCAATAACATTTTTAATTAAAAGTATTCGCTCTTTTGCTTCAATATATGTTTCACCTGGGCTTTTATAAAAGCCAATTGGTTTTAAATAATCATTCACTAGTTGCTTAATTTGTTCAACAAAAAGAACTTTTACTTCTGCAACACGTTCTTCTGCAATAGAGGCTGCTTTATCACCCTCCTCTTCTTTAAGCCGAATATAATGATCGATAACCTCTGGAAATCTATCTATTGCTAAAGCAATAACATCTTGAATCTCCTTCTTTTTTGGTTTTGAATCTTTAGGAATAACTCTCAAAAGATACTCATTGACTTGAGCGCGTAAGACTTCGTTTGGTAATCCATCAGCAATTTCTTGAAAACGCTCTAAAAGCTCTGGTCTATTAATCCATGATTCATCTTTCGTTAAGATGTCTTTGGGTGTAAGAAGAACATAATCACCGTTAATGTAGGGTAATTGAAAACTTCCAGAAGTCCAGGTACGGGTATTGTAATTAAATTTTATTTTGCTTATTTTTATCAACTTAATTTGACTTTTAGATAAATTATTTAATGCAAATTCTTGAGTATACGTAGCAAGAAAATTTTTGATTAGGTTAGTTGTAAAGTCGCTGATATTATCACGTCCTACACCTTCACGAACAAGGCATAATTTTTCTAAGTGGCTACTGCGCGTAATTGTCTCTTCGCCAAAACTTCTAAATACAGAATTTAAGTTTTTGTTTAGAGCCTTAGCAAAATCTTTTCCGAGTCCATGACCTTCATTGCCTTTTTCACTGAATCCAAGCCAGTTTTGCTTAACTTCAGGGAACGTAAACCAAGCATCTACTAAATGCGGATTAATCGGACTTGACAAAGACATTTCTTTCAAAAAACGCATATAGCGTATAATATCTTCGTGCAGTTCTTTATAAGTTGGGTTTTCACTGTTAAATAGCAAAAAAGGATCTACGAATAAGGGTAGATCGTTGATGAGCGATATATTAAAAGCTCCATATTTCTCTATTAAGTCTGGTGAAATTTCAAAAAAATCTGAAAAGAAAATAGCCATTGGTTAATTTAAATACTTTTTGAGGCAAATTAATAGGCTTATTTTAGCTTTGCCTAAAATTATTCAATCTATTAGGTGCTAGTTCAGTTTAACGCATAGAGTACAGAATGTTTTTGTACAACAGGTATGTTTGTGAAATAGGAAAGCTCTGGCTGCTTCACATACATACTTGGCAATGATTCTCTTAACTTTTGAAGTATTGTAGCATTCTCTCAAACTGCCAACGCCACGCCGTCTCTACCGTTATCTCTTTACTATTAGTAAATTGAACAAATTCTTGCCTATTGTCATCAAATACATCTGCAAAGAGTTGGTTACGTAAATCGTAGCACCACATCGAGACTGCGGCATTCCACGCTATCCAAGGGAAGAGTGATACCATAAATGTCTGGAAATTACTGAGGGTTTAGGGCATAATCAAATAGAATGCCTAAGATTCTAGCTTATTCTTTTTATTCCAATCCTAATTCTAGCTGCACAGGTTCTTCCGCTTGCGCTTGTGCCTTTTTGGTACGTCGAGTGCTTGTTTTAACTATAGATTTTTTAACGGTTTTGGTTTCGAGTTTGTCCCGTTCTATACGGATGCGTTCTACCAGGACTGATGCAGGTTCGTCGTTAGGGTCTTGCGGTACAAGTTCACCACGGAAAGCTTTGGCGAGGATAGATTGATTTAGCAACTCAAGTAATTGAGTTTTTTCTGTCACTTGATATTCTATTTTTTCTGAAAATTCAAATAACTGTTTAATTCTTCTAACTATTTCTTTTTGTTCTTCTAAAGGTGGTATAGGAAAAATCAGGTTATTCAAAATAGCCTGATTCAAAAAATCTCTCGTACTGCCAGAGCATAATTCAGAAACTTGATTTAAAATAAATGTCGAACCACGAAATGAAAAGCAAAAATAATCAGGAAGTATAGTATTGTCTGCTAGAGATACACGAATGAGATTTGTTGAAATCCTCGTTTCCCCTATTCCAGATGGCACAACACATACTTCTCCTACTGTTCCTGATCGTGAAATTATTATATCTCCCTCTTGTGCATCATAATCAGCAAGTTCTGTAGCTTTTGCTTCATCAATATAAATTTTATTTTTGTTAATAAAACCAGTAGAGCTAATATTTTCAATACCTAATACGGGTATCCCATAGGTTCGGTAATCATCTTTTTTCAATAAGCTACCAAAGGGGCCAGTTTTTAGACCAGTTCTTTTTTGTGAAAAAAGCGGTTTTAAAAAGCTATAAGTCCAGCTTTCTATAAGTAGTGGAAGGTTAATCATATCTGGTGTAGAAGGCTCTTCATACTTCTCTTTCCACTTATCATTCTTCGGCAATTTACCACTCGCCTTCATTTTCTCTAATTCCGCTTCTTCCCAATGGCGGCGACGTTCTACACGAATGCGCTCAAGTAAAACCGGAGCAGGTTCAACATTAGGATTCTGCTCCCGCCAATCAGCAGTGAGGTCGCCACGAAAGGCAGCAGCGAGGACAGATTGACGGAACTGGTCTAGCAGTTGAGGGATATCCTCAAGCGCATCCTTCACTCGCTGGCTTCTGGCTTTCAGTGCTTCTATTTTGGCAACTATGCGGCGTTGTTCGTTGAGGGGGGCAATAGGAAGTTTTAGTTGTTTAAAATCTACAAGATGGAAGTTTTTAATAGCTGTTCCCGTAACATCATTTTGAACATTAATAGTTTGAAACCATGATTGAAATGCTAAAGATATATATGATGGATTGACATCATGTGTAGCAGGTTTCAGCAACGCAACACTAACAAATAAGCTAAATTCGCGTTTTGTTTTTACTAATGCACAGCGACCAATTGTTCCACTTTTTGTAATCAATAAATCACCGTATTCAGGATTGCATCTTTGACATAAAATTTTATGTTCTTCTACCGAAATATATTTACAATTATCAAAATATATTTGTCCATTTCTGATATCTTTAACAGATAAAAATGGTATGCCATTATCGGTATATGTTGGAGTATGATGAGAGCCATCAACAATTTTCTTCATCAGTTCATCAAGACTTGCCCAACACCAACTATCAGGTAAATTTGTTAATTTATGACGATTAAAAAAAATTTTATCACCCAACTCTCTTTCTCCTAATTTTCAATCTGCAATTGATCTATTTGCACGAATTACCACGTACTATACTTAACCAACCATGTTTACCGGCAATATTTACCATTTCAACAATTTTCCATCCATTATGCAGTTCGTGGCATCCCCCCAGGACTTTTAGAGGATCTGCAATCAATTCATCAAAGTCAACTACTTTTAATAAGGCTTAGGCTATTAGAAAAATTGCTCAGTCTGGTTTTGCTTTTATTCCGAAAATGCAGCTTCTTTTTCTGTTTCCTCCCCTGCCAGCAACGCAGTCAAAGCCTCCATCTCCTCCATCGCTGTTTGCAACTTCGTCATAATAGCCGCAGCAATTACATCTGGTTCAGGTAAATCATCCCCTGACTGCAAACTTTCATCCCGCAGCCAAGTTATATCAAGGTTTTCGCTGCGTTTAGCAATATCTTCGCGCGTAAAGCACCGCCAACGCCCTAACTCTCCTTGATCAACACGAGGGTTGTTCCCGTTGGAGTCATCACCATAAACTTCCTCAAACGGTTGAAAATGTGTCTTCGTTAAAGGTGTGCGCTTACCAAATGCAGGCATATTAGTTCTCATGTCATAGAACCACACCTGTTTGGTGCTGCCCTTGTCTGTTGCCCCCCTTTGGAAAAACAGCACGTTAGTCTTGACACCTTGAGCGTAGAAAATCCCTGTAGGCAACCGCAAGATTGTATGCAGGTTACACTTATCCATCAAATCAGCCCGGATGTTACGCCCTTGCCCATCCTCAAACAGCACGTTATCAGGTAACACCACCGCCGCTCTTCCTCCTGGCAACAGCCCACGATAGATGTGCTGTAGAAAAGCCAACTGCTTGTTTGAGGTAGGATAAGTAAAATCATCTCTTGTCGGCAACCCACCGCCCTTTTTTGTTCCAAACGGGGGATTAGTCAAGATAACATTGGCTTTTGGTAACTGCTGGCCATCGCTGGAGAGTGTATCGCCTATGTCTACAGCCCCTTCAATGCCGTGTAACAGCATATTCATCAGTAACAGTCGATGAGCATCCTGTACTAACTCAATGCCGTAGAATGCTTGATGACGCTGAAACGACTGTTCTGCTTCACTTAAATCAAACAAATCGTCAGTGTGTTTTTTGATGTAGCGATCGGCAGCAATTAAAAAACCACCAGTCCCGGCTGCGGGGTCTTGTACCAGTTCCCCTGGCTGCGGTTTGATGAGTTCGACCATACAATCAATCAAAGGACGCGGCGTAAAGTATTGCCCTGCACCAGATTTCTTCTCGCTGGCGTTTTTCTCTAGCAGTCCTTCGTACAGGTCGCCTAAGCCTTCTTCTTTGGCAGAGTACCAGTCAAGTTCATCAATGCTTTTGACCAGTTTATTGAGTATCTGGGGTTTCTTGAGGGCAGTTTGGGCATTAGCAAAGATAGCTTGCACTCGTGGCGGACTGTCGGAACCCAGCTTCAATAAGGTGGCGCGGTAGAAGTTCATTTGGTCGATGCCATCCTTGACCACCAAATCACCCCAGCGACAGCCTTCTGGGATTTGATTTTCTGTACCAGTTTCCTGCGCCATCTTCAGGAACAGCAGGTAAGTTAGCTCAGTTACGTAATCAAGATAAGTAATCCCGTCATCCCGTAGGACATGACAGAGATTCCACAGTTTTTGTACGATATCGGTAGTTGCGCTCAAGGTCTTAAATAAATGCTCAGTATATGATTGCTGCTTTGTGATTATACGCAATTGGGTAATGTTGTCAAAGCTGATTATTTTTATAATTAGTGTAAGAAGGATAAAGGCAAATAAAGATATTTGTAGAATTTATTATAAAATTAGCTTACTTGCTTCAAATATGTTAGTTAATTATTGAGTCTAAATTTGATTACCCATTAGATATATTTTAACAACCAAAATTAAATAGATTATGCTAACACAAAAATAGGACATTATTTATAATTTACAACATATTTAAAGGTAAAATTATGACTCAAGCCTTGCATGAATTAGTTACATTTGATGAATTTATCGAATGGTATCCTAACAATGGTAAACGCTATGAATTACACAGGGGAGTAATTGTAGAAATGCCACCTCCAACCGGAGAACATGAGAAAGTTTTAGGATTTATAGCTCGTAAATTAACTGTCGAGTTTGATCGCCTGAATCTTCCCTATACTATACCCAAAACTGCATTCGTCAAAACGCCTTCTGCTGAATCTTCTTATTCACCTGATGTGTTGTTGTTAAATCTCGATAATCTGGGCAATGAACCGCTGTTTCAAAAACAGTCAACAGTAACTCAAGCTGCGTCTGTCCCTCTAGTGGTTGAAGTTGTATCAACTAACTGGCGCGATGATTACTACAGTAAGCTTGGAGACTATGAAGAAATGGGCATTCCTGAATATTGGATTGCTGATTATGCGGCATTAGGAGCAAGAAAATTCATTGGTAATCCTAAACAGCCCACAATTTTTGTATGTCAATTAGTGGATGGGGAATATCAAATGACTCCGTTTCAAGGTAACGCTGCGATCGCTTCCCCGACCTTTCCCGAATTAAAATTAACAGCACAGCAGATTTTCGATGCAGCCAAATATTGATTCGTCTGTGTTTTTAACCCACATCCTGCCAAAGTGCTTCATTAATTTGCACTAAAATTTCCTCTAACTGTCCATTAAACGCTTTATTTAATCTAACAAAACCGCCCTGAGTTCTGAATTCTCCTTGATCTAATGATTCCCGATCCACGATAGTTTCTAACTTTAACTGCTTACCAATACGCTCTAACCATTTGCGCTGAGGTTGTGTCCAGTTTTGAGAAGCCAAAATTTTTCTCATTGCCTTGTCTACTCTTTCCTCATAAGGAACCAAAGCATCACCCAAAGTTGCTTGACGGATAAAGCCAATGATTGAAGCAGCAATATCAGCATTAGTCATTTCTCGCCATGCTACCTGCAATGTTTTTTCGGAATATCCAGCTTGGTCAAGCATTAACCGCAATTCTTTCAACTGCGCTCTAGTTAACTCACGAGGACGAGTAGTAACAACTGTCAACGCTGGAATCTTATTGATGTTCTCGCGTAGATATGCACTAAAACTATCTAAATAATCTTCAGGTTTTTGGGCATTACCATAACCCCGTTCTACGCGACGCAATTCATCAGCATGGCGGGAAATTAGTATCGGTTGCCTACCGCCGTCTCGTTCATCTAACATTTGCGCGATCGCTGCCCTTTGTCTAAACCATTCCTTGAGTTGCTCTTTGTCAGATTGGCGCAGGTGATCGATCATCTCAGGCAAGGACATTCCGGCAGCAGCTTCAATACTCTCTCGGTTGCGATCGCCCCATCTTCTTTGCTGGCGTTGCAGTTTAGCTAGGAGTTGTTCAATAATGGTAGCCGTAGCAGTGCTGTCGCTGACTGTCTGCAATTCTTCCACTAGTTGGCTAAACGAAATTTTCGGGTTAACTGCCACTGGTTTCATTGTGGATAGAGGCAACAGGGCTGAATATAGATTTACTGCATCGTAAATGTAGAAAACTTCTTTTTTGATTTCATCACAGCGACGCGTTGCCCGTCCTAACATTTGTTCGTAAAGGATGCGCGAGTTCACCCGCCGAATAAAAACTAAATTGCAGATTTCGGGTACATCAATGCCAGTAGTTAATAAGTCAACTGTCACGGCAATTTTAGGATTAGCTTCGTTTTTATAGCGGCGAATTAATTGTGATGGTTGGTCTGCCTTGCCAGTTATTTTGAGAACTGCATCATCTTCAACGCTGCCATACTGCTCAATCAAGGCTTGTTTTAATAAGTTAACAACAATATCTGCATGAGAGTCATTTACGCAAAATATTAATGTTTTCCCTGGTAGTGAAGGGTCAATATTTTGGGCTAAATATTCACAGATGACTCGATTAAATTCTTCAGTGACAACTTGGCGGTTAAATTGTTCTACTTCAATTTTGACTTCATCAGGGGCATTAACTAGATCGATCCTACCTGTGATGGGGTCAAAATATTCCATTTCTGCCCCTGATTGCCACACCATGCCATCTTCACTTAAGGCTGTAACTATGCGGATGGGAGGCTCACAGTCGATGAGGTGGCCATCAATCACTGCTTCTTTGTAGGAATATTGGTAAACAGGTTGACCAAATATTTGGGTAGTATGTAGGGCAGGGGTGGCAGTCAGCCCAATTTTTACTGCATCAAAATGGTCGAGGACGCGGCGGTATTTAGAAATGTAATCGTCATAGTCGCGGAAAGTGATTTCAGAATCGCTTAATTCCCGATCTAGCAAATACCCTCTGTGGCATTCATCTACGACAATGCAATCATACTGGTCGGCTGTAGGAACGGTTGCGTTCTCTCCTGGGTAAAGAATACGTTTAACAAACGCTTGCACGGTGGCAATGTGGACTTTGGTATCGCTATCTGGTGCTGCATCACCTAATTCTTTAATCCCAAAAATATCAGCGAAGGTTTGTAAATTCTCTACTCGCGTTTCTTTAAAGACATTACCTGTTTGTTCTCCTAATGCTCTGCGGTCTACCAGAAAAAGAACGCGGCGAAATCGTCTGGTTTTGAGAAGGCGATAAACCAGGATAAGGCAGGTTTTAGTTTTACCTGTCCCCGTTGCCATTGCTAGCAATAGTTCCCTAAAACCTTTAGCCAATCTATCTTCAACAGCTTGAATGGCTTTAATTTGGTAATCACGTAGTTGCAGATTATAGTTAAAACCTTCTTCAGCAAGTCGTTCGTGTGCAAGGTCTACATCTTGATTCAGGGCATCAACGAAAGCTTCTGGTCTGTACCAAGTCGTCAGAGGACGGCGGATATTTTCAGGGCGGCGTACATCACAAAACCAAATGCCGCTTTTGGTTTGCAACTGTCTCAGGAATTCTCGCCCGTTGGTAGCAAAGACAAAAGGTACTTTATATTCTCCCCAAGGGCCACCGGGTAAGGTTTCGTTATCCTTAATTTTGTAGCCGCGACTGTAACGCTTGGCTTGATCGATGGCAGCATAAACATCCGTGCTTTGGCGTTTGGCTTCGACTACCGCCATTACCTGAAGTCCCACGAATAAAACGTAGTCAGCGCGTCCTTGGTCTGTTGGCCATTCTGCGATCGCAATGTTTTTCCCCTTTTGCGGACGAATGCCGTTACTATAGGTTAGCTGTTCTGAGTCTACTTCCCAACCTGCTGCTCGTAATTGGGCATCGATGAGGCGGCGGGTTTCGCGTTCATCTAAATCAATGTTATTCCCTGCCTGTTGAGAACGCTGGATTGTTTCTTGAATTGCTTGTGCAGGTTGAGTTTGTGCTGCGGCTTGAAGAGTTGCAAGATGATTTAAGGCTGCTTGTTTTTGTGCTTCGGCTTCTTTGACTAGTTCTTGGGCGGATATGCGACGCTGTTCTTCTTGTTGGGCAGCTATTTGTGCTAGTTCGGCTGTGGTGCGGCTGGCTTCTAACTCCAACCGTAACTGTGACAATTCTTGTTTAAGTGCTAGGGTTTCAACTGCCGGATCTGGAGGTGGGACAAACGGGCCAGGGTTGAAATCGGGATTTTTTGTATTGATGCGATGAAACCAAATTCCCAATTGACGCGCATATTTTAAGTTACTGAGAGCAGTTCTTTGGTCAGATGCAAATGCGTGTGTGGCATCGTTGCCTGCTAAACGTAATTCGTCAAACAAATCATACGCCTTGCCTTTTAGGACTCCTTTATCACGCAGGCGACGCATCAAATCAATTTGCCGTTCGTCATGCTCGTACATTCCTACTTGAGCAGCAATTAGTTGTGCCAGGAGTTCGCCAAACTGACGCAGTTTTATCAGGCAGGTGTTGGGGTCATCAGTGAAATATCTTTCCGCCAAAGCTCCCAGTCGCACTAGTTGGGGGTCATGGACTGCTAAAAACCCAAAGTTTGGCGATACTAACATTGTGCTAGTCTTTCTCCTAAGAGCTTAGGTGTGTAGATTGTTACCTACTTGGTATCTTTTTAACAGATTATTACGCAATCTACAAGCAAATTACTGATGAAGTGGCTTGTATTACCTAGCGGTTAATTGATGCACTGTTGCCAGTTTTGGAATATATAGTGGCGCATGAAATTGCACACTTGCTGCACCGGAATCATCGTGCTATTTTTTAGCAAGCCCTCTCACTGGACAAAACTACTTCTTCTCGCTTTTGCATTTTTTCTAATAGTTGAAGTGTCATTAAAAATAGGTAATCAGATGATTAAACGCACATCAATAAGAGTTTGGATAATCTTAAAAATTTTATTATTGTGCTTTTTATCATCTATACTGTTGCTCGAAAATGCCAAAGGGCAAGATATTAGTAAAACAAAAAATAACTTATATATTGAAAAATTGGAAAAAGACTCTGAATCCGAAAATACTGTTGACGTTTTGGAAAAGATGGGGTCACAAGCAGTTCCCGATTTAGTCCGAGCATTGCAGAAGAAAGATGTAAAAGTGCGCTTAAATGCTGCTAAAGCTTTAAGTTATATTGGCAAAGAAGCAACGTCGGCAGTTCCTGCACTTACCCGAGCTTTGCAAAAGGATCGAGACGCAACAGTTCGCTCAAATGTAGCCCTCGCTTTGGGAGCAATTATTACAGATAATTATGAATATTTTGAAACTAGATCGATAACATTAATACATAAATTTGGCTCTAAAAAAGCATCAGAAGCAGTTCCCATTCTTATAGAACAATTAAAAGCGAATGATGCAGTAATTCGCTCTAATGCTGCATCTAATTTAGGTGATATTGCTAAAGAAGCAGTATCAGCAGTTCCTGCTTTGACTGTAGCTTTAAAAGATAAAAACTTACAAGTTAATTCATCCGTTACTCTTGCTCTGAGTGCAATAGGTAAAGAAGTACCATCAACAGTAGTCCCAGCACTTACTAAAGCTTTGCAAAAAGATCAAGACGGGACAGTTCGCTCTAGTGCTGCTAAAGTCTTGGGTGATATTGGGCAAGAAGTACCATCAACGACAGCGTCGATAATTCCAAGACTTATTGAAGCTTTACAGAAAGATAAGAACGAGACAGTTCGCTCTAATGCTGCTGATGCTTTAGGTGGCATTGGGCAAAAAGTATCATCAACAACAGCGTTGATAGTTCCAAGACTTATTGAAGTTTTACAGAAAGATAAAAACGAGACAGTTCGCTCTAACGTCGCTAATGCTTTGGGTGGTATAGGTTTTTCAGCCCGATCGGCAATGCCTATACTCATCCAAATTTTGCAAGATATAGATACAAAGAACGATCCTACCAGCGTTGTTGATCCCACAAGCTTTATTTTAAGTATAGGAAGTCTTGCTGAAAGTTATCAAGATAATGTGAGTAAGCTATCAAATGAAGATATAGATATAGCTATATTCAACCTAGAAAAAGCTTTAAAAATATTAGCTAAAGATAACTCAAAGGAAAAATTTGCAAATGAATATAAAGCACCTATAAGTCGCTCTTTGTATTTTCTGAAAAAAGAAAAAGACTCCCGTTTGTTAGCCAGAACTCTAGACTTGATCTCAAAATATCCTTGGCTGATAGGTGCAATAATTTACATTATCTTTTTTCCTTCATTGTGGTTTACACTGCTTTGGCTACGTCCAATTTTGCTTCTAAAAATTAACAACGTTCTGAAAATATTAACAGTATTTAAATTACCTGATGTACTAGGTGGTGGAACTTTACCTATACAAACCTTACTCTTCCTTGAACCTTTTACTTACCTTCCTAGAGTTCTGGATGCTTGGGTTGCTGTACATATCGATTCGGCTAAAGAAGGATTTAGCAAGAAAAAGATGGTAAGCGAACGTTCTATCTATGTTCCGATCCCTGTTATTTTAGACAATAATGCTATCGCTAATTTTACTGGTAAAGATTTACTACCAATTTTTGAGAAACAACGCTCTACTCTCCTGATTTTCGGCGAAGGTGGTGCAGGTAAAACAAGTCTTGCTTGTCAACTGGCAAAATGGGCAATGTTCGATGAATCTACGGAACGCATTTCTAAACACCGTATGATACCAGTTTTGATTGAGCAAGAAATAGACTTCGATGTTGTCGCAGGAGAGCAGGCTTTAACAAAAACCATTGCTGGACAACTGCAAGCACTTCTTGGAGAAGCTGAACCTATTTCTCAAAAATTATTGGAGTGTTTGCTGCGTCAACAACGTATTCTCGTAATTGTGGATCATCTTTCGGAAATGAGTCAAGTAACACGTAAAGAGATTCGCCCCGCAGATCCAAATTTTTTAGCTAATGCTTTAATCATTACTTCCCGCCTTGATGAAACCCTTGACAATGTACCTAAAACGACGATTAAACCATTGCGCGTTGAAGGAAATAACTTATCATCTTTCATGGAAGCCTATTTAACATATAGGGGCAAACGTCATTTGTTCAATGATGCAGAGTATTTTGATGCTTGTCGCCGTCTTTCTTTAATGGTAGGTCAACGCAATACTACTGTTTTATTAGCAAAACTTTATGCAGAACAAATGATTGCTACTAAGCAAGGGCTTGCAGACAATTTACCTAACAATATTCCAGATTTAATGTTAGCGTATATCAACGAACTGAATCGAGGTGCAACAAATAATGAGCCAGATAATCGCACTATACAAAGAGATGCAAAGCTTGTAGCTTGGGAATGTCTCAAACAAACTTTTCGCCCGACAAGTGCTAATCGCGATCTGATTTTAGCCGTACTACCCGATCAAGATACTGCTCTTGAACGTTTAGAACATCTCGAAAAACGCTTGTATCTTATTCAAGTTATCGGTTCAGCACAAGACAAAATTCGCTTTACTTTAGATCCATTGGCGGAATATCTTGCTGGACTACATTTAATAGGTTATTACAAAAATGATGAAGCTTCTTGGCGGAATTTTCTTGCTCAAACTGACTCAATTAAAGATGTTGAAGTAATTAAAGGTTTCCTTTTGGCAATACGTGATTGTTGTTTAGCTTTAGGTCAAGAACTAGGAGTTCCAAACTTTGTAGTGTCAGAACTTGATAAAAGGACAGGTTTAGCTACTCAACCTACTGGACAATCTCAAACTCTGTCAAGCTAATAGATAAATGTTCGTCTACAGCAAGATGTACAGCATCTAGTCAAGATATAATATGCCCGTAAATTAGAAGTCCAGACACCAGCAGTCAAACTGTCTCAAGAGAAGCAAACTTGGGGAACTTGTGGGAAAGATGGCGTGATTCGCATTCACTGGCAGTTAGTTGACGCACCGTTGTCAGTTTTAGAATATGTGGTAGCTCATGAGATTGTTCATTTGCTACACCGCAATCATAGCGATCGTTTTTGGGAAGCCCTTTCATGTATCATGCCGGATTGGAGGACGCGGAAGGCTCAACTGGAATCTTGGGAAGGGCAGGGGTAGCTGGGGGATAAATGAGGATGCGATCGCTCTATGGATTGAGGCGTATTCAAAGCAGATAAAAAACTCAAGATGGCAAAGAAATTGAGCCAATTACCAAAAAGCTATTAATAACAGGATAGCAGAAGTAGCAATCCAGCAAAATTTATTTTTCTTTGCTTCTATTGTCTGTTTTGTTGGTAGAGGATATATTAACGATAAAAAGCTTTAGGTGTAGTAACTTCTGTCAGATGTAAGAGGTGACATTTTCTTTGGGGCTACTTCATGGCTACATAAAAATCAACCCACTTCGTTGATGGCTCTCTACTCGGTTTCGGGTGAAGCATTGCAAGCTCCTCGTGTTCGCGCAGCGTTTCGTAGAGAAGGTCACAGTTCCGCGCTGCCCGTGCCACAGCCTGAAAAAGCGGAAAATGCGGTCTTGGGCGTGCCGCGCGTGGAGCAATTTTCCAAGAGATGGTCGAGTGAGGCAATCGCCCTTCGGTCAAAGGTACGACCCTGGAGGATGGAGAAGATAAAAACGGCAGAGGTATTAAAAGAAAATCCTGGATTTGACTTCTTGCAGGAGGGCTGGCAGGACGATCCAGCTTTGCGGATTGTCATTAAAAAGTTAGTTGTGAAATATCCGCAGTGGGGGCTTGTGGCGGTGGATGGGGTGCTGGTGAAGTGGGAGGAGTAGCGATCGCTCCCAAATGAAACTGCAATGTTATTTTGCTTAATGAACTAAAGCAAAGACAGGCTGGTAAAGCATGGATTTAGAGCAATTTACAACGCTGATTTATGAGCATGGCTTATCAGAGTATCAAGATGATATTTTGGCAAGTGTGCGCCCGGCTATCTTGTTAAGGCTAGGACAAGCTGAAGCAGGACACAAAGGACAAAGCCGTATTGGGGGAGTTCCAGATTTACCCTTGTCGGTTCCTTGGCCTAAAAATACTCCTTTAGACAGCTACCTTTGCTTTATTTTGCAGATTAACTTGGCTGAATTACCCACTTTTGCGGAAAATCCTTTGACAAAGCGGGGAATGCTTTATCTTTTTGCTGATGAAAGTGAAAATAGTGCTGAACAACTGGTGTTTTACGATGGAAGCGAAACTTTAAAGCCTGCACAATTACCCGAAGATATTCGCTTGGCTACAAATTGGTACGAAAATTTAGTAACTCATCGTTTGGAGTTTGAGCTTTTTCCAGATATCCCACGTTGGGCAACAAATGATTTTTATGGACTGTGCGCTCGCCTCAACTTGGACGAACTCAAGTTAAATGATTTGGGTAGAACTCTCAGCAAAGACAGTGTAGGTAAACTGCTCGGTCATGTTTCGGGCATTGGACACGATCCACGGGAGGACGCTTATGTAGTTAGACAGGTGAACCCCGAATGGCTTTACAACTATCAGCAACGTCAAACTTTAGACATGACTCACGCCCAAAATTGGCATAACTTACTGGAGGTCGAGTCTAACAGAAAAGTTGATTTGATGTTTGGTGATGCTGGCTATTTACAAGTACTTATTCATGGAGAAGACTTGAAGCGTTTGGATTTTTCTCAGGTCTACGTGAACCTTGAATCAAGCTAAAGCTTCAGTGTGATGTCTATCAGAATTCAGGAGTCAAATGTAGCTGAAGCCGTGTTTGTCGGTACTTGTAAGGAAGAAAACCGGAAGCGCAACAGGCCAAGTCTACTGCGATCGCATGGTTCGAGTGGGCAAGGCGGCAGAGAATTGTGATTGCGATGTCGGGTGAGGTCGTGTATACGCCGGATGGTGAGGCGGTGGAGTTGCAGGAGATGATGCGGCGGTACACGATGGGGGAGTCATACTATTTCACCAAATCGATGATACAAATAATTTTTCCTCTGCACCCTAGCCCCTCTGCGGTTCGATAAATAAAGTCTTTGATGATTTTTACGTAATAACCGCAAGATAGCTTGTATAACAAAAAGAGGAATTGACTAAAACAGCACAATCTTTTGTATGCGAAAATCTTATTCCCAGGTTTTTATTGTAACTTTATCACTTTTAACTTTGTTAGATAGTGTTAGTTTTATATTTTTATCGCCGACATTAGCCCAAACCACCACTTGTCAACAACAGCAGCAGCAAAATACCCAAATTCAAATTAATATACTTGTGTCGGATTTTGAACAAGATATTCCTGCTGGTAAAAATGAACAAGCAATTACGCGTATTAACCAAGCTATGCAAATTGCTCTAAAAGCCCAAAATCCAACAGTAACAAGAACTTTTCTCAGTCAGCTTGTCGATAGTTACTTACCCCAAGAGTCACTCTTAGGAAGATTAGCGCAACAAATTGAACCTAGCCAAAAACCACAGCTACGCCAATTGTTGACATCATTAACAAGCTTAACCCAGAGTTTGAATAGTGGTTACAGTGTTGCAAAAACTCAAAGTTTAACCAGAATAGCTAATTATTTTCGGATAATTGGCGAACAACAACAAGCTTTATCATTGTTGACACAAGCATTAACCACTAGTCAGTCTATTAAAGGTGCAGAATTTCAAACTAAAGCTTTAACTCCTATTGCTCAAGAATATTTAGCACTTAAACAAACAGTGCAAGCAGAACAAATTTTGGCGCAGTCGCTTCAGTTGGCCCAACAAATTCAACCTCAAGAACCAATTCGTCGAGTTTTGGTATTAGAACCCATTGCTGTTACTTACGCTCAATTAGGTAAAACTGAACGTGCTTTACAACTAGTTACTTCAATATCCGATCCTTACTACCGTTCTAGAAT